>NZ_JBNYXL010000005.1:0-462096 GCF_051380655.1 Janthinobacterium amylolyticum
TGCGTCGTCGACCAGGTCGCACTTGTTCAGGAACACGATGATGTATGGAACGCCAACTTGGCGGGCCAGCAGGATGTGTTCGCGGGTCTGTGGCATTGGGCCGTCAGCTGCGGAGCACACCAGGATCGCGCCGTCCATCTGCGCGGCACCGGTAATCATGTTCTTGATGTAGTCGGCGTGGCCTGGGCAGTCAACGTGAGCGTAGTGACGGGTTTCCGTTTCGTACTCGACGTGGGCGGTGTTGATCGTGATACCGCGCGCTTTTTCTTCTGGAGCTGCATCGATCTGGTCGTATGCTTTAGCTTCGCCGCCGAATTTCTTCGACAGAACCGTTGCGATTGCAGCGGTCAGCGTGGTTTTACCGTGGTCGACGTGGCCGATGGTGCCGACGTTGACGTGCGGCTTGGTCCGTTCGAATTTACCTTTTGCCATTTTGAACTCCTAATGATTTGATTAGATTGCTCAGGCACACGCCCGACGGTCTGGTTTGAATTGCTTCTGTGCTGCCTGCTGCGAATTCTGGTGCCCTTGACGTGGATCGAACACGTGGCCTCTCCCTTACCAAGGGAGTGCTCTACCACTGAGCTACAAGGGCTGTAATTTGTTGCATGCGATGCATCAAGCATCTGAACGGAAACTGGAGCGGGTGAAGGGAATCGAACCCTCGTCGTAAGCTTGGAAGGCTTCTGCTCTACCATTGAGCTACACCCGCGAGGTATCGTTCACTTTATCTTCACTTGCTTTTTGCTACTACCCAGTTTTCCTTGCAAAAACTTGGTGGAGGGGGCTGGATTCGAACCAGCGTACTCATAGAGAACAGATTTACAGTCTGTCGCCTTTAACCACTCGGCCACCCCTCCGCGGGAACCGCAGAGTATGAAGCATCTACTCACAACTGTCAACCTTATTTACTGATGCCTGACTGCTGCATTTGCTTATAAAGAAGAAGTTGGCTGCTTCGGGGCGTGATTATAAGCTCCCGATTTGAGAATGTGCAAGGGTTGGCGCGAAAAAGTCGTCTTTTTTCGCATTTTTTTTAAGTCCCTCCCTTGCAGGCCGCATTTTTCCGTCTTTTGCCCCATATTCCCCTGCTCAACGGGCATCGGGCGGGTGCATCCAGGAGGTGCCATGCGGCTTATATTTACGCAACAACTGCTGATGCAGACCGGACAGCACGGGCAATTTGGGGTTGCGCGGATCCAGGCGGCGCACGCCGGCAATAAAAACCAGCGCCTGCTGCCCCATGCGCTCATCCCAGCCTTCGTGCTCCAGGCATTTCAGCACGGCCACGGCCGCATTGAACACCACTTGCGGATTGTCGGGCAGGCGCGTGACGGCCTCGCCCATCAATTCAACGGCGCCGCGGAAGTCGCCCTCGCCCGCCCTGGCAGCGCCGGCCGCCACCATGTCGGCCACTTCCTGGCGGCTTTGCCGCGCCAGGGCCCTGGCCAGCTCCTCGCGCCCCGCCTGCTCAAACACGGCCATGGCGCGCGTCATGGCGGCGCTGTCGGGCGCATTGCGCATGACTTCGCGCATCACCTCGGCGGCGCCATCCTCGCGCCCGTGCGCCAGGCAGTGGCGCGCCAGTTCCGTCTTCAGCGCATTCGAGCCGCCCACGCTGTGGCGGTTGGCGGCCAGGGCCGCGTCCAGCGACTGCTGCAGCCGCTCGGCGTTGCCCGTATGCGCATGCAGCATGGCGCTACACAGGGCGCTGCACAGTTCCGCATTCTTTTGCCCGCCCATCGACTTGTCGAGGTCGCGGATGACGGCGCCCACCTGCAGCGGATCGCCCTTGCGCACCAGGGTTTGCACCAGGCGCACATGGTCTTCCGGGTCGCGGAATTCGGAATACTTGGCCTTGCTGACGACCAGCTTCAGGGCTTTTTCCGCCGTCTCGATATCGTCGGCCGCCAGGGCCGCCTCGCCCAAGCGGCGCAGACGGCGCACGGCGTGCGGCGACAGCGCCACCGCCTCGCTCAGGGCCGCTTGCGCCAGCTCCGGCTTGCCTTGCGCCAGATGCGTGCGCGCCAGCCAGTCATACGCGTCGAGAAAGCGCTTGTTGTTTTCCAGCAAGCCTTCCAGCGTGCCTTGCGCGGCGTCGTACTCGCCCAGCAGGAACTGCGTCTTGGCTTGCCCCAGGCGCGCCCAGCCGATGGCCTTGCTTTCATACAGGGCCGCGTAAATGGGTTCCGCGTCGGCCGCCTCGCCCAGCAGCAAATGCAGCTCGGCGCGCAGGCGCATGAAATCGGTGGCGTAGCGCGGATACAGGCTGGCGCCCTCCGCGCAGGCGGCAATCGCCGCGCGCTCGTTGCCCACGTCGATCAGCGCGTACACGGGCACGAAGGCATTGCGCTTGTCGAGCGCGCGGCCGATGCGCTCAAGCATGTTATCTGCAGTAAACGGCTTCAGGATGTAATCGGTGGGCAAGAGCTCGACGGCGCTGACCACCTTGGCGAAGCTGCCCTCGCCCGTCACCATGAAGAACATGGTCGAGGCATGCATCAGTTTGTGGTGGCGCAAGTCTTCCAGCATCTGCTGGCCATCCTGCCCGCCTTCGAGGTCGTATTCGCACAGGATCAAATCGTACGACTTGCTGCCCAGCATGCGGATCGCCTGGCCCGAACTGGCCGCGTCATCGATTTTCGCCAGGCCGCACAGGTTGAGCATATTGTGCAGGCTGGAACGCATGCCCGGATGCGGCTCGATAATCAGTGCGCTGAGGCCCTTGAGTTCTTTCATGTCGTGTTGTCCGAAAACTCAGCGGCGCGCCACACTGGTGCGTGGCGCCAGCCAGCATGAGGCTGCCGAGTATATGACGGCGCCGCGCGCAAGGGAATGGCGCGGCGCCGAATGGCGAGGAAAAGCGGCAAATCAGGCGACGGCGCGCTCCGGATGCCACAGTTGCGGCTCGTGGTCGATCAGGTCGAGCAGCGCGGCCACCACTTCCGGATCGAACTGGCTGCCGCTGCGCTGCTCGATATATTCGCGCACCTGCGGATACGGCCACGGCTCCTTGTAGGGCCGCTCGTGCAGCAAGGCGTCAAAAACATCGACCACGGCAACGATGCGCGCGGCGACGGGAATGTCGCGCCCCTTGATGCCGTTCGGATAGCCGGCGCCATCGAAATGCTCATGGTGGCCGCCGGCGATCTGCGCGCCATACGTCAGGTAGCTGACGCCGTCGACCATGTTGGCGGCCCGTTCCAGAATGGTGCGCCCGACGCTGGCGTGCAGCTGCATCTGCTCCCGCTCCTCGTCCGTATGGCGTCCCGGTTTCAGCAGCACGGCGTCCGGCGTGGCTACCTTGCCGACGTCGTGCAGGATGCTGGCCAGGCCGATCATGTCGAGCAGCTGCGGCGTGAGCTCGTCGGCATACACGCCGCGCTGCTGCATGCGGCGGGCGATGGCGTCGGACAACTGCTGCACCCTGCGCACATGGCCGCCCGTGTCGCTGTCGCGGAACTCGGCCAGGTCGGCCAGCGCCACCACGGTGGCCTCCTGCGCCTTGCGCAGCTGGCCGAACATGTACAGATTGTCGAAGGCGGCGGCGATGCGCTGGCAAAACACTTCCAGCAGATCGCGCTGGATCTGCGCCAGCGGCCACGGCGGCGTGACGGAAATGGCCAGCTCGCGGTTGCCTTCCGTGTGGATGAACAGCACATTGGCCGGATGCTCGAACTGGCTGCGCTTTTCCGCGAAGGCCTTGTCGATGGTGGGCGTCAATGCATGGTCGGCCGGCAAGGCTTCCGATTCGGCCAGCACGGCATAGGTGCCCGTGGCGGCCACCACTTCGGGGCGCCCGGCGCCGCCCTGCATCAGGCACAGCACGCCGTCGGCGCCCACGTCGAGGATGGCGCTGACCTGGTTCAGCACGCCGGAGGCGAACTCGCGCAGCGAATGGATCTGGTACAGATTGGTGGCGCCGGCGAGGATCTTGCCCAGGCCGATGCGGCTGCGCTCGAGCATCATCAGGCTCTCGTAGGCGCGCAGGGCCGAGATGACGGTGGTAAACAGCTTCTGCGTCGTCAGCTCCGTCTTGGCCTTGTAGTCGTTGATGTCGTATTCGATGATGACGCGCTGCTCGGGCGCCTGGCCCGGCTGGCCCGTGCGCAGCACGACGCGCACGATGGTGTTGTTCAGCTCGGCGCGGATGCGCTTGGCCAGGATCAGGCCCGCGTCATCCGTTTCCATCACCACGTCGAGCAGCACCAGCGCGATATCGGGCGTGTCGCGCAGTATCTCGAACGCCTCGCGGCCGCTGTAGGCGGAAAACAGTTCCAGTTCGCGGCCCTTGAAACTGACATTGCGCAGCGCCAGCCGCGTAACCGCATGCACATCGACATCGTCATCGACTATCAAGACACGCCACAGGCGCTGGTCGGGTGCGGCCAGCCCGGCAGGACTGGCCACCGGCTCATCCTCGTCGAGCAGCCAGTTATCATCTGCATCGGCTTTGAGGTCGGTCATGAATACTCCTAATGGATAAGTTCGATGTGGACGCTGCGTTGACGCCTATCAAGCATAATCAGATTAGATGCTGCTTACAACAGGATTCTGAGTGCCGGCTTCGCCAATGGACGGGTTGGCGGCGGGCGCGGGCGTGCCATGCTTGCCCTTGTCGCCGCAGCCATCCTGGCCGGGCTCGACCACCTGATAGCGGACTTCGTACTTGCCCGCGCTGAGCTGTTCCACCGTCAGCTTGTCATGCGCCAGGATGAACAGGTAGCGCACGTTCGAGCGCCGCTCCGTGTCGTACAGCTTGACGAACACGGGCGCCGCGTTGGCGCTGTTGTCGATGGTCAGCGCCAGTTCCTCGCCCTTGTTACCAATAGGGAAGCCATCCACATAACCGGACTGCGCCGGCCACGGTTCGCCATTCGGCGCCACCAGCGCGGGCGCGGGACCGCTGTCATCGCACACGGGCTTGCTGCTTTTCAGCACCAGCTGGGAGACGGCTTGCACGCGGATCTCGGGCGACCGGGCTTGCGCTGGCTCGGCCGCATAGGGTTTGCCCACAGCCCAGCTATCGACGGCCACCGCTTCCGGCTTCGCCGCCGGCAGCAAGCCGGGTTCGCCCTCGGCGGACGCCGGCGCGCGCGGCTTGCCGCCATCGCGGGCCAGACCGCTCCAGGCCGACGCCAGCGCGCTGGGCACGGGCTGCGACGTATCGAGCATCAGCAAGGCGGCCAGCCAGCCCAGCAGCAGGCAGACCAGCAAACTCAGCCACCAGCGCCAGTTGCGCCAGATCGGCACGTGGCCGCGCCGCGCCTTGCCCGCAGGCGGCGGCACGTCCTGGGCCCAGCCCTGCTCGGCCTGCTGCGCATGGTGGCGGCCTTCCCTGGCCTTGCCTTCTTCCTGATGGGTGCTTTCCAGCCATTCGATTTCCCACTCTTCGGCGGCGATCCACTCGTCATGCTCCTTGCGGCGCTGCGGGTCGGACAGGGTGCCATAGGCGCTGTTGAGGATAGCCATGATGCGGGCCGCCTTCTCGTCGCCGGGATTCTTGTCGGGATGGTATTTCTGGCTGAGGGCCTTGTACGCGGCACGTATGACTTCCTGCGGCGCCAGGCGCGCCACTTTCAGGTTGTCATAGTGTGTATGTATCTTTCCCATCGTTCTATCTTGAAATCGGTGCGCGGCGACGGGTTCTTGCAGGATGGAACCGTGCTGTATCAATCATCATATACGATATGACAAGATAATAACCACCGGCGGACAGGAAATTGCAGGACGCGCACGCCCTGCCTTGACCTGGCTTGAGCGATCACAGGCGGTGGCTGCGGTCGCCTGACAACAGGGCTTCCGGCAATTCCACCCGGTGGCCCACCGCCAGCACCTTGAACAGCTCGCCCATCTCGGCCGGCGACAGCAGTTTCTGCACGGCGCTGGCCTGAGGCAGGTAAGTCTTGACTTCCTGCGGGTCGGTGCGCAGCAGCAGGTCGCCGATGCCGGCGCCCAGCAGGAAGGTGGCCTGGTTCATGTAGGCAAGCACATCGAGGCCCGCATCCTGAGCCGCCACGGCCATGGCCGTGAAGTCCACGTGCGCCGTGATGTCCTGCAAGCCGGGCAAATAAAACGGTTCCGCGTGGGCATGGTGGCGGTAATGGCACATCAGGGTGCCCGTGGCGCGCAAGTCCAGGTAATACTCGTGCGCGGGGAAACCATAGTCGAACAGCACGACCGCGCCACCCTTGCCATTGGTCAGCATCTGCGCCAGCGAGCGCATGAAGCCGCTGGCCACGCCGTGGATTTCCGTGACATAGCCAACGGGCAAGGCATCCGCCTCGGGCACCTGCGCGGCGATCTGCGCCGCCACGTCGGCACCGGCGGGCCGTTCCACAAAGATGAACTGGCCATCGGCGATGCTGACGTCAAGCTCGCACCAGCCGCCTGGCGTCTTGCTGATCAGGTTGACGGGCATGGCGTCCAGCACTTCATTGCCGAACACGGCGCCCTCGAAACTGTCGGGGAAGCCGTCAAGCCACACCACTTGCGGGAAGGCGGCCAGCGCCAGCTCCTGGCGCGCGCGCAACTCGCCGGACAATTCGACGATCGCATACTGTTCGATAGCGATGCCGGCCTGCGCCGCTTCCGTCAGGATGTCGAAGGCCAGCTTGCCCGTGCCGGCGCCGAATTCGAGGATGCGCGGGGCCGTTTGCGCCATAATAGCGGCTGCCACATGGGCCAGCGTGGCGCCGAACAAAGGCGAGATTTCCGGTGCGGTTGTAAAATCGCCATCTTTGCCCAGCTTCGCGGCGCCGCCGCTGTAATAGCCGAGGTCAGGCGCATACAGCGCCAGTTCCATGAAGCGGACAAAGGGAATGGCGCCGTCATTGCGCGCGATTTCGGCGGCAATCTGGTGCTGCAAGGCATGGGACGCGGCCAGCGCGTCGCTATCGGGTGCGGGAAGAGACATACCGTATTGTAGCGAATCGGCGGCGCGGGCCGCCAGTACCGGCCCTGGCAAACCCGCTCACTTCACATATCAATACAGTAAATACATGACACCAGCATCGACATTGCCACACAGCACACCCCGCGTCGCCCTCGTCACGGGCGCGGCGCGCCGCCTCGGCCGCGCCATCGCCCTGGGCCTGGCGCGCGACGGCTGGGATATCGCCGTGCACTACCGCACCTCGCATGAGGAAGCGCAGAGCCTGGTGGCGGAAATCACCGCCCTGGGCCGGCGCGCCCAGGCCTTCCCCTGCGACCTGGCGCAGGAAGACGCCGTGCGCCAGCTGCTGCCGCAGGTGCAGGCGGCGCTGGGGGCCGTGACTTGCATCGTCAACAACGCTTCGTTGTTTGAATACGACAATGCCGGCGATTTCTCGTTCACCGCGCTGGACGCCCACATGCACGCCAACCTGGCCGCGCCCATCCTGCTGGCGCAAGCCCTGTACCAGGCAACGCCCAGCGGCGGGCAAGCCGTGGTCATCAACTTGCTGGACCAAAAACTGTACAATCTCAATCCTGATTTCTTGTCGTACACCTTGTCCAAGGCGGCGCTGCTGTCGGCGACCACCATGCTGGCCCAGGCGCTGGCGCCGAAAGTGCGCGTGGTCGGCATCGCCCCCGGCATCACCATGGTGTCCGGCGAGCAAACGCAAGCGAACTTTGCCAAGGCACATGAAAACACGCCACTGGGCCGTTCCAGCACGCCCGAGGACGTGGCCGACAGCGTCTGTTATGTGGCCGGCGCGCGCGCATTGACGGGCACGACCTTGCTCGTCGACGGCGGCCAGCACCTGATCGGCTTGCCACGCGACGTCATGTTTTTAACCAAATAATCAGCAGTCCTGCCAAACAACCAGCATTCCAGCATTCCAGCATTCCTAAAAGGTAAAACTATGTCGTCCGCCCTGTTCCACCCCCGCCTGGCCGATTGCCGCCGCCTGTTCCTGCGCAATTACGAGGTGCTCATCAATATCGGTGTCTACGACTTCGAGAAAAAGGGCGAGCAGCGCGTCCTCATCAACGTCGACCTGTACATTCCCCTGGCCCTGTCGACACCGAAGGATGACCAGCTGGAAGAAGTGGTCGATTACGACTTCATGCGCGAAACCATCGCCAAGCGCATGGCGCAGGGCCACGTGCAGCTGCAGGAAAGCCTGGTCGACGATGTGCTGGCCGCCATGCTGGCGCACCCGCGCGTGCGCGCCGCGCGCGTGTCGAGCATGAAACCGGACGTGTATCCCGACTGCGAAGGCGTGGGCGTGGAAGTATTCAAGATCAAGGATGAAGCATGAACGACATGAACAACACCGCAGTGCTGGAAACGGCCGTGGAAATCCCCGCCAACGTGGAAGCGCAGAAACTGGCGCGCAAGAAGGCGGAAAAGATCGCCCTGGAAAACAACAAGCTGCACAAGCGTTTGTGCCGCCTGGTGGGGCAAGCCATCGGCGACTTCAATATGATCGAAGACGGCGACAAGGTGATGGTCTGCCTGTCCGGCGGCAAGGACAGCTACGCGCTGCTGGACATTTTGATGACCTTGCGCGAACGCGCGCCGATTCACTTCGATATCGTCGCCGTCAATCTGGACCAGAAGCAGCCGAACTTCCCGCCGGAAATCCTGCCCGCCTACCTGACGGAACTGGGCGTGGCCTTCCACATTGAAAACCAGGATACCTACAGCATCGTCAAGCGTTTGATCCCGGAAGGCAAGACGACGTGTTCGCTGTGCTCGCGTTTGCGCCGCGGCATCTTGTACCGCGTGGCCGACGAACTGGGCGCCAACAAGATCGCCCTGGGCCACCACCGCGATGACATCCTGGAAACTTTCTTCCTGAATATGTTCTTCGGCGGCAAACTGAAAGGCATGCCGGCCAAGCTGCAATCGGACGACGGCAAGCACATCGTCATCCGCCCGATGGCGTATGTGAAGGAAGAAGACACGCAGCGCTATGCGGAAGTGAAAGGCTTCCCCATCATTCCATGCGACCTGTGCGGTTCGCAGGAAAACCTGCAGCGCAAGCAGATCAAGGGCCTGATGCGCGAATGGGACAAGAAATTCCCCGGCCGCGTGGAAAGCATCTTCTCGGCCCTGTCGAACGTGGCGCCGTCGCACCTGATGGACCCGAAACTGTTCGGCTTCAAGGACTTGAAGGCCGACGGCCTGGCCAACCCCATGGGCGACATCGCCTTTGACGAGGAACCCTGCTCGACGCCAACCACCTTTGGCACCATCGCGCTGCAGCCGCTGTAATCGGCTGTTGTAAGCTCCTGTTGTTTCGCCGCCACCGCCCAGGTGGCGGCGCCCTGCCCCTTTCCCCCCGCGTCCATTTGAGGTACCGTAGTTAGCTCTGCCGGTATGCGATGTGTCACGCGCGCATCCCTGCCCGGCGGTCAGCACGCATTCTTCCGACAACCTCACTGGAATGAACCATGACGCCATCCGCGCTCAAGCGCCCCCTGCTATTCTCCCTGCTTGCCCTCAGCCTCGCCACCGCCTTCGCCGCCCCTGCGCAGGTCCCCGTACCCACCGACCGCCAGGCCGACCGCTGGGATCTGACCGCCTTGTATCAAAACGATGTCGCCTTCGATGCCGATGCCAAAAAGTTCTCGGCCCAGCTGCAGCAGCTGGCCGGCTGCAAGGGACAGTTGAAAACCTCGCCAGCCCGCCTGAAAAGCTGCCTGGACCTGTACGCGGATGCGCGCAAGCGCGTCAGCATGCTGTACACATATGCGGCGCAGTACTACGACCAGGATACGGGCGACAGCAAGGGCAACCAGCTGAACCAGCGCGCCGCCCTGCTGGGCAATGAGTTCAACCAGGCCACCACGTTCCTGCAGCCGGAAATCCTCGCCCTGGGCAGCAAGCGCATCGACGCCATGCTGGCGAAGGACAAGGGCTTGCAGCTGTACCGCTTCCAGCTGAGCAACATGCTGCGCAGCGCGCCGCACACGCTGGACGCGGCCGGCGAGCAGCTGGTGGCGCAGTTCGGCCTGGCGACCAGTTCGGCCGCCAGCGTCTATCGCACCCTGGCCAACGCGGAAATCCCCTGGCCTACAGTGAAACTGTCGGATGGCAAGGAGGTGCGCCTGGACCAGGCGGCCTATACGAAATACCGGGGCGACGACAACCGCGCCGACCGCAAGCTGGTGTTTGACGCCTTCTTCGGCAAGTGGAAAGAGTACGAGCGCACGTTTGGCGAAACCCTGTACGGCCAGCTCAAGACGGATGCCGCCTACGCGAAAGTGCGCCACTACGCCGACTCGCAAAGCGCCGCGCTGGACGCCGACAATCTGCCGCCGGCCGTCTACCAGACCCTGATCGCCCAGACCAATGCCAACCTGCCCACCCTGCACCGCTACTTCAAGCTGCGCGCGCGCATGCTGGGCGTGAAGGACCTGGCCTACTACGACGTGTATGCGCCGCTGCTGAAAAGCGACCGCAGCTTCCCGCTGGCCGACGGCAAGCAGATGATGCTCGATTCCGTCGCGCCGCTGGGGCCCGACTATGTCAAGGCGCTGACGGCCGCCGTGAACGCGCGCTGGATGGATGTGTATCCGCGCCCGCGCAAGGTGGCGGGCGCCTACATGAATGGCGACGCGTACGACGTGCACCCGTTCGTGCTGCTGAACTACACGGACAACTACGAAGCCGTCAGCACCCTGACCCACGAATGGGGCCACGCCATGCACTCGGTGCTGGCCAACAAGGCGCAGCCATCGATCTATGCGCCATACAGCATCTTTGTCGCGGAAATCGCCTCGACCACCAACGAGGCACTGCTGCTCGACGCGCGCCTGAAGCAGGCCAAGGATGACGACGAGCGCCTGCTGTACCTGGGCGCGGCGCTGGAAAACCTGCGCGGCACCTTCTTCCGCCAATCGATGTTCGCCGAATTCGAAGCCGCCATCCACGGCAAGGTGGATAAAGGGGAATCGCTGACGGGCGAGGAGATCACGGCCATCTACGCCGGCATCCTCAAGCGCTACCACGGCGAAGCGCAGGGCGTCATGAAAATCGATCCGGCCTACGCGCTGGAATGGGCCTACGTGCCGCACTTCTACCACGGCTTCTATGTGTTCCAGTACGCGACCTCGATCGCGGCGGCGCAGGATTTCTCGCAGCGCATCCTCGACAAGGAACCGGGCGCGCTGGCCGCCTACCTGAAGATGCTCAGTTCCGGCGGCTCGGCCTACCCGTATGAACTGGTGAAAGCGGCCGGCGTCGACCTGGCCACGCCGAAACCCTACCAGGCGCTGGCGGCGCGCATGAATGGCATCATGGACCAGATCGAGGCGATTGAAGCGAAGCGGGGGAAATAAAGCCGGGATATGGCGTAGGTGGCGTAGGTGGCGTAAAAGGCGTAGGTCGGCTTAGCGCAAAGCGCGTAAGCCGACAGCACCAGCACTGCCACCAATGCCAGCACTGTGTCGGATTACGCGGCTGCGCCGCTAATCCGACCTGCCGTTTTCCACCTTCTCTGCCGCAAACGCGGCCGCATCGCTTTCGAACATGTCTGACTGAAACGAAGCGGGGAAATAATGCCGGGATGAGACGTAGGTGGCGCAGGAGACGTAGGTCGGCTTAGCGCAAAGCGCGTAAGCCGACACCGCCAGCACTGCCACCAATGCCAGCACTGTGTCGGATTACGCGGCTGCGCCGCTAATCCGACCTGCCGTTTTCCACCTTCTCTGCCGCAAACGCGGCTGCATCGCTCTCGAACATGTCTTCCAGTTCCTCGCGCGCCTGGCGCGTGAGGGACATGACTTTTTGCTGATCCTGGAAGTGCGGCGCTACTTCCAGCAGGGTTTTCAGGTTGTGCCGGCCAAAGATGCCGGCAGCGCGCTGCGCCCGTTCCTCGCTGAAGCCCACCTGGCGCAAGGTCTGTTCGCCCAGCAGCAAGGCCGCCGCAAACGTCTCGCGTTCGATCAGGGTCACGCCCCGCTTCATCAACTCATAGTAATGCGTGACATTGCGCGCGCGCGCCAGAATCGTCAGCTGCGGCAGGCGCAGGCGCACGGCGTCGACCAGGGCCAGGCTGTCTTCCACGTTGTCGATGGCGATCACCAGGGCCCTGGCCTTCTCGATGCCGGCCGCCACCAGCAGATCGACGCGCGTGGCGTCGCCGTAAAACACTTTAAAACCGAACTTGCGCAGCAGGTCGATCTGGTCCGGATCGTGGTCGAGCACCGTCACGCCGATCTTGTTGGCCGCCAGCAGGCGGCCGATGATCTGGCCAAAGCGGCCAAAGCCGGCGATGACGATGGGATTGTCCTGCGCCTCGATATGGTCGTCCGGGCGGCGCTTCTTGTCGCCTTGCAGGCGCGGCGCGACGAATTTATCGTGCAACAGCAGCAGCAAGGGCGTGGCCACCATCGACACGGTGACGACGACCACCAGCAGGGCGCCCGTCTCCGGCGAAAACACGTGCGCGGCCACGGCGGCGGCAAACACGACGAAGGCAAATTCGCCGCCCTGCGACAGCAGCAGCGCGAAGAACAGCTGCTGGCCACGGGGAATGTCGAAGAACTTCGACAAGACATACAGCAGGGCGATCTTCACCGCCAGCAGCCCGGCCACCAGGGCCAGGATCAGCAGCGGCTGGGCGCGCAGCACGCCGAAATCGACGGACATGCCGACGGCGATGAAGAACAGGCCCAATAACAGGCCTTTGAACGGCTCCAGGTCGGAAATGAGCTCATGGCGGTATTCGGAATCGGCCAGCAGCACGCCGGCAACAAAGGTACCCAGGGCCATCGACAGGCCCACCGATTCCATCAGCACGCAGATGGCGATCACCAGCAGCAGGGCGAACGCCGTGAAGATTTCACGCAAGTCCGTTTTCGCGATGAAGCGCAGGATGGGGTTGACAAGGAAGCGCCCGCCGATCACCAGGGCCGCCAGCACGGCGGCCAGCTTGGCCACGCGCAGCCAGCCCGGTTCGCCTGCATGCGTGACCAGGCCGCCCAGCAGCGGCACCAGCGCGATCATGGGAATGGCGGCGATATCCTGGAACAGCAAAATGGAAAAGCCGGCGGAACCGGCCGGCGTACTCATCAACTTGCGTTCGCCCAGGGTGGCCAGCACGATGGCCGTCGACGACAGCGACAGGCCCAGCCCGCCCACCAGCGCCGTGCGCCAGTCGACGCCACAGGCCATGGCCACGGCGCACAGTCCCGCGCTGACGACGGCCACCTGCGCCCCGCCCCAGCCAAAGATGGGGCGGCGCAGCAGCCACAAGCGCTTCGGTTCCAGTTCCAGGCCGATCAGGAACAGCAGCAGCACCACGCCGAATTCGGAGAAGCTGAGGATCACGTCGACATTCTTGATCAGCCCCAGGCCCCACGGTCCGATGACGACGCCTGCCACCAGGTAGCCCAGCACGGCGCCCATGCCCAGGCGCTTGGCCAGCGGCACCATGATGATGGCGGCTACCAGGTAAAACAGTATGTTGATGAGAAAGCTGTGGTGTTCCATGCGGGTTCCGGGCAGATGTGTGGATGAAACGACATCATGCCTGAAGTGGCCCGTCTGCGTGAAGTTGCTGCCGCGCCAGGCGACGCGGACCGTGTATCAGGGCTGCGGCGCGTCGATACGCGCACGCATCTCGTCCACATTCACGCGCGACAGATAGCGTTCGATGTTTTTCCACACGGCGTGGTAGCCGTAGCCGCCATTTTTCAGCTCGTCGATCGCCTTCTCGCGCGGCCAGTCCTGGTACAGCATGCGGTACATGGCCGTCATCATGCCGGTGCGGTCTGCGCCGTGCAGGCAATGCAGCAGCACGGGCCCGTGCTGCCCGGCCGCGCGGATGGCACGCATCGTTTCAATCACATGCCTGTCGCGGATGGCCCAGGTATTGATGGGAATGCGGATGGCGCGGATGCCGCTGCCTTCCAGCACCTGCGTATCGGCATGGAAGGAACGCAGGCTGATGACAGTCTTCACCCCCAGCGCCTGCAGCTGCGCCACGTCTGCCGTGTCGAGCTTTGCGCTGCGGTACAGGCGCGGCGTCACCTGGTGCAGATTGGAGACGTGGGGCAGCGGCGTGGCCCACTCGGCGTTGCGCTCCGGTGGCGGAGGCGCCTGGGCGCCAGCGGAACTGGCCGCCAGGAGCAGGGATAACAGCAGCAGACGCGGCAAGATCATGACTTCCTCTTGTATGAAAACCACAGCAGCACGCCGGCGAGCAGCAGCGAGACCCAGTAATCGGTGGGGGCAAACCACAGCCAGTGCTTGTGCCAGGCGATATGCGCCGGATTGAAATGCGCCACGCCATAGGCGGGATTGAGCACGAACCACAAATAGTCTTCGATGATCCAGAACAGCATGATGCAGCCGATGGCGCGGCATTCGAAGCGCAGCGACCATTGCCCCAGGAAGATCATGGGGAAATGGAAGAACAACGCAATGAAGGGAAAGACCCAGGCGTGGTAGCCCGTCATGGGCCGTCCGCCCCAGAAGATGTCGAGCAGCCAATGGCTTTCGATGCGCCAGGTCGGCAAGTTCGCGGCCCAGCCGGCAGCGCCTTCGATCTGGATTTCCACCTGGGCGAAAAACAGGCCAAGCAAGGCGACCCAGGCCAGGGTCAGGGCGATCTGCCACGGTTTGGCCACGCCCCCCGTCACGCCTGCTCCGCCGCCACGCCGTCTGCCAGCACCCGTGCCAGCACCTCGCAGGCGGCGCGCGGGCGGCCCAGCGCCAGCGCTTTGGCGCGCATGGCTTGCAACTGCTGC
This sequence comes from Janthinobacterium amylolyticum, assembly GCF_051380655.1. NCBI lineage: Bacteria > Pseudomonadati > Pseudomonadota > Betaproteobacteria > Burkholderiales > Oxalobacteraceae > Janthinobacterium > Janthinobacterium amylolyticum. Next base: position 14,689 of record NZ_JBNYXL010000005.1, read on the forward strand.
GGCTGCGCGAGCAGCAGGCGCACGCGGTATTCCAGGGTCACGGCGTCAAACGCTTTCAGGGCCACGCCCTGCTCCAGCAGGTAGTCGGCATTGCGTTCTTCCTGGCCGGGAATCGGCGAGTTGACGATCATGGGCAAGCCCAGTGCCAGGCATTCGGACGTGGTCAGGCCGCCCGGCTTGGTGATCACCAGGTCGGCGCACGCCATCAGGCGCTCGACTTCGCTGGTAAAGCCCTGCGCCAGCAGGCGGCCCGGATACTGGCTGGCCAATGTCCGCAGCGCCGCCAGGGCGGCGGCATTTTTCCCCGCCAGCACGATCAGCTGGAAATCACCCGGCAGCGCCAGCAGACGCGAGGCGACGGCATCGAGGCTGCCCAGCCCTGCCCCGCCGCCCATCAGCAGGATCGTCGTACGCCGCGGATCGAGGCCAAAGGCTTGCGCGGATGGCACGCGCGCGGGCGCCTGCGCAAAAGCGGGCATGATCGGGATGCCCGTGACATGGATGCGTTCGGGGGGAATGCCTTCGTGGCGCATGCGGAACGCCACTTCGTCGGTAGCGGCGAAATAGCCTTGCATATGCTCGTGCACCCACATGCGGTGCAGGTCGAAATCCGTGACCTGCACCCACACGGGGCACGCCAGCTGGTGCTGGCGCAGTGCCCGCGACAGCAGCTCGGCGGGCAGAAAATGCGTGCAGACGATGGCGTCGGGCCGGAATGCGGCGATCTTCGCCATCAGCGCGCGCGTGTTCAGGCGCTCGACGCCCCGGCGCAAACGCTGTATCGAACTGTCCTTGGGCGCGTCATGGGTGGCGTGGTAAAGGTAGCCCCACAGCGCAGGCGCCTTGTTGACCAGCTTGATGTAGAAATCCGTGTACAGCTTGCGGAACGCGGGCGTCACGAAATCCATCACGTCCAGATGGCAGGCCGTCGCCGCAGGCGTGGCGCCGCCAGGGTGCGCCGCATACGCCTCGATGGCTTGTGCCGCGCGCATATGGCCGGCACCGGCCGAGACGCTGAGGATCAGAATTTTTTTCGCTGCTGGCTGCGACATGCGCTTTTGCTCCATCGGAAACCCTTATCGGGAAAGCAAGCACAATAGCATTTTCCTGGCCGCGCAGCTTGTGCATGCACAAGGCGGCGCGGCCTTCCTTACTTCTGTGCCGGCGCCACATCCGTGCGCAGCACCGGATACAGGTTCAGGCGCTCGTCCCACGAGCTGTGGCGGCGGGCGAAAAATTCCAGGCGCGCCTGCGGGCTTTTGGCAAACGCGGGATCATTCGCCAGGCGCGCGTGGAACTGCGCCGCCAGCGCCGGGTCGGCCGCCAACTGGGCGCGCGCCACGTCCTCGGCCACATAGTCTTCCATGTATTCCTTGCGCTCGAAAGCCGTGTTGAAACTGCCCCAGGCCAGCAGCGAGTCGGGCGCGCGCGGTTCCAGCAGCGCCACCACCAGGCGCGCCTTGGCCTGGTTGACGGGCACGTACAAGTCGCCGGCGCCGATCACGCGCGCCTCGTTTTGCCATGCGCCCTGCACGGCCGCCGTCTGGCGGCCCTCGAACGACTGCGCGCCGAATTTCACCTGCGTGGCGCGGAACGCCTGCACGGGACGCTGGCCCCAGGCCGTGGCCAGCACCTGGTAACTGACGCCATGCTGGCGCAGCTTGGCCGCCACCATCGGCGCCTGCGCGGCCGGCACCAGGTAGCCGGCCTTCGGCGCGGCCTGCTGCAGGTCGGGTACGATCTCGTCGCGCAGCGGCACGGTCCACAGCTGCGGCGTGTTTTCATCGTAGCGCGTCATCAGCGCGCCGGAAATGTCCGATGGCGTGCGCGTGTAGGCATAGCCTCGAAACGCGATCATATGGCTCTTGTCCGTCGTCTTGTAAGTGAGCGGCAAGGTGCTGCCGGCCAGCTGCGCCGCGCGGCTGTCGGCGTCCAGCGCCACTTGCCGCCACTGCGCGCCATGCTGCGCCACTTGCGACAACAGCGAGACGATGGTGTTGCGCGTGATGCGCACGCGGGTCGGATAGTCCTTCCACGAGTGGGTTTCCACCAGCATGCCGAAGCGGTTGCGCAGCATGAAATAGCCATGTGAAAAACGCGGATTCGGCGTCGAGTCGACAAAGCCCGATTGCGGATTGTCTTCCTCGGCAAACGAGATATAGAACGGCTTCGGGTCCGAGCCCTGCTTTGCCAGGTCGGCCAGGACATTGTCGCGCAGGGCCGTGCCGGCCACACGCAAGGCAGCATCGCCCGCGTGCACGGGTTCGACCTGGATCGAGATGTCCGGCTCGAACTGCGCCCCATCGGTGACGTGCAGGTCGACATACGCCAGCGGGTCCCAGGCGTTCACCAGCGCCAGCATGTGCTGCATCTCGGGCGCATCGGCCTTCACGTAGTCGCGGTTCAAGTTGAAATTTTGCGCCGTGCTGCGCCAGCCCATTTCCACGGGGCCGCGCTGGTTCGGACGGTTCCACTGGCCGAAGCGCTCGTGGCCATCGATGTTAAACACGGGCACGAACAGCAGCACCTGCTTGTCCAGCGCGCCGGGCGCCGCCTTGCCTTCCAGGACTTCGCGCAGGGCCAGGAAGCCGGCATCCTTGCCGTCGATTTCACCGGCATGGATGCCGCCCTGCACCAGCAGCACGGGCAGCTTGCGGCGCGCCGCCTCGGCCGGCGTCAGCGCGCCCGTATTCGTCACGGCCAGCGCCAGCATGGGGCGGTTTTCCGGCGTGCGGCCAAATTCCACGCAGCGTACCTGCTTCGGATAGCGCGCCTGGAACTGCCGGCACAGCGCTTCCACTTCCGCGTAGCGGCCCGTGTGCAGAAAGCCCGAGCGCTCGGCCATGGTGCTCAGCGGCGAGGCAGCGGATGCAGGCAAGGCAACGGTGGACAACAAGGAGGTGGATAACACGGCGGCGGACAGCAGGGCGTGGCGTAGCATCGGAAGGCTCCGGCGAGAGTGGACAAGCGGGCAATTATAGGGGCGACGGCAGGTGTAAAACTGACGGGAAAATAAAAAAACCGGGACAGCGTTGGCTGTCCCGGCTGTGATGCCGGGGTCAGACCCGGCGGGTCTGACCCCGGCTTGGCTCCCGGGTGAAATCAGCTGCCAAAGTGATAGTTGAATTCAACCCAGCCCTGGCGTCCTTGCGGGCTGTAGTTCCCCACCGGGTAGTACGGCCAGCCGCCGCTGTTGTCGCGCTTGATCTTGTCGAACACGTTGTTGACGATCAGCGACAGGGTGGCGCGGTCGTTGATGCGGTACACGGTGCTGATATTGGCCAGCGCCGTTGGCGTCAGATAGGCCGTGCCGGCACCGTTCGGGATCTTGCCGTAGCGCGTCACCAGCAGGGTGTTCGACCAGTCGCCCGCGCTCCAGTTGACGCTCAGGTTCAGCTTGTCCGGCCAATCCGTGCTGCTCATGTCCTTCAGCTCGTCGATCTCTTCATCGCCCACGAACTGCTGCGATTTCTTGCTCAGCACCTTGGCGTAGTTGGCCTTGAAGGCGAAGCGGCCATAGTCCGTCGTGCGCAGCAGATATTTCAGGCTGATGTCGACGCCGCTGGTGCTTTGTTTCGCCGCGTTGATCGGGTTGACGGTGATGGTCTTGATCTCGCCGGCGCGGTTCAGCGCATTGGCCGCGAAGCGCTCAACGCGGTTCAGGGTATCGACGCAGGTCGGCGAGTTGATGTCGGTCTTGCCCAGGCGGCAATCGGCTTCGTCGCGCAGGATCTTGTCGGCACTCAGATTGGTCACCAGATCGTCGATCTTGATGTTCCAGTAGTCGACGGAGACGTCGAAATTGGAGCTCGGCGACCAGACGGCACCGACGCCGAACGATTTTCCCTTCTCCGACTGCAGATCCTTGCTGCCGTTCTGCACATAATCGGCACCCGGCGATTTGTTCGCGTAGTCGCAGTCCTCGATGGCCTGGCCGGCGACGCCGCAGCGGTAGTAATCGGTGGTGCTCGAATAGTAGCCCGTGCCGCGCGCCTTGTAGATGTAGTTCATGTCCGGCGCGCGGAAGCTGGTGGCGTAGTTGGCGCGCAACAGCAGTTCGCGCGTCGGGCGCAGTTCCAGGCCGCCGTTATAGGTGAACTTGCCGTCGCTGCGGCCGGCAAAGTTGTAGCGGTCATAGCGTCCGGCCAGGGTGCCCGTCAGCTTCTCGTGCAGCGGCAGGTTGATCTCGGCGCCCAGCGCGTAGCGCGTGCGCGTGCCGGCCGTGATGTCGGACTTGGTGGCGACGTTGAAATAGCCTTCGTTGAGGCGCGCATCGGGCACATTGCTGAAGCCCTGCTTGCCCGCTTCGGCGATGGTGGCGATCTTCGCCACGCCGGCCGGCAGCTGGAACAAATCGCCATTGGTGGCCAGGCTCAGGGTATTCGTCCAGGCCTTGTCGTCGCTGTCGGAATTGCCCGTGATGCTGTCAAATTCGGCGGCCGTCAGGCGGCGCGACAAACGTGCAGGGTCCGGTGCGTAAATGGCCACGCCGCTGGCATCCGTGCCCAGTTTCGGGCCCAGGAAGAAGCTGTCGATATTGGCCAGCGCGCGCGGCGTGTGGCTTTCGCTCTTGTACAGCGAGGCGTTGTAGTTGGCTTCATACTGCCACGATGCGGTGCCGGGAATGCGGCCCTTGGCGCCCAGCGAGATGGCGGTGGCCAGGTCGTCCCACTTGCGGTTGTAGCGCGATACGCCGCCCATTTCCTCGGGCGCGATGTAGCGCGTCCAGGCCTCGTACTTGCCCGTGGTCTGGTTCTTGAAGTAGCTGTTGCCCGTCGACTGCGACGTCCACGACGGGCCGCGCGTATTGTTTTCCGTGGCGTTCTTGCCGATCAGGAAATCGGCAAACAAGGTCGTTTCCGGCGACAGCTCATAGTTGGCGCTGCCGAACACGTTCTGGCTGCGGTTCTTGGTCTGCGTGGTCCAGTAGGTCGGGCCCACCTTCGGGCTGGCGCAATAGCTGCCGTTCTTCGCCTGGTACTTGATGACGCTGCCGCCAAACAGGTCGCCGAACTGGCTGCAGGTGTCGCCCAGGTCCTGATAGGTGCCGGAGGTGCCCGCCTGCACCACGCGGCGCGAGGCGATATTCGTCGGCGTGCCCGAGCGCGTGGACATGAAGTCGCGGTCCAGGCTCGACAGCGGATCGCGCTGGCTCAGTTCCACGCTGAACAGGGTATGCAGCTTGTCGAAATTGCCGCCGCCCGTCAGTTGCACGCGCTGGTTGCCGCCGCCGCCGCGCGTGGTGCTGCCCGCCTTGACGTTGATGTCAAAGCCTTCCGTCTGTTTTTTCAGGATCACGTTGATCACGCCGGCGATCGCGTCCGAGCCATAGATGGCCGAGGCGCCGCCATTGAGGATTTCGATGCGGTCGACAATGCTCGACGGGATATTTGCCAGGTTGGTGAAGTTCACCGTGCCTTCGTAGGCGACGGGGAAGTCGGCCAGGCGGCGCCCGTTCAGCAGGATCAGCGTGTGGTTCGGGCCCAGGCCGCGCAGGCTGATGGTATTGGCCGACGGCGTGAAGGTGTTGCCGAAATCTTCGCCTTGCGTAAAACCGCTGTTCTGCACCTGGTTGCTCAGGGCGTCATATACGTTTTTATAGCCCTGCTTGGTGATCTCGTCGCCGGTCAGGATGGTGACGGGCGACGGGCCTTCCAGGCTGGCGCGGGGAATGCGCGAACCGGTGACGACGACCGCATGCGCGCCCGCTTCCGGCTGGCCCTGCACGGCAGGCGCAGCTGTCTGGGTCTGTGCCTGCGCGGTAACGCTGGCGACGAGGGCCAGGACAGCAACGCTGAACGCTGATAACTTGAACTGTATAGACATCTTTTCGCTTCTCAAGGTGGGAGAAAGACTGAAAGATATCAAGATGTCAGTATTTACAGAACGAATACTTTGTTCTTTCTATATACCATCATTGTTATATAGAAATATTTCAAAGAAGAAAACCGCGCCGCCAGGGGCGCGGCCAGGAAAAGAAAAGCCCCGTTTATGGTTTCCTTATCGAAATTTCCTTGTACTGGGGCCGCAGCACGCGCATGGCGGTCTCGGTCGGATTCTCCACCGCGCCCAGCAGCCGGGTCGCACCCGACACCGAGGCCGCGGCGCAGGCACCGGCGGTGCGGTAGCGCAGCGCCGCTGCCAGCATCCCCTCGGCCGTATCGCCCAGCGCGTGCTGGTAATCGTCCGCCACCTCGCAGGTCGGCGCCATGCCGTCGGCATAGTCGCCGAAGCCCTTGGCATTCACACCCTGGAACTGCACCGCGAAATAGGTGGTGCCGCAGTTCGGCTTGGGGTAGAAGCCATACGGCTTGCCGCACGTCGTGCCGCCGATCAGGTTGACCTGCACATCCACGCCGCGCAAGCCGTTGATGATCGACTCGCTGGCCGAGCAGGTGTTGGCGGTCGTCAGCAAGGTCACGCGCTTGAGGCCCAGGTAAGGCAGCGCGGTGCCCGAGGCAACGGGATTCGGGGCAGGAAAGCCCAGGCTGCGCGCGTGGAAAGGCATCGGTGCTTCCTGGCGCGTCTTGTCGTTGGCCAGCACCTGCTCGAAGACCTTGCCCGTCGTCGCCTGCGGGCCGGCAATCATGTAGGCCAGTTCGCTGGCGACATCCAGCAGACCGCCGCCGTTGTAGCGCACATCGAGCACCAGGTCGCTGATGCCGGCCGCCTGGAAGCGGCGCATGGTGTCGATCAGCTGGCGTTCGGCCACGTTGTTGTGCGTGTTGAAGGTCAGATAGCCGACCTTGCCCGTGGGCGTATCGATGATGCGCTCGTTTTGCACGGCGCTCGTATTGACCTCGATGGCCTGCAGCGACGCGCTGAGCGGCGTGCCGCCACGGCTGAAGCCCAGCGTATGCGTGCCCTGCGCCTCGGGGAACAGGCCCGCATTGATGGTCTTCACGCTGGCCGTATCGGGGGCGTTGATGAAGTCGACGCCATCGACGGTTTGCAGCACGTCGCCGCGCTGCAGGCCGGCCCGCGCCGCCGGCGAACCCGGTTCGACAATCGTGATCACGGCCTTGCGCGGCGGCGTGGTCTGCGTCACGGCCAGCAGCATGCCGTAGCCCAGTTCGACGCCGTTCTGCGACGCCTCCCACTCCGCCGTCGCATTCGTGAAATGGAAACGGTCCTTGGGCTTGCCGGACGCCGTCGTCGCCGTGGTTTTCAGTACATCGAAATACGCGATGGGCGTGGCAAAGCTCTGCGGCTGGTAGGTGGTCGGTACTTCGCGGTACCACAGATAGGTTTCATCGATCCAGCTGCGCACCCACGTCAGTTCATCGAGCAAGCTGCCCTGCGCGTCCACGCCGTTGCCAGGACGCGGCTTTTCGCAGCGGTTCGCCACCGTGGATGAGGCTACCAGTGCTGTCGGGCCCGTCGAAGTCACGGGATTGCCGGCCGGCGCGCTGCTGCCGCCGCCACCGCCGCAGGCGCTCAGCAGCAAGACGAAGGGAACAGCCAGGGAGTTAAGGTGCACTGAACGCATGAGTAACTTTCCAGGAGAAATTATCTAAAAATTATAATGAGTTTTGCGTATAAGAAACGTCTAACAAGACAACAAATTTTCCCGATTCGGCTCCGATGGCGTCGCCAAAGCGCTATTTCCCGGCGAACTGCAGGTCTGCACAAGCTGGACATTGTCACTCTAAAGCCACGTCTCTCCCGCGTGCTATAGGACTGGTCCTAAATCACGTCAAAACCAGTGGGGCTGGCCAGATGGCTTCACCTCCCAAGTCCCTGCCTTGTTTTCTGCGACATGAAAATGGCGCCCGCAGGCGCCATTTTCATCGTGTGTTGCGCAAGCGCTTAGGCCACGGTGGCCGCCACCGCAGCTGGCGCGGCAAGGGATGCGGGGACAGGTGCTTCCAGCGGCGCATTAAAGGCGATCAGCAAGCTCGCTTCCTTCTCTTTTGCCGCCTTGAAGTGACGCTCCTTCACGTGGCCATAGCCGCGGATGTCTTCCGGAATGCTGGCGATGGCCACGGCTTGCGCCAGCCTGGCCGTCGTCAGTTTCGGCAGCAGGCCGCCCACCGTCGCGCGGTACTCCAGAATCAGCGCGCGCTCCATCTTGCGCTCGGCCGTGCGGCCGAAGATGTCAAACGCCGTGCCGCGCAAGCCTTTCAGCTTGGCCAGCAGGCCAAACGCCTTCATCATCCACGGCCCGAATTCCTTTTTCACCAGATGGCCCTGGGCGTCGGTTTTCGCCATGATCGGCGGCGCCAGGTGGAACTTGAGCTTGATGTCGCCTTCGAACATGGCGGCGATCTTCGCCTGGAAGGCGCCGTCCGTGTACAGGCGTGCCACTTCGTACTCGTCCTTGTACGCCATCAGCTTGTAGAAATAGCGGGCCACGGCTTCCGTCAGGCGCAGGTGCGGGCCATTCAGGGCGCTTTCGGCGGCGCGCACCTGGCCGACGAAGTCCAGGTACTGCTGCGCATACGCGTGGTCCTGGTAGGCCGTCAGCAGGGCCACGCGCTTTTCGATCAGGTCGTCGAGCGTTTCGATGCGCTTGAATTCCACCACTTTCGCCGGTGTGGTCATGCGCACCAGGCTGGCCGCATCATGCGCGCCGGCGCGGCCCCAGTTGAAGGCGGCCTTGTTGAACGCCACGGAGACGTTGTTCAAGTCGATGGCCTTCATGATGGCCGCTTCGCTCAGCGGCACTTTGCCCTTTTGCCAGGCGTAGCCCAGCATGAACATGTTGGTGGCGATCGAGTCGCCCATCAGCGCCGTGGCGATCTGGCCCGCGTCGATGAAGTCCACGTGATCCGCGCCGCAGGCCTTTTCAATTTCCAGGCGTGCGCCGACGCCGGGGAATTGCCAGTCCGGGTTTTTCACGAAGGCCGCCGTCGACGAACTGGTCGAATTGATCATGGCCCAGCTGCGGCCTTCTCCCATGCGCGACAGGGCGTCGCGGCTGGCCGTGACGATCAGGTCGCAGCCGATCACGAGATCGGCCGCGCCGGTGCCGACGCGCGTCGAATGGATATCTTCCTGGCGGTCCGCCAGGCGCACGTGCGACATCACGGGGCCGCCCTTCTGTGCCAGGCCGCTCATGTCCAGCACGGAACAGCCCTTGCCTTCCACGTGGGCCGCCATGGCCAGGATCTGGCCGACCGTGACGACGCCCGTGCCGCCGATGCCGGTGACCAGGATGCCGAACGGTTCCGCCGTCGACGGGATCGTCGGCGTCGGCAAGGCCGGCACTTCCGGGCCGCCCTTGTCGGCACTGGCCGCCTTCTTCGGCTTTTTCAGGCCGCCGCCTTCCACCGTCACGAAACTTGGGCAGAAACCCGTGGTGCACGAAAAGTCCTTGTTGCAGGACGACTGGTTGATCTGGCGCTTGCGCCCCAGTTCCGTTTCCAGCGGTTCCACCGACAGGCAGTTCGATTGCACGGAGCAGTCGCCGCAGCCTTCGCAGACGGCTTCGTTGATGACGGCGCGCTTGGCCGGGTCCGGGTATTCATTGCGTTTCCGGCGGCGGCGTTTTTCCGAGGCACAGGTCTGGTCGTAGATCATGGCCGACACGCCCGGCATGTCGCGCAGTTCGCGCTGCACGTCCATCAATTCCGAACGATGGCGCACGGTGACGCCTTCCGCCCAGGCGTAGTCGGACGGGTATTTTTCCGGTTCATCGGTGACGACAATAATCGGGCCGACGCCTTCGGCGGCGATCTGGCGCGAAATGATGGCCGGCGATAGCGGACCGTCGAATTCCTGGCCGCCCGTCATGGCTACCGCGTCGTTGAACAGAATCTTGTAGGTGATGTTCACCTTGGCCGAAACGGCGGCGCGGATGGCCAGGATGCCCGAGTGGAAATACGTGCCGTCACCAAGGTTGGTAAACACGTGCTTCTCGTTCGTGAACGGCGCCTGTCCCACCCAGGTCACGCCTTCGGCGCCCATGTGGGTAAACGTCGACGTTTCGCGGTCCATCCACAGCACCATGTAGTGGCAGCCGATGCCGGCCAGCGCGCGCGAGCCTTCCGGCACTTTGGTGGAACTGTTGTGCGGGCAGCCGGAACAGAAGAACGGCGTGCGGTCTTTTTGCGGATCGGGTTTCACGCTGATCGCTTTCAGCACATTCTCTTTGGCTTCCAGGTAGGCGATGCGTTCCTTCACGCGCTGCTCGACCGGATGGCCCGCGTAGTAGCGCGAAATGCGGCTGGCGATCGCCCGCGCGATCATGGCGGGATTGAGTTCATAGGTGGCCGGCAGCAGCCAGTCGCCGTGGCCCGTGCCCTTCTGGTTGCTCCATTCGCCCGTGTCGTCGAACTTGCCGACCACGCGCGGACGCTCACCATCCTTCAGGTTGTACAGCTCTTCCTTCAGCGCGTATTCGAGAATCTGCCGCTTTTCTTCCACCACCAGGATCTCGTCGAGGCCCTTGGCGAATTCGTGCACGCCGTCCGCTTCCAGCGGCCAGGTCATGCCGATCTTGTACAGGCGGATGCCGATGTCGGATGCCGTCTGCTCGTCGATGCCCAGGTCGGCCAGCGCCTGGCGCGTGTCCAGATACGACTTGCCGGCCGTGATGATGCCGATGCGCGCTTTCGGGCTGTCCCAGATGATTTTATTGAGCTTGTTGGCACGCGCATACGCCAGCGCCGCATACCATTTGTAGCTGTTCATGCGCACTTCCTGCTCCAGCACCGTATCGGGCCAGCGGATGTTCAGGCCACCGGCCGGCATCTCGAAGTCGGTCGGCAGGGTGATCTGCACGCGGTCAGGATCGAAGTCGACGGCGGCGCCCGACTCGATGATGTCGGTCACGCATTTCATCGACACCCACAGGCCCGTATAGCGGCTCATGGCCCAGGCGTGCAAGCCGTAGTCGATGTATTCCTGCACAGAAGACGGGTACAGCACGGGAATGCCGCAGGCGTTCAGGATATGGTCGGACTGGTGCGCCGTGGACGACGATTTCGCCGCATGGTCGTCGCCGGCCAGCACCAGCACGCCGCCGTGCTTGGCGGAGCCGGCGTTATTCGCGTGCTTGAACACGTCGCCGCAGCGGTCGACGCCGGGACCCTTGCCGTACCACATGCCGAACACGCCGTCATATTTGGCGTCTTCAAACAGATTGGTCTGCTGCGTGCCCCAGACGGCCGTGGCGGCCAGGTCTTCGTTCAGGCCCGGGTGGAATTTGACGTGGTGTTCGTCGAGGTATTTCTTGGCCTTGATCGCCGTCATGTCGACGGACGTCACAGGCGAACCGCGGTAGCCGGTAATGTAGCCGGCCGTATTCAGTCCCGCTTTCAGGTCGCGTTCGCGCTGCAGCATGGGCAGGCGGATCAGCGCCTGCGTGCCGGTCATGAAGGCGCGGCCACGTTCCAGCGTGTATTTGTCGTTCAGGGAAATTTCGGACGCGTGCGCGCCCGGCTCAAGACTCGAGCCCTTGATTGGTGCATTCATTACTTGTCTCCATTATTCTCTGTGCTACGCGTGCAAAGTCGGTTGAACTCACACGTACCGGCCGCGCTTTATGAGCAATGCCGGTGCGGAAAAATGACTTGTTTGTCGTAGACTACCACAGGAAGGCGCGCAGTTCTTTTGCTGCACTGCACTCCTGCGTTCGTACCTTTTGCTGCTTTTTAACGCTTCTTTTTGCGGGCATGTCGGGTTACGCCAACCTGGCTAACCCGACCGACATTACTGGCCCCAGCCGTAGATCGGCTTAGCCGGAACGGCGTAAGCCGACAAACACCACCAGCTTACGCCGCGCTCGTATCTTTCAGCACGCCGCGCTTGATCTGATCCAGCTCGATCGACTCGAACAGGGCGCGGAAGTTGCCTTCGCCGAAGCCCTGGTCGCCCTTGCGCTGGATGATCTCGAAGAAGATCGGGCCGATCACCGTCTGCGTGAAGATTTGCAGCAGCAGTTCGCGTTCGTTTTCCGTGCTGTGGCCATCGATCAGGATGCGCAGCCGGCGCAGTTCTTCCAGCTGCTCGCCATGGTTCGGCAGGCGGCGGTTGACCAGCTCATAGTAAGTTTCAATCGTGTCCTGGAAATCGATACCCGTATCGCGCATGCCTTGCACGGACGCGTAGATATTGTCCGTGCCCAGCGCGATATGCTGGATGCCTTCGCCGTGGTACTGATCCAGGTATTCGGCGATCTGCGACTTGTCATCCGACGATTCGTTGATCGGGATGCGGATCTTGCCGCATGGCGAAGTCATGGCTTTCGACTTCAGACCCGTATGCTTGCCTTCGATGTCGAAGTAGCGCACTTCGCGGAAGTTGAACAGGCTTTCATAGAAACCGGCCCATTCCTTCATGCGGCCACGGTGCACATTGTGCGTCAGGTGGTCGATATACGTCAGGCCATGGCCGACGGGGTTGGCGACGGCGCCGGGAATGGCGACGAAGTCGACGTCATAGATGCTGATGTCGCCGATGCCGCCTGGTGCGGCCGCGTCCGGCTTGTCGGCACCCTTGCCGCGCCAGCGGTCGACGAAGTACAGCAGGGAATCGCCCACGCCCTTGATGGCGGGAATGTTCAGCTCCATCGGGCCGGTTTTATTGTCGAAACCCCAGGCGCCCAGTTCCAGCGCGCGGCGGTAGACGAAGGCCGCGTCATCGACACGGATGGCGATGGCGCACACGGACGGACCGTGATGACGGGCAAAACGTTGCGCGAACGAATCTTGTTCGGCATTGATGATGAAATTGATGTCGCCCTGGCGGTACAGGGTCACATCCTTGTGGCGGTGGCGCGCGATGGCCGTGAATCCCATGTTCTCGAACAGCTTGCCCAATGCTTTTGGGTCTGGTGCTGCATACTCGACGAACTCGAAACCATCGGTACCCATCGGGTTATCCCAAGGCTGAAATTGCATGATGTCTCCTCCAAGAAGTAGCGCACAGTATAGGCGCGGTCTGTGGGCATTAAATGCCAAAGATCTCCCGAACAATCATGATTTGCGCAATAATATTGCGTGAAACAAGATCCTCCGGAGGAAGCATGAGCAAAATTACGCTGGATAAAACGGACCGCAAGATCCTCGCCGTCCTGCAGGCCGATGGCCGCCTGTCAAACCAGGACGTGGCCGAGCAGGTCAGCCTGTCGCCGTCGCCATGCTTGCGCCGCGTCAAACGGCTGGAGGAAGCGGGCGTGATCCGACAGTACGTGGCCCTGCTTGACCCGGAAAAGATCGGCCTGGGCTTGCTGGCCTACGTCAATGTGCGCCTGGAAAAGCACAGCGACGCCACCGCGCACAGCACGGCGCGGGTGCTGGCGCCGAATCTGGTGACGAATACCTCGCCGCGCGCCGACTTCGCCGTGGCCGTGGCGCAATGGCCGGAAGTGGTGGCCTGCTATGCGATGACGGGTGAAATGGATTATCTGCTGCGCGTGCACGTGGAAGACATGGAGCACTTTTCGCGCTTCATGATGGCGACCCTGCTGCGCCACCCGGCCGTGCTGGACGTGAAATCGAGCTTTGCGCTGCAGCGCATCAAGGATACGACGGCCCTGCCGCTGGTGTAATCAGTCCGCGGGCGGAGGTGGCGGCGGCGCTGCCGGCTTGCTCTTCTTGCGGCCCGGCAAGCGGTCCCACAGCTTGGACGCGGCGCGCGCATTCGCCTTGAAGGTGTAATCGAACATGGCGAACTGCTCCTGCACGGCTTCCTGCAGCATGCTGCTGGGGTTCGGCGGCAACAGTTTCAAATACGCATCGGCTTCGCCATAGTCGCGCTGGATTTCCATGCCCGCCTTCTTGGCGATATGCATCATCGTCTTGTTGGACGATAGGCAATGCATATACAGGGTATCGACATCGTTGTTGCGGCAGTGAATCGCCGCCCGCTCGAACAGTTTGGAACCGACGCCCATGCCGCGCATGGATTTCGATACCGACACGCCAAACTCGGCCACCTGCTCCTTGTCCGTCACGACGCTTTTCGCCGGCGACGTGGCTTTCGGCGCGAAGGCCAGGTGCCCCACGCCCACCAGCTTGAACAGGCTGTTGTAGACGCCGTAGACCATGTCGCGCGAAAAATCCATCTTCTGCACATACTGCGCCACGAGTTCATCGGGCAAGGCGCTGCCGAAGCGCAGCAGGCGGTCGCTTTTTTCCAGGCTCAGAAAATGCTTCATCATGCGGCGCCGGTCGCGCTCGTGCAACTGCTTGACGAGCACGCTCGGACGCCCGCCACCGCTACGGCTGAGCCAGCGGCGAAACGGGTTCTGGAACAGTTTGGGCAGGGTCATGGCCGTTCCGTGCTGCTGATCACGTTCATGACAGCCTCGACCCGCGCCGCATGGATCACGGCAGGAATGCGTTTCGGCTCGTGTGCGCACGCTTGTGCCAGCGCTCCCGCATCGACGCCGCGCACGGCCGCCAGCATCGTTTGCAGCCAGGCGGACTGTGGAAACGCGGAATCGTCTGCCTGCACATCGCAGGCGATGGCGTCCAGCATCTGCACGAAACGCTGCGGCTTGCGCAAGCCGTCGCAGCGTTCGCACAAACTCACCAGTTCTTCGGCGCCCAGGGCCAGCGCACCGGCGACCACCGCCTGCTCGCGCGCCGCCATCACGGCCAGCTCGCGGCAATCGTTGGGCACGCGCAGGCGCTCGCTGAGCGCATTGATCTGCGCCACCGGCACGGCCAGCATCAGCACGGCAAAGCGCACGCACAGCTCGTGGCCCGCGCCGGCCGCACGGTCGATCACTTGCAGCAGCTGCGCGTCGACCTGCAGTTCCGGCACGATGCGCGCCAGGGCGCCGCATTCCTGCAACACCGCCAGCATGCGCGACGGTCGCGCCTCCATCAAGCCTTTCGCCACTTCCTGCCACACGCGCTCGGCCACCAGGGCGTCGACTTCGCCGTTGGCCACCATCTGGCGCATCAGCGCCATGGTGGCCGGCGCAACGGTAAAGGTGTCGAAACGGGCGGCAAAGCGCGCCAGGCGCAGGATGCGCACGGGGTCTTCGCCAAACGCGTCCGAGACATGCCGAAACACTTTATTCTGAATATCCGCGATACCGCCGAACGGGTCCGTCAAGGTGCCGTCCTCGGCTTGCGCGATGGCGTTGATGGTCAGGTCGCGCCGCACCAGGTCTTCTTCCAGGGTGACGTCGGGCGCCGTGTGGAAGACAAAGCCCCGGTAGCCGGGGGCCGTCTTGCGCTCCGTGCGGGCCAGCGCGTATTCTTCCTGCGTCTTCGGATGCAGGAAAACGGGAAAATCCTTGCCGACGGGGCGAAAACCCTGGCGCAGCATGTCGTCGGGCGTGGCGCCGACGACGACATGGTCGTGGTCTTTCACGGGCAAGCCCAGCAGTTGGTCGCGCACCGCGCCACCGACCGTGTATATCTTCATAACATTCTTTTCTTAGTCAGGCAGTTCCGCGTCGTGCTTGGCGGCCACTTCCGTCTCGGCCAGCGCTTCCGTGATCCAGCGGGCCACGGCAGGGTGCGCCTGCACGCGCTCGCAATACGCGTTCAGGGCCGGCGCCAAACTCACGCCATACGTACGGAAACGCATGACGACGGGGGCGAAATACGCATCGGCGATGGAAAAATCGCCAAACAGGAACTGGTGGTGGCCAAAGCGCGACAGGCACTCTTCCCAGATCTCGCTGACGCGGCCGATGTCGGCCTGCGCGGCGGGCGTGCGGCCCCGGCCTGGCAGTTTTGCCTTGATATTCATCGACATGGCCGTGCGCAAGCCGGCGAATCCGGAATGCATTTCCGCGCAGACACTACGCGCCATGGCGCGCGCTGCCACGTCCTGCGGCCACAAATGCTTGTCCGGAAACTGTTCGGCCAGGTATTCGCAGATGGCCAGGCTGTCCCAGATCGTCATTTCGCCGGCCAGCAGCACGGGCACCCTGCCGCAGGCCGAGTATTCGGCGATTTTCGTCGCCGTGTCCTGCTGGTCGAGCAAGACGCGCACTTCCTGGAACGGGATGCCGAACGCCGTCATGGCCACCCACGGCCGCATCGACCACGACGAGTAATTCTTGTTGCCGATGATGAGGGTCAGACCTGGCTCGCGCGCGGCGGCCAGGGCTTGCGTCAAACTGGGATCAAGGATGGTGGTTTGCATGCTCGGCACTCTTTAGTTGGATGATGGCAAATCGGCCGCGACGGCGCTGTTTTTCGGACCCACGGTGCCCAGGCGCGCCTTCAGCGACTGCGGGCTTTTCTCGAACAAGGCCGCGTAATAGGTGGCATTGGCCATCACGTTTTTCACGTAGCCGCGCGTTTCCGTGTAGGGAATGATCTCGGCAAAGACGGCGCCTTCGAGCGGGCGCGTCATGGTGGCGCGCCAGATGCGCAGGCGCCCCGGCCCCGCGTTATAGGCGGCGCTGGCCAGCACTTGCGAGCCGTCCAGGCCGCCAAGCACCATGTTCAGGTAATTGGTGCCCAGCAAGACGTTGGTGCGCACATCGCTCAAGGTTTCCGTGACGAAATCGGTGAGGCCGATCTTCTTGGCCACATAGCGGGCCGTCGACGGCATCACCTGCATCAGGCCGGAAGCGCCCACGTGCGATTGGGCATCCATGATGAAACGCGATTCCTGGCGGATCAGGCCATATACCCAGGCTTTATCCAGGCCCAGGGTTTGCGTGGCCGGATGCATGACGTCGTCGTGCGGCGTCGGGTAGCGTTGCGTGTAGTCCACTTCCAGGCGCGTGCGGTCCGAGGTGTTGACCATGCGGTCAAGCACATTGTTCTGGCGCGCGAATTCGGCGGCCGCCAGGTGCTGGCGGTCCGTCATCGAACGCAATTCCCAGTTCCACTCGCGCGTGCCTTCGAAGCGCAAGCGCATGTTGAAGAACTTCAAGGCCCGCTGCAAGCCCGGATTGGCGGCCATGACGGCAATTTCCGCCGGGCTGACGGGCTGGCCCGGCGGCGGCAAGACCAGGTGGTTGCCCAGCTCTTCATTTGCCAGCAAGCCATAGAAATTCGATTGCCCGCTGATCGTGCGGTACAGGGCGTCCGCCTGCGCGTTCGGGCGGTCCGGCGTTTCCGCCTGTTGCGCGCGCGCCAGCCAGTAGATCCAGGTGGGGTCCGCGCGCAGGGATGCCGGCATGGCCTGGATGGACGATTTGACCACGGGCCAGTTACCTTCGCGCAAGGCGATGCGCGCCTTCCACTGCATCTGCTCCTGGGTCAATGGCGCGCCATTGGTTTTTTGCCAATACTCAAACGCTTCCGGTGCCAGCGAATACGACGCTTGCAGGGCCAGGCTGGCCCAGCCGATGGCCTGCTCCTGCGCCGTCAATTGCCCGCTGGCCTTCTGCAAGGCCGCCACGCCCAGTTTCAGGGTGCTTTTCGCCATGCGGCCCACCGCCACCAGGTACATTTCATGGTCGGCGCGGCTGGCGCCAGCGCCCTTGGCCAGCACCAGCGCCGGCAAATCGATGGCTTGCGCCATCTTCGCGTCCGAGGCGCCCAGCAGCAGCGCGACGCGGCGCGCCGGGCCCGTGGCATTGGTCTGGCCCGCCAGACGGATCTGCGCCCACAGGTCGTTCGTGTCGAACTGGCCATTTTGCGCCAGCGCGGCGATCAGGCTGCCGCACGCTTCGCCGTAGCCAGGCGGCGACACCAGCAGGTTGCGCGCCTCGGGCGCCACGTTCTGCCCCTTGGCGGCGCGCGACATCAGCGCGTAGCACTTGAGCTGGGTATCGTCGTCGAGGGCGAATTGCGGATACTGCTCATCGAAAATAACCCAGTCGCGCTTGCGGCCCAGCTCCAGCAGCCAGTCGTTGCGGAAGCGGTCGGCGATGGCGCTGCCCTTGTAGCGGTTCAGGTAATCGCGAAATTGCGCTTCGCTCAACTGTTTGATGCGCGGTTTCAGCCGATAATAGTCAACATACGAAGGAATCTGGTAATTCGTCAGGCGTGCCGCATAAAAGTCGGCCTTGTCGATATCATCCTTGCGCGCGGCGTCGCGCAACAGCAGGAAGGCATCGTCCTCGCTGCGCGTGTCGGGGGCGGCTGGGGATACGGTGGTCGATACCTGGGCCAGGGCGGCCAGGGGAGAGATGGCCGATGCAACACACAGCATCGTGCCGGCGATCCATTTCAGTGGGGAAATCAATGTACGACTCTCAATCTTAACTTGATGGTGATATGAATAGCGACCCTAGAATAACATGCGATCCGGCTACACGGCCACCCATTGCGCCGCAGGAAAAAGCCGGCTTGCGCAAAGCCTTGCTGACGGCCCGGCGCGCCCTGCCTGACGCCACGCGCGCGCAGTGGGACGCGGCCATCGCGCAGCGCCTGCTGGACTGGTGCGCAGACGAAAATATCGGGGAACTGGGCGTGTACTGGCCCCTGCACGGCGAGCCGGACTTGCACGGCGCGTATGCGCAGCTGGCAGCGCGCGGCGTGGCCTTGTGCCTGCCCGTGGTGCTGGAAAAGCACGCGCCGCTGGCATTTAGCGACTGGACGCCGGGCGAAGCCATGGTGAAAGATGGCATGGGCGTGGCCGTGCCGGCCCGTTTGCGCCTGCGTGCGGCGCCCGCCACCGTGCTGGTGCCCTGCCTGGGGTTTAATGTGCAACGTTTCCGGCTCGGCTATGGCGGCGGCTATTACGACCGTACCCTGGCGGCCACGCCGCGTCCGCGCACCCTGGGCATTGCCTATGCCTGCCTGGCGGCAAGCTTTCCCAACGGCGAATACGACATCGCCCTCGATCACATCGTGACCGAGGGCGACATTTTCTGACGCATCAGACGGCGATTACTTGACCAGGCGCTGCCACAAGGCCGTCGTGGCGGCCGCCTGGTTCATGCTATAGAAATGCAAGCCGGGCGCGCCGCCTTCCAGCAGGCGTTCGCACAAGCCCGTCACCACGTCCAGGCCAAAGGCCTTGATGGACGCGCTGTCGTCGCCAAAGCTGGCCAGCTTCAGCCGCACCCAGCGTGGAATTTCCGCGCCGCACATGTCCGAAAAGCGCATCAGCTGCGTGTAGTTCGTGATCGGCATGATGCCGGCCACGATCGGCACGTTGATGCCCATCTTCTGCGTCTGCTCGACAAACTGGAAATACGCGTCGGCATTGTAGAAGTACTGGGTGATGGCGGCATTCGCACCGGCCTGCACCTTGCGCGCGAACGCGTTCAGGTCGTCCTGCGGCGAACGGGCTTGCGGATGCACTTCCGGATAGGCGGCCACTTCGATATGAAAATGGTCGCCCGTCTCGGCGCGGATGAATTCCACCAGCTCGTTGGCGTAGCGGAACTCGCCCGAGGCGCCGTAGCCGCTGGGCAAGTCACCGCGCAAGGCCACGATACGGTTCACGCCGGCCGCCTTGAAGTCGGCCAGCACGGCGCGGATCGAAGCGCGCGAACCGCCCACGCAAGACAGATGCGGTGCAGCCTGTTCGCCGGCCGCCAGAATCTCGCGCACGGTGTCGAGCGTGCCCTGCTGCGTGGTGCCGCCGGCGCCAAAGGTCACCGAGAAATACTTCGGATGCAATTCAGACAATTTGGCACGCGTGGCGCGCAGCTTTTCCGCCCCTTCCGGGGTTTTCGGCGGGAAAAACTCAATACTGAAATTATGCTTTTCCATCGTCATTACTCAAAAGTAAGGTCGACAGGGCCCAGGAAATGATGCTGTACAGAATGGCACCACCGACGGCCGACCAGAAACTGGCGACATGGAAACCATCGATCATCTGCGCCACCAGCCAGAACATGAAGCCGTTGATGACCAGGATGAACAGGCCCAGCGACAGGAACGTCACGGGCAGGGTCAGCAGGATCAGCAGGGGACGGATCAGCGCATTGACCAGGCCCAGCACGGCAGCGGCCAGCAGCGCGGTCCAGCCGCTGCTCATCGTCACCGAGTGCATCAAATAAGGAACGGCAAACAGGGCTGCCGCATTGATAAACCAAATCAGTAGCAAGCGCATTTCTCTAGCCTGTCAAAGAAAGTCAGGCCGGCAACAGCCGGCACAAAAGATATACCGATCAGTCTTGTTGCCTCAGGAACCGTAGCGAGCGGATGCGCGGCGTGGCCGAGAAGCGCAGCTGTCCGAAGGTACAGCGAGCATCGCCGGCCGCGCCCCGCGCCGCGCAGTAGGTTCATGAGGCAACCATCTTAGTAGCGGTAGTGCTCTGGCTTATAAGGGCCTTCTTGACGCACGCCGATGTAGTCGGCTTGCTCTTGCGTCAGTTCCGTCAGCTGCGCATTCAACTTTTTGAGTTGCAAACGGGCGACTTTTTCATCCAGGTGTTTCGGCAGGGTGTACACGCCGACCGGGTAGTTGGCCGTGTTCGCGTACAGTTCGATCTGCGCGATCGTCTGGTTGGCGAACGACGAGCTCATCACGTACGACGGGTGGCCCGTGCCGCAGCCGAGGTTGACCAAACGGCCTTCGGCCAGCAGGATGATGCGGCGGCCCGACGGGAAGATGATGTGATCGACTTGCGGCTTGATGTTTTCCCACTCGTATTGTTTCAACGAAGCGACATCGATTTCATTGTCGAAGTGACCAATATTGCAGACGATGGCCTGGTCTTTCATGCGCGTCAGGTGATCGTGCGTCAAGATGTGATAGTTGCCGGTGCAGGTGACAAAAATGTCGCCGTGTTCGCACGCGTAATCCATGGTCACGACGCGGTAGCCTTCCATCGCCGCCTGCAGCGCGCAGATCGGATCGACTTCCGTCACCCACACTTGCGCCGACAGCGCGCGCATGGCTTGGGCCGAACCCTTGCCAACGTCACCGTAGCCGGCGATGACGGCCACTTTACCGGCGATCATCACGTCGGTGGCGCGCTTGATGCCGTCGACCAGCGACTCGCGGCAGCCATACAGGTTGTCGAACTTCGATTTGGTGACGGAATCGTTCACGTTGATCGCAGGGAAAGCCAGCTTGCCTTCCTTGTGCATCTGGTACAAACGGTGCACGCCGGTCGTCGTTTCTTCCGTCACGCCGAGGATTTCCGGCAGGCGCTTCGAGTACCAGGTCGGGTCAACCAGCAGACGCTGCTTGATCGAGTTGAACAGACAGATTTCCTCTTCCGAACCGGGGTTCGCCAGCACCGACAGGTCGGTTTCCGCGCGCACGCCCAGGTGCAGCAGCAGGGTGGCATCGCCGCCATCGTCGAGGATCATGTTCGAGTAGACCGCCTTGCCGTCCACGTTCGGCCATTCGAAGATGCGGTGCGTGTATTCCCAGTAGTCGTCCAGCGACTCGCCCTTGACGGCGAAGACGGGCGTGCCGGCGGCAGCGATGGCGGCGGCGGCGTGGTCTTGCGTCGAGTAAATGTTGCACGATGCCCAACGCACTTGCGCGCCCAGTGCTTCCAGGGTCTGGATCAGCACGGCGGTCTGGATCGTCATGTGGATGGAACCGGTGATGCGCGCGCCTTTCAAAGGCTGCGCTGCCGCGAATTCTTCGCGGATGGCCATCAGGCCGGGCATTTCCGTTTCAGCAATCTTGATTTCTTTGTCGCCCCATGCGGCCAAGGTGATATCGGCGATGGTGTAGTCGTGTTGCGATTTGAGTACGGCGTTCATCACGCCCTCCTTTCAGTTGAAAAAGGTACGTGAGCGCGGTTGCAGGATATTCCGAGCCTGGCGAATTTCTTCGTCGCAACGCTCCTCGGACACGGGAGTTTAACATCGGCAAGGCCGGCGCGCCAGCCTGTTCGCCATGCATTGCCGCGTAACAACACATAAAAAAAGCGCCCGCGGCCAGAGGCCGGGGCGCTTTTCTTGCAAGTCGAACTAGATTACTTCAGGCCGGCGGCGTCGCGCAGCAGCGCGACCTTGTCCGTGCGCTCCCACGTGAATTCCGGCTCTTCGCGGCCGAAGTGGCCGTAGGCGGCGCTCTTCTGGTAGATCGGGCGCAGCAGGTCGAGCATTTGCACGATGCCTTTTGGACGCAGATCAAAGTGCGCCAGCACCAGCTTGGCGATTTCCGTATCCGGAATCACGCCCGTGCCTTCCGTGTAGACGGTGATGTTGATCGGCTTGGCCACGCCGATGGCGTAGCTGACCTGCACCTGGCACTGGCGCGCCAGGCCGGCGGCAACGATGTTTTTCGCCACGTAACGGGCCGCGTAGGCTGCCGAACGGTCGACTTTCGACGGGTCCTTGCCCGAGAACGCGCCACCGCCATGCGGCGCCGCGCCACCGTAGGTGTCGACGATGATCTTGCGGCCGGTCAGGCCGCAATCGCCTTGCGGACCGCCGATGACGAAACGGCCCGTCGGGTTGACGAGGAATTTGGTGTCGGTCAGCCATTCGCGCGGCAGGATCGGCTTGATGATTTCTTCGATGACGGCTTCTTCGATCTGCGAATGCGAGATTTCCGGCGCATGCTGGGTCGACAGCACGACGGTGTGCACGCCAACCGGACGGCCGTCGACGTAGCGCAGGGTCACTTGCGATTTCGCATCCGGACGCAGCCATGGCAGACGGCCATCCTTGCGCAGCTGCGACTGGCGCTCGACCAGGCGGTGCGCGTAGTGGATGGCGGCGGGCATCAGCTCGGCCGTTTCATCGCAGGCGTAGCCAAACATCAGGCCCTGGTCGCCAGCGCCTTGATCCAGGTCAATGCCCGCACCTTCATCGACGCCTTGCGCGATGTCCGGCGACTGCTTGTCGTAGGCCACCAGCACGGCGCAACCCTTGTAGTCGATGCCGTATTCCGTGTTGTCGTAGCCGATGCGTTTGATGGTTTCGCGCGCAACTTGAATATAATCCACATTGGCGTGCGTGGTGATCTCGCCAGCCAGCACCACCAGACCGGTGTTGCACAGGGTTTCGGCAGCCACGCGGGCCGCTGGATCCTGGGTCAGGATGGCGTCAAGGATGGCGTCGGAAATTTGATCGGCAACCTTGTCGGGATGGCCTTCCGAAACGGATTCGGAAGTGAAGAGATAGTCGTTTGACATTGCAAGCTCCTGATTACTATGTGAATGTTCTGTCGCAGTAAAGAGGATTTTGCCTGCGACGCTTTAGCGATATTTATATTCCGCTTCGCAAGTTGTCTATTAACTCAGCGGTTACTGCATACGTGGTATTTTACGCTTCTTAAAAAATTTTGGCACGGCAACACGCCATTCCTGGAACCAGCTCATTCATGTTAGTCCCTATTTTCCGCTTTTTATCCCGTTTTCCCTTGCCCGTCCTGCATGGCCTCGGCGCCGTGCTTGGCTGGGTGATTTACGCCATTTCCCCGTCCTACCGGCGCCGCATGCGCGAGAACATGCAAGGTGCGGGGTTTTCGCAACACTTGCACACGGCCGTGGCCGAAGCGGGCAAGAGCGTGCTGGAATTGCCGTTCATCTGGTGCGCGCCGGCCGAGCGCGTGGCGCGCCATGCCACCGTGGAAAACTGGGAACTGGTGGAAAAAGCGCTGCAGCATGGCCGCGGCATTGTCTTCCTGACACCACACCTGGGCTGCTTTGAAATCGTCGCCCAGCAAATCGCCCTGCGCACGCCGCTCACCGTGATGTACCGCCCGCCCAAGCGCGCCGCATTGAAACCGCTGATCGAAGGGGCGCGCGCGCGCGAAAACCTGATGCTGGCGCCGGCCAATATGTCGGGCGTGCGCATCTTCGCCAAGTGCCTGAAGAAGGGCCAGCCGATCGGCCTGCTGCCCGACCAGGTGCCGCAGGAAGGCGAAGGCGTGTGGGCCGATTTCTTTGGCCGCCCTGCCTATACCATGACCCTGCCGGCCAAGCTGGCGCAGATGGGCGGCGCCGAAGTCATCATCACCTACGCGGAACGCCTGCCGGGCGGGCGCGGCTACGTCGTGCATTTCGTGCCGTTCACCGAGTCGCTCGACAGCACCTCGGCCGAGCAGGCGCGCACCATCAACGCGGCCATGGAGCAACTGATCGCCCGCAGCCCCGCGCAATACCTGTGGAGCTACAACCGCTACAAGGTGCCGCGCGGCGCGCCGCCACCGACATCCGCCAGCGCCGAAGCTGCCAAGGAGCCGGCATGAGACTGCTGATCGCCTTCATGTGGCTGCTGCACTGGCTGCCCCTGCCCATTCTCGGGCGCTTCGGCGTGGCCGTCGGCAGCCTGCTGTTCATCGCCATGCCCACGCGGCGCGCCATCGCCCTGACGAACTTGCGCCTGTGCATGCCGGAACTGACGGAAGCCCAGCGCGTGGCCCTGGCGCGCCAGCATTTCCAGGCGTATTCGCGCAGCGTGTGGGAACGCAGCATCCTGTGGTGGTCGTCGGAAGCGCGCCTGAACCGCCTGATCAAAAAGGTGCCCGCCTTCCCGGGCCAGCAGATCGCTGCAAAACCCACCATTTTGCTGTGCCCGCACTTTGTCTGCCTCGACGTGGCAGGCGCCGCCACGGCCATGGAAATTTCCGCCTCTTCGATGTATGTGCAGCAAAAGAACGCCGCCTTCGACCAGGCCTTGCGCAACGGCCGCTCGCGCTTCAAGCCGCCCAAGCTGTTTACGCGCCAGGACGGCATCAAGACGATTCTGCGCGCGCTGCGCGACGGCTTGCCGTATTTCATGCTGCCGGACATGGATTTCGGCGAAAAGGATGCGGAATTCGTGCCCTTCTTCGGCGTCCCGGCCGCCACCCTGACGGCCACGGCGCGCCTGGCGCTGGCCGCCCGCGCGCAGGTGATCCCCGTCATCGCCACCTTCCTGCCCAACTACCAGGGCTGGAAGGTGACGTACTACCCGGCCTGGGATGACTATCCGGGCGACGACATCACGGCCGCCACGCGCCGCATGAACGAGTTCATCGAAGAACGGGTGCGCGAAGCGCCGGCCGAGTATTTCTGGACGCATAAACGCTTCAAGACGCGTCCGGCAGGCGAAGCGTCGTTCTATAACCAGCACAAGTGAAACGCCAGAACATGAAACTGCAATTTACCAAGATGCATGGCGCCGGCAATGACTTCATCGTCATCGATGCCATCAATCAAGAAATCGACTTCACCCCGGCCCAGTGGCAGCGCCTGGCTGACCGCCGTTTCGGCATCGGCGCCGACCAGATCCTCGTGGTGGAAAAGCCGCGCCTGCCCGGCTGCGACTTCCGCTACCGCATCTACAACAACGATGGCGGCGAAGTCGAGCAATGCGGCAACGGCGCGCGCGCCTTCGTCAAGTTCGTCAGCGAAAAAGGCTTGTCGGACAAAACCAGCATCAGCGTGGAAACCATGGCCGGCGTCATCGCGCCGCGCCTGGAACTCGACGGCAGCATCACGGTCGACATGGGCGCGCCCGTGCTGGAGCCAGCACTGGTGCCTTTCAATGCGGCTGGCTTGACGGGCGTGGCCGCGGGTACTGATCTGCTGTGGCCGCTGGACCTGGCCTTGCCGGGCGACGCCGCCACGGTGCTGGTGTCCGTCGTCTCGATGGGCAATCCGCACGCCGTGCAAGTAGTCGACGATGTCGAGGCGCAAGACCTGGACACATCGGGTCCGCTGATCGAGCACCATCCGCGTTTTCCACGCCGGGTCAATGCCGGCTACATGCAGATCGTCGACCGCCATCACGTGAAACTACGCGTATTTGAACGGGGTGCGGGCGAAACCCTGGCCTGCGGCACGGGCGCTTGCGCCGCCGCCGTGGCCGGCATCCGGCGCGGCTTGCTCGACTCGCCCGTGCGCATCAGCGCGCGCGGCGGCGAACTGTCGATCGCCTGGCAAGGCGCGGGCCAGCCCGTGCGGATGACGGGCCCGGCCGTGACCGTGTTCGAAGGCACGATCGAGCTGTAACGCCAACGCCCCTCAGCCGCGCATCGCGGCTGGCATCATGCCGCCTGGAATTGCTGTTCTGATGACAATGGTTCCTGCGGCACATCCTGTTCCGCCAGGTAGCACTTCAGGCGGTACAGGCGCTGGCGGTAATTGCCTTCCGGACCATCCACGCCGCAATCGACGCGCTCGAACAGGCGCACCACCCGGTCGAGCACCTGGCGCTCCTGCGCCGTGCGGATCAGCACCAGGCGCCGCTTGCCGCGGCCATGCGTGGCGCTGATGTCGATCAACAAACAATGTCCCTGGTCGGCCGCCACCACGTCGAGCAGCAAGGCTTCGGCGCGCGACAGGTCAAACCAGCGCGCCAGTTCCAGGCGTGCCGCCAGCAGCGGATGATTCTGTCCCAACTGGCGCAGGTGCGCGCCCGCGTGCGGCACGCTGCCCTGCCCCCAGTCGCCAGGGCTGCCGCGCGGCGCGATCTTCTCCAGCACCGCCTGCGCTTCCGTGCTGCCTTGCGCCTGCGCCTGCAACAGCCAGTAGGCGGCGCGCACATCGCTGTTGACGCCGTCGCGGCGGTTACGCCAGGCATGCATGCCGCATTCGAGCTGGGCCGGGCCATGTCCCAGGTCGGCCGCCCGTTCCAGGCAGGAATGCGCTTCGACCACATTACGCTGGGAAAATTCCGGTTTGGTATAAATGCGCGACAGCACGAACCAGGCTTCGGCCAGGCCCTGTTCGCCCGCCTGCGTCAGCCAGCGCACGGCGCGCTTGAAATTGGCCGCGCCATTGCGCGTGGCCAGGCGCTGGCCATGCGCATCCATGCGCGCATAGCCAAGACCCAGTTCCAGCTGCGCCGCGCGGTCGCCGCCATGCGCGGCCAGTTCGCAGCATTGCCAGCCTTCGGCGCTGCCGCCTGGCGCCAGCGCCTGCGCGCAACGCGACAGCAGCAGCACTTGCTGCGCATCGAGCGCGATGCTGCGCGTGCCCGCGGCGGCCTGGCGCTGCAGCAATTCGCGCGCCAGCGGCAAGCCGTGCGCCAGATAGCCGGCCAGGTCGCCCGCGCTCCACGCCTGTTCGAGTGCCGCATGCTGCGGCGGCGCGTCGCCATGCCCGGCAGCGGTGCCATGCGCCGCGACGGTCGTGCCGGCCAGGCCCGCTTGCCGCGCCAGCAGCCACTGCGCATCGGGCAAGCCGGCGCGTGCCGCCGCTTCCAGTGCCGTGTGCGCCTTGGCGCGCAGGGCGACGCAGCTGTTGACGGCATTGCCCAGCACCAGTTGCGCCAGCACCAGGCCGGCTTGCACCAGGCCCGCGTCAAATGCCTGTTCATAATAGGGCAGCAACGCCGTGGCGGCCGGTTGCGCCACCTCGAACGGTACGTGCGTGCCGATCAGCATGCACGCTTCCTCGCTGTCTTCCTGCGCCGCCCGGGCCAGCCAATGCAAGGCCGTGGGCAAGCTTTGCGGCACGCCCTGGCCAAACAGATACACTCTTCCCAGCGCCAGCTGACAGGCAACGTCACCCGCACGCGCCCCCTTGATCAATCCTAGTGTTTCGCGATTTGCCATCGATTCTCGATATTGAGTCAATGATTCTAATAGTGTTTAGTCTCCAGGCCGATTGCCCGGCCATGTCCATAGTGTACCGTCCTTGTGTCACAAATCTGCCACTGCCCACGCAAGATCTTGATTCAACGCAACAATCGCCGGCCCCAGCCGCGCCAACATAGTGCGTCTCGAATGAAAAGTCAGGGGGAAAAAGGCGCTGGCGGCGCCCGGCGCACCACAATCGCGCGTTACGAAAATACAACAGGGCCATGGATTTATCACGCTTTCCACCAATCTTTTCACGCATATTTGACCAATCCCACACGCCCGGCACGCCGAGGAATTAAGGTTCATTCATCGAAACGCGGTATCTGGCGCCTTTCAATCTGCTCGGATCTCGGACGGAACTCACTTTTAATAGGGAATAAGACATGAAAAAATCACTCGTTGCCCTCGCTCTCTTCGGCGCCTTCGCCGCAACCGCACAAGCGCAGTCATCCGTTCAAATCTACGGCACGATTGATGCTGGCCTGGGCAAGACGACTGGTGAAACCACCAAGGTCACCAAGCGCGACAACAACAAACTGGGCTTCAAGGGTACGGAAGATCTGGGCAATGGCCTGAAAGCCATCTTCCAACTGGAAATCCGCTATGAATCCGATACCGGCACGCTGGAAAGCAATGCCCGTCCGCTGTTCCAGGGCCAAAGCCGCGTCGGCCTGCAAGGCGACTTCGGTACCGTGCGCCTGGGCCGTGGCCTGACCGCCTTCCAGGAATCGAGCACCGGCTTCGAACCATGGTCGGGCATGCCAACGCCGGCCGGCTTCCAGACCGATCTGACCGTGGCTGCCTACAGCAGCGACCCGCTGAGCGCGCCAGGCAACTCGCGTAACCGCTTCTCGAACGCCGTGTTCTACAACTCGCCAGTGTTCAGCGGCTTCCAGATCAATGCCACCGTCGCCGCCAAGGAAGCCAATGGCAACGCCGCCGTCGCAGCCACGGCAGGCAACCGCGCCGTCCCGGCCAATGCCACACCGGACTCGAATCCATATTCGGTTTCGGCCACCTACACCAACACGCAATTCGCCGCCATGGCCGCCTACGAGCGCAATGCCCTGGAAGCCAAGCTGTGGTCGGTTGCGGCATCGTTCAATCCGATCACGGAACTGAAACTGATGGCCTCGTACCAGCATCAGGATGACAGCAACTTCAAGCTGGTCAATACCGACACCAAGGCATGGCTGATCGGCGCCAACTACGACGTCGGCCCAGGCAAGGTTCGCGCTGGCTACGGTCAGAAAACGCCGGACGGCGTGACCAAGACCAAGCAGGCATCGCTGGGCTACGACTACAACCTGTCGAAGCGCACCTACCTGTACGCGGACATCTCGAACCGCAAGGACGCTGTGTCGAAGACCTACATCGGTCTGGGCGTACACCACAACTTCTAATGGCCGCGCCTGTCCCCATCACGGGGGCAGGCTGACCAGGGAAGAACAGGCGGCATGGGCAACCATGCCGCTTTTTTCATGGGCGCGCGGAAAATGCACGGGCAACGCGCCCTTTGCGCCTATGGCGCGGCACTCTCGGTTAGAATTAAGCGTTCATCTTTTACCTTCAGAAGCCATCAATGACCGCCACACTCGATTCCAGCACCGTCGCCCAGTATCTGAGCGAGCATCCGAATTTCTTTGCGGAGCACACCACGCTGCTCGGCGAGGTCAAGCTGAGCAGCCCGCTGACGGGACGCACCATCTCGCTGCAGGAGCGGCAGATGGAAGTGATGCGCGACAAGTACAAGGCGCTGGAACTGCGCATGTCCAAGCTGAGCCGCCTGGCCGAGGAAAATGGCGACATCGCCAGCAAGTTCCACGGCTGGAACCAGGCCATGCTGCAAGTGCGCAACGATGCCGACATGCCGCGCGTGCTGGTCGATGCCCTGCAAAGCAATTTCGACGTGCCCTGCGTCAGCCTGCGCCTGTGGCAAGTGCTGCCGGAACATGCCAACGGCTGGTTCACGGAAGATGTCACGGCCGATGTGCGCATGTTCGCCAACAGCCTGCAAGCGCCGTATTGCGGCAGCAACCGCGATTTCGAAGCCGTGCACTGGTTGCAGGCGGACAAGATCGAATCGACCGTCATGATCGCCCTGCGCGCGCCGAACACCACCGGCACCTTCGGCCTGCTGGTGCTGGGCTCGCCCGACAGCGAACGTTTTACCGCCAGCATGGGCACCGACTTCCTCGTGCATATCGGCGCCACGGCCAGCGCCGCGCTGGCCGCCCTGCGCGCCGGCTCGCCTGCCTGAAAACGCCATGAGCGACGCACGCGGCAAGGCTGACTGGCTGGACGCCTACCTGGCGCAGCTGGCCACGCAGCGCAAGCTGTCGCCGCACACCATCGATGCCTATGGCCGCGACCTGCGCGAATTGCTGGCACTCAGCGGCACTACGCCCTGGACAACGCTGGCGCACAATGAAGTGCGGCGCTACACGGCCAAGCTGCACGGCGGCGGCCTGAACCCGCGCTCGATCGCCCGCAAGCTGTCGTCGTGGCGCGGTTTCTTCAATTGGCTCAGCGGTGAAACGCCGCTCGACGCCAATCCCGTCGACGGCATCCGCGCGCCCAAGCGGGCCAAGACCTTGCCGAAAGCCCTGTCGGTAGACGATGCCGTGCGCCTCGTGGCGCCGGCGCAACACCAGCAGGGCGGCGCCGAACCGGAACAGCTGTGCAACCGCGCCATGTTCGAACTGCTGTACTCGAGCGGCTTGCGCGTTTCCGAACTGACCAGCCTCGATACCCATTACTGCAAGGCGGAAAACGGCCAAGACGCCTCGCTGGGCTGGCTCGATATGGCCAGCTTCGAAGTCGTCGTCACGGGCAAGGGCAGCAAGATGCGCAAGGTGCCGGTCGGCAAGGCCGCGCTCGTGGCCCTGAGTACCTGGCTGGCCGTGCGTCCGCCGGCCGCCGATGGCAGCGCCGCCCTGTTCCTCAGCACGCGCGGCACGCGCATCTCGCCGCGCGTGCTGCAGCTGCGCCTGAAGGCGCACGCGCTGGCCACGGAGATTCCCGCCAACGTGCACCCGCACGTGCTGCGCCACTCGTTTGCCTCGCATGTGCTGCAATCGTCAGGCGACCTGCGCGCCGTGCAGGAAATGCTGGGTCACTCCAGCATCACCTCGACCCAGGTCTACACGGCCCTCGATTTTCAGCACCTGGCGCACGTGTATGACCAGGCACATCCGCGCGCCAAGGCCAAGTAATCACCAGCCGGCCCGGGCATCCCCGTTTGCCGGCCTGATCCAAATCAAGCGCTTCGGCGCCCATTTGCAAGCTTTTGCAAAATTCCGGCATAATCGTCCGCATTCGCCCGCTAGCGCGGCAGCACCACCGACTACAGCATAGGCATTCCCATGGCACTGATCCCCACCACCATCCTCACCGGTTTCCTCGGCGCCGGCAAAACCACCTTGCTCAACCGCATACTGCAGGAAGAGCATGGCATGCGCATCGCCGTGATTGAAAATGAGTTTGGCCAGGAAAACATCGACAACGAGATCCTGGTGCAGGACAGCAACGAGCACATCATCGAGATGAACAACGGCTGCATCTGCTGCACCGTGCGCGGCGACCTGATCGTGGGCTTGACGGAACTGGCGCGCAAGCGCGACGCCGGCTTGCTGGCGTTCGACCGCGTCGTCATCGAAACGACGGGCCTTGCCAATCCCGGCCCCGTGGCGCAAACTTTCTTTGTCGACGAGGAAGTAGGCAGCCATTACATGCTCGACGCTATCCTGACGGTGGTCGATGCCCGCCATGCCATGAAGCAACTGGACGAATACGAGGAAGCCCAGCGGCAGGTGGGCTTTGCCGACAAGCTGCTGCTGTCGAAAACCGATCTGGTCAGTGAAGACGAGGTGGCCGCCCTGACGCGCCGCCTGAAACGCATCAACCCGCGTGCGCCCATCGGCAAGGTCGATTTCGGCCGCGCGCCGCTGGCCGAGGTGCTCGACATCCGCGGTTTTAATTTGAACGAAAAGCTGGAACTGGACCCGGATTTCCTCGCCACCGAAACGGCGCATGTGCACGATCACGACCATGCGCACGAGCACGGCCATGAGCACGGCCACGCGCATGAGCATGAGCATGAGCATGAGCACACCGACGCCTGCGCCACCGATTGCGGCCATGCCAACCACCACCATGCGCAGCATAGCGACGACATCGCCGCCTTTGTTTTCAAGAGCACGCAACCATTCGACAGCGCCAAGCTCGACGAGTTCCTGGGCGGCCTGGTGCAAGTGTATGGCCCGCGCATGCTGCGCTACAAGGGCGTGCTGCTGATGCAGGGCGCCGAGCGCAAGGTGGTGTTCCAGGGCGTGCACCAGCTGATGGGCAGCGACCTGGGCGCCAAATGGGGCGAGAACGAGGTGCGTGGCAGCAAAATGGTATTTATTGGCAAGAATCTACCAAAAGACATTTTTATTCGCGGACTCGAACAATGTTTGGTATAAACTAGCCGGGTTTTGCGAAGTACCCGTTGCAAAGCAGAAACAAAAGGGAAAGTTAAGCACGCTTTCCCGCTGTCTGACACACATCTTGCTGGCATAAACCAACAAGTGGCCGTCTCTGATCGGCTCGTCAACAAATCGGGATGGCAATATAAGGCAAAGCGTGCCAAAATCAGCGACGAAAACGGCCCATGTCGTTCGCCTGTCATGAAATGCTGGCAAACTGCCGCTGGCCGCATGCCAGGCATGCAACCGATCCACCCAACACGCAGGTCGACGCGGTCATAGCGCGGCTGGCATATAGCGGTAAAAAGTTATCAACATGGCAAATGTAGCCGGCCGGTAGTCCTGGCCGCCGCCGGCAAGCCAAGGTCGCACGCAGTACAGCGGGACAGCAATGCCTAGCGGAACCTGTACAGTTGCTCGGCGTCGCCGCAGCAACTGATCAATTTGAAAACTCTGTCGTATCGAAGGTAAGCGAAGTTATGACCAAAACTAATAAATCGACCCCGGCCACCAACCAAGACATCCCTCTCATCAGCGAAGAACAAATTCGCGCCATGAGCGACGATGACTACATGAATCCGGCACAACTGGCATTCTTCAAGGCACGTTTGCAACAGCTTGAAAAAGATCTGTTGAAAAACGCCGGCGAAACCACGGAACACCTGCGCGAAACCGTGCTGGTACCGGACCCGGCCGACCGCGCCACCATCGAGGAAGAGCATGCGCTGGAATTGCGCACGC
This sequence comes from Janthinobacterium amylolyticum, assembly GCF_051380655.1. Taxonomy (NCBI): domain Bacteria; kingdom Pseudomonadati; phylum Pseudomonadota; class Betaproteobacteria; order Burkholderiales; family Oxalobacteraceae; genus Janthinobacterium; species Janthinobacterium amylolyticum. The sequence continues at coordinate 47,151 of NZ_JBNYXL010000005.1, forward strand.
GCGACCGCGAACGTAAATTGCTGAAAAAAGTCCAGCAATCGATCGCCAGCATCGACGCCGGCGACTATGGCTGGTGCGAAGAAACGGGCGAGCCGATCGGCATCCCCCGCCTGATCGCCCGTCCTACCGCCACCCTGTCGCTGGAAGCCCAGCAACGCCGCGAACTGAAGCAAAAACTCTACGGCGACTGATCGCCGTGCCCGCGCGCAGCCGCCCCGGCGGCCGCGCGCGTGACAAAAAAAGCATGCATCCTTCGGTTGCGTGCTTTTTTTTCGTCCCGCGCCGACTACACTGAAAGCGGGCCCGGCGGCGGCAAGTGGCGCTTGCAATTGCCTTTTCCATCCCCACTTTTGAGACATGGGCGCGCAAGCGCATGGCTTTGCACGCATCGGCACGAATCTTTTGAGGTCACTATGGAACAATTTCACGGCACCACCATCCTCTGCGTCCGGCGCGGCAAGCAAGTCGCCTTGGGCGGCGACGGCCAGGTAACGCTCGGCAACATCGTCATGAAGGGCACGGCCCGCAAAGTGCGCAAGCTGTACCAGGGCAAAGTCCTGGTCGGCTTTGCCGGCGGCACCGCCGATGCCTTCACCCTGCTCGACCGCTTTGAAGGCAAGCTGGAAAAACACCAGGGCAACCTGCTGCGCGCCTCCGTCGAACTGGCCAAGGACTGGCGCACCGACCGCGTGCTGCGCCGCCTGGAAGCGATGCTGCTGGTGGCCGACAGCGAGTCGACCCTGGTCATCACCGGCAATGGCGACGTGCTGGAACCGGAAGACGGCATTGGCGCCATCGGCTCGGGCGGCACCTACGCCCAGTCCGCCGCCAAGGCGCTGCAGGAAAACACGGAACTGTCGCCGGCTGAAGTGGTCAAGAAATCGCTGACCATCGCCGCCGAACTGTGCATTTACACGAATATGTCCCACATCATCGAGACCTTGGACTGAGTCCAGGCACGCCTGAGCAAAGAATAGAAAGCCATTATGATCATGAACATGACCCCGTCGGAAATCGTCACTGAACTCGACAAGCACGTGGTGGGCCAGGCCAAGGCCAAGCGCGCCGTCGCCATCGCCCTGCGCAACCGCTGGCGCCGCCAGCAGGTGGCCGAGCCCCTGCGCCATGAAATCACGCCCAAGAATATCCTGATGATCGGCCCCACGGGCGTCGGCAAGACGGAAATCGCGCGCCGCCTGGCCAAGCTGGCCGAAGCGCCGTTCATCAAGATCGAAGCGACCAAGTTCACGGAAGTGGGCTATGTGGGACGCGACGTCGACACCATCATCCGCGACCTGATCGACATCGGCATCAAGCAGACGCGCGCGCTGGAAATGAAAAAAGTGCGCGCCCGCGCCGAAGACGCGGCCGAAGACCGCATCATCGACATTCTCGTGCCGCCGGCGCGCGATTTCGGTTTCACCGCGAATACGGCGGCGGCCGTGGACAGCGGCAGTGGCGACAGCACGCGCCAGACTTTCCGCAAGCGCTTGCGCCAGGGCGAACTCGATGACAAGGAAATCGAGATCGAGCTGGCCGACGCGGGCGCGCAGATGGAAATCATGGCGCCGCCGGGCATGGAAGAAATGACGGAGCAGATCAAGTCCATGTTTTCCGGCGTCGGCGCGCAGCGCAAGAAGGCGCGCAAGGTCAAGATCCGCGAAGCGTTGAAACTGCTGGTCGAGGAAGAAGCGGCCAAGCTGGTGAACGACGAAGAGCTCAAGCAGAAAGCCATCCAGAACGTGGAGCAGAACGGCATCGTCTTCCTCGATGAAATCGACAAGATCGCCTCGCGTTCGGAAGCGGGCGGCGCCGACGTCTCGCGCGCAGGCGTGCAGCGCGACCTGCTGCCGCTGGTCGAAGGCACCACCGTCAACACCAAGTACGGCATGATACGCACGGACCACATCCTGTTCATCGCCTCGGGCGCCTTCCACCTGTCGAAGCCGTCGGACCTGATCCCGGAACTGCAGGGACGCTTCCCCATCCGCGTGGAACTCGAATCGCTGTCGATCGCGGACTTCGAGCGCATCCTCACCAGCACCGACGCCTGCCTGACGATGCAGTACGAAGCCTTGCTGGCGACGGAAAACCTGACATTGCGCTTCGCCCCGGAAGGCATCACGCGCCTGGCGGAAATCGCCTATGCCGTCAACGAGCGCACGGAAAACATCGGCGCGCGCCGCCTGCATACGGTGATGGAGAAGCTGCTGGAAGAAGTGTCGTTCACGGCCAGCGAAAACAGCAGCAGCACGGAAAACCTGCTGGTGATCGATGCGGCTTACGTCAATGAGCGCCTGGAAGCGTTGTCGGTCAACGAGGACCTGTCGCGCTACGTGCTGTAATCAGGAAGGGGGAAACCGATGGCAAACAAGGCATTGGCGACGCGGCAGAAGATGCAGTTCCGCGTCGAACCCTCGCAAAAACCGCGCAACCCGGTCGCCGCTGCCGCCCTGCAGCGCAGCGCCGGGGCGCACGTGAAAACCGTCTCAGGCCAGCGCCAGCAGGAAAAGCGCCTGCTGGCAAAGCTGCTGATGAAGGTCGACGTCAAAGACTGATCCGGACATATCCATGCCAGGCCGCCCGCGGACACCCCGTTCAAGGGCGTCCGCCATCAGGCCACTGTGTGCCGCGGCATCATCCCCTTAAAAACGGTAGGACGCGCCCAGCGAAAACATGTCGACCTTGGCCGTCTGGCTGCCGTTGTACTTGACCGGCACGCGGTCCCAGTCCAGGTGCAGCGACCAGTTCTGGTTCAGCGCATACGCCGTGCCGATGCCATAGGTCAGGCCGATCTTGCTCTTCTTGTCCGAACCGCCAGCCAGATAATCGACCTTGCCCTGCGTGTAGGCGGCGCCAACGCGCCCGCTCAGGGTAAAGGCGTCGAACTGGTAGCCGAGCACCCCTTGCACGCCCAGGCCCGTGAATTTGCCGCGGCCAGCGCGCTTGCCGGCGCCCGTGTCGAAGCCGGACTTGACCTCGCCGCCCGTGTACCCCACCAGTTCAACCGAAGGCAGGGCCACGCCGCCCTGAAACGGCAGCGCGTTGAAACTGTAACCCACGTATGCCTTGCCGTTGCGCTTGCTGCTTTTGTCGCAATCGCCTTGTGCGGGCACGCAATCGAGGTCGCTGCTGGCGCGAAAGCCATAGCTGGCGCCCGCATAGAAGGGACCCGGCGCAGGCTCGGCGGCCGTGGCATGCAGGGGAGCGATGGCGGCCAGCGCCAGCAGCGCCACTGGAAATTGAAATTTGAAGGACATGGATAACCTCTACAAGTGGATGGATTGCCTGGTTGTAGCGCGCTGCGTGAACCACGCTCTGGCGCCACCTGCAGGAGTGTCATCGCTTTTGCCGAGAAGTACCATCTGCTTGTGCAAAGTGCCATTCCGGGCTACATTCGGTACCGTCATCCGCCACCAAACTTGCAAGAAGGGAATTATCGTGAGCTCGCCCGAATTGGTTTTACGCGTGCTGCGCACGCAATTGCGCGCCGCCGGCATTACCTACAAGGTACTGGCCGAACGCATCGCCATGAGCGAATCGAGCGTCAAGCGCATGTTCGGGCAGCACGACATGTCGCTGTCGCGCCTGGCCCTGATTTGCAAGGCCTCGGGCATCGCCATGGAAGACGTGCTGCGCGGCGCGGCCGACATCACGCCGCATGCCGACACGCTGACGCTGGTGCAGGAAAAATCGCTGATCGCCCATCCCCGTCTGCTGCTGGTGGCGATCTGCTGCCTTGGCCACTGGAGCATGGAGCAAGTGGTGGAAACGTATGCGCTGACGCAGGCCGAATGCATCGGCTACCTGGCCGAACTGGACCGGCTGGGCTTGATCGAACTCAAGCCGCTGAACCGCTACAGCCTGCGCGTCTCGAACGCCTTTCACTGGCTGGCCGACGGCCCGGTGCAGCAGTATTTCCGCGAACATGTGGTGGCCGACTATTTCAGCGGGCATTTTGACGGCGCCGGCGAAACCCTGATGTGCATCCCGGCGCGGCTGTCGCTGTCGAGCGCGCAGGAACTGGTGCAAAAGATCCGCCAGCTGGCCGAGGAGCTGGCGCGCCTGCACCAGGGCGACCGCCGCCTGGCGCCGCAGGAGCGCGACGGCTTTACCCTGCTGCTGGGTTTCCGTTCATGGGAGTTTGCCGCCTTCACGGCCCTGCGCCGCAGCACGGCCGCCCCCGCGGCGCCCTACCAGACAGGCCCCAGGAACAGATAGAAGGTGCTCTCGCCGCCCTTGGTGGCGCCCGACGCCATGTAGACGGGGCCGAAGCGCGTATCGACGGAGATGAAGGCGCTGCCCGCCTGCGTGAACTTGCTGGCTTTCCAGCGGTCGCTCTGGTCGAAGCCGCCGCCCATTTCCAGCGAAAAGCCGGCCCGCACCACGCCGCCCAGAGTGCTGGGCAGGGAGCCGATGCGGCGTGCCATCACCAGGCGCGCCAGGGCGATACTGCGCCCGCTCACCGATTCAAATTCCGTGCCGGACAGGCGCAGGAAGCCGCCCAGGTTGAGCGGCGCCTCGCCCCGCTGCGCACGCGCCCATTCGCCGTACACATGGCCGGCCCAGTTGCCGCTGCTGAACGCCTTCAGCGCCGTGATGGACGAGCGGCCCAGGGCCGCATCGTCCGTTCCCGTGGTCAGGGCCCGCGTCCAGGTTGCGTCCAGCAAGGTGCCGCGCGTGGGGAAGCCCGGCGAATCGAGTGTATCGACGCGGAACTGCACGAACTGCGTGGTGCCCAGCGCGCGCGATTCCGGCTGCGTGGGGTCGGCCGGAATCGCCAGCTTGGCCTTGACCTCCGTGCGCGAGATGCCAAACTGCAGATCGCCCCAGGTACCGAACTGGCGTCCCAGCACCAGCGCCGCTGCCTGGCCGTTATAGGCCACGCGGGAGCTGCGCCGGCCCTTGTCGAACAAATCCATCGCCGACGAGGTGTACTGCAGCTGCGGCGCGATATACCACGGGTTGCCGGCGCCCAGCGGCTGCCAGAACTGCACCCCGTAGCCGCGCTCATTGCCGATCTGCGCCGTGCTGCGCAACTCGCCGCCCCAGCTGTTCAGGTTCGAGCGCACATGCAGCAGCTTCAATGCAAAATTATTGCTGTCCCTGAAGTCGCTGGCCAGTTCCAGGCCCACGCGCAGGCGGTTGCTGGCCCACGGCGCCTCGACGGCCTTGATGCTCACCGTGCGCTGCTCGCCCGCGTCGACCACTTCCGTCTCCACGCGCGCCACGTCGCCGCGGCCATACAGCTTGGCGGCCGCCTTGAGCACCTCTTCCTGGCTTACCAGCTGCCCTTCCACCAGCCCGGACTGGGCCTGCAGGATGCGCGGATTGATCTCGCCCTCGCTCTCCACGGCCAGGCGCGTCAGCGGCAAGGCCACGTCCAGCAGGGCCGGTGCGGCCAGGCGCAGCTGCTCGCGCGCCGCGTACTGCTCCGGCGGCAGCGCCAGCGGCGCCAGGCGCGCGGCCAGGGCCTGCGCCGCCTGCTCGCCGGCGCGCATGGCGCGCGCATAATTTTCAAAATCGAGGAAACTCACGCCCGTCAGGTCGGGCGCCACCAGGATGTCCTGCGCACGCATTTCCTTCAGTGAGCGCTGCACGTTCTGCTCCGTGAGGATCTGCAGCATCTGCTGCGCCACGCCGATGGCGCTGCCCAGGTCTTTTTCCGGCGCCAGCGGCGTGCCCACGTTGACGGCGATGACGATGTCGGCGCCCATGGCGCGCGCCATGTCGACGGGCAGGTTGCGCACCAGCCCCCCGTCGACCACCAGCCGGTTGTTCACGCGCACGGGCGAAAACACGCCCGGCACGGCCAGCGAGGCGCGCATCGACAGGAACAGCGGCGTGTCGACCAGTTCCACCAGTTCGCCGCTGACCAGATCCGAGGCCACCGAGCGGAATGGCAACGGCAGCTGGCTGGCCGGGCGGTCGCGCATGCCGGCCGGCAGCAGCCGGTTCAGCGCCATCTCCAGCGCCGCATTGCTGGCGGCCGCGGGCGGCGTGGAAATGCCGTTGCGGCTGACGCCAAACTCGATGCGCGAAGGCAGCAAGAGATCTTCCTCGCGGCGGCGGAACGCCAGTTCGTCGCGCGGCGGACGGTCCGCCACCACGCGCGCCCAGTTGGTCTCGCGCGCCATCTTTTCCAGCTCGGCGACGGAAGCGCCGGCCGCATATGCGCCGCCCACCACGCCGCCCATGCTGGTGCCGACCACCATGTCGATCGGCACATGCAGCTCCTGCAGCACCTTGAGCACGCCGATATGCGCGAGGCCGCGCGCGCCGCCGCCCGACAGCACCAGGGCGATGCGCGGGCGCGCCGCCACGGGCGCAGGTACTGCGCTGGCGGCGCGGACGGTTTCAGGGGGGGATGCGGCGGCGGGAACATCGGCGGCAACGCCAGCTTGGGGCAAGGCGCATAGCGCCGCCACGCAGCCTGCTGCCAGGACGGCACGGATCGAAAACATGAAAACTCCTGTAGCGCTGGCGGCATGGCGCCAGCGGCAAAAACACGATACGACGTAGGGACGGCTACGTCACTTAATTTGATGGCGGCGGCGTGACGGTCGTCACCGGCGGCGCGGCCGGCATCATCGCTCCCGAGCGCGGCTGCGTTTCCATCGGCAGCGGCGGCGGCACCAGGTTCGTTGCCGGCGCCGGCGCCGGCGTGGTCGCGGCACCCGGCAGCATGGCTGGCAGGGCCAGCGCCTTGTCGTCGGCCACCAGGTCGATGCGTTTGCTCACGCCGCCATCCTGCAGCAGCACGTGGCGCGCATGCACCTCCTGCACCGTCACGCCGGGCACCACTTCGGTACCCTCAGGCACAGCCACCGACGGCTTGCCATCGGTCGAGATGATGGCCACGCTGCGGCGACCATTGCTGGCGGCCACCACGCCCTTGAGCTGGTAGTTGCTGGCCGTGGCCACGCTGACCTGGCCGCCGAACAGCGAGGCGCCCGCTTCCACGCTGGCATCCTGCACCACCGGCACGGCGGGCGGATTGATGGGCCGTTGCGGTGCCTTGAACAGCTGCATGGCCCAATAGGCCAGCGACACGGACAGCGCCACGACGGCGAGCAGACTTACGAATTGGGGCAAACGCTTCATGGCTTCCTTGAGTTCTTATCTTACGAGCTGATTGATTTCGATAATCGGCATCAGCACGGCCAGCACGATCAGCAGCACCACCACGCCCATGGCCAGGATCAGGGCCGGCTCCAGCAGGCCGGCGATGGTCAGCGTGCGGCGTTCCAGATCCTGCTCCTGGGCGCTGGCGGCGCGTTCCAGCATGGCCGGCAGCTCGCCCGTGATTTCACCGGCGCGTATCATGTGGATCAGCATGGGCGGAAAATGCTTCTGCGCCGACAGCGCGCGCGCCAGGCTGACGCCTTCGCGCACGGCACCGCTGGCCTCCTGCACCAGCTCCTGCATCGCCACGTTGGTCAAGGTATCGCGGCTGGTGTCGAGCGCACGCAGGATCGGCACGCCGGAACCCGTGGTGATGGCCAGGGTGCTGGCGAAACGCGCCGTGTTCAGGCTGCGCTCGAACTTGCCGTACAGGGGCGCCGTCAGCAGCCAGGTATGCCAGCGCCGCTTCAGCGCCGGCTGCTGCAGCGCGCGCCGCCAGGCGAACCAGGCGCCGGCCACCAGCACGGCCACGATGAGGCCGTAGTTGCGCACGAAGTCCGACAGCGCCAGCATGATCACCGTCAGCATGGGCAATTTCTGCTTGGTGTTGGCGAATACGGAAACGATCTGCGGCACCACATAGGTGAGCAGGAAAATGACGATGGAAAACGCCACCACCGTGACGATGGCCGGATAGGTAAACGCCAGCTTGACCTTCTGCACCAGCGCGTTGCGCCGCTCGATGTAGTCGGCCAGGCGCGACAGCACGCGCGACAGATGGCCGATCTGCTCGCCCGACGCCACCAGCGCGCGGTAAATTTCCGCGAAGTCGCGCGGATGGCGCGCCAGCACGTCGGAAAACGCGGCGCCGCCGATCACTTCCGAGCGGATCGAGGCGATCAGGTCGCGCAGGTAGGGCCGCTCGGCCTGTTCCAGCAGCGCGGAAAAGGCCTGCTCCAGCGGCAGGCCCGCTTCCAGCAAACTGGCCAGCTGGCGCGTAAACAGCGCCAGCTCGGTACTCGACAGGCGCTCGCCGAAGCCGCGCCGTTTGGTGACGCCGGCGGCATCGACCTGCGCGGCGATCTGTTCGACGGCCAACGGCACCAGGCCTTGCACGCGCAGCTCGGCGCGCGCGGAACGGGGACTGTCGGCATTGAGCACGCCCTTGCGGGTGGCGCCTTGCGCATCGACGGCTTCATAACGGAATGCGGGCATGGTGGCGGGCCTAGTCTTTGGTCACGCGCAGCAATTCAGCCTGCGTGGTGGTGCCGTCGCGCAGCCAGCGTTCGCCGTCGTCGCGCATGCTCAGCATGCCGTCCTGCAGGGCCACCGCGCGCACTTCCGCTTCGGAGGCGCGGTTGTGGATCTGCGCGCGGATCTGCTCCGTCGTGCGCAGCAGCTCGTACACGCCGACACGGCCCTGGTAGCCCGTCTGGCCGCAATGCTCGCAGCCGACCGCCTGCCAGTATTCGCCATCGAAGGTCTTGCAGGAGCCGCACAATTTTCGCACCAGGCGCTGTGCCAGCACACCCAGCAGCGACGACGACAGCAGGAACGGTTCGATGCCCATGTCCAGCAGGCGCGTCACGGCCGCCGAGGCGTCATTCGTGTGCAGGGTCGCCAGCACCAGGTGGCCCGTCAGGGATGCCTGCACGGCGATCTGCGCCGTTTCCAGGTCGCGGATCTCGCCAATCATGATCACGTCCGGGTCCTGCCGCAGGATCGCCCGCAAGGCCTTGGCAAACGTCATGTCGATGCGTGGGTTGACCTGCGTCTGGCCGACGCCAGCCAGGTCGTACTCGATCGGGTCTTCCACCGTCAGGATATTCGTCGTCGTCGCGTTGAGCATCGACAGCGCCGCATACAGGGTGGTGGTCTTGCCCGAGCCGGTCGGCCCCGTGACCAGCACGATGCCGTGCGGCTGCGTGATCAGGCCATCGAACTGCGCCAGCATGGGCGCGCTCATGCCCAGGTGCTGCAGGTCCAGGCGGCCCGCTTCCTTGTCCAGCAAACGCAGCACGGCCCGTTCGCCATGCCCGGTCGGCAAGGTCGAGACGCGCACGTCGACGGGCTTGCCGCCCACGCGCAGGGTGATGCGGCCGTCTTGCGGCAGGCGCTTTTCGGCGATGTCGAGCTGCGCCATGATCTTGATGCGCGAGATCAGCGAGCCGTGGATGGCCTTGCGCGGACGCACGACGTCGCGCAGGCTGCCGTCGATGCGGAAGCGCACGACGGAAGTCTGCTCGAACGGCTCGATGTGGATATCGGAGGCGCCTTCGCGCAGCGCCTGCGTGAGCAAGGCGTTGATCATGCGGATGACGGGTGCGTCGTCGGACGATTCAAGCAAGTCCTCGATGGCCGGCACGTCCTGCAGCAGCTTGGTCAGATCGAGGTCGGCATCGAATTCATCGGCCATCTGCGAAGCGTCGCCACCGCCGCCCGCGTAAGCGCCGGCAATGGCCGCATCGAGTTCGGCGCGCGGCAGCACCGTCAACTGGATCTGGCCGAAGCGGCGCGACACCTCGGCGATCGCCGCCGGTGCCGTCGCTGCCGCCACCAGCACCTCGACGGGGGCGCCATCGACGGCGCCAGGCCGGGCCAGCAGGCCGAAATCGCGCGCGTAGGCGTAGGGTAGCAAATTACTCATGGCGACCCGATCACTTCTGCGGCTGCGGCTGTTGCTGCTGATATTGCTGCAGCATCGACTGCGGCGGCGTGGCCGCGTTGGCCGGCGCCCCTGGCGGCGGCGTCGGTGCCGGCGGCACGGGGCGCGTCACCATATTGCCGCCCACCGGCTGGCCATCCTGCAAGGCTGGCAGCACGGGCGTGCCCAGGTCTTTCAGCATCAGGTTGCCCGTGGCCGGCACGGCGGCCGTCTCGGCCGAACGCATGTAGTCATAGCGGTCGGCGGCCAGGCTGCCACTCTGCTCCTTGTTGCGCACGATGACGGGGCGCAGGAACACCATCAGGTTGGTTTTCTTGCGCTCGCGCGTCTGGTACTTGAACAGATTGCCCAGCACGGGAATGTCGCCCAGGCCGCGCACCTTCTCCGCGTTGTCGCCCGTGCTGTCCTCGATCAGGCCACCCAGCACGATGATCTGGCCATCGTCGGCCAGCACATTGTTTTCGATGACGCGGTTGTTGATGGTGATGCCGCTGACGGCCGAGGCCGTGGATTTGTCCACGCTCGATGTCTCGTGATAGATGCCCAGCTTGATGGTGCCGCCTTCGGAAATCTGCGGGCGCACCTTCAGGGTCAGGCCCACTTCCTTGCGGTCGATGGTCTGGAACGGGTTGGTGTTGGTGCCGGCCGTGCTGGTGTACTGGCCCGTCAGGATAGGCACGTTCTGGCCCACCTTGATGGTCGCCAGTTCGTTGTCCAGGGTGATCAGGTTCGGTGTCGACAGGATGTTGGCGTTGCCGTCCGATTCCAGCGCATGCGCCAGCGCGCCCAGGCCCAGCGCGCCATTGATCTGCTTGAAGATGCCCAGGGTCAGGCCGCCCGTCGGCAAGACCTTGCCGCCGCCCGTGGCGAGGGCGGCGATGTTGTTGGTGGTGCCCGAGGCGAACGACTGCAGCGCGCCGACGCGGTAGCTGCTGGTGCTGTCGCCCGAGAGCCCCAGCCACTGCACGCCGAATTCGGAGGCCTTGGCCGACGTCACTTCGACGATCAGCGCCTCGATGTAGACCTGGGCGCGGCGCACGTCGAGCTGGTCGATCACGGCGCGCAGGTTGCGGTAGACGGCTTCGTTGCAGGTCAAGATCAGGGTGTTGGTGGAAGCATCGGCCTGGATGAAGCCGGCCGCGCCGCCCGAGGACAGCTGCTGCGGTCCGTTGCTCAGCGAAGCGCCGCCCGTGGTGCCATTTTGCGTATTGCCGCCCAGGCCAGTGCTGTTCATGCCGCTGTTGCCGCTCTGGCTATTCTGGTTGTTCGCGTTGATGCTGTTCGTGCCGCCCTGCTGCGCCGAGGCGGCCGTGCCGTCCGACGTCACCACCGAGCGCAGGGTCTGCGCCAGCTTGGTGGCGTCCGCATTTTTCAGGTACACCACGTGCACATTGCCCAGCTGCGTGGTGGGCTGGTCCAGCTTCGAGATCAGCGACTTGGCCAGGTTGGCGCGCGCCGCCGATGGCGCGCGCAGCACCAGCGAATTGGTGCGCGGGTCGGCCAGCACGGACACCTTGCCCGCGTCGGCCGCCGCACCGGCGCCGGCGCTGCCGCCTTCCATCAGCTTGTTTACCATCGAGGCCAGGTCGGAGGCGATCGCATAGCGCACGGGAATCACGTCCAGGTCCGTCGAGGCGGGCACGTCAAGCGCGGCGATGATCTTCGCCAGGCGCTTGAGGTTATCCGCGTAGTCGGTGATCACCAGCGAGTTGTTGCCGGGGTTGGCGTTGATCGTGTTATTCGGCGAAATCAGGGGGCGCAGCACGGCCAGCAGGTTGGCCGACGATTCGTAGTTCAGGTAAAACACCTGGGTGGCGATCTGGTCGCCCTTTACCTGGCTGCCGCTGTTGCCGACCTGGGTCGGCACGGACTGCAGCTTGGCGTCCGCTTCCGGCACCACCTTCGCATAGCCGTCGCCGGAGACCACCGCATAGCCCTGCAGGCGCAAGGCGGAAGCAAGCAGTCCGAAGGCCTGGGTCTTGCTGATGGATTTTTCCGACACCAGGGTGATCGTGCCCTTCACGCGCGGGTCGATGACGAAGTTGATGTTGGTGTAGTGGCCCACCGCCTTGATCACCGATTCGATGTCGGCGCCGACGAAATTGAGCGCCGCTTCATCGCCGGGCGCAGCCCAGACAGGCGCCGGCAGGCCGGCCACGGAACAGCACAGCAAGGCGGCGGCCGACAGGCGGCGCAGCGAGAAGGAGGAGGTATTTGGGCTCACGGATGGTTTTTTCATTGTCTAAACTCTAAGGCGATGATGTTTTTTTCGCTATTGCTACGGCGCTGTCCCAGCAAATTCAACAAACTCGCCAAGGTCTCTTCATATCCTGCTGCGGCCTGGGCCTGGCCGGAAAACTGCATGCGGCCCTGATTCAGGCTACCGCTGCCATCGAGCAGCAGCGGTCCCTTGATGGAGCGCAGTGTCAACGTCGCCTGCTGCCCCTGCCAATCAAAATCGAGTTCATAACTGCCCAGCGGACGCAAGGACGACAGGCGCGAAGCCATGTCCGTCATCTGCAAGGTGGTGCGGCCAACGGCGGAAAACTGCTGCTTTTCCAGTGCCAGCTGCAAGGTGCTCCATGACAGGCGCATGCTGCCCGTCGGCGCCACGGTATTCAAGGGCGCGCCCAGGCCGCCCAGGCCATCGGCCGGCAGCAGCAGGGCCGCCGGGCTGACTTGCCAGTGCGACCAGGAACCGCGCAAGTTCACGGCCTGCGACAGCGCCTGCGCGTTCTGCAGTTCCACGTCCACCGAGCCCCACAGCACCGAGGGTGAAATGCGCCAGCTGAAGCGCCCCGGCAGCAGCGGCGTCACGGCGCCATTCGCGCTGGCAGCCCCGCCAATAAAGGCCGAGCCGCGCCACAGGGTACCTTGCGCGTCGCCCAAGGTCAAACGTCCGCCCGTCTGCTTTTCCACGATGCCCGCCACCCAGCCGGCCGGGAAAAATACCAGCAAGGTGATGCAGACGCTGGCAACGATGGCCAGCAGCCATCCGAGCAGGCGCATCATCGCACCGCGCCCGGGCTCTGGTGCAGGCTCAGGCTGGCGTCGACCAGCCCGGCCTTGGTCTGCGCCGTGATTTTCGCTTCCTGCACGGCGATGCGGCCTTCGCGGCGCAAGCCGTCGAGCCACAGCATGACGCTGGCAAACGGCACGCCCGTCAGCTGCACGCGCGCATATTCGCCCGTCATCGACAGCGATTGCGGCGCCAGGCCGCGCGCCTTCAGCGACGCTTCCAGGCTGGCGCGCGTCATCGGCGCCACTTGCACCGGCGCCTGGCGCGACAAGTCGCCGGCTTCACGCGCCAGCGCCTGCAGCTGGGCCGCATTCTGGCGCAGCTCGGGCAAGCTCTTTTGCAATTCGCTGCGGCCCGTCCAGGCCGGCTCAAAAAACACCGCATAGACGAGGGCCAGCCCCGCCACCACGGCGCCAATCGACAGCAGCTTGCGCTCCTGCGGCGTGCGCTCGCTCCAGAACGTTTGCACGGCCTGCTGGCGGGCGGCCAGCACGGCGCGCCCCCGGTTCACTGCTGCACTCATGCTTTTGCTCCCGTGGCTGGCGTGATCTTCCACACGCCCGGCTCCGTTTCATTCAAGGCCAGCTTGCGCGCGGCCAATCCTTCGCGCACCTGCGCCTGGGCGCTGGCGTCGACCATGTCCGGCTTCAGCCTGACGATCAGGCTGCGCTCGCGGTATTCCAGCGAGGCCACCACGCCGCGCCCGGCCAGGCCGCCCAGCGCCTCGCCCAGGGCGGCGCTCATGCTGGTAAAGTCATCCATGCTGGCCTGGCCGCTTTGCAGCTTGGCGGCAGCGATATTGCGCCGCATCTGTTCCGCCTCCAGCCCATACACGGGCGTCTCGTTCGGATAGGCCGCCTTGAAGGTTTGCTGCATCGAGGTGCGCACGGTGGCCACCTCGCGCTTCAAACGCATCCATTCGATATTCATGCCCGCCAGGTTGACCACCACCGTCAGCAGCGCCAGGCGGATGGGCCAGCGCCAGCGACGCCAGTCGGCCGCCGCCCCCGTCGCCGTGCCCAGCGCGCCGGCCAGGTCCAGTCCCGCATTTTTCGCCCCGGCGATCCAGTGCGCCCAATGATCGGGTTCCACCGTCACGCCATCCATGCCGGCGGCCAGCTGCTGGTACTGCGCCAGCTCGGCCTGCGCCACATACACCGTCAGGGGCACGTCGCCGGCAAACGCGCGCGTCGTCAGCAGCGCCTGCTGCGGCTGCGCCGGCAAGACCAGGCCCAGACCCTCTTGCGGCGCCTGGCGCAAGGCCAGTTCCAGGCCATCGCCGACGGCGTGCAGGGAAGCCGTCACGCTGCCCGGCTGCAAGGGCAGGCACAGCTGCGACGGCAGCAGCGCCACCTTGCGTGCGCCCTGCGCCAGCAAGGCTTTGACCAGTACCTCGGCCCAGGCGCGCTGCGCCACGGCCACCGTGCGCATGCCGCTGGCATCGGGCGCGCCGGCGGCCAGCAGGCAATCCTGCGCCTCGCCCAGAATGTGTTCTTCCACCAGTCCTGGCAGGGCCGCGCGCAAACGGGCGCCAGCCAGCGGCGGGGTTTTCAGGCGCAGCAGGGTCACGTCGGCCGCCGCCAGCAGCAAGACCACCTGCTTCGCGCCGGCGATCAGCTGGCCCAGGCTGCCCAGTGCCGCACTGCCCTGCTGCAGCAAGGCGCCGCCGTCGCCGGCCAGCACGAAGGAGCAGGCAGGTGCGCTGTCGGTGGACGCCTTGGCCGGATGGCGGATATACAAAGTTGTCAAAGTGACTCGCTTTCAGGGTTAATTTTCCCGCAACCAGACCAGGCTGGTGGTGCGCTGCGGATCCGTTTTTCGATTGACGAGCGCCACGGCATCAAGGGCGGCGCGGTCCAGCCGCACGCGGATGACGGTCAGGAAGTAGCGGCTCTTCACATCGGCATCGACGCCATCAATCACTTGCTTGTCATTAATATTATTCTTGAAGTTAGGCAGATCGACAAACTTTTTACGCGGATTGCTCAAGGTCAGCGCGCTGGCCTCGGACAAGGACATGGTCGTGATGGCGGCCAGCACTTCGGCCGGCGCCGTATTCACGTTCACCGCCGTCAATTCCGGCAAGATGATGACGAAGTCGCGCAGCTGCTCGATCATCTGCGGCGTGTAACCGGGCACGGCCAGCAAATCTTCCACTTGCGTAAACGCCACCGGCTCGCTGCTGCCGCCGGACGCGGGCGTGGCGGCCGGCGTCTTGCCATCGCCGCTGGTGCCGCTGCTGGCTGCGCGCGGTTTCGGCTTGGCGCGCAGTACGGCATCGGCCGTTGCCTGCGCCAGCCCGCTGTCGAGCTGCAAGTTCGACAGCAGGCGCTGGTAGGCCTGCACCTGCTTCGGATTGACGTCGCCCGTGGCGGCCACCAGATTGGTGATATTGAAACGCGCCTGGGCGTCGAGAGCGCGGCCCGACACGGTGGCGTCGAATTTTTCCGTGTCGACCTTTTCGCGGTCGACATAATCGTCGAGCCGCGCTTCCTCGATGGGCGTGGCCCACACGCCATCGAGCGCCGTCAGCGAGGGATTGTCCTGGCGCAGCCAGAAGCGGGCGAAGTCGACCATGCCGCGCATGGCCCACTGCGTCTGCAGGCGCAGCCGCTGGTTTTCCATCGAGCGCACCTGCACCTGCTGCTGCCAGAACAGGCTGGCGACCACCGTGATGGCCAGCGCCGTCAGCAGCAGGGCCGTGATGACGGCCACGCCGCGCTGGCGCGAAGGACGTGTCAACGGCTTCATCCCGGCCCCAGCAAAAAGACTTTGGACAGGCCCGCTTCCTGGCCCGGCATCTGCAAGGTCACTTCCAGGCCCGGCACCTGCGTCGAGATGGTGGCGCCCGCCGTCAGCACGTTCCAGGCGCCATTGCTCCAGCCGCGCATGACCATGCTGTCGACGCCGCGCATCAGGATCACGTCGGCGCTGGCGGTATCCGTATCGTCGCGTGCCGCCTGCCACAGGGTGTCGAGCACGGCCAGGTCGCGCGTGCCGTTCGACTCGCGCCGCGTCAGCACGCCGCCATTCAGGCGGTAAGTGACCACTTGCATCTGTTGCGGTTCCTGCTCCGAGGCGGCCAGGCGCACCAGGGTCAGGCGGTCATTTTCCGCCGTCAGGTTGGTGCGGCCATTCAGCAGATTATTGTTCAGGCCGGCGCCGGCCAGGTGGTCGCAATCGCTCTGCATCTGGGCAAACGCCAGCTGCATGCCGCGCGCCTGCTCCAGCTGGCTGGTCAGCACTTCGCGCGAACGCACGATGCTGTCCAGGCCGCGCCAGCCCAGCACGGCGACCATGGCCAGGATGCCGATCGCCACGAGCAGCTCGATCAGGGTGAAGCCGGCGGCGGAGACGGGACGGCGCGCCATCAGTCGTTAAAGGAAAGCAGCACCAGGCGCACGATGCGCCGGGCAGGATATTGCGCGTCATACACATTGACGCGTACCTGGCGGATGCGGGGATTCGGCGTGGCCACCACCTCTTCCTCGCAAATGAGTTTCAAGTCGCCTTGCGGGCAGTCGACCGTGCGCTTGCCCGTCTGCGGGAAGGTTTTCGCCAGGCGCAGGCGCACCAGATGGTTTTCCGCCGACCAGGTGGCCATCATGGCGCTGCGCAAGCCGTCGCTGTTCTGCGTCAGGCTGCCGACGGCGCGCAGGGAGGCGCCCAGCGCCGTGCCGACGATGACGAGCGCCACCAACACTTCAAGCAGGGTGAAGCCGGACTGCGCGCCGCGCTGCTGGCGGTGGGGTGAGCGCCGCATCATTGCTCGACCGTGAAGTGGCCGATGCCGTCGGCGCGGATGGCCACGCTGCGCTCGCCGCTGGCCAGGGTCAGCACGAATGGCTTGTCGACCGGTTCGCGGCCGAAGATGATGCGCAGCGGCTGGGCCACGCTGTTCGACGGCTGCACGCTGAGCAGCATGGGGGTGTTGGCGAAGGTCCGCTCGCGCAGCAAATCGTCCTGCGTCACGGGTTGCCACAGCTTTTCATTGAGCACCAGGAAACGGTATTGATTTTCATCGGCCTCGAAGGCCACTTGCCGGCTGCGCACGATGGCTTCATCGCGCGCCAGCTGCAGCAGCAGGGCGATGCGCTCGGCTTCCTTTTGCAGCGCCTGCTGGCCGTTCGGCATGGCGTTCAGCGACACCAGGCCCAGGGTGACGCCGATGATGACCATCACCACCAGCAGTTCGATCAGCGTGAAGCCACGGCTGCGGGAGTAACGCCCGTGTGGCATGGCGCGCATGAGCATGAAATGTGAAAGCGGGGAAACTTACAGGTCCCACGAGCCGATATCGGCATCGTCGCCGCTACCGCCTGGCTGGCCATCGGCGCCCAGCGAAATGATGTCGACTTCGCCCTTCACGCCCGGCGACAGGTACTGGTAAGGATTGCCCCATGGATCTTTCGGCATCTTTTCCAGGTAGCCGCCCGCCTTCCAGCCATTCGCGGCCGGTCCCGTGGTCGGTTTTTCGATCAGCGCATGCAAGCCCTGCTCGGTGGTCGGGTAGCGCTGGTTGTCCAGGCGATACAGTTTCAAGGCTTGCATCACGGTAGCGATGTCGACTTTCGCCGCCGCCACTTTCGACTCGCCAGTGCGGGCGATCAGCTTGGGCACCACCAGCGAGGCCAGGATGCCCATGATCACCACCACGACCATGATTTCGATCAGAGTGAAGCCACGCGCGCGGCGCTGGCGTGTCGGATGGTTTGCTGCGTTTTGCATAAGAAAGAGAGAAGAAGGTGAGTAATGAGTGCAGAGTATAAAGCGGAAATATGACAAAGCCTGTCATATAGGGAAAAATTTCTGCCGCGACTCTCAGGCCGGCAAGACCACTTCGCCGCAGACGGCGCAGCCGGGGTCGCGGGCGACCTGCATGCTGCTCCATTCCATGTGCAAACCGTCGAGCAACAACAGGCGCCCGGCCAAGGACTCTCCCACGCCCATCACCAGTTTCAAGGCCTCGGCCGCCTGCATGGCGCCGACCACGCCGACCAGCGGCGCGAACACGCCCATGGTCGAGCACGCCTCATCCGTGAACTGCTGCTCCTGCGGGAACAGGCAGCAATAGCAGGGCTGCGTGCCCGCGCGCGGATCGAATACGCTCACTTGCCCGTCGAAACGGATGACGGCGCCCGACACCAGCGGCACCTTGTGCGCCACGCAGGCGCGGTTGACGGCGTGGCGCGTGGCAAAGTTGTCGGTGCAGTCGAGCACCACCGTGCTGGATAAGACCAGTTCGGCCAGGCGCGCGCCGTCGAGGCGCTCCTGCAAGGCCATGATTGCAATGTCTGGATTGATGCCAAGCAAGGTTTCGCGCGCCGACAGCACTTTCGGCTGGCCCACGCGGGCCGTCGTGTGGGCGATCTGGCGTTGCAGATTGGTCAGGTCGACCGTGTCGTCATCGACCAGGGTCAGCTTGCCGACACCGGCCGAAGCCAAATACATGGCGGCCGGCGAACCGAGCCCGCCCGCGCCGATCACCAGCACATGCGCGTCCAGCAGGGCTTGCTGGCCTTCGATGCCGATCTCGTCTAACAGGATGTGGCGCGAGTAGCGCAGCAGTTGATTGTCGTTCATGATGTCATTTCCACTGCAAACCCCAGCCCTTGCGCCAGGTTTGGGGAGCGACTGAAATTACGCATCAAGGCTTCTGCACCGGAATCTTTTTATCGTCCGCCTTGATGTCGGAAGCGATTTCCGGCTTGGCGCTGATCTTCTCGTCCTTGGCATCCACCTTGGCCAGCTGCACCGGCAGACCCTGGAAATGGTTCAGGGCTTGCTGCAACTGGAAATCATCCTTGGCGCCGTATTCGAGCGGCTTGCGCTTTTTCGCCGTGGCGATCAGGCGCTGCTCTTCTTCCAGTTGATCCTGCATGCCTTCCATGGTCGGCTTGACCGCTTCCGGCTTGCCATCGTTGCTGCTCAGGTGTTTTTCCAGATCCGCCTCGCGGATGCGCAGGCTGTTCCAGCCATCGCCCTCGGCCGTTTCATCGACCAGCAGGTCGGGCACGATGCCGCGCGCCTGGATGGCGCGGCCCTTCGGCGTGTAGTAGCGCGCCGTGGTCAGCTTGACGGCCGTGTCGGCCGTGATCTGGCGCAAGGTTTGCACGGAACCCTTGCCGAAGGTCTGCGTGCCGATCACGGTGGCGCGCTGGTAATCCTGCAGGGCGCCGGCGACGATTTCCGAGGCGGAGGCGGAACCGGCATTGACCAGCACCACCAGCGGCACGGTCTTCAGCGCGGCCGGCAGCTTGGCCAGCGGGTCAGCCTTGGCACCCGGCGGCGCATAGAATTCGCGGCGACCGTAAAACACCTGTTTCGATTCCGGCAACTGGCCCTTGGTCGAGACGATCACCGAATTGCCCGGCAGGAAAGCCGTGGCCACGCCAATGGCGCCCGGCACGACGCCGCCCGGATCGTTGCGCAAGTCCAGCACCAGGCCCTTGAGCTTGGGGTCTTGCGCATACAGCGCGTTGATCTTTTTGACCATGTCATCGACGGTCGGTTCCTGGAACTGGGCGATGCGCAGCCAGGCATAACCGGGCGCGACCATCTTGGCCTTCACGCTTTGCACGCGGATTTCCTCGCGCACAATGGGGAACACCAGCGGCTTGCTTTCGCCCTTGCGCGACATGGTCAGCACCAGCTTGCTGCCGGGCTGGCCGCGCATCTTCTTGATGACTTCTTCCAACTGCATGCCTTTGAGCGGAATATTGTCGAGACGGGTAATCAGGTCGCCCGCCTGGATGCCAGCCTTGGCGGCAGGACTGTCCTCGATGGGCGAGACGACTTTCACGTAGCCGTCTTCCATGCTCACTTCGATGCCGATGCCGACAAACTTGCCTTGCACGCTTTCGCGCATTTCCTTGAAAGCATTTTTATCCAGGTAGACGGAATGCGGGTCCAGCGAGGACACCATGCCGGAAATGGCTTCCGTCAGCAGCTTCTTGTCTTCCACCTTTTCGACATAATCGCTCTTGATCAGGCCAAACACGTCGGACAGCTGGCGCAGCTCGTCGAGCGGCAAGGGGGCATTCGTGATTTTCTGCGCCACGGCCGGAAATTGCAGCGACATGCCGATACCGGCCAGTACGCCCAGACCAATCAGGCCGATACTTTTGACTTTGATGCCCATATCTTCTTCGCAATCTACAAATACGCTGCCGCAGCAATGGTGGGGAACTTAAAACTTCACCCAGGTGGCTGGATCGAAGGCGCGGCCCTGATGACGCAGTTCAAAGTATAGCCCTGATTCCTCGTTGCCGCCGCTGTTGCCCGCGCTGGCAATGGCGTCGCCTCCCTTGACGGCGTCGCCGACGCGTTTCAGCAAGGATTGGTTATTGCCATAAATACTCATGTACTGGCCGCCATGGTCGACGATGATCAAATTGCCGAAACCGCGCAGCCAGTCGGAAAACACGACACGGCCGCCAGCGATGGCGTGGATTTCGCTGCCTTCGCCCGTGCGGATGAACACGCCCTTCCAGCTGGGGCCGTCACCGCGCTTGCTGCCGAAGCGGGCGGCGATCTTGCCCGCCACGGGCGCGCGCAATTGCCCTTTCAGACTGGCAAAGGCGCCGGCCGGCGCGGCCGGGCCCAGGCTCGGGCGTTCCGGCTCCGGTTCCGGCTTCGGTTCCGGTTTCGGCGTCACCTTGGCCACCTGCGGCGGCTCGTCGTCATCGATGGGTTCGAGCTTCACGGGCGGCGGCGGTGGTGTCTGCGGCTTGATCTTGCCGGATTTGTTCTGTTGCTCTTTGGCAATGCGCTCGCGCTCGGCCTGCGCCTGGGCGGCCTTGGCACGCGCGGCCAGCAGGCGTTCGCGTTTTTCCGCGGCAATCTTGGCGTCGGCGGCCGCTTTCGCGGCGGCGCGCTGCTCGGCCAGCAATTGCTGGCGTTTCTTTTCCGCCGCGGCGGCGGCGGCCTGCTCTTCGATCAGCTTGGCCAGCTTGTCGACCAGGTGGCCCATGCGCTGTTCATCGCGCTCGACATTGCCCGCTTCCTTGCGCTGCGCCACCAGGCGCTGCGACAAACTCGTCAGCAAGGCGGCGCGGCGCGCCTTTTCCTGCACCAGCAGGGCCTTCTGTTCGCGCTCTTCCTGCGCGATCTCTTCCAGCTCATCCTTGGCGTTCTGCACGTCCGCCTGGTTTTTCTCCACGGCCAGCAAGTTGGCGCGCAAGGCTTCCAGCAGGCGCGCCTGCGCCTGCGACACGTAGGCCATGAATTGCAGGTCGCGGTTGATGCG
Source organism: Janthinobacterium amylolyticum (assembly GCF_051380655.1). NCBI lineage: Bacteria > Pseudomonadati > Pseudomonadota > Betaproteobacteria > Burkholderiales > Oxalobacteraceae > Janthinobacterium > Janthinobacterium amylolyticum. Next base: position 68,208 of record NZ_JBNYXL010000005.1, read on the forward strand.
GTTCGGGTTGTCGCCGGACAAGAGCAGCTTGATGCGGTCTTCGTTGCCGGCCACGTATTGTTCACGCAGCAGCTTGGACAGCTGCGCCTTCTGCTTGTCGACCGTGGCCGTCAGCTGCTGGTGCTCCTGCCCCAGCGCCGTCAGTTTCACGCCCGTCTCGCTTTGCTCCTGCGCCAGGTCGCGCAAGGCGCGGTTGGCGTTGGAAATGGCCTCTTCCGACTCGGCCAGGGTGTCGGCCGCGTCGTCCTTGGCACTTTCCGTGCGGCTGATGTCGCGCTTGAGCGCCGTCAGCTTTTGTTGCAATCCGGCGCGTTGTGCTTCCGCGGCCGCCTTCTGCTTGCTGCGTTCGGTGGGTTTGGCGCCCTGCGCGTAGCTGCTCGACAACAGCAGCGCCGCGCACAGCAGGGCAGCGGCGCGCCACGCCGGCAGGGGTCGTTCAGCAGAGGGGGCGATGGCTGTGCCGCGGATGAGAGACGACAAAGTTACTTGGCCTTCCCTTGGTTCGCCACGGCAGCCTGGGCTGCCGCAATCGCTGCCGGGTCGCCCAGGTAGTAATGGCGGATCGGTTTCAGGTCGGCGTCCAGTTCGTACACGAGCGGCTGGCCGTTCGGGATGTTCAGGCCGACGATGTCGCTGTCGCTGATGCCGTCCAGCATCTTGATCAAGGCGCGCAGGCTGTTGCCGTGGGCCGAAATGATGATCTTCTTGCCAGCGCGGATGGCCGGGGCGATTTCTTCGTCCCAGGCCGGCATCACGCGCGCCACGGTGTCTTTCAGGCATTCGGTCAGCGGAATCGACGCCTTCGGCAGGCCCGCGTAGCGCGGGTCGTTGAACGAGGCGCGGTCGTCATCTTCCGCCAGCGGCGGCGGCGGCGTGTCGTAGCTGCGGCGCCATACCAATACTTGCTCGTCGCCATACTTGGCGGCCGTCTCGCCCTTGTCCAGTCCTTGCAGGGCGCCGTAGTGGCGCTCGTTCAAACGCCAGTCGTTCTTGATCGGCAGATACATCATGTCCATTTCGTCGAGCGCCAGCCACAGGGTGCGGATGGCGCGCTTCAGGACGGAAGTGTAGGCCACGTCAAACGTAAAACCTTCCTGCTTGAGGATCTGGCCGGCGGCCTTGGCTTCGTTGACGCCCTTTTCCGTCAGATCGACGTCGGTCCAGCCGGTGAAGCGGTTATCGAGGTTCCAGGTGGACTCGCCGTGACGCATGAAAACGATTTTGTACATAGTTCTATCTTCTCAAGGGGTTCAAATCAAAAAAGCAAAACGTAAAAAGACCTCGTCCAGCTTCTATTTTATAATGCGCGGATTGACTTAAACCATTGGACCCTACGTGAAATTCATTATCGACCACATTTTTCTGTTTGCCATCGTCATTATTTCCGGCGGCGCCCTCCTCTGGCCACTGCTGTCGATGCGCGGCAAGCGCGCGACCGTGCTGGAAGTCACGCAACTGATCAACCGTGGCAAGACCGTCATCGTCGACGTGCGCAGTGCGGAAGAATTCGCCACGGGCCACTTGCCTGAGGCGAAAAACATTCCGCTGCCGGAACTGGCAAAACGCCTGGGCGAGCTGGAAAAATTCAAAACGCGCCCCATTGTAGTGGTTTGCCAGAAAGGTTCGCGCTCGGCTACGGCCGTCGGCCTGCTGGGCAAAGCTGGTTTCGCTGAGGCAACGAGCCTGGAAGGCGGCCTCGACGAATGGAAAAAGCAGGGTTTGCCATTGAAGACCTTGTCGCTGGCGAAGTAAGCCGGCACTTAACTGGAAGGAATCATCATGACTGTCCCCGTAATTGTGTATAGCACCGCCGTGTGCCCGTATTGCGTGCGCGCCGAGCGCCTGCTGGAATCGAAGGGCGTGGCCGTGCAAAAGATCCGCGTCGACCTCGATCCGGAAGAGCGCATCAAGATGATGGAACGCACGGGCCGCCGCACGGTGCCGCAGATCTATGTGGGCGATACCCACGTCGGTGGTTTCGACGATTTGTATGCGCTGGATCAAGCCGGCAAGCTGGACCCCTTGTTAAACGGCACAGCAGCCTGATATAAAGCGGGTTCGAGAAATTGCTTGGTTTTTTGTCGTATTGTTTTGATACAATTGCCCTCGCACCTGATCTGGCCGTGCCTATCCGGCACGGTTAACATACCGCAAGCACCATATTTGAACGGTGTGCCGTTCTTGTCCTTTACAACGAAAGCGTTCCATGTCTGACGAAAATCTGCAACCAGTCTTCCAAATCCAACGCGTCTACCTGAAAGACATGTCGCTGGAACAACCAAATTCCCCAGCTATTTTCCTGGAACAAGAAGCGCCAGCGATCGAAGTTGCTCTGGACGTGGGCGCCGCGCCTTTGGCCGACGGCATCTTTGAAGCCACCGTGACCATCACTGTGACCGCCAAAGTCGGTGAAAAAGTCGCTTTCCTGGTTGAAGGCAAGCAAGCTGGTATTTTCGAAGCGCGCAACATTCCTGCGGATCAACTCGATCCACTGCTGGGAATCGGCTGCCCGAACATCATCTACCCTTACCTGCGCGCCAACATCGCCGACGTGATCACCCGTGCCGGCTTCCCGCCAGTGCACCTGGCCGAGATCAACTTCGAAGTGTTCTACCAACAACGTCTGCAAGCTATTGCTGACGCCGCTGCAGCAGCGCCCGCAGCCAGCGAAACGCACTAAGAACATCTCACCAAACCTGCTGCGCGGCGCGCCTTGCGGCCTGTGATGCCCGCTGTGCTCTAGCACAGCTGCGCTTCTCGGCCACAATGCACTGCCGCTCGCGACGGTTTTGTGAGTGTTCTATACTGCAGGTAAGAAACGGCGGCCTGGCCGCCGTGTTTCGTTAAGGTTCAAAAAATATCATGTTGAAAAGTGCGCTCTTGAGCAAGTTCCGCTGGATGGCCGGCGCCGTGCTGCTGCTGGCGACCGCCGCCAGCCACGCTGTCGATTTCAAAACCGTGGGCGCCGCCCCCGTGATCCTGTATGACGCGCCGTCTTCCAAGGGTGGCAAGCTGTACGTGGCACCACGCGGCATGCCGCTGGAAGTCGTGCTCAGCTATGGCGACTGGGTCAAGGTACGCGACGCCAGCGGCGAAATGGCCTGGACGGAAGCCAAGGGCCTGTCCGCCAAGCGCAACGTCGTGGCACGCGCCGCGAACCTCAAGGTCCGCGCCAGCCCCGACGACACGGCCTCCGCCATCCTCCTCGTCGACAAGGGCGTGCTGCTGGAAATGAGCGAGCAAGCCAGCTCCGGCTGGGTCAAGGTGCGCCACAAGGATGGCCAGAGCGGCTACGTCAAGACCAGCGAAGTGTGGGGCCTGTAAGAGCCACCAGATTCATCCGGGCGCCGGCCCTGCCGCCGCGCCCGTTTCACCTGCCCCTTTGAGGTCGCATGCAAGTTTCCCCTGAAGTCACCCCCGAGTCCATTCCTGGCGCCCAGGCCGCCCCGCGCCCGATCACCGTGCTGGGCGCTGGCGCCTGGGGCACGGCCGTGGCCATGGCCCTGGCTGGCCGCCACGATGTGCTGCTGTGGGGCCGCAACGGCGACGCCATGGCCGCCATGGCCGCCAGCGGCGAAAACAGCTATTTGCCAGGTTTCACATTACCGCCGCAATTGCGCATCAGCGCCGATTTCAACGCCGCCGTGGCGCATGCCGGCGGCGAACACGGCCTGCTGATCGCCGCCTGCCCCGTGGCAGGCTTGCGGCCGATGCTGCATCAGCTGAAAGATCAGCTGAAAGACAAGGCCATTACCAGCCTCGTGTGGCTGTGCAAGGGTTTTGAAGGCGGCACGGGCATGCTGCCGCACCAGATCGTGCAGGAAGTGCTGGGCGACACGGTCGCCGGCGGCGCCCTGTCCGGTCCCTCGTTCGCGCAGGAAGTGGCGCGCGGCTTGCCGTGCGCACTGACCATTGCCTCGCTGGACAGCGCCTTGCGCGCCAAGGTCGTCTCGGCCTTGCATGGCGGCACCATCCGCGTGTATGCGAGCGAAGACCTGGTGGGCGTGGAAGTGGGCGGCGCCGTCAAGAATGTGCTGGCGATCGCCACCGGCGTGGCCGACGGCCTGGGCCTGGGCTTGAATGCGCGCGCCGCACTGATCACGCGCGGCCTGGCGGAAATTACGCGCCTGGGCACGGCCTTGGGTGGCCAGACGGAAACCTTCATGGGCCTGACGGGCATGGGCGATTTGATCCTGACCTGCACGGGCGACCTGTCGCGCAACCGGCGCGTCGGCCTGGGCCTGGCGCAAGGCAAGGCGCTCGACACCATCGTGGCCGAACTGGGCCATGTGGCCGAAGGCGTGCCGTGCGCCAAGGCCGTGCGTGAACTGGCGCGCTGCATGGGCGTCGAGATGCCCATCACGAATGCCGTGGCCGGCGTACTGTTCGATGGGGATTTGCCGCAGGTGATGGTGCAGCAGCTGCTGTCGCGCGATCCGCGCGCCGAGGCGGCCTGATCCGCCGGGGAAAGCTAGCGCCCCGCCTTGGCCATCAATATCGTCAGCAGCAACAGACTGTCCTCTTGCGCTTCCAGCGCATGCGCCTGGCCGCCGTGCAGGTACAGCATCTGCCCCGGCCCCAGCACTTGCACACCGCCATGCGCGTCCACCGCCACCTGGCCTTGCAGGCACAGCAAGGTGATCTCGCCGAGCACGTGATGCTCGGGCATGGTCTTGCCCTTGGGCATGCACATGCGGATCAATTCCAGTTCATCCGTCTTGGCCAGGGCGATGGCGGAAAACTGCGACAGATCTTCCCCCGCCGCCCCCTGCACGTCGATCACTTGGCCCGATGCCGCATGTGCTAATGCCATTGCGCTCTCCCTTTAAGATCAGGCGGCGTCTTGCGCCGCTTCCGCTTCCTGCGCACCGCGCATCCACTCGACCAGCGGCCACGCATCCTTCAAGCCTTCGGCCAGCGCCGGCAGCAACTGTTCCGGCGCATTCACGGGCAACGGCACTTCGGTCCAGACAAAAAAGCTTTTCAGCTTGATGAACTCGATGTGTTCCGCGTCCGCGTCAAAGCCCTTGGGCGGGCGCTGCAGCTTGCCCTCGTTCTGGATGGTGCCGTAGCGCGCCTTTAAACGCTTATTTTTCAGCACTTTGGAAAACCCTGGCGCATCGTTGAGCATATGCTCGCGCAGCGCTTTTAATCGTCCCGGCGGCGGCATGTATTCGCCGGCGCCGAACAGCAAGTTGCCTTGGCCATCGATCTGCAGATAATACGTGGGGCCACCCGCCTTGCTGGGACGGCGCATGTCGTTCGGCGCGATGGCGGCGGAAAAGCGCGTTTTATACGGGCTTTTATCGTGCGCAAAGCGCACGTCGCGGTTGATGCGGAACAGGGCCTTCTTCGGATTGCAGTATTTGACGGCCGGGTCAAACTTGCCCAGTTCGCCAATCAAGGCCGTCACCAGCGCGAGGAATTCCTCGCGCAGGATGTCGTAGCGGGGCTTGTTCATCACAAACCAGGGACGGTTATTGTTGTCGCTCAGTTCACGTAAAAATTGGGTCAAGTCACGCACATGCATGTGTCAGCTTCCGATCAGCAACTATTTGGAAAGCTCTTTCGGGATAGGGCGCTTGCCCACCACCACGTCGAGCGCCGCTTCGCGATTCTTGCGCAGCACCGTCATTTTAGCTTTTCCGCCGGGTGGCAGTTGGGCGATCAGATTGAGCATTTCCGTCGTGTCGCCGACGGGCTTGCCATCGACGGTCAGCAGGATGTCGCCGGGCACGATGCCGGCCTTGTCGGCCGGGCCGTTGCGCACCACGCCGGCGATGATGGCGCCGCTGGTACGCTGCAGGCCGAAGCTTTGCGCCAGCTCGGGCGTGATGTCCTGCGTTTCCACGCCGATCCAGCCGCGCACCACGTGACCATCCTTGATGATGGCTTCCATCACCGTCTTGGCCGTCGAGACGGGAATGGCGAAGCCGATGCCGACGGAGCCGCCGCTTTGCGAATAGATGGCCGTATTAATGCCGATCAGGTTGCCGCGCGTATCGACCAGGGCGCCGCCCGAATTGCCGAAGTTGATGGCCGCATCCGTCTGGATGAAGTTTTCAAAACTGTTGATGTGCAGATTGTTGCGGCCCAGCGCGGAGATGATGCCCATGGTCACTGTCTGGCCCACGCCGAACGGGTTGCCGATGGCCAGCACGACGTCGCCCACGCGCGCCAGTTCCGACTGGCCCAGCACGATGACGGGCAGCTTGTCGAGGTCGATCTTGATGACGGCCAGGTCCGTTTCCGGGTCCAGGCCGACGATCTTGGCTGGCGCCTTGCGGCCATCCGTCAGCACCACTTCGATTTCGTCGGCGCCTTCGACCACATGGTTATTCGTCAGAATGTAGCCTTCATGGCTGACGATGACGCCCGAGCCGAGGCTGTTGCGCAGGTCGTCGTCGTCGAGACCGGGATCGCGGTCGCCGAAGAAGCGCTTGAAGAAGGGGTCGCGCGCCAGCGGATGGGCGCCGCGCTTGGGTACCTGCATGGTAAGGATATTGACGACGGCGGGCATGGCGCGCGCCGCCGCGTCGCGGTAGGAGCCGGGCGCCAGGCTGCTGGACGCCGTTTCCACCACGGGCACCGGCTTCGCTGGCGAACCCAGCTGCTGTACCCGGCTGGCCGGGCGCAGCGCGCCATACACAAAGTACAGCGCCAACGCGATGGTCACGGTTTGCGCAAACAACAACCAAAATCGTCGCATAAGGCTCTCTGTCCAGGTCAGCCGGCCCGGTGCCGGTCCGGCTTATTTTGCCAGATCGTTGCTTTTCTGTCCGTTCTTCTGCAGAGAGTCGCGAATTTCACGCAGCAGCACGATGTCTTCCGGCGTGGCCGGAGCGACGGCCGGTGCTTCCGGCTGGGCGCGGCGGGCCTTGTTCATCAGGCGCACCATCTGGAAGATGATGAAGGCGAGAATGATGAAGTTGAGCAAAATGGTGAGGAAGTTACCGTAGGCCAGCACGGCGCCCGCCTTCTTCGCTTCCACCAGGGTCATGGTCGTGGCCTGGCCATTCAGGGGCAGGTAGTAATTGGCGAAATCGAGGCCGCCGAAAATGCGGCCGATGGGCGGCATGATCACGTCTTGCACCAGGGAATCGACAATCTTGCCGAAGGCGCCACCGATAATGACACCGACCGCCAGATCGACGACGTTGCCCTTCATTGCAAATTCTTTAAATTCTTGCATCATTGCCATGAATTATTCTCCTTCGGATGTATATAAAAACATGCCGATCATACTATTGATTCCCATCGTCACCAACTTGCGGTTGCGGACGCGGGCCATTCTGGTACAGCTGCGCGCATCTAGTTCGAAAGAACTAGCCACCTCCTGCAAAAGTATATAAATTATGGTACAAGCAACGTTTTTGTTTTATTCGTTGTTTGCTTCACTTATAATTTGCGGTTGCCAGAAGCGGCTTTTTTGCTTCCGGATAATCAACAAGAAACTGGCACGGGCTGCGCCATTGGCCGAAGTTCCGCAGGGATGTTGCCACTTTACCGTACAAAGATGCGGGTTGCGGCAATCAGTGGGATAGAGCTTCGGCGACGGGTTTTTCGCGGCTGCCACTCATAATAAAGATTCGCATTTTGACTGATTGGGGTTTGCATGAGTAACGAAAAGCAGGTCGATTCAGGCCGTCGCGGCTTGCTCGTCGCCACGTGCGCGGCGGGCAGTGTAGTTGGATTGGCAACCGCGGGAGCCTTGGTAAGCACCTTCCAGCCGTCGGAGCGCGCGAAAGCGGCTGGCGCGCCGGTCGAAGTAGACATCACCACCTTGCAACCGGGCGAAATGCGCACCGTCGAATGGCGCGGCAAGCCGGTCTGGATCCTCAAGCGCACGCCGGAAATGATCGCGTCGCTGAAAAAAACCGACGACAAGGTCGCCGACGCCGACTCCCAGCGCAACCCCGCCGAATTCACCCCCGAATACTGCATGAACGAGGCGCGCTCCATCAAGCCCGAAATCCTCGTCGCCGTCGGCATCTGCACCCACCTGGGCTGCTCCCCTTCCTCGAAATTTACCCCTGGCCCGCAACCGTCCCTGCCCGATGACTGGGAAGGCGGCTTCCTGTGCCCTTGCCACGGCTCCACCTTCGACATGGCTGGCCGCGTGTTCAAGAACAAGCCGGCGCCGGACAACCTGCAAGTGCCGCGCCATATGTATCTGAGCGACACCAAACTGCTGATAGGTAAAGACGAGAAAGGCGAGGCTTGATCATGGCTGCTTTCAAAGAAACGAAATTTCCTGCCGATGCACCTGTCGCCGAAAAAGCCCTGGGCTGGGTGGATGACCGCTTTCCCCTGACCAAGCTGTGGAATGACCAGTGGGGCAAGTACTACGCACCGAAAAACTTCAATTTCTGGTACATCTTCGGCTCGCTGGCCATGCTGGTGCTGGTCTTGCAGATCGTTACCGGCATCTTCCTGACCATGCACTACAAACCGGATGCGGCCCTGGCCTTCAACTCCGTCGAGTACATCATGCGCGAAGTACCGTGGGGCTGGCTGGTGCGCTACATGCACTCGACGGGCGCCTCGGCCTTCTTCATCATCGTCTACCTGCACATGACGCGCGGCCTGCTGTACGGCTCCTACCGCAAGCCACGTGAACTGATCTGGCTGTTCGGTTTCGCCATCTTCCTGTGCCTGATGGCCGAAGCGTTCTTCGGCTACCTGCTGCCATGGGGCCAGATGTCGTACTGGGGCGCGCAAGTGATCGTCAACCTGTTTGGCGCCATCCCCTTCATCGGCCCTGACCTGTCGCTGTGGATCCGCGGCGACTACGTCGTTTCCGACGCAACCCTGAACCGCTTCTTCGCCTTCCACGTGATCGCCATCCCGCTGGTTCTGCTGGGCCTGGTTGCAGCGCACTTGATCGCCCTGCATGAAGTCGGTTCGAGCAATCCGGACGGCATCGAAGTGAAAGAAAACCTGGGCGCCGACGGCCACCCGCTCGATTCGATCCCGTCGCACCCGTACTACACGGTGCACGACCTGTTCGGCGTATCGATCTTCCTCGTCATTTTCAGCGCCGTCGTCTTCTTCGCGCCGGAAATGGGCGGTTACTTCCTGGAATACAACAACTTCCTGCCAGGCGACTCGCTGAAGACCCCGCTGCACATCGCGCCGACCTGGTACTTCACGCCGTTCTACTCGGTGCTGCGCGCCACCACGGCCGACTTCATGTACGTGCTGATGGCTGTCGTGGCCGCCTACGTGGTGTTCATCTGGCTCAAGTCGCGCCTGTCGACGACGGTCAAGTCCATCATCGCCGCCATCGCCATCGTCGCCATCATCGGCATGCTGCCGCAAGTGCTGGACGCGAAATTCTGGGGCGTGGTGTTCTTTGGCGGTTCCGTGGTGATCCTGGCCTTCCTGCCATGGCTGGATCATTCGCCCGTGAAATCGATCCGCTACCGTCCGACCTGGCATAAATACATCTATGCCATCTTCGGCCTGTCGTTCCTGGTGCTGGGCTACCTCGGCACCCAGGCGCCTACGGATGCGAAAACCATCGTGTCGCAAGTGTGCACCCTGATTTACTTCAGCTTCTTCCTGCTGATGCCATGGTGGAGTGCAATGGGCAAGTTCAAGACCGTGCCGTCGCGTGTGACGTTTCACCCGCACTAAGCCGATCCCACGCCACGCTCAAAGGACATACATCATATGAAGATTGCAAAAAAACTGCTCGCCATCCTGGCACTCGTGCCCGCCATGGCTCTCGCCAGCGAAGGCGGCTTCCCGCTGGAGAAGGCGCCTGACCGCCAGACCAACATGGCAGCGCTGCAACACGGCGCCAAATTGTTCGTCAACTATTGCCTGAATTGCCACTCTGCCGTGTCGATGCGCTACAACCGCCTGCGCGACCTGGGTTTGACGGAAGACCAGATCAAGCAGAATTTGTTGTTCACAAGTGATAAAGTAGGCGACCTGATGACAACTTCGCTGGCGCCGCAGGATGCCAAGGCGTTCTTTGGCGTCGTACCGCCGGATTTGTCGGTAATTTCGCGCGCGAAATCATCTTCCGCTGGCACAGGCGGCGACTACCTGTATACTTACCTGCGTACGTTCTATAAAGACGACACGCGCCCGACCGGCTGGAACAATATGGTCGTGCCGAATGTTGCCATGCCGCATGTGTTATGGGAGTTGCAAGGTATCCAGACTGCCAAGTTCGTGGAAGAGACTGATCCGCACGACGCGGGCAAGAAAATCCACAAATTTGTCGGCTTCGAGCAAGTCAAGCCAGGCACGTTGAACAAGATCGAGTATGACACTGCGGTAGCCGACCTGGTCGGCTACATGGAGTGGATGGCCGAACCGGCACAGCAGACACGCAAACGCCTGGGCGTGTGGGTATTGCTGTTCCTGTCGGTCTTTGCTCTGCTGGCATGGCGCTTGAATGCGTCGTTCTGGAAGGAAGTCAAATAAGTGAGGCGCCGGCCATAGGCCGGTTTATGCCTGTTTCTGCGTTGTCCGCATGAGTGGACAAGCGACCTGGGGTGAGCCGTTCGCGGCTTCACCCCCTTTGTTTCTAAGGAACTATAAAAAATGATGGTTCTCTATTCGGGTACAACCTGCCCATTTTCGCAACGCTGCCGCCTGGTCCTGTTTGAAAAAGGCATGGACTTCGAAGTGCGCGACGTCGACCTGTTCAACAAGCCGGAAGACATTTCGACCATGAACCCGTACGGCCAGGTGCCTATCCTGGTCGAGCGCGAACTGATCCTGTATGAATCGAACATCATCAACGAGTACATCGATGAGCGCTTCCCGCATCCGCAACTGATGCCGGCCGATCCGCTGATGCGTGCCCGCGCGCGCCTGATGCTGTTCAATTTCGAAAAAGAACTGTTCGTGCACGTGCACGTGCTGGAAAGCGAACGCGCCAAGAGCAACGACAAGGCGCACGACAAGGCGCGCGCGGAAATCCGCGACCGCCTGACGACGCTGGCACCGTTGTTCCTGAAAAACAAGTACATGCTGGGCGACGAATTCTCGATGCTCGACGTGGCTGTCGCGCCGCTGCTGTGGCGCCTGGACCACTACGGCATCGAACTGTCGAAGACAGCTGCACCGCTGATGAAATACGCCGAACGCATCTTCTCGCGTCCTGCCTATATCGAAGCACTGACCCCTTCCGAAAAGGTCATGCGCCGCTAAGATATCCCCATAAAGCTCGCGCAGCCCGCTCTCGACTTGGCGTTACTCGCCGTACCAAAGTACGGCTGCGTTACTGAAGCCGATATCGGGCTTGCCCGCGACGCTTTCTGGGGCATCTTGGGCCAACTATGATTCTTTGTTTTGTATTGAGCTAGTTGCCCTATCGCCTCATTGAATTACCGGTGCGCCCGCCTTGCGGGGGCGCTCCCGCCTCACAGTGCCTACCATGTCTGAAATCTCAACCAAACCTTATATGCTGCGCGCCATCTACGAGTGGTGCACCGACAGCGGCTACACGCCTTATCTCGCGGTCAAAGTCGATTCGCGCACCACGGTACCGATGGAATACGTGAAAAAGGGCGAGATCGTGCTCAACATCAGCTTCGGCGCCACCAGTGGCCTGAAGATGGACAACGACGCCATCCGCTTCCACGCCCGCTTTGGCGGCGTCTCGCGTGAAATCTACGTGCCGGTCGACAACGTGATGGCCATCTACGCCAACGAAAACGGCCAGGGCATGGCCTTCGAGCCTGTGCTGGGCAACGATGATCCCGACGCGCAACCAACGGACAGCCCGGCCTCTGCAGACGTGCCGCCGCCAGCAATCGCCCCGGCCGCCAGCGCCCCGACCCTGTCGTCCGTGCCCACCGGTTCCCCGGAACAACGCGACGCGGCGACCCCAGGCGACGACGAGCCACCAAAAAAAGGCGGCCGCCCGACCCTGACACGCATTAAATAGCGTATAATTCGCAACGCGCAGTTTTTGCCGACTTAGCTCATTTGGTAGAGCAGTTGATTTGTAATCATCAGGTGGCCAGTTCGAAACCGGCAGTCGGCACCAGAATTTTAGTAGGAAATCAAAGGGTTACCCGCTTCGGCCGGTAGCCCTTTTTTCTTTTCCCGCCGCGCCCATCCACCACAACATACTCCGCGCAGACAGCTGGCCAATCAGGCGGCGTTTCTGCCACCCGCCAGCGCTGAAAATAAACACAGGCCGTCAAAGATAAATAATTTTATTTAGGCAATATATTGGGTGCTTGCGCTACACTTCACGCCATTCACTTCTTTATATGGTTTATTAATGACTCGTCGATTATTCACGGCCGTTGTTGCTGGCGCTCTGCTGTTGACCGGATGCCTTATCCCGGAACGTTTTAATGCCAAGGCCATATTCCAGCCGGATGGCACTTATTCCTTTTCTTATATTGGGACAGTCGCACAACCGATGGCTGCCATGCAATTGGTGAGAGCGGGGACATTAACCGCAAAAGAAAATGAAAGCCTTGCACGCGAGACCGCGACATTCCAACGTGATCCGGACGTCAAGAAGGCCAATTATCTGGGCAATGGCCGGTATGAACTGGTGCTGGAAAGCAAGCGCAAGAAAGGCGAAGCCCTGAATGTGCTGGGTGTACTCAAGGTAGGCACGGGCAAGGATGGAATCATTACCATCGCCTCCGGCGAGCTGGACAAGAATGGCAAAAAACAATTGAGCGAAATGGGTATCAAACTCGACGGCACCCTGGAAGTCACGCTGCCAAAGAATGCCGAGGTCCTGTCACATAACGCGACGTCGACACCATCATTCTTTGGCTTATTAGGAAGCTATTCCTGGAAAATTGGCAATATCGACCAACGTCCGCTGATGAAAATTCGCCTGAAGACATAAACGGGCGCATTTACCGGAATCGTCTCCATTCAACGGCATTCTCCTGCTGGCGCATGCCCTATTCCTGCAGCCAATGCCAGGGGCTATATGTTACGGCATATGGCCCCTTTCTATTGCATTACCGCTTTTCCATTCCCCGGCTCTCCAGCCACTCCCGCCCGCCCCTGTCAAGCGCGGCCTCGATCACCTTTTCCGGCAGGCTGTAGACGGTCGCCCAGCTGGCGCGGCCATCCTGCGTATTCGCAGGAAAGCTGTGAGTCTCGATCGGCCAGTGGTATTTGCGTTTCAGCGCCTTGACGATGGCGGCCAGGGAGACGCGGCCTTGCAGCGGTTCGGCGCCGGACTGGTCGCGGTTCGACAGCAGCACGGCCAGGACCTGGCCGCGGCCCGTGCGTGCGCCGGGGAAGGTGGGGGTTTTGTTTGCCATCGCCTATTCTAACGGTCCGCAGGGAATCGGCAACGAGACGCGCACCTTTGAGATAACGCAAACGCCGATCGCGCACGGCGGCCAGGATAGGGATTTCGCCAGGCGTGCCAGCGCCCCTCCGGCAGCCTGGGCCTTTCATCACGGGGCACAGGAGAGCATCATGCACAGCCTGAACATCCACGCCATGCAATGGCAGCCCGTCGCCGATATTGCCGCCGTCAATCCGCTGCAGCCGGAGGACGTGGCCTGCTTTCGCGAATTGCGCGACGTGCTGCAGCGCTACGGCGCGCTCGACCGTTTCGGCATCGCGCTGATCCACCGCCATTTCGATATCGCCGACGATGAAGAGCTGATGGAATACACGGATGCGGCGCAGCGCACCCTGACAGTAAAACCTGTCAAGAAAAGCGACATCGACTGGGCACACACGACGATTACCAACTGGAAACTGACCGAAGGGGACGCGGTCGCGCGCATCGGCTGCGGTTGCGCGCGCAATTCCGGCGGCCACCTGGGCTACCACCGCGGCACCTGAGGCCGCCGCCACCGTCCGGCAAGCGGCGTCGGCCTTTCTTACACTTTGCCTCAAACAGCTCAGTTAGCTCTACACAAGTGTTTGATTCAGCAGATTTTTTTTACGTGGCACGCTAGCTGCTTATCTCCGTCTACGAGATGAGTCCAGGCAAGTCGTTCTGGATCGTTCCCCCGGAATTTTTCCCGAACCGACCACGATAAGAGGCTGCGATGAACGTCAATCACACACGAAGCAAGACCCTGGGCTGGCTGGGACTGCTTGCCACCGCCGGCCTGCTGGCCACCGGGCAGGCGCAGGCAGGCGCGTATGGCCTGGCCGTCAACGAATTGAACAACTTCCGCATCACCACCAGTGCCGGAGCGCTGTCGCTGGCGGGCGCCAACCGCAATGCCAGCGATAGCGCCTTTTTCGAAGGCGGCGTGGCCGTCAACCCGCGTGCCGTCAACACGGGGCCGGCCGCCAACGCCGACGTGCTGCAAGTGTGTTCGGGCGGCGGCTGCGGCGCGTCGCCACAGAACCACTACGCGCCCACCACGTCCCTCGAATTCGCGCGTGGCGATGCGCATGCCTTCGGCAACATGCTCAACGCCACCGGCTCCACCGTGCGCGCCGTGTCGGAAGCCCAGCGCAACACGATCGGCGCCGCATCCTCGACGGCGGGCGATACGCTGACGGGCTCCGTCAACCTGACCCTGTCGAGCGCCGGCTTCATTACCTTCAGCTTCATGGGGCGGCGCGACCTGCTGGCCAACGTGACGACTTTGGGCGACAAGTCGAACGTGTCGATCATGGATATCTTCAATATCTCCTGCAACACGTCCAGCCCCGCCGGCTGCCTGTCGAATGCGACTGCCGACGGCGTAATCTTCCAGTTCGCGCCCGACGGCGATGCCAGCAATGGCAGCGACATCAACGGCAACCACACGCTCGGCAGCCTGGATCCATTCAGTCTGAACATGACGGCGGGCACCAACGATCCCGCCACCGCGCGGGCCTTTGCGAACGGCTTCGCCATGTTTTCCCTGACCTCGAATTTCGCCTTGCCCGCTGGCAGCTACACCTTGAATTTTTCCAAGTCCACGCGCACCGACATCGTTGTCATCGCGCCCCTCGCCGTACCGGAACCGGGCACCTTGTTCCTGCTGGGCACCGGCTTGGCGGCCCTGGCCTTTACGCGGCGCCGCCAGCCGAAACCGGCAGCGGCATGACGTACAACAACACGCGGCGCCTTGACGGGCGCCGCGTGTTGTTTATGTCCAGCGGAAACGCTTCAGCCCAGCCGTGCCAGCGCCTGGCGCGCCAGTTGCAACTGCTGCACATAGTAACGGTGCAGCACGGCAGGGTCGCCCAGGTCGTGCCCGAGTATCAGCCGCAGTTCGCTGGCGGGGCAGTCGGCGGCCTGCGTCTGCACCTGTGCCCCCAGGCGGCGCGCCAGCTGGCGCGCTGCCTGTTCCTGCGCTGGCCGGTATTCGACGCGCGTGCGCGCCACCTGGAATGACGCCTCGTTGGCCAGGCGAACCACCTGCACGGCGCTGCCGGACAGGCTGCGCGCCATGGCGGCGGCCATGCCCGGCACGCCATTGCCGTTCAGGATCTCCAGGCGCGGGGGAGAGAACCCCGCCACAGACGCCGGACGGGCCGGGGCAGCGGCGGCCACGCTGGCGACGCTGGTAATGGCTGCGCCAGCCACTGCCGGCACGCGCTGCAAACGTGCCATGCCATCACTTTGCGTGATCTCGATGCGCGCCATGGCGGGCGCGGCTGGTGCGACTGCCGCTGGCGCTACCGCCGGCGCTGCCTGCGCCTCTGCCGCGGCAGGCTTTTCCGCGCTGCGCAGCAGGGCCATGTCGCGCTGCCAATCGTGTTGCTGCAGATTATCCGCCTGGCGCCGCATGACGGCGGCGCGCTCATGCTGCCCCAGCCGCTCCAGCACCTGTGCCAGATGCTGCCAGGCCAGCGCATTGAGCGGGTCGAGCAGGCAAGCTTTTTCCAGCATGGGCAAGGCTTGCGCGTCGCGGCCGCTCAAATAATAGGCATGGCCCAGATTGCTGAACAGATACGCCTGCTGCGGGCGCGGTATCTGCTGGCTGTCCGTCAATGCCTGCCAATGGGCGATCGCGGCGGCATGCTCGCCCCGCTGCGCGTGCAGCACGGCCAGGCCATTGCGCGCATGCACGTGCCACGGCGCGCCGCGCAAGGCTAGCTCATAGGCCGCCTGCGCGGCCGGCAGGTCGCCCGCATCGAAATGCCGCCGGCCCTCCGCATAGGCGGCATCGGCATCCGCATCCGCATCGGCAATGGCAACGGGCAGCGCAGGCGATGGTGCGGTATGGCTGGCGCAGGCAGCCAGGCCCAGGCAGGTGCAAGCGGCGGCGAAACGGGAAAGCGTCCAGTGCATGGCAGTTCCTTTCAGCGGCTGGCCATGGCTGGCACGAGCACGCGATAGACTTCGATCACGGCCGGCCCCATGAGTACCAGCATGAGGGTGGGAAAGACGCAAAAAATCAGCGGGAACAGCAGTTTCAAGGCGATCTTGGCAGCCGCCTCTTCGGCCAGCAGGCTGCGTTTGCTGCGCAGATTTTCCGAATGCACGCGCAGCGAATCGCCCATACTGGTACCGAAACGCTCCGATTGAATCAGCATGGCGACCAGGGTATCGACATCTTCCACGCCGCTGCGCAGGGCCAGGTTGCGCAGCGCCTTTTCCTTGGAAAAGCCGGCGCGCATTTCCATCAGCACGAGTTGCAGTTCCTGCGCCAGCACCACGCTCTTGATGTGGATTTCGCCCGACACCTTGACCAGTGCGCGCTCCAGGCTCAGGCCCGCTTCCACGCAGACGGTCAGCAGGTCAAGCGCATCGGGGATATTTTCAAAGATGTCGCGCTGGCGCCGCTTGGCCGTGCTCGACAGCACCAGGTTCGGCAGGTAATAGCCAACGGTGGCGCTAACGCACAGCAGCAACAGCAGCACGCTGCGCAGCTGCGCCCCCATGGCGCTGGCCGCATACAGCCCCAGCACGGTGGGAAACAGCAGGGCCAGCACGGTCTTCGCCGCGAAGTACAGGGCCGGTGCGCTGGCCTGGCGCCAGCCGGCATTCATGAAACGCGTGCGCAGCGGCGAACGCTCCCAGCCTTCCTCGGGCAGCGACAGCTTGCTGAACGGCTGCGCCACGCGGGCCACGCGCTCGACCCAGCCGCCTTCGGCCACGCTGCCGCTGGCCGCCGGCGCCATGAAGCCGAACAGCCGCTGGCGCAAGGTGCCGGGAAAGAAGATCAGCCACGCCAGCAGGGCCAGCGCCACCACCACGGCGAAGACGATGGCGAGAAACAGCAGTTGTGCACCGGTCATGAATGATTTCCTCTCTCAGCGGCTGCAAAAACCTTCAGGGCCAGGCGCGGCGCCGGCGACGCTGCGCAGGTACGCCGAGGCGAGGCCACGACGCCACGGACTTTTTCAGGCGATCCCTTAAATGCGGATGCGAATCACCTTGCGCATCCAGACCACGCCCAGCGCCACCATCCCCGCCGCATACCACAGCAGCTTGATGCCGCTGGGGTCCGTCCACAGCAAGCTGATATATTGCGGGTTGACCAGCGCCATGACACCGATCATCACCACCGGCATCAGCCCCAGCACCCAGGCCGACATGCGGCCCTCGGCCGACAGCACGCGCACCTGTCCCAGCAGCTTCAAGCGGGCGCGGATGATGCGCGCGATGCTGACCAGGACCTCGGCCAGTTTGCCACCCGATTCGCGCTGCACCAGCACGGCGATGACCAGGTAGCGCAAGTCCGTCAGCGGGATGCGCGCGGCCAGGTTCTGCAGCGCCTCGTTCATCGGCACGCCGTAATTGATCTCTTCATGCGCCATCTTGAATTCGCCGCTGATCGGTTCACTCAGCTCGTCGCCGACCATTTGCAGCACATTCGAAAACGAGTGGCCGGCGCGCAGGGCGCGGGCGAGAAAATCGGCCGCCTCCGGCAATTGCGCCTCGATCTTTTGCAGCCGCGCCGCGCGCGCGCGCAGCACCAGCATCGGCGGCCCGCTGGCGGCAACGGCCAGCACCAGCAGCGCGCCGGGCAAGGGCATGGGCCAGATGGCCAGCAGCAGCATGGCCGCCAGCAGCAGGCCTGCCGCGCCGCCCAGGAACTGCGCCACCGACCAGGACAAGCCGGACTGCAGCAGCAGGTGGTCGAGCTTTGCGGCCTGCGGCACGCGCCGCAGCAGGCGTTCCAGGCCCGGCGTGCGCGCATAGCGGCGCTGCTTCAGGATAGACACCCGCTCGCCGCCCGTCTCGCCACGCGCCGCCATCAGGCGCAGGCGCCGGTTGATGCGCCGCGCCGCGCTGCCATGCGTGCCCGACCACCACAGCCAGGCGCCTTCCACCATCAGGATGCAGGCGGCGAACAGCAGCACGGCAAAGCCATAGAAGACCAGGTCCATGATCCCTCCTTGTCACGTCGAACAAAACCGCCGCGCGCGGCGGTGAGCATCGCAAGCCGCGCAGCGCGGCGCGCAGCAGCCTGGCTTACTCGTAGATGCGGTCGGGATCAAACACGCTGTCCGGCACCGGCGCGCCGAACATGCGCAGGCGCTCCGTGAAGCGCGGCCGCACGCCCGTGGCGCAGAAGTGGCCCAGCACCTTGCCCGCGGCGTCGACGCCCGTCTGCTCGAAGCGGAAGATTTCATGCATGGCGATGATGTCGCCTTCCATGCCCGTCACTTCCTGCAGGCTGACCAGCTTGCGCGCCCCGTCCGTCAGGCGCGACACCTGCATCACCACCGTCACGGCAGAACAAATCTGCTGGCGCGTGGCGCGCGGCGTCAGGTTCACGCTGGCCATGCCGACCATGTTTTCCAGACGCGCCAGGGCATCGCGCGCCGTGTTCGAGTGGATGGTCGCCAGCGAGCCTTCATGGCCCGTGTTCATCGCCTGCAGCATGTCGAGCGCCTCGGCGCCGCGCACCTCGCCCAGGATGATGCGGTCGGGCCGCATGCGCAGCGCGTTGCGCACCAGCGCGCGCTGGCTCACTTCGCCCTTGCCCTCGATGTTCGGCGGACGCGTTTCCAGGCGCACCACGTGCGGCTGGCGCAGCGCCAGTTCAGCCGCGTCCTCGATGGTGACGATGCGCTCGCTGCCGGGAATGAAGCCGGACAGCACGTTAAGCAAGGTGGTCTTGCCGCTGCCCGTGCCACCCGAAATCAGGATGTTGACCTTCGCCTGCCCCAGCGCCTGCAGCACCTGCACCATGGGCGGCGTCAGGCTCTTGTAGTCGAGCAGGTTGGCAATCGTCAGCGGATGCACGGCGAAGCGGCGGATCGACAGGATGGGACCATCGACGGCCAGCGGCGGAATGATGGCGTTGACGCGCGAACCGTCCGGCAGGCGCGCATCGACCATCGGGCTCGATTCATCCACGCGCCGCCCCACGCGCGAGACGATTTTCTCGATGATCTTCATCAGGTGCGCATTGTCGTGGAAGGTCACGTCCGTCAGCTGCAGCCGCCCGCCCCGCTCCACATACACCTTGTCGCAGGTGTTGACGAGGATGTCGGACACGCTGGCGTCGGCCAGCAGCGGTTCGAGCGGGCCGAAGCCCAGCATCTCGTGCTGGATGTCGAGTACCAGGCTATGCCGCTCATGCTGGTTCAGCACGATGCGCTCTTCCTCGATGACGCGCTGCACCAGCAGCGCCAGCTCGTGCTTGAACTGCTCCGCCGT
The DNA here is from genome assembly GCF_051380655.1 of Janthinobacterium amylolyticum. NCBI lineage: Bacteria > Pseudomonadati > Pseudomonadota > Betaproteobacteria > Burkholderiales > Oxalobacteraceae > Janthinobacterium > Janthinobacterium amylolyticum. The sequence continues at coordinate 87,733 of NZ_JBNYXL010000005.1, forward strand.
CAGGCGTTTCAGGCGCTCCAGGTCGATACGGTCGAGTATCGTCTGGTGCATGGTTTTTTTCAGTTCCTGGTAGGCGTGCAGCGCCAGCGCGCCTTGTCCATGGCTGGCTGGACGGACCGTTTCATTCGCCGCCAGGCGTTCGCGTAAAGTCATTTCGGCTCCCCTGATGGCTCCCGGCGGGAGCCTTGACATCGTTCATCGGCTACCGCATCAAGCCTCGCTGCGGCTGAACAGGCGGTCGAACAGGCCGCGGCTTTCCGTCACGCGGCGCGCCGTCACCAGTTCCACCAGCTCGGCCAGGCTGCGCGCTACGGCGCTGGTGCGCGACAGCTGCAGCAGCGGAATACCCTGGTTGACGGAATCGGTGGCGGCCAGGTAATCGTTGGGCACCGTGTGCACCACCTCGGCCCCCAGCGCCTGCTCCAGGTCCGCCAGGCGCAGGCGGCCGCCCTTTTCATAGCGGTTGACGATCAGGCGCAGGCGCTCGCCCGGATAGCCGAGCGAGCGGAAGATATCGAGCAGGCGGCGCCCGTCGCGGATGTCGGGCAGGGCCAGCTGCAGCACCGGGTAGATGGCGTCGGCGTTGTCGAGCGCGCGCAGCGACAGCGCATCGATCTGGCGCCCCACGTCGAGCACGATGTAGTCGTAGTGCTGGCGCGCCACGGCCAGGATGCGGTCCATGTGGTCGGGCTGCATGTCGACCTTGTGCGCCGGATCGTCGGCCGCCGCCAGCACGCCGAAGTTCGGCGTCACATGCACCAGGCACGAGGCGAGGAAGGCGCCGTCCATGCGCGCGATCTGCGCGCAGATGTCGGACAGGGTCATGGCCGGTTTCTGGTCCGAGACATACAGGGTGGCGTCGCCGAACTGGCCGTGCAGGTCGATCAGCAGGACCTTGCAGCCGGCCAGCGCCGCCAGCGCATACGAAAAATTCGTCGACAAAAACGTCGCGCCGCTGCCGCCCTTGCAGGAGATGAAGGCCAGCACTTTGCCATCGCGCATCTGCGTCACGCCGGCCTGGATATCTACGCGGTCCATCGCTTCATGAAAGGCCTTGTGCACCAGCGGCAGCTGCAGCACTTCGCGCATGCCGGCGCGCATGGCACGGATCAGCACATCCTGCTGCTGGCCGCGCGCGAGCAGCATCAGCACGGCCAGCGGATACTGGCGCGCCAGGCGTTCCAGCAAGTCCGCCTCGTCGGCGTCGATGCCGCTGGCGTCGACGATGACCAGTTCGGGCGCTTCAGGCAGCATGCGTTCGACGGCGTCGCGCAGGCCGCTGCGCCGCTCCAGCAGCCGCAGCACGGGCATGCGCGCGGCGCCCTGGGCGGCGATTTCATCGTGCAGGCTGGCGTCGGCGGTAATCATCAGGGCTTTCATCGCACTCCTCGCTTCATTCAAGACGGCATACGGCAATCGGCAGCACCCTGGCGGCGCTCATGGACAAAAGGCGGTATTGCCCGGGTAGCCCAGCGACTCGGCCACGGCCATGGTCAGGCCGCTGGGCAGGCGCACGGCTTGCGCGCCAGAGGGGAACAACGCGCCCAGCAAGGGCAGGATGGGGCGGTATGGCACCTGCTCGCAGCGCCCGCCATCGCCGGGCACGCACAGGCGGGCGCGCACGAAACGGATGCAGCTGGCGCCATGCGGATCGTCGAGGCAATTGATGCGGTTGCGCTGCGGGCAGCCTGGCAAGGTGGTCACGGGCATGGCCACGGGCGTGCCGTCCGCCAGCGACAGGTAATCGATGCGCACGTAGGCATCGCTGATGCCGCCGCCCAGCGGCAGGCTGCCCGGTGCGCTGCGCAGCACGGCGTGTTCGCGCACGGCCTGCAGCGCACTGGCGCTGCTGAAATCGGTGACGGCGGCGGCGCGCGCGGCGCGGCGCGTCACTTCGTGCACCATGTTCCATAAATACACGGCGCGCGCCACTTCGATCATGGAAAAGAGAAAGAAAAAGAACAGCAGCGCCAGCATGGCGAATTCGACGGCGAACACGCCGCGCTGGCGCCGGCCGCATGGCCGCATGCATGGCTTAATTGACATAGCGCACAATCGCATTTGCCCGCAGCGGGATGGCGCTCAGCTGCGGCAGCCATTTGCTGGCATAGTCGGGCATGAAGTCGATGGGCAATTCCATCAGCACCTTGACGCGCACCTGCGTCGGCGCGCTTGGCAAGGTGCCGCAGTTATAGTCGTCGGCCAGATAAATGCAGTCGAGACTGACGCTGACCGCCTGCATGTGCGGCGCCGTTTCGGCCATCGCCTCGAGCACCATCTGGCGTGCAAACGTCCCGTGCTGCGTGGCCGCGTCGCCGTTCGCCATCTGCGCCAGCGGCAGGGTCGCCATGTAGCGCGCCGCGTCGTGCACGCTTTTCTGCAAGGCCGTATAGGCCAGGAAGGCGCGGCCGAACAGCAGCACGAAGGGCAGCAGGCCGATGAAGAACGTCATGATCAGCGCCAGTTCGATGGCCGCCACACCCTTTTCGCGCCGCGCCGCGCGGCAAGGCGGCCTCATCGCACCAACTCCGCCGGGCCGCCCAGCGTGCCTTCGGGCACCATGCCGGCAAATTCCGCGCTCAGCGTGCCATTGCTGGCCGGCGCCGTCATGAAAAAGCGCCCGATTCCCCGCACCTGAACCAGCACGTCGCTGCCGGGCGGCACGGGACACGCCAGCAAGGCGATATGCAGCAGGCGCCGCTGCGCCACGGCCGTGTTGCCCACGGGCGCCGTCAGGAAGGCCGGCAGCAGGAACGGCGTGCCGCTGGCCGGATAGCCGGCCTTGGCCTGCGGCGCCGCTGGCGTCGCCGGGTAAAGCTTGGCCCAGTCGCTGGTGGCAAAGGGCAGGTAGCCGCCGGCCGGCTTCGGATCGCTGTATTTCGCCGCGCGCGCAAACGACCACAACGGGCCATAGCTGGCCACCGCTGGGGGGGGCACGCTGGTTTCCGGATCGGCCACCGACAACAGGGGATTGCCCGTGCTCAGGGCACTGGGCGCGTCGGGCGTGTTCGTCATCCACCAGTTCGAGATGGCATTCGGAAAGGGGCGGATATTCGTGTCGGGCGGCGCCATCAGCGGGTGGCAGCCGCTGCCCGCCATCTGGTTGAAGCGCGCATTGAAGGCCGGCCACAGCGTCACGGGAAAGGGCCGGTGGACATGCATGGCGGCATCGCCGATGCGCGGATACAGCACGCTGCCGCCGCACACAAACGGCAGCACGGCGGCGTTGCCGACCTGCGCCGGCGCCCCCAGCGTGCCGGGCTGGGCCAGTGGATTGAGCACGAAGTGCTCGGCTGCCGGGCCGTGCGGATTGAGCTTGAAGAGGTTGTAGGCGACGCCGCGCCGGAAACCGAATTCCAGCAGCTCCTGCGTCGCTCCCAGCGCCGGATTGACGCGCGCGCTGGCGGCGCTGGGCGACAAGGCGCACACGGCCAGCGGAGTCAGGCGCAGGCCGCTGCGCCCTGCCACGGCACGCGCGCCCGTCTCGAGCGTGCGCAGCGCCGGCGACCAGGCGCCCAAAAAGGCCGTCGTCACCCGTCCCAACGACGGTTCGCTGGCCCCCGTATCGACGCGCACGTACAACGCCGCCGCCGGGTTGCTTACCGCAGCGGCCGCCTGCCATTCGCTGGCCGCCGCATCGGGCGTGCCGGCAAAGCGGATGCTGGCCTCGGACAGGGGCGCGCCCAGCAAGCGGTGCCGGTAGGCGCTCTTGTCGCTGGCGCTCTCCCTGGCCTTGGCCACGGCGCTGTCCAGGCCCTCGGCCGTGCCCACCAGTTCGGCCGCCGCCGCCAGCGCCGCATTGTCGGCCAGGTTTTGCAGCTCCGTCTTGCGGCTGAGAACCTGGCCCACATCGAGCGCCAGGCCGATAAAGCCCAGCACCACGATAAGCAGGATGGAGAAGGCGATCAGCATCGAGCCGCCCTGGCGCCGGCGGCTATTTTCCACTGCCGCCTCCCAGCATGAACTGCACCGGCGCCACGGGCTGGCCGTTCGGTTCGGCGAACGAGGCGCGGTAGCGTTCCAGGACGGCGCGCGCGCTGGGGCCGTCCAGGCCATCGGCCGGCGCGCGGTTGGCCGCCTGCGCCGGTGCGCGCACCTGCTGCACCATGGCCAGGCGCACGGCGTCGCCGAAGCGCGCGTCGAGGCGCGGCGTGCTGCTGTGCGCACAGGCGGCCAGCTGCAGCGCCAGCGCCAGCGCGGCCAGGCGCCGCGACAACGGCAAGATGGATTTCCACATGGCAGCTCCCGGCATCATGGCAACTCGAAACCAGCGGCCGCGCGCGGCGCCGATGGCAGTGGTGGTGACGGTGGCGATGAAGCCGGCGGCGGCCCCTCCATCGTGCCGTCGCCCATCAGGCTCCTGCGCGATGGCGGCGTCAGCTGCGTCGTCGGCAGCACGGGCACGCCCGGCAAGGGCTTGACCAGGTGGGCGGTAATGACAAACAGCAATTCCGTGCGGTCATGCTGGAAATCCGTGCTGCGAAACAGCGCGCCGAGGATAGGCACTTCGCTCAGCCACGGCACGCCCGTGATATTGCTGACCTGGTTATTCTTGATCAAGCCGCCGATCGCATAGCTCTGGCCGTCATACAGCTGCACCGTCGTCGAGGCGCGCCGCGTGGTGATGACGGGCAGGATCGAGCGCGCGCTGACGCCGGCGGCGGAGATGCCCACGCCTTCGCGCGACAGTTCCGACACTTCCGGCGCCACCTTCAAATGGATGCGCCCGCCCGCCAGCACGGTGGGCGTGAAGCGCAGGCCGACACCGTACTCGCGCTCTTCCAGGGTGATCTTGTTGTTGTCCTGGCCGACGGGAATGAAAATCTTGCCGCCTGCCAAAAAACTGCCCTCCTGGCCGCTGATCGCCATCACCGTCGGCTCGGCCAGGATGCGGATCAGGCCATCCTGTTTCTGCGCCTCGATGGTCAGCTTCTGGCCGTTCGACTTGCGCACGTCGAGCACGCCATTGGCCGCGCCGCTGAGGAAATTCGACAGCAACGTCGTGGCCCAGCTGCCCGAGGCGAAACGCAGGGTGGCGCCCACTTCCAGGCGCTCCAGCAGCGACTTCGACACTTCCGCGATCTGCACGGCCAGCATCACCTGCTGCGGCGCGCTGACGTCGAGCATGTTGATGATGCGGCTTGCCGGCGTACCGCCCGCGCCTGCCGTGGCCAGCGGCACGGCGGCGCCATCGGCAGGCTTGGGCAGCGCCAGCGGTACGGTAGCGCGACGCACATACGCTTGCGCCAGTTCCACGGCGCGCACCACGGCGCCCGCATCCTGCACCGTGCCGCTCAGCACCAGCGAATCGGCCACGGCCGTGACGCGGATGACTTGCTCGTCGGGCATCAGGGCCGCCAGGGTCGCCTGCAGGCCGGCCGGGTCCATGCTGACGCTGACATTTACTACGCTGCACAGGCCGCTCTTGCCCTGGATGATCATGTTGGTGCTGCCCACGTCGACACCCACCACGTACAAGGTGTCCGGCGCCACCAGCATGGCTTGCACCACGGCCGGATTGCCGACGCTGCGCTGTTGCACCGCCTCCGGCAGGCGCAGCATGCTCGACTTGCCCACGTGCAGCTGCAAGTTGCCCGGCGACGCCGCCTCGCCACCGCAGCGCGGGCCGGGATCGGCCGCCGCGGGCAAGCACGGCAGGAAGCAGCAAAGGAGCAGCAGGGCGCGGTTCATGTGAGCAAGTCCATGGTGATTGAATGCCGGGAAACTAGAAACACTCGCGCGACTGGCGCGTGCCATCGATGACGCCGCTGCACTGGCGCGCCGGCGCCTGGGCCACGCGCGCCGGGCGCGGCGCGGCGGCGGCAACGGGTGCGGCGGCTGGCACGGGCTCGGCGGCGGCGTCGGACGGCCCGCCCAGCAAGGTCAGCTTGGTCGCCCCCGCCGTCACGCCCGGCTGCGGGTCGACCTGGTTGCGCAATACCAGCGACAGGCTGCCCACGCTGCGCGCCAGGTCCAGGTTTTCCGCCTGTGCCGGCGTCACTTCCAGGGTCACCGCATTGACCACGCGGGGCTTGGTCTCGTCGCGGCCCACCTCCTGCGCCACGGCCAGCACCAGGATGCGTTCAAGCACGATCTTGGAAATGCTGCGGCCCTGCCCGCCTTCCCGCCCACCGTCCTGATGGGTGCTCACGATGATGTCGACATAGTTGCCCGGCAAGGCGAAACCGGCCACGCCGACCACGTCGTTGACCCGCACGGTGATGGCGCGCCGCCCTTCCGTGATCAGCGCCGACAGGCCGCCCAGGGTGCCGGCCGGCGCCAGCTTGGCTTCGCTCAACGGCTCGCCGCGCAGCACGCTGGTTTTCAGCACGCGGCCGGCCAGTTTCGCCGTATCTTGCAGCGCCCCTTGCGGCAGGCTTTCCGCCGGCCACTCGGCCAGGCGCAGCATCTCGGGCGACAGGCGCTGGCCCAGGTTGACATCGCTGGCGGCGACGACGATCTTGCCCTTGCCGGCCGGCGCCTGGCGCAGCAGCCAGTGCGAGGCCAGCAGCACCGCCAGCAAGCCCAGCACGATCGCCAGGCCCATCATCAACAGGGCGCGCCGGTTTTTCATGCGATGCTCTCGCAGAAGGCGGCCGGCGGCAAATCGCAGCTGGCAAACAGGCTGGCCCACGCCTGTTCCAGGGCGGCCACCGTCAGGCGCGGCGCGCTGCCGGCAAAGCCGGCGAAGTCGCTGATGCGCGACAACAATTCCTGCGGATAGCTGGCCAGCAAGGGCCGCCCGCCCGCGCCATGCAGCTGCTGCAGCAAGTGCTGCAGCACCGTTTCATCGACGCCGATGCCGGCCAGGTGGCATTGCTGGCGGAACAGGGCGCGGTAGGCGCTGTCGGCCAGCGGCCCCACATGCACCTTGTAGCCGATGCGCCGCAGCAAGGCCGGGTCGAGCAGCTCGCCCGGCGGCACATTCGTCGCCAGGACGAGGGCATTGTCGAACGGCATGCTGAGCTTCACGCCGCCCGGCAAGCCCAGCTGGTCGACGCCACGCGCCAGCGGCTGCATCAGCCGCGTCAGCAGTTCCGGCGCACTCAGGCGCTGGCGGCCCAGGTCATCGACGACCAGCATGCCATTGTTGGCGCGCACGTGCGGCGGCGCCTGGTAGCAGCCGCCGCCAGCGTCGTGGCGCAGTTCCAGCATGCCCGCGTCGAGCTCGGCGCCCACGTGGATCACGGGACGCTGGCACAGCACCCAGCGGATGTCCGTGCTGCGCCGCTCCAGCGCCTGGCGCGCATGGCTGACGTGCTGCGGCGCCGGCGGCAGATGCTGCGCCGGGTCGTACAGTTGAATGATGTCCTGGCCGGCGACGATGGCGTAGGGCACGGCCACCAGCCCGTGCAGCAATTGCCCCAGCTGCAGCGCCAGGGTCGACTTGCCGCTGCCCGGCGGACCGTACAGCAGCAGCGAGCGCCCCGAATGCAGGGCCGCGCCCACCACGTCGAGCATGCCCGGCCCCGCATGCGCGCCGCCCAGCACAGCGGCCAGGTCGTCGCTGCCGATGCGCTGTTCCTGTGCCCGCCACGACTGGCGCGCCACCATGGCGCGGTAGGCTTCCAGGGTGACGGGCGCGGCGCCGATATACGCGCAGCGCTCGAGAAAAGCCGTGGCGCGCTGCTTGCCGCTTCCCGTCAACTGATACTGCACCTCGATATCGGATTCGCCGCGCCAGGCCACTTCCACCACCTGTTCGCCGACCATGAAATCGAGCACTTCGCGCAAGACGTTGAGCGACAGCCGCAGCCGCGTCGTCAGCGCCGACAGATGCGTGCGCCCATCGACGAACAGCAGCTTGGCGATCAGCTCGACCACCAGTTGCCGCTCCAGTCCCGTTTCGCGCAAGCTCTTCGGCTGCGGCGGCAAAGGCGGCATCAGGTTCGCGTCGGCCGGACGCGCTACGCTGTCGGTGTTCAGGGAATAGTCGACCTCGGTCATGCTGCTTCTCCAAGCCGGTTAAGACTGCATTGCACAGAAATCATTCTAGCGAGCGGGTGCTGGCGGCCATTGATCAAGAGCAATGAATGCCACTCAGAAATAATGCTGCCCCTGCACCGCCAGGCTGCCCAGGGCGATGGCCAGCCCGTAGGGCATATTGCCCACGCTGGCGCCGCCGCCCAGGGCCGCCGGGGCCAGCGGAATGCCGGCCATGCGGGCGATCATCGGCCACAGCAGTTGACGCACATTGCGCAGGCAGGCGCGCCACTTGCCCTGGTAGCTGATCATCAGCACGGCCATCAGGCCTCCCAGCACAAAGGTGGCAAAACAAATCTGCAGCACCGGCCAGGGACCGGCAAAGGCCCCCACCATGGCGATCAGCTTGACGTCGCCAGCGGCCATGCCGCGCAGCGCGTACAGGGGTAAAAACAGGAAAAATCCCGTGGCCATGCCGCCCAGCCACAGCACAGCCAGTTGCTGCGGCCACAGCCATGCATGCAGGGCCAGCGCGGCAAGGATGCCGGACAGCACCAGGAGATTCGGAATCTTGCGGCGGATCAAATCGCTGACGGCGGCGGCGGTCACAAAGCACAGCAGCAGCAGGTCGAATACGGCATAGGCAGGCATGCGGCACCTCCTGAAAAAAAACCCGCCACCGGCCGGCCGGCAGCGGGCACCCGCTTAGGGCGTCAACACCAGGTTCGCAGAAATGTCGGTGAGGACGGTCAGCAAGTTGGTCTTGATCAGCAGGAAACCGGCAGTGATGGCGGTGGCCATCAATGCCGCAATCAAGCCGTATTCGATCGCCGTAATCCCATCCTCATCCTTGACGAATTGCTGTACTGCCGACAGGAAGGTATGCATGACAAGCTCCCAAAAGTGAATCACAAGTCCCTGGCGCAATCGGGTGTGAAACATTGCCCATTCCTGCTAATATGTTTCCTGCCGTAAATTTCTGCGCCATTGCATTGACTATAGAGCGGCCATGTTTTGGCAAATTGATGCGTCACAAGTTTCCACATGGAAATTATCAAACGCTGTTGAAATGACGGTGGACGCCGACAAATGTTGCGGTAAAGATTGAATGTCTGCGTCAGGGCAAGTTTTTTACAACGCCGGACAGGAATCTCATGTATTTACATGAAATATTGCATACGTTAATTGCCTATTAGGCAAAAAGACATTATCCTGCTTAGCTCTTCTTTGGAAAGGCCTCTCGCCCGGCGGTACAGAGCGTCATGCCACCAAATAAATCTTGGCTTCTTGTAGACGGACGCGAACATGCTCTTGCTTGATGCAATGCTGGTATGACGACACTTGTGTGACTACTTTCCAGAGAACGACAATGGATTCCCTACTGAAACACATGGTGGACATGACCGGGCACCGCGACCACACGATGCTCGACATTTCCGTGATCTCGGCGGTCCAGGAACTCGCTTCCGCGTCGCAGACCCGTGTGCTGGCCCTGACCACCGTGCGTGGCCAGGTGTTCGTGCGGTCGCGGGCCATCATCGTGGCGGGCAGCGTGGCCCGCATGGAAGACAATCCCGATCCGTCGCTGCCCGGTGAGCCGGTGTCGGACTACCCGGCGCTGGCTGCCTGCATCGCGCGCCATGAAGCGAGCGCCGATACCCTGTGCGCCGATGGCCGCCACCTGCTGTGGCTGCCCATCTGGATCGGCGACCAGGTCACCACCTGCCTGGAAATCACCAATCCCACGCCATACACGGGCGCCACCATCCAGGTGATCGGCGGCATCGTCAGCGTCTACCGCAATTTCCAGAACCTGCTCGACTACAGCGAGCGCGACTCGCTCACCGGCTTGTTGAACCGCAAGACCTTCGACGACCAGCTGGCAAAAATCCTGCAAAGCCGCGGCGAGCCGGAAGCGGACAAGCCGCGTCCCGCGGACGAGGAACGGCGCCAGCATACGGACACGGAGCGCCAATGGCTGGCCGTGATCGACGTCGACCACTTCAAGCTGGTCAACGACAAGTTCGGCCACCTGTACGGCGATGAAGTGCTGATCCTGATCGCCAACCAGCTGCAATCGTCGTTCCGCTCGCAAGACCGCATCTTCCGCTTCGGCGGCGAGGAATTCGTCGTGCTGCTGCGCTCGATCACCCTGGAAAACGCGCAGAAAATCATCGACCGCTTCCGCACCAACGTGGAAGCGCATGATTTTCCGCAAGTGGGACGAGTCACCGTCAGCGTCGGCTTCGTCAGCATCAATGCCTACGAGGCGCCCGTCATCATCCTCGGCCGCGCCGACCAGGCCTTGTACTACGCCAAGAGCCACGGCCGCAACCTGGCTTGCCACTATGACGAACTCGTCGCCAAGGGCATGCTGACCACCATCGCCTCGAACGACACGGCGGAATTCTTTTGAGTGTTCAGCACCTGAGAAAGTTCAGCTGAGCGCCCATGGCGGCGTTGCAGGCGCGACTGTCTTCGCGCCCGCTCAACACCCACAAACCTGATCAGGCATCCGCGAGGGAAAGAAAGCGCATGGGATCGACCTGCCACTTGGCGGCCGACTCATGGCCGACGATCTTGTCGGCGCCGCCGAAGCCGAAGCCGCGCGACAGGTCGACTGTTTCCGGCTTGATGTAGGTCTTGCTTTTCGTACTGAAAAATACATTCACTTTTGGCGCCAGCAAATTGCTCTCGTGCGCCTCGATGACGACGGCCAGGCGGCCCGATTCCAGCATCACCATGGTGCCTACCGGATAGATACCCACGCAGCGCATGAAGTCCTGCGCAAACACGGGATTGAAGTGGAATTTGCTCCATTCATAGATCTTGCGCAAGGCTTCGGCGGCGGGGATGCCCTTGTGATAGCTGCGATCCGAAGTCAGCGCGTCATATACGTCGACGATGGCGGCCATCTGCGCCAGTTCGCTGATGGCGTCGCCGGCCAGCTGGTCCGGATAGCCGCTGCCATCGCGCCGTTCATGGTGGTGCAAGGTGATGTCGAGCGGTATCGGCCCCACTTCCGGCGACTGCAGCAAGATGTCGTAGCCGTCGCGCGGATGGCGCTTGATCTGGATGAATTCTTCCGGCGTCAGGGGGCCGGGCTTGTTCAATACGCTGTCGGGCACCAGCGCCTTGCCCGTGTCGTGCAGCAAGCCGCCCAGGCCCGCCTGGTGCGTGGTGGCCGTATCGAGACCGCGCGAGCGGCAAAACGCCACCAGCAGCGCGCACACGCTGACCGAATGCAAAAAGGTGTAATCGTCCTTGCTCTTGATGCGCAGCAAGCCGACCAGGGCGCCGGGATTGCGCAGGATCGATTCGGTGATATCTTGCACCGTGTGCTGCACGCGGTCGATCTCGACCGCCTTGCCCAGGCGCACGTCGGCCATCACCGTGCGCACCAGGCTCGACGCTTGCCGGCGCACCTGCGTGGCGCGCGCCAGTTCCATGCCCAGCGACACGCGCGTGACCACTTGCGGCGCCGAGGCGATCTGCACCAGCTCGCGTTCCGTTTCCGCGTTGGCCTGCGCCACGGTGGGCGCGTCCTGCACGTCGAGGCCCTTGCCGCTGTCGATCACCACGTCGTGGATGCCCGCCTGCACGATCTTGCGGATTTCCTCCTCGCTGCGCAGCAGGAAACGGTTGCGTACGAACGGATGCGTCATCCAGTCGCAGCTGAGGTCATGGATGTACATGCCGACTTTTAATTGCGCGGAATCAACTTTCTTGAGCATGCTGTCATCCCACAAATACACGGCTGGAGCACCGGAGGCGCTAGAATGAGTATAACAAAAATGTTATTGCGCTGGCCGCCTGTGGCAACGTGGCGCAACAGCCCGATTTTTACCATCACCGCACTGTTGCCGGCACTTGCCGGGCAATCGCGCACGCACCGCGTCTGGGATCCATGGAACTGCGCCAATTACGCTACTTTGTTGCCATCGTCGACCACGGCTCGCTGTCGCGCGCGGCCCTGGTCCTGCACGTGGCGCAGCCGGCCCTGACGCAGCAGCTGCGCCAGCTGGAAGAGGAACTGGGCGTGCAGCTGCTGCACCGCTCGGCGCAAGGCGTGCTCAGCACCGATGCGGGCAAGGTGTTTTACGAACACGCGCAAGCCATCCTGAAGCAGGTGGCCGACGCCCGTTCGGCCGTCACGCAAAGCGCCACGCGGCCGTCCGGCAACGTCACCCTGGGGCTGCCGCACAGCATTTCCGGCGCGCTGGCCCTGCCCCTGCTGCTGGCCGCGCGCGAGCGCTACCCGGAAATCACCCTGCAGCTGACGGAAGAGATCACGGGCAACCTCAATGAACAACTGAAATCGGGCCGCATCAACCTGGCTGTGCTGTTCGACGATGGCCAGCTGACGCCGTTTACCTGCAGCCCCCTGGTGGAAGAAGCCATGTGTTTCATCTGCCGCAGCGATTCCCCCTTCGCGCCCGCCGGCAAGGCGCTGTCTTTCCAGCAAGCCCTGGACGCCACCCTGATCCTGCCGGGCCTGCAACATGGCGTGCGCCCGCGCATCGACAGCCGCGCCCGCGAACTGGGCCTGGCGGCCGCCAACATCATTGAAATCAATTCGATCGCCATCCTGAAGTCGGCCATCCTGGCCGGCATGGGCGCCACCATCCTGCCGGCCGCACCGCTGCTGGCAGAACTCGACAGCGGCGCCATGCGCAGCTACGCCATCCACAGCCCCGTCCTGTCGCGCACGGTGGCCCTGTGCGCCTCGAAAAACATCCCCCTCACCAATGCGGGCAACGCCGTGAAAAACCTCGTGCTGCAAGTGGCTGCCGAGCTGTGCGGGAGCGGGCGCTGGGTGGGGGCGCATGTGCTCTCGCCTGCAACATAAGTATTTCTTATACCCCCATCGGCAAAGCGTATTTGCCCCTTCCCCATCCCCGTTCTACACTGACCACGTTAACTATTTTAAATTTAAAATAGTTATGTGCCGCCCACACGCGGCCAGCCCGTCTGCACAGTGCGCGCCTTACCGGGCGCATCCCTTGTACAGCCGCTATCTGAAACACCATTTTGGAGACAGCCATGTCCGTAACCACGGAAAACGGCTCCGCAGCGTTCGCTAGAAACGCCGGTGCCGCGCCATCTACGCCCCCAGACACTTCCCGTTTGACCACCGTCAGCCTCGACGACAAATATACGGCCACTTCCGGCGCCATCTTCCTGTCCGGCATCCAGGCCCTCGTGCGCCTGCCCATGATGCAGCGCCTGCGCGACCAGGCCGCCGGACTGAACACGGCCGGCTTCATTTCCGGCTACCGCGGCTCGCCCCTGGGCGGCCTCGATGAAAACCTGTGGAAAGCGAAAAAGCAGCTGGAAGCGCACCACGTGCAGTTCGTGCCCGGCGTCAATGAAGACCTGGCCGCGACGGCCGTCTGGGGTTCGCAGCAGGTCGACCTGATCGGTCCGGCCAAGTACGATGGCGTGTTCGCCATGTGGTACGGCAAGGGCCCTGGCGTGGACCGCTGCGGCGATGTCTTCAAGCACATGAACCATGCGGGAACGTCAAAACTCGGCGGCGTGCTGCTGGTGGCCGGCGACGACCATGGCGCCTATTCGTCAACCCTGCCGCACCAGTCCGACCACCTGTTTTCCGCCTCGATGATCCCCGTCCTGTATCCGTGCAATGTGCAGGAATACCTGGACCTGGGCATCCACGGCTGGGCCATGTCGCGCTTTTCCGGCTGCACCGTGGCCTTCAAGGCGCTGGCCGACACGGTCGAATCGTCGGCTTCCATCGACGCCGACCCGTTCCGCGTGGAAGTGAAAATTCCGCAGGATTTCATCATGCCCGAAGGCGGCCTGAACGCGCGCCTGTCGAGCATCCCGCTGGGCCAGCAGGCGCGCAACCAGGAAGCGCTGATGCAGGATTACAAGATCTATGCGGCCCTGGCCTACGCGCGCGAAAACAAGCTCAACCACACAACCATCGACAGCCCGAACGCCAAGCTGGGCATCATTGCCTCCGGCAAATCGTATCTGGACGTGCTCGAAGCGCTGGAAGAGCTGGGCATCGACGAGCAGATGGCGGCCGACGTCGGCATGAGGCTGTTCAAGGTGGCCATGCCGTGGCCGCTGGAACCGGACAGCGTGCGCGAATTCGCGCAAGGCCTCGATGAAATTCTCGTCGTCGAAGAAAAGCGCCAGATCGTCGAATACCAGTTAAAAGAGCAGCTGTACAACTGGCGCGACGACGTGCGCCCGCGCGTCATCGGCAAGTTCGACGAAAAGGGTGAATGGGTGGCGCCGCGTGGCGAATGGCTGCTGACATCGAAGGCGGACTTTTCCGTCTCGCAAGTGGCAAGAGTCATCGCCAGCCGCATCGCGCGCCTGATTTCCGACCCCGTCACGTGCGACCTGATCAAGGCGAGATTAAGTTTCCTCGACGCCAAGGATGCGGTCTTGAAGAAAGCCGTGAACACGCCGTTCCGCCCCGCCTTCTACTGCTCCGGCTGCCCGCACAATACCTCGACCAAGGTGCCCGACGGCAGCCTTGCGCTGGCCGGCATCGGCTGCCACGTGATGGCCACCTCGATCTACCCGGAAATGAACAAGCTGACCACCCACATGGGCGGCGAAGGCGCGCCGTGGATCGGCCAGGCCGCGTTCTCGGAATTGCCGCACGTGTTCCAGAACCTGGGCGACGGCACGTATTTCCATTCCGGCTATCTGGCCATTCGCGCCGCGCAGGCGGCCAAGGTGAACATCACCTACAAGATTCTCTACAACGACGCCGTCGCCATGACGGGCGGCCAGCCCGTGGACGGCCTGATCACCGTGCCGATGATGGCGCAGCAAGTGGCGGCCGAAGGCATCGCCCGCATCGCGCTGGTGACGGAAGATTTAACGCGCTACAGCGACCGCAGCAACCTGCCAGCCCACCTGACCTTGCACGACCGCAAGGACATGGATGCCGTGCAGCGCGAACTGCGCGAAGTAGCCGGCGTGTCCGTGCTGATCTACGACCAGACCTGTGCGGCGGAAAAACGCCGACGCAGGAAAAAAGGCGAGTATCCGGATTTGCCTAAACGCATGGTTATCAACGACGCCGTCTGCGAAGGCTGCGGCGATTGCGGCGTGCAATCGAACTGCGTCTCGATCTTGCCGAAGGAGACGGAATTTGGCCGCAAGCGCACCATCGACCAATCCTCGTGCAACAAGGATTATTCGTGCGCCAAGGGTTTCTGCCCCAGCTTCGTTACCGTCGAGGGCGGCAACCTGAAAAAAACCAAGACGGGCGCCGGCAAGCCGGGCGAGACGGACAACTTCGGCCCGTTGCCGGAACCGGTGCTGCCCGCTTGCGACGCGCCGTACAATATCCTCATCAACGGCATCGGCGGCACGGGCGTCATCACCGTCGGCGCCCTGATGGGCATGGCGGCGCACCTGGAAGGCAAGGGCGCATCCGTGCTGGACATGACGGGCATGTCGCAAAAGAACGGCTCCGTCACCTCGCACGTGAAAATCGCCCGTTCCCCCGCGCATATCCGCGCCCAGCGCATCGCCACCGGCGAAGCGGACCTGATCCTGGGCTGTGACATGCTGACGGCCGGCGCGCAGGATGCCGTGTCGAAAATGCGTCCGGGCCGCAGCCTGGCCGTCGTCAACCTGCACGAGCAGCCGCCGGGCACGTTTGCGCAGAATGCCGACTGGCAATATCCGACGGCCGAAGTACGCCAGCTGATCGAGGAATCCGTGGGCGGCGCCGACGCGGCCGACTTCATCGACGCGACCAAACTGGCCACCGCGCTGATGGGCGACTCCATCGCCGCCAACCTGTTCATGCTCGGCTACGCCTGGCAAAAGGGCCGTATCCCGCTGACGGAAGCGGCCCTGCTGCGCGCCATCGAGTTGAATGGCGTGGGCATCGAGGCGAACAAGAAAAGTTTCCTGTGGGGCCGCCGTGCCGCCGTCGACGTGCGCAAGGTGACGCAGATCGCCACGCCGGCGCAAGCCATCATCGTGCAGATGCCGCAAAGCCTCGACAGCGTCATCAAGAAGCGCGTGGAATTCCTCACCGCCTACCAGAACGCCGCGTATGCGGACGGTTATGCGACGCTGGTAAAACAGGTGCGCGACCGCGAAAACACCCTCGGGCTGGGCCAGAAACTGTCGATGGCCGTGGCGAAAAGCTACTTCAAATTGCTCGCATACAAGGATGAATACGAAGTGGCGCGGCTGTACACGGATGGCCGTTTCGTCGAGCAATTGCAGCAGCAGTTCGAAGGTAACTTCTCCGTGAAATTCAACCTGGCGCCACCGCTGTTCGCCAAGAAAGATGCCAAGGGCCACCTCGTGAAAGCGGAGTTCGGCTCCTGGATGTGGCGCGCCTTCAAGCTGCTGGCGAAAGCCAAAGGCTTGCGCGGCGGCACCTTCGACATCTTCGGCTACACGGAGGAACGCAAGATGGAACGCGCCCTCATCGTCGAATACCGCGAACTGCTGGCCGGACTGCTGGTCAACCTGACGGCGGACAACCTGGCCACCTGCGTGGAACTGGCGTCCCTGCCGGAGAAAATCCGCGGCTTCGGCCACGTCAAGGAAGCCGCTGTTGCCACGTATCGCCAGGACAAGGCGCGCTTGCTGGCCAAGCTGGCCGATGGGAGCAAGCATGCGGCGTAAGCCAGTCGACTGGTCTTGAAATGAAAACGCAGAGCCTCGGCTCTGCGTTTTTTTTATTAATCCGGGCAGCGCCCCACGGTCGCCCCCGGCAACAGCACCGGTTGCCAGATTTCCTGCAGTTTTTCAGGCGGCGTGCCGGCCAGCAAGGACTGCAGCATCTCGACCATCTTGGCGCCCGCGCGGCGCAGGTCGGGCTGGTCGATGGTGGTGACGTTGATGCCGATCAAGGTGTCTTCCACGTTGCCCCAGACGATGACGGAAATGTCCTTGCCGATCTCGACACCCGCATCCATCAGGGCGCGCACCACGCCCACGCCGGACAAGTGGTTGTCGACGATGACGGCCGTGGGACGCGGCGAGCAGGCCAGCAATTGCTGCATGGCCTGGTAGCCGCTGCGGCGGTCGAGCGAGTTGTCGAGCAGATAGCGGGGATCATGCTGCAGGCCGGCCTGCGCCATGCAGCGGATAAAACTTTCCTTGCGCTCCAGCGCGAAATGCAGATCCAGCGGCGCGCTCAGCAGGGCGATGCGCTGGTGGCCATGCACCGCCAGGAAGGACACGGCCAGGTCGATGCCCGTATCGTTGTCGTAGTCAAAATATGCATACGGCGCGTCGATGCGCGTGCGGCCATTCGCGACAAAGGGAAAATCCACTTTCGTCAGGTAGGCGATGCGCTCGTCGACCACCTTGGTGCGGCCTACCACCAGGCCATCGACCTGGCGCCCGCGCACCATGTTTTCATACGAGGGCTGTTCGTTTTGCGGCGAGACAGGCGCGATGATCAGGCTCATCTTCGACGCTTCGACGGCGTCGGACATGCCATTGACCACGGAAAGGAAGACGCTGTCGCCCAGGTCGCTGGGCAGCAAGGGGTAGATCATGCCGAGCACATTGGTGCGGCCGACGGCCAGGCTGCGCGCCAGCGGGTTGGGCCGGTAGCCCACCTTCTTGGCGGCGGCCAGGACGATTTCACGGGTGCGGGAATTGACTTCCGGATAGCCGTTCAACGCCCTGCTGACAGTCGTTTTCGACATGCCAAGGGCAATTGCGAGGCTCTTGAGATTCATTATTAACTACCTGTCTGTATGGCAAAAGAAACCAACTCTGACCGTCAATTATAGCCCAGAGCGCCAAACAGGCCCTGCAATACCGTGCGCCGGCATGGTAGAAAAACAACAATTTATTTAATGCATAAAAAATAATATTTTGATTCACACCACAAGCTGTCTGTCCTGCAGCATCCACCACACATGGCAGGTCGGCAATTACTATCAACGCAAGCGGGTGCTCACTTCTTGACCGGGGCATGACCACCGCCTTCTGCGCCACGCTTGGCCAGACGCGCACGATAAGATTATCAAGAAAGCATAATTTACTGGAACTGTGCGAGAATTTGTCCTACTCTTGATTCAGGTAAAGATTACCCGCGGACCAACACGCATGCCCCCCGGCATTTGGCGACTGCGCAACGGCCCCCTGTTTCTCCCTTCCGCCCACGCCTGGACCTACTTCAAAGGTGAACAATGTGGTATCGCTAACGTCCGTCAATCAGTTGCAGGCATCGCTGGCCACGGCGCAACGCAGGGTCGAGCAGGGCCAGAACCAGGTGCAGCGCGACAGCGAACAACTGGCGCAAAGCCGCCAGGCGCTGGCGCGGGAGCAGGAAACCTTGAGCCAGACGCAGCGCGGCAGCCAGCAAGCACAAGCCGACGCGGCGCCCGCCGTCAAGGCGCCGCAGCTGGACCAGACGATCAAGGTGGCCGTGCCGCAGCAAGCCGCGCCGGCCGCGCCAAGAAGCTCACCTCAGCTCAACAGCTACGGCCAGACCCTGGGCCGCCTGATCGACGTGACGGCCTGAACAGCTTTACTGCGCCATTTCCTCTGCCAGCATCGGCAGCCACCATTTTTCACCCGCCTTCGGCTGCGCCAGGTCGAGCGCTTCGCCCATCTGCGGCGTCGCCAGGCGCACGCCCTGTTTCGCCGCCAGCCCGGTGATGCGGTCGAACGGCTCATGCCAGGCGTGCAGGCCCAGGTCGAAGGTGCCGTTATGCACGGGCATCAGCCACTTGCCGCGCAAATCCAGGTGCGCCTGCAAGGTTTGTTCCGGCTGCATGTGCACGTCCGGCCACAGCTTGTCGTAGGCGCCCGTCTCGATCATGGTGACGTCGAATGGCCCGTACTTGTCGCCGATCTGCTTGAAACCGTCGAAATAGCCGGAGTCGCCGCTGAAAAACACGCGCACCTCGGGCGCGTCGATGACCCATGAAGCCCACAGCGTCTTGTTACCATCAAACAAGCCACGGCCGGAAAAATGCTGTGATGGCGTGGCGACGAGTTTTACGCCAGCGATCGTCGTGCCCTGCCACCAGTCGAACTGCTGCACCTTGTCCTTGGGCACGCCCCATTCGACGAGGGTATCGCCCACGCCCAGCGGCGTGACGAACTGCTCCGTCTTGGCGGCCAGCTGCAGCACGGCGGCATGGTCGAGGTGGTCGTAATGGTCGTGCGAGAGGATCACGGCCTTAATCGGCGGCAAGTCTTCGATGCTGATGGGCGGCTGGTGAAAACGCTTGGGACCGGCCCACTGCACCGGCGAGGCGCGTTCGGAAAACACGGGGTCGGTCAGGAAGAAGGCATTGTTCAATTTCAGCAGCAGAGTCGAGTGTCCCAGGCGAAATAGGGTGTTGTCGGGCGCGGCCAGCAGCTGCGCCCGGGTCAGCGCTTGCACGGGCACGGCCGCCACAGGCACGGTACTGTCCGGCTTGTTGAAAAAGAAGGTCCACATCAGCTTGAGCGTCGCGGCCGTACCCAGCTTGTACATGGGTACGGGATTGCGGAACTTGCCGTCGTGGCGTTGTGGTGATTCAGCTGGCGCCGCAGGCTCGGCGCGCAAGGTGCAAGAACTCATGATGATCAGGACTCCCAAAAAGACAATGCAGAAGATGCGGTGCAGGTGCATATGCGGCCCGGTAGGTAAAAGGCAAGGATTAAAGTACACTACACAGTGTAGTTCCTATTTCAAGCAAAGTAAACCAGGAGGTGTAAAATATTGTTTTCAAAGGAGATTTTCAGCCATGGCCTCACCGCAACGCCTCACTGACCGCAAGCGCGTAGCCATCGTCGATGCCGCCATCGCCGAGTTCCGCGAGCATGGTTTCGATGCGACCAGCATGGACAAGATCGCCGCCACGGCCGCCGTTTCCAAGCGCACCGTGTACAACCATTTCCCCAGCAAGGACGAACTGTTTGCGGAAATCCTGCAGCGCATGTGGGAAAGCAGCATGGCCCAGCCTGCCGTACCCTACGTTGCCGACCAGCCGTTGCGGCCGCAAGTGCTGGCCCTGGTCGAGCAAAAAATGGCCCTGCTGTGCGATGCGGCCTTCATCGACCTGGCGCGCGTGATCTTCGGCGAAACCATCCACTCGCCGGAGCGCGCGCAAGCCATGGTGGCGCGCCTGAATGAAAAGGAAACGGGCCTGAATATCTGGATCCGCGCGGCGCAGCAGGACGGGCGCATCAAGGCGGGCGAGACGCTGGAAGTGGGCCACCTGCTGATGGCACCGTTAAAAACCTTTGCCTTCTGGCCGCAGATCACCATGGGCGAGCCTCTGCTGAACCAGGCACGCCAGCGCGAAGTGGCGGAACTGGCCGTCGATATCTTCCTGTGCTACTACAGCGTGGCAAAACAGACGGTATAAACGGGCGGCAAGTGGGCGGAAATGGTCTGCCAGTGCGCGCCGCCATCGCCGGAAAACCAGGCGCCGCCGGTGGTCGACGCCATCAATAAACTGCACCCATCGTCGGCCAGCGCCAGCCCGTGGCGGTACACCAGGTCGTAGCAATGCTGCTGCGGCAAGCCCTCGCGCAAGACCTCGAAAGTCTTCCCGCCATCGCGCGTGCGCGTCACGGCCAGCGCGCCATCGTGCGGAATCCTCAGTACGTCCGCCTGCGCCGGCACGAACCAGGCCGTGTCGCCATCGCGCGGATGCACGGCCACGGCAAAGCCGAAATGCGACAGCGGCGCCGTCGTCACTTCCTGCCAGTGCCAGCCCCCGTCCTGCGAGCGCCAGATGCCGTTATGGTGCTGGCACCACAGCACGTCGGGCATGCCCGCGCTGCGCACGATGCGGTGCGGGTCTTGCACGGCCTCGTTTTCATCGAGCTCGGGCGGCATGTAGTCGGCACGCATGCCCGTCGCGCTCAAGGCCCAGGTGGCGCCGCCATCGAGCGTTTGCCACACGCCGCCGCACGACACGCCGACCAGCACTTTGTTGCTGTCGCGCGGGTCGACGCAGATGCTGTGGATGCCGGGCACGTCGTAGCCGCCACCGAACCACTGCGCCCGCTGCGGCACGTTCCACAGCGATTCCACCAGCTGCCAGCTGTCGCCGCGGTCGTTTGAACGGAACAGGCCGCCAGGCAAGGTACCCGCCCACAGCACGCCAGGCTGGTCAGGGCCACCGGCCGCCAGCGACCAGATCTGCCGCAAGGTCCAGTCGATGGTGTCGCTGCTGTCCTCGGGCTTGGCCGGGTAGGCGGGCACGGCGATCTCTTGCCACGCGCCCCCGGCATCGCGCCGGTGCAGCTTGGCGCCGAAGTGGCCAAGGTTCAAGGCCGCATACAGGGCGCCGTCGCGGCTGTCGTGCAGCAGCATGGACACGGGATCGCCGGCGAAATGCGCCAGCGCCAGCTGCCAGGCGCCGTCATCGCCCACGTCGAACTGGAACAGGCCCTTGCGGGTGCCGAGATACGCGCGCTGACTCATATCAACCTCCGGAAAGTGCTTGCAAGATATACACCTGGCTGTCCGGCCGCAAGGCGTCATCCAGCACGCGCCGTTCGCGGCAGCGCACGCCATCGATGAAGATCACCACGTTGGGACGCAGGGCGCCCTGCTCGTCGAGCACATAGCCGCGCAGGCGCGGCTGCTGCGCAAAGGCGGTATCAAGCGCGGCGCGCAGGCGTGGCGCCGCCACGTCCACCGTGGGGACGTCCATAAAGCGTGCCAGTTGCCGGGTAAAATGCAGTTGCGCCATGCTGCCCTTCGACGTCGTCGGCCTGGACTCATTCTAGTCCGCTTTGCGGATGATGCAATGGCGCATGCCCTACAATGCAGGCAAGCACACAAGGAGGCCAGGCATGACGATTACCCCGGAAGAACTAGCGGTGCTGATGCAGGAAGTGGAAGTGGCCGATCCCATCGACTTTGCCGACCTGCCCTTCAACGAGCAGGAACTGCGCGGGCTGATCGCCAACCACCTGTGCGAGATGGCCGACGCCATGGAAAGTTTCAGCCCGGAAGACCGCAACCTGGCCTTGCTGGCCGTGGCGGCCAAGCTGGTGCTGGAAAACCTGGTGCTGCACGTGCAGCTGCTGCGCCGCCACGGCTTGCCCGTGGGCGACAGCGTGGAGGCGCTGTTGCAGCGGCTCAAGGGCGGTAGCCAGCCCTAGCGGGCCACCGCCCCGCCGTTACTGCAGGTTGATGGCCGTCAAATAGCCGATATTGCTGCCAGACACACCTTGCGCCGAGCGGATATACAGCACCCCATTGCGCGACAACGACAGGGTGCCGCTCAGGCGATAGGTCCATGCCGCCTGGCGGCTGGCCAGATCGAGCGCATGGGTGTGCTTGCCGCCAGCTATAAACAGCAGGTTGTTGGTCACGATCAAGTCGCCATTGAGTGCCTCTTCGCCCACGCTGGCCAGCGGCCAGGTCCACAACACGGCGCCGTCGCTGACGTTGCGCGCCTCGATCACCTTGCCACTGTCGTTGCCCACATAAATCACGCCGCGCGCCACCACGGGCTGGGTGGTGAAGCGGCCGCTGACCGTCCAGCGCACGCTGCGGCTGCCCGCGTCGACCAGGCTCAAGCTGTTGTCGACCGACTTGCCTGGATACGGCCGCTGGTTCAGCAGCAGCACGCTATTGTCATCGACCAGCACGGGCGCCTGGCGCAAGGAGCTCTTGCCAGTGCCACCGATTACCTGGCCCGGCACGGCCACGCTGAAACGCTTGCTGCCGTCGGCAATATTGAAGGCCGTCAAGGTACCTGCCGCATTGCTATAGACGGTGCCGGCATTGACGGCAGGCGTCCATTCGTCCACATTGCCCAGCTTGGGCAAGTCCAGGCTCGTCGACCAGCGGTTCTGTCCCGTCGTCGCATCCAGCCGCATCACGTCATTATTGCCGCCGAGATAGGCATTCCCGTCGAACAAGGTCGGCGCCGTCAGCTGCGAGGTGGCGACCAGGAGCCCGTTGGTATTGGGCTGCCGGACCACGGCCAGCCTGGCGCCGGACTGCGCATTGAAGGTATAGGCATCGTTAATCCCTGCCATGACCAGCCGGTTGCCTGCCACGCCAGGCGCGCCCAGCACGTCGCCCAGCTTCAGCTCCGTTTGCCACGCCGCGGTAGCATCGGTTTCCGACAGGGCCGACAAGCGGTAGGTGTAGATGTATTTGAATCGCTCGGCGCTATCGTCTATGGCCACTTCTTCATTGAAATACACGTAACCATTCGCCGTGACCAGCGGACTGATTCTGGTGCTGACGCCGTTGATGCTTGCCGTGCTCTTCCATGACCAGCGGCGCGTAAATTTGCTCGCGTCCAGCGTGGCGGGCACGAAGCCCGTGTGCGCTGCATTACCGTTGTAGCCCTCCCAGTCGGTGGCGCCGGACAGCTGGCGCAGGGGCGACAGGGTGCCCTTCATGCCCACCACCGTGATGCTGTAGCTGGCTGTGCGCGGCTGGTAATTGGGCGTGCCGGGAAAGGGGCTGACGAGAACGGAAAAATCCACCGTCCCTGTGTACGTGCCTTCTGCCAGGCCCGGCTTGACGCTGAAGTCCATCAGCCAGGAACCATCAGGCTGCTTGACACGGTTGACCGAATCGAACACTTTGCTGCCTGCGGACGGCTTTTCCTCCCACAGTGGCCGCTGGTCCGTCACCTTGGCGTAAAGCATCACGGTCGCCTGGACCTTGTTGCAGGTTTCACCCGGCTGCTGCACGCAATTGAGATTGACCTGCGACAAATTCATCGCCTGTTCCGGCGATTCGCCCCCGCCGCCGCACGCGGCCAGGGACAGGAAACCAAGCACGGTTAACGGGTATGCAGCGATCCGCAGCCGCGCTGTCAAGAAAGTAGTCATGCCATGTCCAGGTTGCGTTTCATTTCCTCCACGATAGAGGTGAACTTGAAACTCTGGCCATCTTTATAACATGGAAACCAGCCCAAAATCTCACACAATCTCACCGGGCGCTAGGCCTGCTTGCGCACGGCGCGCGCCTGCAATGACACATCGCTTTCCGCCACGGCCACGCAGGGCAGGATGTAGCCATCGAGGCGTTCATCGGGACTGATGCCGGGCCAGTCCACCGTGTAGCGCACCTTGCCCTCTGGCATATGGCAGATGCAGGTGCGGCAGGTGCCGTTGCGGCAGGAGCTGAGCAGGCGGATGCCGGCCAGCTCGGCGGCGGCCAGCAAGGTTGTGCCCGCCTCGGCCGGGAATTGCCAGCCTTGCGGGACGATGGTGATGGTGAAAGTAGGGGTGGTCAAGGGCGTGCTCATGCGCCCAGTTTAACAGTCCGCCAGCGCCGTCCAGCTGGCACCCGCCGCATGGCTGCGCAGCACGGCTTCGGCAAAGGCCAGTCCCGCCACGCCATCGTTGACAGTGGGCAGCCAGCTGGCTTCCCTGGGCACGGGCAAGCCCGCCTGCAGCGCGCGGATGGCCAGGGCGGCATCCAGATACAGCTGCGCGAACGCTTCCAGATAGCCTTCCGGATGGCCAGCCGGCACCCGCGTGGCGTGGCGCGCGGCCGCACTGTCGACCCGGCCCGGACGCAACAGCTGGCGGTTGCCGCCCTGCGGCGTGCACCACAGCTGGTTCGGCTGTTCCTGGTCGAAATCCAGCTGCGCCTTGCTGCCGAACAGGCGCAGGCGCACCGTGTTTTCGCAACCGGTCGCCACCTGGCTGGCCCACAGGGTGCCCTTGGCTCCGTTGGCATAGCGCAGCATCACTTGCACGTGGTCATCGAGGCTACGGTTCGGTACAAACGTCGACAGTTCCGCCAGCACGGCCTGCGGCGTCAATCCGCTGACGAATTGCGCCAGGTGGTAGGCATGCAAGCCGACGTCGAGCAGGGTGCCGCCAGGCCCGGCTTTCAGCGGGTCGTTGTGCCAGTTGCCTTCGCTCATGCCTCCTGCAATGATCGCGTCGGCCAGCCAGTCCTGCGAATACTCGACTTGCACGAGGCGCAACTCACCGATCTCGCCCGCCTCGACCATGGCTTTCGCATGGCGCAAGAGCGGATAGCCGCTGTAGGTATGCGTGAGCGCAAACAGCAGGTTTTTTTGCTCGGCCAGCGCCGCCAGTGCCTGGCCTTCCGCCAGAGAGATGCCCAGCGGCTTGTCGCAGATCACGTGGATGCCCGCCTGCATGAAAGCCGTGGCGACGGGCGCGTGCAGGTGATTCGGCGTGACGATGGCCACGGCCTCGACGCCGTCCGCCCTGGCCGCCTCCGCCTGCGCCATGGCGCGGTAGTCGCTGTAGCAGCGCTCTGGCGCCAGGTGCAACGCGGCGCCGCTGTCGCGGGCGCGCTGCGGATCGGACGACAGGGCACCCGCCACCAGTTCGTACTGGTCATCGATGCGCGCCGCGATGCGGTGCACGGCACCGATGAACGCGCCCTGCCCGCCCCCTACCATGCCCAGCCGTAAACGTCGCTGCATGTCGTCTCCTTATTTCAAGCCAAGCAAGTGATGAATTTGATCCTGGTCAACCGCGCTGCCTGCAAAATCGTCGAACGCGTGTTCGGCCACGTGGATGATGTGCTCGCGGATGAAACGCGCCCCTTCAGCCGCGCCATCTTCCGGGTGCTTCAGGCAGCACTCCCACTCCAGCACGGCCCAGCCCGGGAAATCGTACTGCGCCATCTTGGAAAAGATCGCTTTGAAGTCGATCTGCCCATCGCCCAGCGAGCGGAAGCGGCCGGCCCGGTCTTGCCAGTCGGCATAACCGCCATACACGCCCTGGCGCCCGTTGGGCCGGAATTCCGCATCCTTGACGTGAAACGCCTTGATGCGCGCGTGATAGATGTCGATGAAAGCCAGGTAGTCGAGCTGCTGCAGCACGAAGTGGCTGGGGTCGTACAAGATCGAGGCGCGCGGGTGATCGTTGACGGCGGCAAGAAAACGCTCGAAAGTCACGCCGTCATGCAAATCCTCGCCTGGATGCAGCTCATAGCAAAGGTCCACGCCCGCCGCGTCGAATGCATCGAGGATGGGCAGCCAGCGCTTGGCCAGTTCGGCGAACGCCGTTTCCACCAGGCCGGCCGGACGCTGCGGCCACGGGTACAGATACGGCCAGGCCAGCGCGCCGGAAAACGTCACGTGCGCCGTCAAGCCCAGCCTCTGCGAGGCGCTAGCCGCCCACAGCAGTTGCTGCGTGGCCCAGGCCGTGCGCGCAGCCGTATCGCCACGCACATGTTCGGGCGCAAAGCCGTCGAACAGCGCGTCGTAGGCGGGATGCACGGCGATCAGCTGGCCCTGCAAATGCGTCGACAGTTCCGTCACCTGCAAGCCATGGCGCGCCAGCAAGGCTGTCACATCATCGCAATACTGCTGGCTGGCCGCCGCCTGTTCCAGGTCAAACAGGCGCGGCGCCGTCGGCAGTTGCAAGCCCTTGTAGCCCAGGCCGGCCGCCCATTGCGCCAGGTGTTCGAGCGAATCGAACGGCGGCGCATCGCCGAGAAACTGGGCCAGGAAAATGGCCGGGCCCTGGATGGTTTTCATGGGTATCCTGTAAAAATTAACCCTTGAGGCAAAGTGCCGGGGTGGGACCCTCAGGGTCCGCCCCCGGATTCTTGCCCTTCGGGTTATGACTTAAATCAAAAAGGCGAGTTCGGAAAGTAAAACTGCTTGGCATTCTCGCGCGTGATCAGCACCGAGGGGATGATCGTGTTGGCCGGCAATTTATCACCTTTCAGGCGCGCTTCCGTCGTCAGTTTGATGGCGTCGTACATGAACTTCGGCGAGTACGACACATCGGCGACGATCAGCGGGTCGGAGCCGTCCATGATCTTTTTCACGGCGCCCTTGGCGCCCGCACCGCCGAACACTTGCTTGATGTCCGTGCGCTTGGCTTGCGCGATGGCTTTTTGCACGCCGATGGCCATGTCGTCATCGGCGGCCCAGACGGCGTCGATGTGCTTGAAGCGGGTCAGATAATCCTGCATGACCTTGAAGGCATCGTCGCGGTTCCAGTTGCCGTACTTGGCGTCCAGCACCTTGATCTCGGGATGGCCTTTCATGACGGCACTGAACGCGTCAAAGCGCTCGTTGTCCAGGGTGGTCGGCATGCCGCGCAGCACGACGATATTGCCCTTGCCATTCAGGCTTTTCGCCAGGTACTCGGCCGGCAGCTTGCCAAACGCCGTGTTGTCGCCGGCGATGTAGGCATCCTGCGACTGCGTGTTCGTCAAGCCGCGGTCGACCACCGTCACGTACACGCCCTTGTTTTTCACTTGCGCCACGGGCTGCGTCAGCGAGGCCGACTCGATGGGGAAGATCACCAAGGTGTTGATCTTATTCACCGTCAACATGTCCTGCAGCTGGTTCGCCTGTTCGGGCGCCGTGGCGGCCGTCTTGACGATGATTTTCAGCCCCGGATGCGCTTTCTCAAGTTCCGCCTTGGCCTGGTTCGCCCACCAGACGATGCCGGAAGTAAAGCTGTGCGTGGCCGTGGGAATGGCCACGCCGACTACCAGCTTCTCCGCCGCCTGCGCGTGCCCCATCGGCAGCGCCCACGCCTGCATCACCAGCACTGCCATCCCTGCTACCCGTCTAAAGCTCTTCATGCTGCTCTCCTCCAAGGTTGTGGGCGCCCGTTGGCTGCCCTTTCAGAACGCCGCTCTTGTTTTATTTGCGGCCTCGCTGCAGGAAGGCGACGGCGATGATCACCACGCCTTGCACTGCGGCATTCAGGTAGACACTGATGATGCTGGTCAAATTCAGGATATTGCTGATCACGGACAAGAGGATGGCGCCGATCACGGTGCCGACGATGCGCCCCTCTCCCCCCTTCAGCGCCGTGCCGCCGACGACGACGGCGGCGATGGCTTCGAGTTCCCACAGCAGGCCCGTGGTCGGCGTGGCCGAGCCCAGGCGCGGCACGTACAGCACCGTGGCGATGCCCACGCAGACGCCCAGCAGCATGTAGGTGGCAATCTTGACCCGGTCGACATTGATGGCCGCATAGCGCGCCACTTGCTCGTTGGAACCAATCGCCTGCACATGGCGGCCAAAGGTCGTACGGTTGAGGATGATGGCGCCGGCCGCCGCAACGAACAGAAAGATCCAGATGGGTATCGGCGCGCCCAGCACGCTCGTGTAGTAGACGGGGCTGTACAGCTCGGACAGGGTAGCGTCCAGGGTCAGCGCGCCGCCGTCCGCCAGGTAGGTGAGCACTGCGCGGAAGATGCCGAGCGTGCCCAGCGTCACGATGAACGGTTCGATATTTCCCTTGCTGATCAACAAGCCATGCATCAGGCCAAAACCGGCGCCCAGGACCAGGGCCATGGCAATGCCCAGCACCAGCATGGTGATGGGCGCCAGGTCGCCGCCCGCGCCTTGCGCCAGCGCATTCATGAAATAGATCATGCAGCCGGCGATCAGGGCCGCCATCGAGCCGACGGACAAATCGATGCCACCGGAAATAATCACGAAAGTCATGCCGACGGCGATGATGCCGATAAACGCCGTGCGCGTGAGCACGTTCATCAGGTTGTCGACAGTGGCGAAGTCGCCATTGAGCAAGGTGCCCGCGATGCACAGAGATAACAGGCCCAGCACGGGGCCAAAGCCCTTGATGCGCGCGCCGAATTGGGCCAGGGGGGATACGCTCGTATCAGTGCGTGCCGGTTGCATGGGCAATCAACTCCTCTTCAGTCAGGTGGTCAGCAGACAGGGTGGCCTGCAAGGTGCCGGCGCGCATCACGGCGACCCGGTGGCACAGGCCGATCAATTCGATCAGTTCGGATGAAATCACGATCACGGCACGCCCTTCGGCGGCCAGGCGGTGGATCAGGAAATATATGTCGCGCTTGGCGCCCACGTCCACGCCACGGCTCGGCTCGTCCAGCACGACGACACGCGGGTCAGAGTGCAGGTATTTCGCCAGCGCCAGCTTTTGCTGGTTGCCACCCGACAGCATGCGCGCGCGGCTGTCCAGGTCGCCCGTGCGGATATTGAAGTCCGCCACGGCCTTGGCCAGCGCCGCTTTTTCCCCTGCCACATCGAGCCACGGCCGCGCATAGCGCTCCATCGTCATCATGGTGAGGTTTTCACGCAAGCCCAGGTTCACGTGCAAGCCCTTGCCCTTGCGGTCTTCGCTCAGATACGTCATGCCGTGCTGCATGGCTTGCTTGGGGGTGCGGATATCCACGGGCTGGCCATTGAGATGGATCACACCCGCGCTGCGCGGACGCAAGCCCAGCAAGGCCTCGAACGATTCCGTGCGCCCCGCGCCCACCAGGCCCGCAAAGCCCAATACCTCGCCGGCGCGCACCTCGAACGACAGCTCTTTCGCCCAGCCGGGCACGCACAAGCCCTGCACTTTCAGCAACACGGGAGCGTCTTTCAACAGCACCACTTTGGCCGGGAACATGTCGGACAATTCGCGTCCCACCATCAGGTTCGCCATCTGCTGGCGCGTGAGGCTGGCCGTCGGCTCGCGCGTGACAAAACGCCCGTCGCGCATGACGATGACCTCGTCCGTGTTGCGCTCGACTTCATCGAGCTTGTGGGAAATGTAGAGGATGGTCACGCCGTCCGCTTTCAGCTGCGCCATCACGGCAAACAAACGCTGGGTTTCCGAAGACGTCAGGGTGGCGGTCGGCTCATCCATGATCAGGAAGCGGGCGCGGCGCGACAGGGCCTTGGCGATTTCCACCAGCTGTTTCTCGGCGACGATGAGGTCGCGGATTTTTGTATCGGGCGAGACGTCCAGGCCCACCTGTTTCAGATAGCGCGACGCCTCTTCCCCCATGGCGGCCTCGTCCAACAGCCAGCCGCGCGTCTTTTCATGGCCCAAGAACATGTTTTGCGCCACCGTCAGGTGTTCGGCCAGGTTGAATTCCTGGTGGATCAGCACGATGCCAGCCGACTCCGCCGCGCGCGAACTGGCAAAGCGCTGGGGCTGGCCATCGATCAGCAATTGCCCTTCGCTCACGCCTTCGTAGCCGGCGAGAATTTTCATCAGGGTCGACTTGCCGGCGCCATTTTCGCCCAGCAAGCCATACACGCGCCCCGGCGACAGGGTAAAACTGACGCCATGCAAAACGCGCACGGGGCCGAAATCCTTGCAGACCCCTTCAAAACCGACGGCAACGCTCACTATGCACTCCCTCGCAAAATTAACTGGTGTTGCAGCAGCACGCCAGGCACACTGGCCGCCGGGTCCGCCAGCCGTTGCAGCAGCAGGCGCGCCGCCGTCTCGCCCAGCTCGCGCATCGGTTGCGCAATCGTCGTGAGGCCGGGATCGATCTGCGCGGCAATGGCGATATCGTCGAAGCCGATCACGGCCACGTCCTGCGGCACGCGCTTGCCCAGCTGCCGCAGCGCGCTCAGCACGCCGATGGCCAGGGTGTCGGAGACGGCAAAGATGGCCGTCGGCGCATCGGGCTGCGCCATCATGTCCAGCGCCGCCTGCGTGCCGGCCGCATAGTCGAGGCTTTGCACCGTGTGCACCCACTGCGGCTGCACGGGCTGGCCGGCCGCCGCCAGCGTGTCCAGGTAGCCTTGCTGGCGTTGCCGCGCGTACAGGTAGCGCTCGTCCGAATTGATCAGGCCGATGCGCGTGTGGCCGCGCGCCAGCAGATGCGCGACGGCGTCGGAGGCGGCGCGGTGGTTGTCGATGCCGACATAGGGCACGGCCACGCCGGGGTCGAATTCGCAGCACGCCACCCATGGCAGGCTGGCGGACTCATGCGACAGCGCATGCTGCACCGTGTCCGGATCGAGGCAGATGGCGCCATCGGCGCGGTGCATGCGCAGCAAGTCGAAATACGAGCGCTCGCGCCCGGCGTCGGCGCCCGTGTCGCACAGCAAGACGAAATAGCCATGCTCGCGCGCCACCGTGTCGATGCCGCGCACGATCTGCGCATAGAACGGGTTGCCCACGTCGGGCACCATGGTCAGCAGCATGCGGCTCTCCGCCGTGCGCAGGCTGCGCGCCAGGTGGTTCATGCGGTAGCCCAGCGCGGCCACCGACGCCAGCACCTTGTCGCGCGTGGGCGCCCGTACCCCGCTCTGCTCATTCATCACGCGCGAGACAGTGGCCACCGACACCCCCGCATGCGCGGCAACGGCGCTGATGGAGACGGTTTCAGTCGGTAACGGCGAAGGAACGGCTGCTGGCATGGTGCTCTTCAATAAAATGTAATCGATTACATTTATAAGCCAGCGGCGCTCCTGATGCAAACATTATCGATGTTGCGGTGCGCAAAAAACAGGCAGGAAATGCACAGGCAAGGCGCAAAAATCGGCCCGATGCGAACCGTCAAACGCTGCCGTGCAGAGCAAGGGAATGGCGTCTGCTGCACGGCAAAATGGCCGCGCAACAGGCCAGGGAAAAACTTATTTGAGCATGCCGCAAAAGGTCTCGGGATTGCCGTCGAGAATCACGCCGCTGGGCCAGCGGTGGCTGCGCTGCTGCGCCCGCAACAGGGAGGCCGCCAGCGCCGAGTCGCCATCGACGGCGTAGACGAAGACGGGCATGTTCAGGGTGGCCGCGTCGGCCAGCAGGTTCGGATTCGCGTCGAGGCTGCGCGCATCCACGTGCACGCCAACGGGCATGCCGATCTGCTTTTGCACGCGCTGCAGCCAGGGCTTGTCCAGCTTGGGCGCGCGGGCATTTTTCGCCAGGTAGCGGCTGACCCGGTTGGTGCCGGCCGCCTGCGCATTGCGCGCGTCAAACACCAGCAAGCCAAGGTAGCCCTGCGGGTCGGCGCGGCGCGCGCATGCCAGGTTGTTCGGCACGCCCGAGGTCAAAAACCAGTTGCCGTGTTTGATACCGCCGCGCAATTGCGCCACCAGCGCGCCGATCGGCGCACACGAGGGCACGACATCCTTGATTTCCGCATTCAAGGTCTTGCCGGGAAAGGCCGTGGCCAGGTCGGCGATATCGGTGACGAACGGCGGCGTTTCCGGCGTGGCCACGCCACGGTTCTTCATGCTGGCGGCGCGCCAGTCGTCCGCCGTCAATTGTTTCACGGTACGGGGCGAACCCGTATCGACCACCCTGCCCGTCAACAGGTCGTGGTGCACGACCCAGTTGCCGTCGCCCAGCAATTGCAAATCCGTCTCGACACCGTCCCAGGTGCCGAAATAGGTGTTGCGCAGGGCGCTCAGCGAGTTTTCCGGCGCATTGCCGGCGCCACGGTGGGCGTGGACCTTCATGCCCTGGCAATCGGCGTGCACGGCCGTGCTGACCATGCACAGCAGCAAGGCCAGCGCGGCCGCCTTATTTTTGTCCCGGATGATAGCCATAGTGAATTCCTTGCAAAACATGAATGCGGATCGCTTCGTTGACGGGGTAGCTGTAGCCCTGGCCCACGGCCACCACGTGCGTGATATTGGCGAGAATGGCCTTGCCGGCGATGTTCCAGCGCGTGCTGTCGGGCTCGGGCTGGCGCGTCCAGTCCAGCATTTGCGTAAACAGCTCGCTGCGCGTGACGTTATTGTCGAGCACCGACAAGATACCCCAGGTGCCCGCGAAGGCCGTCGCCAGCACGCCCGTGGCGATCCAGGCGGAACGGCGGCTCAGCTGGCCATCGCCCCCGGCCTGCTCGCCGCGGCGCATGGCCAGCAGCAATAATACGACGGTGGCGATCAGGTACAGCAATTTCGAGAAGTGGCCGATGGCCCCCAGCAGCGAGAAGAACAGGGCCACGGGCGGCACGATGGCGGCGCGCGCCGCTTCCTTGCCCTCGTGGAAGAACCTGCCGCCCGGCTCGAAATCCGTGCGGCTGGCGCGGTACTCCACCAGCTTTTCCGCCGTCTGGCGGTCGAGGAACTGGTCGAACAGACGGCCGAACTCGGCCGGATTCGCATACGCGGCCTGCACCGTGGCGCCGGCCGGCAATTTCAAGGCGTCGCGCAATTCCGCCTGCACGCCCGGTCGGGCGACAAAGGCGGCAAACGGCAGGCCCGGCGGGATGCGTTCGCCACGCAGCGTGACGCCTTTGCTGGCCGCCTCGGCCGTGTAGCGGCGCTTCACGGCGGCGCGGAAGCCCCGCTCATCGTCGGTTTTCCAGTTCGCGGGCACGGGCACTTTCTTGCGCACATTGCTGACCACGGCCGCCTGGCGCCGCATCGGCACCGAATGCGGCTGCCAGCCCCGCCGCGACAGGCTGTTGCGGTATTCTTCCCACGACGATTGCTGCTTGGCGCGCAAGCCGGCATCGCTATCGGGAATGATGCCCGCATACAATTCCCACTTGCCGGCCAGTTCGCGCATGGCCTCCTGGTATTTGTCATAGTAGCCGGATGGCCCGCCGGCCACCTGGCGCACATTGGCGCGCACCAATTGCTCCTTGGCCGGCCCCATGCGCTCATCGAGGTGCTTGACGGACACGGCCAGGAAGGGGAAGAGCGCCAGGAACGACTTGCCTTCCGGTTTCGCGAACAGGGTGGGATCGTCGACCAGGCCCTGCAGCTGCAAGCTGCCGCCTACCAGCGAGCGCTGCAGCAAGGTGGTATTGAAGGCCATGCGGCGAAATTCCGCATCGCGCGTATTGACCAGCACGTTCACCGTGGTTTTCAGCACGCCGAAGACGACACCGGCCGTGACCACGCAGCAGACGATGATCTTCAACCAGCCGGGGCCGCTGCCGCCCTTGCCGCCATTTTTCAGGCGCCGGCGCCACATCAGCTGCAGCACCACCAGCGCGGCGGCGATGCCCGACAGGCTGCGGCCATAAAACTCCACGCCTTCCACGTCTTCCGGCTTGACGTTGCCACCCACCACGTCGAGCAGGCGGGCATTGAAGCCCAGCTCGAAGCACAAATACACGATCGTCAGGACGATCAGGATCAAAGTCTGCCGGATTTGCAGACTGCGCAAACTTGCGGCCATCTTATTTCCTCAAGTCCAGAACAACGGGCTTGATTTCTTCCGTCTGGAAACTCATGGCGGCCGGCACGCGCGATGCGCTGTCGGCGGCGCGCGCGGCCGGCGCCGTCATGGCGGGGGCGGACGGCACCGTGCGTGCCGGCGCTGCTGCTTCCTGCGCCACCTGGCGGCGGTTGCGGCTGGCGGCGCGGCTAGTGGTTTTTGGCGCCGGCGCGCTGGCCGGCGCGGCCGCTGGCGGCGCGGGGATCACACGCCCGCCGTTGCCTTCGCTGCCGGGCAGGTTGGCAATGACGGGGCCGGTGGCGCGCAAGGCGTCGTCGGCAAACGGCTGCGCGCGCGTATCGACGCCCGGCGGCACGGGTACGCTGGCGTTGAGCAAACGGCTGTCCGTGTAGACCATGCGCGACAGCCGGTTGTAGTTGGGGAAATCGATATTCAGCGAACGGCCATCGGCTGCCAGTTCCACGCGGGGGCGGTCCTTGCAGTTGCCCACCGTCCACTGCAGCACGTCCGTGCCCTGGAAGGCCAGCACTTCATAGCGGTAGGCGCAGCCGCGCTCCTGCGTTTCGACGATCACCACGGTGCGCTCGCCCACGTTTTCCACGCGCGCCACGCGGGCCGTGACAGCCTTGTCCAGCGGCACGACACGGAACGCCTGCGACAGCTTGATCGAATACTTGCCTTTCGGATCCTTGCGCAAGGTGCCTTCCGTGCCGTCGCGCAAGCGGAAGGTGGACACCGGGGTGCCGAACAGCTCGGCCGTATCCAGGCCTACCATCACGCCGCCACGGCCATTCGGCGTCATGGCGCAGCCCGTCAACAGGACGCCGGCGGCCACGCCAGCGATCCACTTGCGCCAGTGCGCGGATGCAAAATTTTTATACGTTGCCATGCTTGATAACTTTCTCTTATTAAATTCAGGGATTGACGACGGCCAGCGGATTACCCGGGCCTGGCGGCGGCAAGACTTTCTGGCGGTCGCGCGACAGCAGGGTGAAGGCACCCAGGGTGTCCGGTCCGGCAACGATTTCCAGCTGCTCGCGCTGCAGCCAGGTGCGGATCTCCGCCTCTGTTGCATCGGCGCGGAACAGCACGCGCAGGCGCACGCCCGTCTCGACGCCGCTGCCGCCGCTGCGGAATTCCGCATTGCCGACCACGGCCTGCTCTTTCGGCAGGAACAGCCAGGCCGACTGCACCACCATCACGCTGGCGGCCACGACCGTGACAATCTTCAGCCAGCGGTTCGCATTGGCCGCCTGCACCGGTTTCACGGGCACGACGGTATCGCTCGCCGGCGTGGCCACGGTAATCTGCAATTGCTGCAGCCCCTGGCGCAGTAATTGCCGGTAGGCCACGCGGCCATCCTTGCCCAGTTCGCTCGACAAGGGCGTGCCAGTCAGCGCATAGTCGCCGCCGGGCAAGGCCACGCGGGCGATCACGCCGGGCGCCGCCGTGGCGCCATTCGCGCGGCCATGCGTTTCCAGCCAGCGCGCCGCCTGCACGCGTTCCTGGCTGAACATGCCCAGGCAGGCGCCCAGGTCCGTCACGGCCACGCTCAGCGGCATGTCGCACAGCACCAGGCCGGCGCGCGGATCGACGGGCGCGTCGCGCGCCTCGACCACCAGGCCGCAGGCGTCCGCATACGCTGTGTCCGGCGTGACGAGCCAGCCGCGCCAGCGCTGCCGCGTGCTGTCCCAGGCATCGAGCAGCACGGCGCCAAAGCCGGGACAGCGCGCCAGCAGGTGGATTTGTCCGCCGGCGATGGGCCGCGCAGCCAGCGGCGCGGCGTCGCTGCGGCGCGCAAAGCGTTGCTGCACGTGTTCCGGCACGGCGACGCCGCGCCAGTCGGGGGTGGCGCCGGCCACCTCGCCGTCCAGCATGTCGACTGACGATGGAGGAGACGGCAGGCGCGCGGCAACGATGGCCAGCGTGGGCGTCAATGCATTCATGCCGAAGGCCTTTCATCGGGGTTCGAGGGAGTGGACGCGGGGTCCATGTGCAGGGATAACGCGGCCAGGCACAAAATATCCAAAACTATTTGCGCCGCCTGCAGGTCGCGTGCCGCCAGGCCATCGCCCACGCGCAATTTGAGCAGGTTCAAGACCCAGCTGCCCAGCAGGGTGGCGCGGTGGGCCGGTTCGACCACCTGGCGCCCCGCGCTATTGGCCTCGCCCTTCTGCTTGTGCACCAGGCCCAGCTTGCCGCCGTGGTAATGCGCCGACGCGATCTGTTCGGCCAGTTCCTTGACGGGCATGCCGCCGCAGCCGCAATGGCGCAGCAGCAAGATCAAGTCATGCGGCAAGGTCGTGATGAACAGGTCGGCCGCGTCGCGCACTTGCAGTGGCGTCAGCTGGTAGTCGCGCAGCGGCTCGGCATAAGAGTCGGGCGCCTGCAGGTCGCAGCCCTCTTGCGCATCGGCATCGTCGTCATCGCGCTGCTTGCGCAGCTGGTCGATGATGAAGCGCTTGAAGTACAGGAACAGGGCGCCCACGTGATGGGGCGCCGCATCGCTGTCGCCGTGCAGGACTTTTTCAATGAAGAACTGGTGCCGCAGGTCGGCCAGGGACTCGCCCAGCGATGCAGCCTCGCGCGGGCGGCATGGCGTCAGCGCGGCGATGACGCGCTGGTAAAACTCGCCCAGTTCGCCTTGCGTCAGCTGCTGGCGGCGGGTCCAGAAAGCATGAATAGGTTCAAATTGTTCCGATTGCACAGCCGGTCCGATCATGTGTGGGGGCGGCGCGCGCCACTGGCCGGAAGCAAGGCTCGCCGGTAAAGAAGAAATACGCTGGACAACAAGACAAACTTGTCAGTCAGGTAAAATGCATTCGAGCAATTTTCTCATACCACACTGGAAATCGCTAACTTTTGTTACTTCCACGACAATTTCCGAGCCGCCGATGCAACGCCTGATTCCCTTGTTCCTGAGCCTGTTCTGTTTACTTTGCGCCAACCTGGCGCAGGCCGCCGTGCAGGCCAGCGCGCCAGCGGCCCCCGGCAAGCGCATCGCGCTGGTGATCGGCAATGCCGCGTATCCGCAGCCATTGTTGAACCCCGTCAACGATGCGCGCGCCATGGCCGAACGCTTGCGCCGCCTGGGCTTTGAAGTGCTGCTGCGCACGGACATCACGGCGGCGCAATTACAACAGGCCTCGGCGCAATTTTCCACGCAGGCGCGCGGCGCCGACATCGCCCTGGTGTTTTACGCGGGCCACGGCGCGCAGGCAGGCGAAGCGAACTATGTGCTGCCGCTGGGCGCGAACATGAACGCGCTGAGCGCGTCGGCCATTGCCGCGCAGGGCGTGTCCGTTTCCAGCCTGGCGGGCGACCTGCAGCGCACGGGCGCGCGCGGCGCCGTGCTGATCCTCGACGCCTGCCGCCAGGAATATACGCGCGGCGGTGCCACCGTGCCTGTGCCCGGCGGCAGCAATGCGGCCAGCCACGGCTTTGCCGACACGCAAGCGCCGCGCGGCGTGGTGATCGCCTATTCGGCCGGCCCCGGCGCCCTGGCGCGCGATTTCTGGTCGCCCGATTCGCGCAACAGCCCGTACACCAGCGCCCTGCTCGACGCGCTCGATGCACCGGGCTTGCCCATGGGCGATGTATTTTCGCAAGTGGCGGCCAGGGTTGCCGCCATGACGCACGACGTGCAAAAACCGCGCGTGTCGTTCGGCGAAACGTCGGCGCGCCTGGTGCTGAACATGGGCAGCGGCAAGGGCGTCAGCCAGCCAGCACCTGGTGTGCTGGCCGCAGGCAACAGCGGCATGCGCGCTCCGGCGCCCGCGCCAGCCCCGGTGCCCCCGGCGGTGGCCAGCACGGCCCCCAGTGCGAAAGTGTGGCCAGGCAATGTGCTGCAAGAGATCAACTATGAAATCCGCATGCAGATCGCGGCACGGCCGTTTCCCCGCCAGCAGCTGGAAAAGCGCGCACGCACGGGCGACCTGGTCGCGCTGACGGCGCTCGGCTACGGCATCGGCGGCGGCGACGCCGGCATCAAGCAGCCGAAGGCGGGCATGCAGTGGCTGGAAAAAGCCGCCGCCAAGGACTTTCCCATCGCCCAGACCTATCTGGCGGAATTGCTGATGGTCAAGGGCGACCCGGCCTCGTTGAAACGCGCGGGCGTGCTGCTCGACGCCGCATCGCAGGCCGGCTACAGCCCCGCCCATGCGTATAAATTCGACCTGGCGCGGCGCACGGGCGCGCCGCCGCAGGACGCGGCACGCCACTTGCAGGACGCCTTCATGGGCTTGATGAAGGATTACCAGGGCGCCGCCAAGGACCTGATGCAGCCGCCCAAAAAATAATCTGAAAAAATTTTGTATTTCCCTGAGCTGCCCCCGTTATCCGTGGGTACATGCAATAAAGCATGACAGCTCTCAGGGAAATTCCATGCACGCATCCAGCCCAGCAGCAAGCAGCGCCACGCAACGTGGCCGTATCCTCGCCTATCAGCCCAGCGGACAAGGTTCCGTCAGCGTGGCAGGCATTCAACATGCGTTCGACGTGGCCACGCACTGGCGCTCGGACGTGGCGCCCGCCATCAACGCCGTCGTCGACGTGCGCTTTGACGATACAGGCAGCCTCGACACCGTCAGCGCCGTGGCGACACAGCAACTGGCGCAGGAAGAAATGGCCGGCGCGGCGAAACTGGCGCGCGAAAAAAGCCAGCAGCTGTGGGGCCGGGCCGTGTCCGCCCTGGGCATCAAGGTGCTGGCCAGCCTGGGCGTCCTGATCGCCGGCGCCTTTATCTTCAACACCATCGGCATCCGCCTGTTCGCCAGCGTCTCGCGCACCTACTGGCAGCTGCTGGGCCTGTCCGCCGACAGCCTGGAGAGCTTTGCCCGCGATGGCGGCGGCGGTTTTACCTCCGCACAATTTTTCTTCCTGCTGGCCATTGCCGGATGCTTCGCCACCATGGCCAGCAGCCACCCGAAAGCGGCGCTGGGCAAGTGCGCTCCTTTGCTGTTCATCGTCATCCACAGCAGCTTGCTGTTCATCAAGATCAAGGGCGCCGTCAGCGATGCGGGCAGCGCCATGGGCGGCATCATGGGCACCCGCGCGGCCCGCATGGCAGAGCAGATGGCCAGCGAAATGCTGGGCCAGGTCTGGCAAGGACTCTCGTTCGGCATCGGTTTTTACCTGGTGCTGGCCGCATCCATCGTCCTGGCCGCTTACGGCGTGGGCGAATACAAACGCTTGGGAGGCAAGCACTGAAAACCTACTGCGCAGCCCACTTCCGGGTCGGCGTTGCTCACCGTACATAAAGTACGGTTCCGCTACTCAACCCGGCATTGGGCTTGCTCGCTACGGTTTTCAGCGCTGCCGTGACTTTCACAACCCTAAAAATTAACACCGTCACTACCTTTTAACTGATCTTAAAGGAAATATCATGAACCGCACCCTCCCCGCCCTGCTCGCCATCGCCGTCCTCCTGTCCGCCTGCGGCAAAACGGATAACGCCGCACCAGCGGCCTCCGCCCCCGTCGCCGCGAATGTCGCCGACCTGGCCGCCAAGGCGCAAGTGAAGGCGGCCGCCGCCAGCCTGCCGCAAGCGGACGCCGCCACGCCAACATCGAGCTATGTCGACATCACCAGCGGCAACCAGTTGATGTACAGCTACCTCGCCCTGTCCGGCGTGCCGCCCGACTACGCGGCCGTGGCGCAGCGCATCTCGCGCGAATATGCGGGCAGCAACGATGCCTTCCGCAAACAGGAAGTGCTCGACGCCCTGAAACCGCAGATCGACGCCAAGGTCAATGAGGCGAAAACCAAGCGCTACCTGCGCTATCAGATCAACGGCCAGGGCGCGCTGTCGCCGTACGCGATGGACAAGGCCGCCTTCCCCGCCAAGTTCGCCGAAGCGGGCACGTATTACTACATGTACGACAACGGCGACTACAAGCTGGCGTTCACGAATGGCGATGGCTACTCGCTGCTGAAAGTGGACCAGGACGCGGCCCGCAAGATCGAAGCGGCGCGCAGCGGCTACAAGGACTTTGCCATCATCGTGTATGCCTACGCCCAGGAAGCGGACATGGCCAGCAACCAGGTCAAGGCGCAGATCGTCAAGGTGGCGATCAAGCTGAATGGGGAAGAAATTCCCGTTCAACAAGCGATGTAAGCCCAAGGTCAGGTAGCGGGGTCGAACCCTGAGGGGCCGACCCCGGCCTTCGTTTTGGGTTCACGACCTCGCCACTTGCAGTTACACTATTCGCCAACGACATCGAGAGTGAGACATGGGCGAACAGACACTGGCGGAACAACAGCTGGCCAAGGGCCGGCAACTGCAGCAGCAAGGCAAGCTGATCGAGGCGATCAACGCCTACCAGGCGGCCTACAAGCAGGACCCGGCCCTGGCCGAAGCGCAGCATTTCCAGGGCCTGGCGATGCTGGAGCTGGGCCAGGGCACCATCGGCCTGGGCCTGTTAAAACTGTCGCTCAAGCAGCAGCCGGACAATGCCCTGTTCCACTACAACCTGGGCAATGTGCTGCGCGGCACGGGCAGCGCAGCGGCGCTGGCCAGCTATGCCACGGCGGCGCGGCTGGCCCCGCACGAGCACGATTTCGCCATCAGCCATGCGGAATTGCTGCTGGGGAAACAGCACCTGCAGGAAACCATCGCCGAACTGGAACGCGCCCACGCGCTGCGCCCGCAACGCTGGCAAACCCTGCAGGGCCTGGCCGAGCTGTACTACCGCACGGGGCAGCAGGAACTGGCGCTGGCCCGCTACGCGCAAGCCCTGGCGCTGCACCCGGCGCTGGCGGACAGCTGCCGCATCGGCTTTGCCCACCCTGCGCCAGCGGGCAGCGAACAGTCCAGCGTGCCGGAGGTGGCCGCCGGGCTGCAAGACTTCCTGCGCGAAACAGACCTGCACATCCTCGACGATTTCCTGCCCGACCCGGCCGCCTGGCGCGCGCAGGCGTTGACGCTGCCGTTCGCGCAGCAGCGCTATGCGGGACAGAACTATCCGGGCAGCCAGACGGATGGCCAGCCGAGTCAAGCCATCATGGAACGCATCGCCACGGCGCTAGGCCGCCCCATCCGTTTCATCTCGCCCGACAACGGCTCCTACCGCCTCAGCTATGCGGACGCCATGGCGCGCACGGATATCCACGTGGACAACGAGACGGGCAACAATTTCAATTTCTACGCGGGCGTGCTGTATTTGAACCCGCCCGAGCAGTGCCAGGGCGGCACCACCTTCTGGCGCCACCAGCCCAGCGGCTGGTACCGGAGACTACCGGAGGCCGACGTGAAAGCGGGTGGCTACGCCAGCTTCAAGGATTTCCAAAAACGCTGGCTGCCAAACAGCACAGTGCAGAAATTCAATGACCTGCAGGAACAGCGCGACAGTTGGCAAGCGCTGCTGGAAGTACCCATGCGCCACAACCGCCTGATCGTCTACAAGGGACACTACTTTCACTCGATCAGCAATGTGTTTGGCGACACGCCGGAGAATGGCCGCCTGGTGCAGCTGTTCTTCTTTGAAGTGCCCGATTGAGCATGCTGCGCGGGCATTGTCGGATTACGCCCTGCGGGCTAATCCGACCTACCTGTTACCGTGCCATCCGCAGGTCGGATTAGCGGAACGCGCAATCCGACACAGCTCCTACAGCGACAATTCAACACATGTCCGCAGCAGTGGTGCGCACAGACACAAGCACCACGGCATCGATTCAATACATGTGGTTGTTGACCGTCGGTCGGATTAGCGGAACGCGTAATCCGACACAGCTCCCACAGCGACGATTCAGTACATGTCAGCGGCCGTGGCGCGTACGGCTTTTAACAGCATATCCG
The DNA here is from genome assembly GCF_051380655.1 of Janthinobacterium amylolyticum. Lineage (NCBI taxonomy): Bacteria > Pseudomonadati > Pseudomonadota > Betaproteobacteria > Burkholderiales > Oxalobacteraceae > Janthinobacterium > Janthinobacterium amylolyticum. The sequence goes on from NZ_JBNYXL010000005.1 coordinate 129,221, forward strand.
CCCCGGGCGACAGCAAATGATCCTGCTGGCGGATGATGCCGAAGGCATCCATCTTGCACGGCAGTTCGATCGGCAGGATGCTCAGCACGTTCAGGGATGCGTAGTAGTGCGCCACTTCCGTCGGCATCACGTGCAGGGAATCCGTCTGCTGCAGCAAGGACGTGATCAGGAGCAAGGCGGTCGTGTCGACGACGTCGACAGGCGGTTCCAGGCTGGCGCGGCGGAACATCATGTCGAAGCGGTGGCGCAGGATGCTGCCTTGCGGCGGCAAGATCCACGGCTGGCCCGCCAGGTCTTTCAGTTGCAGATTCTTGCGCGATAGCAGCGGATGGCCATTGCGCGCCACGGCGCTGGCCGGCTCTTCCGTCAATTCCTCGTAGATCAGCCCTGCGCTGCTTTCCTTTTCCAGGATGCGCCCGATCATGAAGTCGAGGGTACCGTGCTGCAGCATGTCCATCAGGGTATTACTGTGCTCGAGGTGCACGCCGATGCGCATCAGCGGCGCCTGCTGCTTGATGCGCGCAATGGCGCGCGGCAACAAGGCCATGGCCGGCGTCATGATGACCCCCACTTCCACCTGGCCCGTCAGGCCCGACTTCAGGGCCACGATGTCGTCATGCGCCAGCGACAGGCTGGTCAAGGCCATGCGCGCGTGGCGTATCATCGTCTCGCCGTAGATGGTCGGCTCCATGCCGCGCGGCAAGCGGTCGAACAGGCGCACGTCGAGCATCTCTTCCAGATCCTTGATTTGCTTGGACGCGGCCGGCTGCGTCATGTGCAACTCTTCCGCCGCGCGATGGATGTTGCGCTGCTCGTCAAGGGCGATCAGCAGCAGCAATTGCCGCGTCTTCAGGCGGGCTCGCAAGAACCAGTTGGGGTTGAGGGTATCCATGAATAAATCATATCATGATCGATATCAGTTTCTAGCTGATACCGATATTATAGATATCGGTATTTCTCCTTTTTGTACGTGAAAACAACGCCTGCTTAACCGGCCTTGCAGGCCGCGCCGGGGTTCGCCGCCGGACCCTGCTGCGTCTGGTGGATGAACTCGATGGTGCCGTCCGGCTTGTATTTCAGTTCTTCCACGGCGACAGAGCGGCGGTATTCGCCGCCACCGGGCAATTTATCGTTGTGATAGAAGATGTAGGACTTGCCGTTGAACTCGATGATGGCCTGGTGAATGGTTTTCACCACGGCGTTCTTGTCCATGATGGTGCCGCGGAAATGCCACGGACCCGTGGGCGTCGGCCCCGTCGAATACGCCGTTTCTTCCGGGAAGTTGCGCGAGTACGACAGGTAATACGTGCCCGCATGCTTGTGCATGTACGCCGCTTCCGTAAACGCATCCATGCCGAAGGTGAGGATCGGGCCGTCCAGCTCCGTCATGTTGGCTTTCAGCTTCGCATACTTCAAGACCGTGTTGCCCCAGTAAATATAGGCCTGGCCATCCGTATCGATGAAGACGGCCGGGTCGATATCGTCCCAAGGAATGGCCGTCTGCTTCGTCATGTCGTTGGTGATCAGGGCGCTGCCGCGCGCGTCGACGAACGGGCCTGTCGGGCTGTCGGACACGGCTACGCCGATGGCTTTGCCGGGGATGCTTTTATGGTCGACGGTCGAGTAGAAATAATACTTGCTGCCGCGCTTGACGATGTCGCCGGCCCACGCATCTTTTCCCGCCCAGGCAAAGGTGGAAAAGCGCACGGGCGAGCCGTGATCCGTCCAGTTCGCCATGTCGCACGACGAATACACGCGCCATTCATGCATGCGGTAATCCGTGTCCGTGGCGCTGGCTTCATCGTGGCCCACGTACAGATAGACTCTGCCATTGTCGACCAGCGCGGCCGGGTCGCCCGTGTAGATATTTTTCACGATCGGATTGGCCGCCTGCGCGCCGAATGTGGCGCAGGCGAGCGCTGCCGCCATGCCGATGGCCGCGGCACGTGTTTTTTGCTTCAACATAAAAGTTAACTCCCGTTGGTATTTTTCTGGCCCATGGCCATCAGTCTTTGCACGACGCAAAAGACAAACAGCAGGCCGCCGATGACGATCTTCGTCCACCAGGAACTGAGCGTGCCGTCAAAGGCGATCAGGGTCTGGATGGTGCCCAGCACCAGCACGCCGGACAGGGCGCCGGCCACATAGCCGTAGCCGCCGCTGAGCAAGGTGCCGCCGATGACGACGGCGGCGATCGCGTCCAGTTCCGTGCCCTGCGCATGCAAGCCATAGCCGGACAGCATGTAGAAGGCGAACAGCACGCCACCCAGCGAGGCGCAGAAGCCGCTGAAGGCGTAGATCAGCACCTTGGTGCGGCCCACTGGCAAGCCCATCATCAGGCCCGACTGTTCATTGCCGCCGATCGCGTACACGGCGCGGCCGAACGGCGTGGCGTGCGCCAGCCAGATGGCCAGCAGCAAGGTCGCCACGGCAATCACCACGCCCGGCGAGACAAAGCCGCCCAGGAAGCTCAGCTGGGTCTGCGACATGGCAACGAACAGCGGGTCGTCGATGGTGATGGAATTGATGCTGATCAGGTAGCACAGGCCCCGTGCCAGAAACATGCCGGCCAGGGTGACGATGAAAGGCTGCAACTTGAAATAATGGATCAGCGCGCCCATGCTGGCGCCAAACACGGCACCCAGCGCCAGCACGGTGGCGATCACCAGGGTCGGCGGCCAGTGCGCCACGTTGAGCAGCCAGGCGGCAATCATGGTCGACAGGGCCAGCACGGAGCCGACGGACAAATCGATGCCGCCGGAAACAATCACGAAGCTCATGCCGACGGCGATCACCAGCAAAAAGGCGTTATCGATCAACAAGTTAAAAATGACTTGCGTCGACAGCAGGCCAGGGTAGGCGGCGCCTCCCAGGCCCAGCATCACCACCAGCAGCAGGACAGTGACGAGCGAGGTGAAATACGGGGTGTGCAGCAAGCCCTTCATGCTTTTCTCCGATGCAGCAATTGCTTGAATTCCGACGATTGCGACAGGCAGACGAGGAAGACGACGACCGACTTGACGACCATGTTCACTTCCGGCGGCACGCCCAGCGAATAGATGGTGTAGGTCAGGGTCTGGATGATGAGGGCGCCGATCATGCTGCCCACCAGGCTGAACTTGCCGCCGGCTAAGGAAGTACCGCCCAAGGTGACGGCCAGGATGGCGTCGAGTTCCAGCATCAGGCCCGCGTTGTTCGCGTCGGCGCTCTTGATGTTCGAACTGATCATCAGGCCCGACAGGCCCGCGCAGGCGGCGCAAAAGACGTAGACAAAAAAGATCAGCGTGGCCGTCTTAATGCCCGCCAGACGCGCGGCGACGGGGTTGATGCCGACGGCCTGGATGAACAGGCCCAAGGCGGTCTTGCGCATCAGCACGGCCGTGATGATGAACACGGCAGCGACGAGGAACAGGGAAAACGGCAAGCCGAACAGATAGCCGCTGCCAATGAAGAAGAAGGGCTGGTAGTAGACGGTGACGATCTGGCCATCCGTCAGCAGTTGCGCCAGGCCACGCCCGGCCACCATCAGGATCAGGGTGGCGACGATGGGCTGCAAGCCCAGGCCCGCCACCAGCACGCCATTCCAGGCGCCGCACAGCAGGGCCGCGCCCAGGGCCGCCGCCAGCGCCCAGCCCATGGGAATGTTGCTCACATAGGTGGGCACGCCGTTGTCCATCACCATGGTGCCGCCGATCAGCATGGCGGCCACGGTGCCGGACAGGGCCACGACGGCACCGACGGAAATGTCGATGCCGCGCGTGGCGATGACGAGGGTCATGCCCAGCGCCGCCAGCATCAGCGGCGCGGCGCGGTTGACGATGTCGATCACGCTGCCGTACAGGTGGCCATCGCGCACTTCCAGGTGGAAAAAGCCGGGGATGGCGAAGAAATCGACCAGCAGCAGCAAAAACAGCGCGGCCAGGGGCCGGCTCAATGGATGATGTAAAACGCTATGCACAATGGAGGAATCCGTGGTGGAGGCCGCCCGTACCGCCTCGATGGGCGCCGCGGACGGCGGTGTGGTCATGCTCATGCTGTCTCTCCGGCGATCACTTGCAGCACGGAACTGTCGTCAAGCTCGCCACGCGCATAGTCGCCGCAGGCCTTGCGGTCGCGCATGACGAGAATGCGGTCGCTGCAGCGCAGCACTTCCGGCAATTCGGACGAGATGAACAAAATTGCCATGCCCTTGCGGCACAGCTTGCTGACATAGCTCATGATTTCCTGCTTGGCGCGCACGTCGATTCCGCGCGTCGGTTCATCGAGGATCAGCATGGTCGGCGAGGTCACCAGCCAGCGCGCCAGCAAGGCTTTCTGTTGATTACCGCCAGACAAGCTGCCGATCGGCGTCTCGATGCTGGCCGTCTTGATGCCCAGCGCCTTCACATATTCATCGGCCAGCGCCTGCTGGCGCTTGAAGGGAATGGCGCGCAGCAAGCCCGTGCGGGCCTGCAAGGCAAGAATGATGTTTTCGCGCACGGAGAGCGACAAGATCGCTCCTTCGTGCTTGCGGTCTTCCGAGCAAAAGCCGATGTCGGCCGCAATCGCATCGCGCGGCACGCTGAAGTGGCGCGGCTTGCCATGCACCATGATGCTGCCGGAGTCGGCCTTGTCGGCGCCAAACAGCAGCCGCGCCAGTTCCGTGCGGCCCGAGCCCAGCAAGCCGGCCAGGCCCAGCAATTCACCCTGGCGGATGTGGAAATCCATGGGCAGCAAGGCGCCCTTGCGGCCCAGTCCCTGCGCTTCCAGCACCGTGGGACCAAAGCTGGCCGCGCCCGCTTCCTGCGCCAGGTTCAGCTCTTGCTCCTGCGTATCGGCTGCCACGCCGATCATTTTATTCACCAGCGCCAGGCGCGACAGTTCGCTGCACGCATACTCGCCTTCGCGCTCGCCATTGCGCATGACGGTGATGCGGTCGGAAATGGCGTAGGTCTGGTCGAGGAAGTGCGTCACGAACAGAATCGCCATGCCCTGCTCGCGCAGGCGGCGCAGCACGGAAAACAGCAGATTGACTTCCGCCTCGTCGAGGCTGGACGTGGGTTCGTCCAGGATCAGCACGCGTGCGGAAATATTCAGCGCGCGCGAAATGGCCACCATTTGCTGAATGGCCAGCGGAAAGCTGGACAGTTGCGCCGTGACATCGATATCGATCTGCAATTGCTGCAGCAAGGCACGCGCCTGCTGCTGCATGCTGCGCCAGTCGATGCCGCCGAAGCGGCGCGGATAGCGGCCGATAAAAATGTTTTCCGCCACCGACAGGTTCGGGCACAGATTGACTTCCTGGTACACGGTGCTGATGCCGAGCAGCTGCGCATCCGAGGTGGACGCCGGGGCGATCGGCTTGCCGTCGAGCAGGATCTGGCCGCTGTCGGGCGTGTACACGCCCGTCAGCACCTTGATCAGCGTCGACTTGCCGGCGCCATTTTGCCCCATCAGGGTATGCACTTCGCCCGGATACAGGCGCAGGGCGACATTGCTGAGGGCTTTGACGCCGGGAAAGGATTTACTGATGCCGCGCAACTCCAGCAAGGGAGCTGGCGCGGCGTCTTGATGCGCTTGCGTATTCATCATGCGGCAAGCTTAGTATTTACGGTTAGGAAATTCCTTCGCGGCCACCTCGGCAGGGAACACGCCTTCCACCGTCGTGATACGCGCCGGCACGGGCTTGCCGGCCACCACATCGCGGGCGATGGACATCAGTTGCGGGCCCAGCAGCGGGCTGCATTCCACGGTGACATTGAGCTTGCCGGCGATCATGGCCTCGAACGCGCCTTTGACGCCATCGATGGAAATGATGATGATGTCCTTGCCCGGCTTCATGCCCGCTTCCTCGATGGCCTGGATGGCACCGATGGCCATGTCGTCATTGTGGGCGTACAGTACGTTGATCTTCTTGCCTTCCGCCTTCAGGAACGCTTCCATCACTTCCTTGCCCTTGGCGCGCGTAAAGTCGCCCGTTTGCGAACGGATGATCTTCATCTTCGGATTCTTGCCTACCACTTCCAGGAAGCCCGCCTTGCGGTCGATGGCGGGCGCGGAACCGACCGTGCCCTGCAGTTCAACGATGTTCAGGGTGGCATCCGGGGTCTTCTTGGCGTGCTCGAGCAGCCACTGGCCGGCGCGGCGGCCCTCTTCCACGAAGTCGGAACCGATGAAGGTCACGTACAGCGACTTGTCGGCCACATTGACGGCGCGGTCCGTCAGGATGACGGGAATCTTGGCGGCCTTGGCTTCGCGCAACACGGTATCCCAGCCCGACTCGACCACGGGCGAGAAGGCGATGACGTCGACCTTTTGCGCGATGAAGGAGCGCAGCGCCTTGACCTGGTTTTCCTGCTTTTGCTGGGCATCGGCAAATTTCAGGGTGACGCCATCTTTCTTGGCAGCATCTTTAATGGAGACGGTATTGGCGGTGCGCCATTCGCTCTCGGCGCCCACTTGCGAAAAGCCCATGACGAGGGGCTTGGCGGCGAAGGCGGTGGAAGTGGCGAAGGTGCTTGCCAGCAGCATGGCGCTGGCGAGGAGGGTGCGGCGTGTCAATGTCATTCTTGTCTCCAGTTTTTATTGGAATACCATCACAGCCGGATGCCGGATGGGCGGTTTTTATGAACCCATGGTAGGAGAAAGCAACATAGCCATCCAATCAATTCTTTTTCGCTTGCGATACCGATTTGCGTATCACTGGATGGCGTCCCGGCTCGCTCCTGCGGCTCAGCGCAGCAGGCGCAGCCCGTACAAGCCACCGGCCACGGAGTCCTTGCCGGCGACAAATTTCACCACCAGCTTGCCGTTCGCCGCCGCTACCAGCGCCTTGGGAATGGCGATGTCAAACGTATGCAGCTCCTGCGGCGCGTCGGCCGCCACGGCAACCGTCTGCAGCTTCGTGCCATTCACCAGCACGTCGAAGGTCCGGCCCGCATCGAGGGTGGACAGGGTCAGGCGCAGGGTGGCCGCCTCGCCTTGCGGGTCGTTCAACACATAACTGAACCAGCCTGTGGCGTGGCGCCAGTGCATGCCCTTGTTGACGCCGTTCTCTCCCCCTTCGGCCAGGAAAAAATGGTCCGATTCCGGCTGCTGCTGGCCGGGCGCCACCTGGTCGATGGTGAGCGCATCGAGGGCCAGGCGCTGCGCTTCCGCCTGCCGGGTCTTTTCCTGCAGCTGCGCCAGGTTGGCGGGCGTGGACACGGGCCAGTACAGCATGTAGCGTGCATCGTGCAGGCGGAAGAACGGAATCAGTTTCAAGGTCGCCGCATCCTTGCCCTGGATCAGGCCGGGTGCCGTAAACGTCAGCGGCTGGCCCTTGACGGGCTTGATCTTGTGCATGAACTCCTTGGTGTCGCTGACGAACAGGGGCGACGATTCCAGCGGGCAGACTTGCCCCTGGGCGATATGCCCCATGCGCGAGTCGTCGGCAAAATAATTCAGTTGCTCGTTGGCGAACGGCTGCGTCTTGGCGGCCAGCACGATGGGGCCATGCAGCACGGCATAGTAATTCGACTGGTCCGGCATCTGTTCCAGGCGCGTGCGCATCGGCAGCACCACGTCCACGCTGTCGCCGCTCTTCCAGGCGCGCGTGATGGTCACGTACTCGCCCGGCGCGCCGTGCACGCGCATGGCCTTGCCATTGAGTTTGACGCGCAGCTTGCCCTTGGCCACCCACCGCGGGTAGCGGATCTTCATGCTGAAGGTCTTGTTGCCTTGCACTGTGATGCGCGTCGTGTCCTGGTCGGGGAACTGTGTCGATTGGACGATGGTGACGCCCTGCTCCTGCCAGTCCAGGGTGGAGGCCATGAACAGGTTCACGTACAGCGCGTCGCCCTCGTGGGCGTAGATGAACTCGCCATACTTGGCCTGGCTTTCGATGCCGGAACCCACGCAGCACCACATGCCCTTGTCCACTTCCGAATACACGCGGTAGTGGTTCGGGCGCATGGGCGTGAAATACACGAAGCCGCCCGTGCCCGGGCGCTGCGACGACAGGATGTGGTTGTACAGCGCGCGTTCGTAGTAATCCGTGTATTTCACCTGTTCGTCGCGCTGGAACAATTGCTCGGTGAGCTTGAGCATATTGTAGGTATTGCAGGTTTCCGGTCCTTCGACTTCCTCCACCATCGAGCTAAAGTCGTGTTCGTCGTGGAAATGTTCCTTGACGCTGTTGCCGCCGATGGCCACCGTGCGCTTGTCGTGCACGGTTTGCCAAAAGAACTGCGCCGCCTGCTGCCAGTCGCGCCGGCCAGTCAGTGCGCCGATGCGCTCGAAACCGATGACTTTCGGGATTTGCGTATTCGCATGCAGGCCCGTCAGCTTGTCCTGCTGCGCCACCAGGGGCTGCAGGATGGCCTGGTGCGAGAAGCGCACGGCCAGGTCCATGTAGCGCTGCTCGCCCGTCATCGTGTAGACGTCGGCCAGCACTTCATTCATGCCGCCATGTTCGGCGCGCAGCATGGCTTGCATCTGCTCGTCGCTCAAGGCGTCCGACAGCTTGACGGCCCAGTCCGACAAGGCGATCAGCATGGTTTTCGCCTGTTCGCTGCCCGCCTGCTGGTAGGCGTCGCGCAAGCCCGCGTACACCTTGTGCAGGTTGTACCATGGCACCCACTTGCCGTTGACGGAGAAAGTGTCCGCCTGCATCTGTCCTTTCGCGACGGCTTGCCAGGCGGCGCTGCCGTCGGGAATGCCGCCCAGGTAGCCATTGCCATTGGCTTCCTGGCATTTCTGCAATTCCGCCAGCACGTAGTCGAGGCGCTCGCGCACCTGCGCGTCGCCCGTGGAAGCGAACATCAGGGCCAGCGCCGACAGATAATGTCCGCCCATGTGGCCGTCCAGGCCCGTCGCTTCCCAGTTGCCATAGCCGGGCTTGGGCTGCGGCAGGCCCGCCTCGCGGCGAAACGGCGCCAGCAATTTATCCGGGTCGAAGGCCATCAGGTAATGCAGGTCCGTCGTCTGCGCATCGAGAAACGGCCCGGCACCCAGGCGCACGGCCGAGAGGGGAAACAGCTCGGCCGCCTGCGGCACAGGCGTGACCAGCCCGCCGGCGGCCAGCGCCAGCGTCAACAAGGTTTTTTTCACGGTGCGTCCTTACGGTTTGGCGGTAGCGGCAGGCAACTGGCGGCTTTGATAGCGGTTCAAGTCGCGCGGATCGACTTGCGGCCAGCCATCCTTGTCCCACGTCATGGGCATGATCTTGAGTTTCTGCAAGTAGTCGTCCGCCGTTTCATACGCGTGCAGCACCAGGTAATCCTTGCCGTCAAAGGTATACGCGCTGTTGTGGCCCAGGCCCTGCCAATCCTTGTCGCCCTTCAGCAGCACCGTGCCGCCGCCCTGCGCCATGTCACGGCCATCCTTGTCCAGGTAGGGCCCCGTCACGCTTTTTGAGCGTCCCACGGCCAGGTGGTAGGTGCTGTCGGCTTTCTTGCAGCACAGGCCCCACGAGACAAACAGGAAATACTCGTCGCCGCGCTGGAAGATGAACGGCGCTTCGATTTCTTCCGGCGCCGGCTTGAATTCGCCGCTTTTTGGCGGCAGCGGCACGCGGCGCGCCAGCGAGTGCCACTCTTGCGGTTCCGCAATCGTTTTCCAGTCGGCGTTCAGTTTCACCAGCTTGATGCCGTTCCAGAACGAGCCGAACGACATCCACGGCGTGCCCTGCTTGTCCGTAATGATGTTCGAATCGATGGCGTTCCATTCGTCGCGCTCGGGCACCGATTGCAGCAGCATGCCCTGGTCGACCCAGCGGTAGTTGGGCGAGCGGGGATTCAGGGTAGTGTTGACGGTCACGCCAATGCCCGAGGTGTTCTTGCCGAAGCCGGACACCGAGTAGTACAGGTAATATTTGCCGTTGTGAAACTGCACGTCGGGCGCCCACACATGGTCGTCGAACGATGGCGCGGCTGTTTTCGCCCACGTGGGCTGGCCGGCAAAGACGCGCCCTTCCGGCTGCCAGTCCACCATGTTTTTGGAACTGTAGAAAGTGATGCCGGGACCCGTGCTGTACAAATAATACGTGTCGCCTTCCTTGGCCATCACGGGGTCGTGCACGCTCACTTGCGCGGCATGGCAGGACAGCGCCATCAGGGTGGCGGTAACAGCGGCCAGGCCGCGCTTGAGCGTTTGCATCATGTGTTCCTTTACTTGTAATTAATTGCCCGTGCGGGCGCCCCACAGCGACACGCCATCGATGGACTGCGCCGTGAACGTGACGACAAAAGCGTTCGCATTGCCATTCCACTGGCGCGACAGCACGCCATTGAACAAGCCGCCGGACGCCAGGGTGATGGCGATCAGGTTGCTGCCCTGGTGCTGCCACGTCCCCGTATGCGCGCCCGTGATGGTGCCGTTCGCCAGCAGGGTGATGGATTGCGACAGCTTGAGCGCCGTGGAAATATCCTTGCCATGGTTGATCAGTTTATAGCTGCCCGCCACTTCCGTGGCCGTCACTGGCGCCGTCAGCGGCGTGACGCTTTTACTCAGCGGCACATAGCGGAAGGGTGCGGCCACCAGCCAGCCATCGGCGTTGATGAACAGCTCGTGCACGCGGATCTCGTGCAGCTCGCCCGTGTTCGGGAAGCGCGTATGGAAGATGAGGAAATACTGCTGCGTGGCGGCATCGTACACGGCCGAATTGTGTCCTGGCGACACATATCCCAGCGGCGTGCCCGTCTCGCCTGTTGCCAGCGCGAATTGATGGTTGCCCATCAGCTTCTGGCCGAAAGGCGCGATGGAGGCGTCGTCGAACAGCGGCAGGGCGGGATTCGACTTGACTTGCCGCATGTCCTTGCCCTTGGCGTCCACGTAGGGACCGTCCGGATTGCGCGAGCGGGCCACGCGCATATTGTAGGCGCCGTTCGCGTCCAGGCCGCCGAACGAAGTGAACAGGTAGTAATACTGCGTTTGCGGGCTGTACAGCACGTAGGCGCCCTCGATGCGGCTATGGTTGCCGCCGATCACGTGCTGGCCATAGCCCTGCCCCGCGACAGGCAAGCCCGTGGCCGGGTCCATGGCGAGGATGAAAATACCGCCCGAGTACGAGCCGTAGATCATCCACAGCTTGCCCGCCGCGTCGCGGAAGGTGTTCGGGTCGACCACGTTCGGTTGCGTCAGCGCATCGTAGATGGTCACGCCATCTTCGCTGACCTGGCCCCACATGCCCGATTTCAAAAAGATGCGCTGGTTGACGTACGGGCCTTGCACCGCATCGGCCAGGGCCAGGCCCATGGCGGATCGGGGCGAATCGCCCTTGCAGCTGTTGTAGTACATGGCGAACTTGCCATTGTCGAGCTGGATGACATCGGGCGCCCACAGCCCGGTCACTTGCGACCAGGCAAAGGTATCGGCAAGGCTGGTGACGACATTGTTGAACAGGGGATTGCTGGCGTTGACGCCTTCGGCAATCTTGCTCCAGTTCATCAGGTCGGTGGACTTGGCGGCCGCCAGGTGGGAACCGAACACATAATACGTATCGGCCACCTTGATGACGGACGGGTCATGCACGGAGGCATTGATAAAGGTGATGGCGCCTTGTACGGGGGGCACGACCTCGGGCGGCGTGACGACGGGCGGCACCACGGGCGGGACGACAGGGGGCACGACGGGCGGCGTGACCGACACCACCGGCGCGCTATCGGAGCCGCCACCACCACAGGCGGCCAGGGCCATGGCGCTACCGAGCGCCAGTACAGCTTCTCTTCTGTTCATGGAGTACTTTCTCTACAGCGTGCAGCACGATGCGGCTGGCCGGCGCGGGTAAGCTCCCGCGCCGGCACAGAGTAGACAACAGGAAGCTGGCGGCTTACTCGACGGCGACCACCACCACGGCCTTGGCCGGGATCGACACGGTCAGCTTGCCGCCTTGCGCCTTGGCATTAAACGCCACCGGTTGCACGGCTTGCGGCTGGGCAAAGCTGTTGACGGCATCCATCTTGCCTGCGGTCAGCACGCGGCCATTCACGCTGGCCACTTTCTTGCCAGCCAGGGCCACGTTGACGTCGACAGCCTTGTGCGGGTTCGTGTTGACCAGCGACAGGTATACCTTGCCATCCTTGGCGCGCGCGGCCGAGGCGCTCACTTCAGGAATACTGAACTTGCCCAGGCTGTACTTGCCATTGCCGGCGATGGCAACCGGCAGGGAGGTGGCGTCCTGGAACGGCACGTACATCTGGAAGGCGTGATACGTGGGCGTGAGGAAATATTTGTCCTTGTCCGTGATGATCATCGCCTGCAGCACGTTGACCATTTGCGCGATATTCGTCATGCGCACACGGTCGGCGTGCGCATGGAAAATGTTGAAGTTCAGGGCGGCAACGAGCGCATCGCGCAAGCTGTTTTGCTGGAACAAAAAGCCCGTGTTGGTGCCTGGCTCGACGTCGTACCAGGTGCCCCATTCATCGACGTACAGACCGGTCTTTTTCGACGGGTCGTTCTTGTCGATGGCGGCGATATTGTTCTTGATCAAGCTATCGATGCGCAAGGTGCGGCTCAGGGTGGAAATCCACTCATCTTCGCCAAAGCCCGTGGCGGCGCCCTTCTTTTCCCACACGCCCGTCGGCACCGTGTAGTAGTGGAAACTGATGGCGTCCATCATGTTCGGCTTGATTTCACGGCTCAGGGTATCGGACCAGCTGATGTCGTCGTCATTGCCGCCGCTGGCGATGAATTTCGGACGCGCGCTTTCCGGCGTTTTCATGAAGGTGTGATAGTGCTTGTACAGGTCGGTGTAGTACTGCGGACGCATATTGCCGCCGCAACCCCAGGCTTCGTTGCCGATGCCAAAGTAATCGACTTTATACGGCTGCGCGCGGCCATTCTTGCGGCGCAGTTCGGCCAGGGTCGATTTGCTGTCCGAGGTCATGTATTCCAGCCATTCGGACATTTCCTGCGGCGTGCCGGAACCGAGGTTGCCATTGATATAGGTCTGTGCGCCCAGCAGTTCGGCCAGGTCGAAGAATTCGTGCGTGCCGACGGCGTTCGACTCTTCCACGCCGCCCCAGTTCGTGTTGACCTTGGTCGGGCGCTTGTCGCGCGCGCCGATGCCGTCCTTCCAGTGGTATTCATCGGCAAAGCAGCCGCCCGGCCAGCGTACCAGCGGCACATGCAACTGATTGAGCGCGCCCAGCACGTCGTTGCGCCAGCCCTTGGTGTTCGGAATCGGCGAGTCCGGGCCGACCCACATGCCTTCGTAGATACCGGTGCCCAGGTGCTCGGCGAACTGGCCGTAGACGTTCTTGTTGATCACGGGACCCGGCTTGGCCACGTCGATGGTGACATTGACGGGGGCGGCAAAGGCGCTGCTGACGACCAGGCTCAAGGCCAGGATGCTGGTATTGACGAGTTTCATGCTGTCTCCTGTTGTTTTAATTTCATACAACCCAAGTGCAGAAGCCGGGGTCGGGCCCTGAGGGTCCGCCCCCGGTATCTGCTTTTGGGGTTTAGTTAAATACGGCTACAAAGCCGCCATGCGGCTTGATCGTGATGACGGCCTTGCCGGCCGCAATTTCCTGCTGGCTGAATGCACGCTCGCTGGCGCCGTCCGTGATCAGGGCGCCGCGCTTGCCTTCCAGGAAGGACAAGTCCACGGTAAACGTCTGCGCCGCATCCTGGGCATTGATGCCGGCCACATACCAGCGCTCGCCTGCCTTGCGGGCCAGCATCAGATACTGGCCGGGCACGCCATCGAGGAAGCGGCTGTCATCCCAGCTACGCGGCAGTTCCTGCAAGAAGGTTTTGACATAGGCAGGGACGCTGGCCATGCCCGCAGGCACTTCGGCAAAGTTCTGCACGCCCGACAAAAACAGCACGGGCAGGGCCAGTTCGAAGCCGTTGCGCGTGGCGCGGCGGATATTCGGCACGTCGCCAAATACCATGGGCGTGAAATCCATGGGGTCGAACAGGTTGCGCGCAAACGGCAGCATGGCCGCGTGCGCGGGCATGACATCCTGGTCGCGCTGCTCAAAGGTGGTGAACTCCAGTCCCTTGACGCCTTCGGCTGTCATCAGGTTCGGATACGTACGGGCCCAGCCGCGCGGCAAGGTGGCGCCATGGAAATTGACCAGCAAGCCATGTTGCGCCGCATCGTTGAGGATGCCCAAATAATAGGCAATCATCGACTGGCCATCGCCGGCAAAGAAATCCACCTTGATGCCCTTGATGCCCATGCCGGCCAGGCGCGCAAATTCCGCTGCGCGCTGCTGCTGAGTCAAGAGCTTGCCTTTCGGCGAGTAAGTGGTCTTGTTCCAGCTGCCCGAGGAGTTGTACCAGAGGAAGAGGCCTACATTCTTGCCTGCCGCATACGCGGCCAGTTCGGCGATTTTCGCGTAGCCGATCTGGCGGTCCCAGTCCGCATCGACCAGCACGTAGTCCCAGCGCATGTCGGCCGCGTAATCGATGAACTGTTTCTGCACCGCATACACGGTAGCGTCATCCTTGAGCAAGCCCCAGCTCCAGGCCGCATGGCCGGGCAGCACCTTGGCCGCGTCGAAGGCGATGGCGGGCGCGGCCAGGTCAGTGCCCAGCGTGCTGTCCATGACCGTGGCCAGGCTGCCGATGGCCAGCACGCGCCATGGCGAGCGCAAGCCCGTGGCCGCCTGCGCCAGCAAGGCGCCGCCTGGCGCCACTTCGGCCGCCATCGGCGTGCCGATGCGGTAGACGCCGCCCCTGGAATGCGCCTGCAGGCGCGAGGCGTGGAAACTGCCATCCATGTCCGCTTCCGTCAGCGCCACCCAGGTGTCGCCCGACTTGAACAGGGCCGGAAAGACCCAGCCGGCCGCCAGCGGCGACGGCGTGCCCACCGGGATATCCATGCGGTAATGTTCTTCGTAGGCGGGATTGGTGTTCATCCAGCCCGTCTGCGCCACCTGCATCGGTTGCAGCCAGGCCCGCGTGGACGGTGCAAAACGGAACGCCGTGCTTTCCTGCAACATGCTCCCGGCCCTGCCAGGCACCTGGTCCAGCACATAGCGGAAGGCCACGCCATCGTTGGACACGCGGAACACCACGTCCATGGCGTGCCCCTGCGCATTTTTCACGCTGAAGCGCTGCTCGTTGGCCGCATAGTCGATGACACGGCGCTTGCCCGTGGCCATCGTATAGCGCTCGGACACGGGCGTGATGGCCGAGCCTGGCTCCAGGGTCAGCTGGCGCGACAGGTCCAGGCCGGCAAACTGCAGGCCCAGGGCCGACGGCAGGATGACGGGCATGCCAGCGCGCTGCACGGCGTAGGTGATGCTGCCAGCCGGGCCGGGCGCGACCTCGACGTGCAAGGTGCCGTCGGGACTGTGCAATGCCTGCGTGCCTTGCGCACTGGCGGCGCTGGCGCAAACGAGGGCGATGCTGCAAACGAGAATTTTCATGTTCAGCTTCCGGATGTGGCGATGCCTCTCCTGCCGCGGGGTTGGGGCGGCAAGAGCGGTGCTGCAATGGAGGTAGCGATTGGGCTGCGGGAAGGCCCGCACCCGACAAAACGCCCAGGGCTAGGCGCAGAGGTCGAAGACAGTACGAACGTACGGCAAGACCCTGCAACAACGCCCTGGACGTTTTGTCAGACCCAGCCGGCGTCGACGATGAATTCCTGGGAGGAGCACATGGCGCCGTCATCGGAGGCAAGGAACAGCACCATGGCGGCGATGTCCTGCGGCATCAGTTTATTGGGCAGGCACTGGCTTTTCTTGATTTCCAGTTCCGCCGCGTCGTCGACCCACAGGTCGATCTGGCGCTGCGTCATGACCCAGCCGGGCGTGACGGTATTGACGCGGATGTTATGCGCGCCGAAATCGCGCGCCAGGCCCCGCGTCAAGCCGACGACAGCCGCCTTGGTGGTGGCGTACACGGGGTAGCCGCCCGACTTCATGTGCCAGGAAATCGAACTGACGTTGATGATCGAGCCGCCGCCCTGGCGTTTCATGCCCTCGAAGACGGCCTGGCAAGTGAAGAACATCGGGCGCTGGTTGATGGCAATGCGCTCGTTCCAGTATTCCAGGGTGACATCCTGCGCCTGGTGGCGCTGGTCGTTGGCGGCATTGTTGACGAGAATATCGAAGTCGCCCAGCTTGTCGGCCAGTTCGGCCATGACGGCTTGCAGCGCGGGGATATCCGTGATGTCGCAATGGCGGAACAGGGGCGCCGTCATGCCCGCTTCGGCCAGGCGGCGGCACAGGGCCTCGCTCGCTTCACGGGCAATATCGACAAACGCCACCACGGCACCCTGGGCGGCAAACTCCGCCACCAGGGATTCGCCGATGCCGCTGCCGCCACCCGTAATGAACACGCGCTTGCCCTGCAAGCTGCCATATTTCGCCAATTGCTTCATCTTGTCTCCACCTGTTTATTTTTTTAGGTATTACGCGCAACAACAGCGGGCCGCATGATATACGGCCCGCCGTGCTGTCATTCCTTGCCCAATACACCGTCCTTGCGGCGCCAGATGCCCAGCGGATTATCGTCGCGCAGCGACTCCGGCAGCAAGTCCTGCGCCAGGTTCTGGTAGGACACGGGGCGCAGGAAGCGGTTGATGGCGGCCGTGCCTACCGAGGTGCTGCGGCCATCCGAGGTGGCCGGGAACGGGCCGCCGTGCACCATGGCCGTCGACACTTCCACGCCCGTCGGGAAACCGTTGGCCAGGATGCGGCCCACGCGGCGCTCCAGCACGGGCAACAGGCGGCGCGCGTCTTCCAGGTCGCCCGCATCCATCTGCAGGGTGGCCGTCAGCTGGCCTTCCAGGCTTTCCGTGATCGCCAGCAATTGTTCCATGTCGCGGCACGCCACCAGCAGGGAAGCCGGGCCGAAGACTTCATCGCGCAGGTCGTGCTTGGCCAGGAAGGCCTCGCCCGAGGTGACGAACAGGGCGGCGGCGCCCTTGCCTTCTTCGCCCGCGTTTTGCACCAGCGGTGTCACGTCGGCGTGCTGCGCCAGCGCGGCCACGCCCTTGGCATAGCTGCTGGCGATGCCAGCGGTCAACATGGTGGCCGCTGGCGCCGGCACCAGCGCGTCGGCGGCGGCGGCCGCAAAAGCGGTAAAGTCAGCGCCTTCCAAACCCAGCACGAGGCCGGGATTGGTGCAGAACTGGCCCACGCCCATGGTCAGCGAGGCGGCAAAGCCGCTGGCGATCGCCGCGCCACGGGCAGCCAGCGCTTGCGGCAGCACGAAGACGGGATTAATGCTGCTCATTTCAGCATAGACGGGTATCGGCTGTGGACGCTCGGCCGCCACTTTCATCAGGGCGATGCCGCCCGAACGCGAACCCGTGAAACCGACGGCCTGGATGGCCGGATGGGCCACCAGGCCCTGGCCGATGCCGTTACCGGTGCCGGTCAGCAAGGCGAACACGCCGGCGGGCAGCTTGCAGATGGCAATCGCCTTGACGATGGCGCGCGCCACCAGCTCCGACGTGCCCGGGTGGGCCGAGTGGGCTTTCAGGACGACGGGACAGCCGGCAGCCAGGGCCGAGGCCGTATCGCCACCGGCCACCGAGAAGGCCAGCGGGAAGTTACTGGCCGCAAACACGGCGACGGGGCCCAGGCCGATCATGCGCAAGCGCAAGTCCGGGCGTGGCGGCACGCGGTCCGGCAGCGGGCTGTCGATGCGCGCATCTGTCCAGGAACCCTCGCGCAGCAAGCCGGCGAACAGTTTCAGCTGGCCCACCGTGCGGCCGCGTTCGCCTTCCAGGCGCGCGCGCGGCAAGCCGCTTTCCGTCATGGCGCGTACGATCAGCTCGTCGCCCAGTTCGATGATTTGCGCGGCGATGGTATCGAGAAAATCGGCGCGTTCCGCATCCGTGGTGGCGCGGAACGGGTCGAAGGCGGCTTGCGCCAAAAGGCAGGCTTCGTCGATTTGCGCGGCGTCGACCATGTGGAAGGCAGGCGCGATGTGCGCGCGGGCGGACGGGTCCCAGGCTTCGAAGGAGCCGCCATTACCTTTGACGGCAACGCCGCCGATCAGTGCATCACCGGTGATGATAAAACTCATAATGTGCTCACTTTCGCAAATTCGGTTGGGAAGACATCGAGGCGGTTGCGCAGGGCAGGGCCAAAGGCCGGCGCTTCGATTTCAAAGGTTTCGCCCGGCTGCACGCTGACGCCATCGGCAAAGCTCAGGGTGGCCGTGCCGAAGAAGTGCACGTGCACGTCGCCAGGGCGCTTGAACAGCGGATACTTGAAGTGATGATGTTCCAGGTTGGCGATCGTGTGCGACATATTGTTTTCGCCGCTGACAAAGGCTTTTTCCCAGCGCACATTGCCCGCCGCGTCGAGCACGCGCGAGGTGCCGTCTATGTGCGCAGGCAATTCGCCCACCAGCAAGGCCGGTCCCACGCTGCAGGCACGCAGCTTGGAGTGGGCCAGGTACAGGTAGTTCTGGCGTTCCGTGACGTGGTCGGAGAATTCATTGCCGATGGCGTAGCCGACGCGATACGGCTGGCCGTCGTCGCCGATCACGTACAGGCCGGCGATTTCCGGCTCTTCGCCGCCGTCCAGGGCAAAGTCCGGCATGCGCAGCGGCTGGCCGCCAGCGCGCACGATGGAGCCGTCGCCCTTGTAGAACCATTCCGGCTGTGCGCCGGCCGTACCGGCGGCAGGCTTGCCGCCTTCCACGCCCAGGCGGAACATTTTCATGGAGTCGCTCAGGGACTCCGCATCGCCGCCGATTTTCTTGTGCATGGCGTCGCGCGCGCCGGCGCTGCCCAGGTGGGTCAGGCCCGTGCCCGTCACGTAGCAGTGCGCCTCATCCGCGTGGTCCAGCGGCGGCAGCAGGCGGCCGCTGCCGGCCACGTCCGCATACAGGTGCGTGGTGTTGCCGACCGTGGCGTTGACCAGTTCGGCAAGGTTGACCTTCTTGCGGATGGCGTCTTGCGCCAGCGCATAGCTCGTGTTGTAGCCTTCGATAACGCGGATCTGGTCGTCTTGCAGCAGGCCGACGAGGCGGCCGCCGTGTTCATTCGTAAATTGCAGCAACAGCATGATTCTCTCCGCTTAATGTGAGTGGCGCGGCACGGCGGAACCGCGATTGCCGACCAGGAAGTCGAAATCGCAGCCTTCGTCGGCCTGCAACACGTGTTCGATATACAGCTGCTGGTAGCCGCTCTTCGGTCCTGGCGCGCTGCCCAGTTCGCGGGCTGCCAGGCGCTCGGCGATTTCCGCGTCGCTGATGTCGATGTTCAGGCTGCCGTTATGGCAGTCGAGGGCGATCATGTCGCCATCCCTGACGATGCCCAGCGGGCCGCCGGCCATGGCTTCCGGCGCCACGTGCAGCACTACGGTGCCGTAGGCGGTGCCGCTCATGCGCGCATCCGAGATGCGCACCATGTCGGTGATGCCTTGCGCCAGCAGTTTTGGCGGCAAGCCCATGTTGCCCACTTCAGCCATGCCCGGATAGCCTTTCGGGCCGCAGTTTTTCATGACCAGCACGGAGTTCGCATCGACATCCAGATCCGGATCAACGATGCGCGCCTTGTAATGTTCAAAATCTTCAAACACGACGGCCTTGCCACGGTGCTGCATCAGGTGCGGCGAGGCGGCCGATGGTTTCAGCACGGCGCCGCGTGGCGCCAGGTTGCCGCGCAACACGCAGATACCGCCATCGGCCAGCAAGGGGTTGTCCAAGGTGCGCACCACTTCATCGTTGTAGATCGGCGCTTCGACGCAGTTGTCCCACAGCGACTTGCCGTTGACGGTCAAGGCATTCTTGTGCGGCAGCAAATCGCCCTCGCCCAGGCGGCGTATGACGGCCGGCAAGCCGCCCGCATAGTAAAACTCTTCCATCAGGAAACGGCCCGACGGCAGCAGGTCGACGATGGTTGGCGTGCCACGGCCGACCTTGGTCCAGTCTTCCAGTTCCAGGGGCACGCCGATGCGGCCGGCGATGGCTTTCAGGTGGATCACGGCATTGGTCGAGCCACCGATGGCGGCGTTGACCTTGATGGCGTTTTCAAACGCTTCGCGCGTCAGCACTTTCGACAGGCGCAGGTCTTCGTGCACCATTTCAACGATGCGGATGCCCGACATGTGCGCCAGCACGTAGCGGCGCGAATCGACGGCGGGGATCGCGGCGTTGTGCGGCAGGGACGTGCCCAGCGCTTCGGCCATGCTGGCCATGGTCGAGGCCGTGCCCATGGTGTTGCAGGTACCGGCCGAACGCGACATGCCCGACTCGGCCGACATGAACTGATGCAGGGTGATGGAGCCGGCTTTCATCTGCTCGTGCAGCTGCCATACGGCCGTGCCGGAACCGATGTCCTTGCCATTGAGCTTGCCGTTCAGCATGGGGCCGCCGCTGACGACGATGGTGGGGATGTCGACGCTGGCCGCGCCCATCAGCAGCGCTGGCGTGGTCTTGTCGCAGCCGACCAGCAGCACGACGGCGTCCATCGGGTTGCCGCGGATCGATTCTTCCACGTCCATCGACGCCAGGTTGCGCGTCAGCATGGCCGTTGGGCGCAAGTTCGATTCGCCGTTCGAGAACACGGGGAATTCCACCGGGAAACCACCGGCTTCCAGGATGCCGCGCTTGACGTGTTCGGCCAGCTGGCGGAAATGCGCATTGCACGGGGTCAGCTCGGACCAGGTATTGCAGATGCCAATGATGGGCTTGCCATGA
This sequence comes from Janthinobacterium amylolyticum, assembly GCF_051380655.1. Taxonomy (NCBI): domain Bacteria; kingdom Pseudomonadati; phylum Pseudomonadota; class Betaproteobacteria; order Burkholderiales; family Oxalobacteraceae; genus Janthinobacterium; species Janthinobacterium amylolyticum. The sequence goes on from NZ_JBNYXL010000005.1 coordinate 149,801, forward strand.
AACTCGTGGTCAGGTATGCCCTGGTTTTTCATCCAGCTGCGGTACATGAAGCCATTCTTGTCCTGCGAGCCGAACCACTCGGCGGAGCGCAGGGCAACCTTCTTTTTTGTCTCAGACATGCAATTCTCCTGGTTGTGCCATGCCGGATCTAATGTCGTCAGCCCGGGCAGCGATGTTGGAATACTAAAGAATCCTGCCATGCCTTTCCAATCAATTTTTATAGCGTTCCGATATCGAAAACGATATCGGCATGCACCAATGAAAACGCCCTGCGAGCGCATGGCGGCAGGGCGTGGGCTGGTTTATCCCTTCGGGATCGGAATCTGCCCATCGGGCATATTCGCCCGCCGGGTCAGACCGCAGGGAGCTGCGACGATTATTCTGCGGAAAACCGATAGACGGTTTCCGTCTGATAGACCGCGCCCGGACGCAGGATGGTGCTGGGGAAATGCGCCTGGTTCGGCGCATCGGGGAAATGCTGGGTTTCCAGGCATAGCGCGCTGCGGTAGCTGATGGCGCGCAGCTTGCCGTACTGGCTGCTGTCGAGGAAATTACCGGAATAAAACTGGATACCCGGCTCCTGCGTGTACACCTGCATCACCCGGCCCGAGGCGGGATCGCGCACCTTGGCGGCCAGGTTCAGCAACTGACCTGCCTGTTTATTCAGCACGAAGTTGTGGTCGTAGCCCCGGCCGATGCGGATCTGCTCATGCGGCAAGTCGATGCTGTCGCCGATGACGGTGGGCTGGCGCAGGTCGAATGGCGTGCCGGCCACGTCCGCCAGTTCGCCCGTGGGGATCGACCCCGCGTCGACGGGCAGGTAGCGGTCCGCGTTGATCGACAGCTCGTGGCCCAGGATATGCCCCTGCCCAGCCAGGTTGAAATAGCTGTGATTGGTCAAGTTGATGGGGGTGGCCTGGTCCGTCATCGCGTGGTAGCGCAGGCTCAGCGCGTTGTCGTTGTCCAGCTCGTACACCACCGTGACGTCCAGCTTGCCGGGATAGCCATCTTCACCGTCCGGACTGCTGCGCGTGAACGTGACGCCGACGGCGTCGTCCCTGGTGAACGGCTCGGCGTGCCACATGACCTGGTGAAAGCCCTGCAGGCCGCCGTGCAAGTGATTCGGCGGGTTATTCACGGCCAGCTGATAATCGTTGCCATCCAGGCTGAAGCGCCCTTCCGCGATGCGGTTGCCGAAGCGGCCGATCACGGCGCCCAGGAAGGCTGCATTGTGCAGGTAGGGTTCGATGCGCTCAAACCCCAGCACCACGTCGGCAAAGGTGCCATTGCGGTCCGGCACGTGGATTTCGCTGATGATGGCGCCAAAGTCCAGCACCTTGACTTGCATGCCCTGGCGGTTGCTCAGGGTAAAGACGCTGACGTGGGCGCCGTCAGGCAAGATGCCGAACGGTGCTTGCGTCACTGAAACAGAAGCGGAATCAACTGAGGTCATGGCGTGGGGTCCAGGTTTACAGGGTCGATGAACGGCCAAACACGGGCATGCCCTGCGCATCCCAGCGCAGCGGTTTGACAAAAGTATGGCGGTCCGGGTTCCACAAAGGATCGCCGACGATTTCCGTGTAGGTGCGCGCATGGTACACCAGCAATACACCGTCGCCATCTTCGGCCGTGGTAAAGCTGTTGTGGCCAGGGCCGTAGATGCCGTGCTCGTAGCAGGTGGCAAACACGGGTTCGGGCGACTTGCTCCACGCCGCTGGATCGAGCAGGTCGGCCGTGTCATCGGCCCACAGCAAGCCCATGGCGTAGTTTTCATCCGTGGCGCTGGCGGAATAGCTGATGAAGATCTTGCCGTTGCGCTTCAGCACGGATGGCCCTTCGTTGACCCAGAAGCCGCGGATTTCCCAGTCGAATTCCGGCTTGCTCAGCATCACGGGTGGGCCGCCCAGCTGCCATGGCGTGGCCATCGGCGCGATGTACAGGTTGGAATTGCCTTCGATGGCCACATCTTTCTGTGCCCACAGGTAATACAGCTGGCCATGGTGCTCGAAAGTGGTGGCGTCCAGGCAGAAGGTGTCGATGCCAGTGTCGACCTGGCCCATGAATTCCCACTCGCCTTCGAGCGGGTTGGCGTTGGTATTGCGGATCGCATACATGCGGTGCTGGAACAGCTTATGTTTGATCTCGCGGCTCGGTGCGGCAGCGAAATACACATACCAGGCGCCCTGGTTGAAGTGCAGCTCGGGCGCCCACACCAGCTCGCTGTACGGGCCCGTCTCCGGCTTGTGCCAGACGGCGACTTGCTGCGCATCGGCCAGGCCGGCGATGCTGTCGGCACGGCGCAGCTCGATACGGTCGTATTGCGGCACGGAAGCCGTAAAGTAATAATAGCCGTCGCTGTGGCGGTAAATGTGCGGATCGGCGCGTTGTTCGATCAGCGGGGTCAGGACTTCAGCCATAAGCACTCCAAATCATTTCATCAGATTAAATTAGTTTGCCTTACAACACCTGAGCAAACCGTAGCGAGCGGAAGGGAGAGGTGGCTGAGAAGCGCAACCGTACTCCAGTACGGTGAGCATCGCAGGCCGCCTATACCGACGCGCAGCAGGTTAGCTCAGGTGTCCTCACGCAGCCACGTAGCCGCGCTTGTGCATTTCCACTTTCACGCCACGGTAGTAGTCATCGCTGATGCGGTACTTGAACATCAGCAGGCCCATCAGCAGGTGGAAGAAGCCGGGGATGATCGACAGCATCAGGGCGATGCCGTTCAGGGCGAATTGCGTTTGCTCATGGTTCGGCTGGTAATCGAAATACGACAGCAACATGCCGACGAGGAAACCCGCCACGGCCATGCCCGCCTTCTGGCAGACGGAGATGCCGCCAAAGGCGAAGCCGGACACGCGCTTGCCCGTTTTCACCTGGCCGTAATCGATGGTCTCGGCGATGGCCGACCAGAACACGGGCGCATGCAAGTCCACCACAAAGGACAGCAGGAAATACAGGGCGAAGGCCAGCACCGTGTCGCTCGGCTTGACGAAGAAATAGATCGCCAGGCTGATCAGCGCCACACCAATTTGCGAATAGCGGAACAGTTTTACTTTGCAATAGAACTTGGTGATCCAGGTCGAAGCGATCATGGCCAGGATGGCCGCCACCACGCCCGTGGTCAAGAAGGCCGCCACGGTTTCCGTGTCGCCGCCCAGATAATATTTCGCATAGTAAATAGCGACAGAACCGCGCACCACGTAGCCCACCGTACCGGTGACGCACACGCCGCACAGCACCAGCCACTGGTCATTCTTCAGCAGCACTTGCAGCTGTTCCAGCAGCGATTGCTTTTCGACCACGTGGACGACGCGCTCGGTGGTGGTGAAGTAGCAGAACAGGAACAGGGCCACGCCCATCACGGCCATCACGGCCATGGCCGCCTGATAGCCCACGGCCGGGTTGCCGCCGCCCCAGCGCTGCGACAGGATCGGCACGACGATGGTCACCATGAAGGCGCCGATCTTGGCGAAGAACAAACGGTAGCCGTTGGCCGACAGGCGCTCGTGCGGGTCACTGGTGAGGCCGCTGATCAGCGAGATGTAGGGGATGCCCACGCCGGCCGTCATGATGGTCATCAGGATATACGTGGAATATGCCCAGATGAGCTTGGCGTCATAGCCCCATTCCGGCGTGGTGAAGACGAAAAACACGCTGACGCCGAATGGCACTGCCAGCCACAGCAGGTATGGCCGATAGCGGCCCGAGGCGAAGCTGTAGCGGTCGGTGATCTGCCCCATGACCAGGTCGGCGATGGCGCCCACCACTTTCACGGCCACGAACAGCAGGGCCAGGTCGCTGGTTTTCAAGCCATAGATATCGGTATAGAAAAAGGTGATGATCAACATCATCGACGAGATGACGACATTCAGCGCCATGTCGCCAGCGCCGAAGCCGACCTTTTCAACGGTAGATAATTTTTGCGTCTCCATGCTTTCCGTCCATTCTTTTTATGATGAATCGTGCCTGACTGCCCAACTGACAGGGGCGCTGCCGGCCGAAACCATGGCAACGCCCTTGGATACTGCTTTTCACTCCGGTAAAACGTTCAGGGCAAGGCGCATTGCCGACGACAGTACGAAAAGTACGGTGAGGCAATGCGACGCAGCCATGGACGTTTTACATTTTCCAGCGCAGGGAAAGGCCGACGGTGCGGTCGTAGCGCCGCGTATCGCGCGCATACACGCCCGGCTCGTTCCAGTAATCCTTGAACTTGGTATCGAGCAAGTTATTTCCATCCAGAGTCAAGGTGAACTGGTCGTTGATCTTGTACGACAGCGAACCGTCGAGCTGGGCCGTGGCCGCCACTTTCAGGTCCAGGCCGGGGCCGCCCTGGTTGTAGCTGTCGATGAATTTCGAGCGCCAGTTGTAGGCCAAACGACCCGACCACGCGTCTTTTTCGTACAGCACGACCAGGTTGTAGGCGTAGCGCGACACGCCCGTGATGGCATGGCTGCCCGTCTCGTCGTCCGTCTTGCCGCTCATGTAGGTGCCGTTCGCTTGCAAGCCCAGGCCGTTCAAGATGCCCGGCAAGCCGTCATAAAACTGCTGATAGCCAATTTCCAGGCCCTGCAGCTTGCCGGCGCCCGTGTTGTAAGGGCGGTCCACGTCGTACACCTTGCCGCCGATGGTTTCGCTGGAAATGCGCTGCTGGATATAGCCGTCGAACTTGTGATGGAACACGGTGGCGTTCACGGAGCCGGCCGGGGCGAAATACCATTCCAGGGCGGCATCGAAATTGTCGCCCGTCACCGGTTTCAGATTCGGATTGCCGCCCGCGCCCGTGGCTTTGACCGTTTCCGTCGAGTTGACCAGGGCCACGCCAGGGTTCAGCTGGGCAAAGCCGGGGCGGCTGATGGTGCGGCCCGCCGCGAAACGGCCGATCAGGTCGGAACGCAGCTTGATCTTCAGTGCCACGCTCGGCAGCACATCGGTGCTGGAAGTGTCGCTGATGACGGGCGTATACACGCCATCCTGTGAACTGTTGCCCTGCAGACTTTGCTCGGTGCGCACCACGCGCACGCCCAGGGTGCCATCGACCGGATATTCACCGAGCTTGAAGGCGATCTTGGCCTTGCTGTAGATGGAATAGGTTTTTTCCGTATCCTTGAAGAAGGAGCCTGGGTCGAGGGTGCGCGCGGCGCTGCTGCCCGTGATGGCTTCGCGCAGGGCGCCCGTGTTATTGATCAGGAAGCTGGCGCACGGCGTGTACCACTGCTTCAGGCCATAGTTGGGGCCGCCGCTGGACATCGGCTCCGACAGGCAATTGAGGCCGGGTATCGAAGTCACGCTCTGGCGGTTGAAGGGAAATGCTGCGCCGGACACGTCCGGTGCTTCCGCATTGCCTTCATAGCTCTTGATCGATTGCGCTTCGCGTTTCACGCCGCGCACGCCAACGCTGATTTCCTTGAAGAAGCCGCCGGCGCCGGGCGTGTAGGCCAGGTCGGCGCGCAAGTCGTTCGAGCTGCCTTCATCCTGGCCGTAGCGGTCGAAAAAGCCCTTCAGATAGTAATTTGACGGGTCTTTCAGGTCGATGCCGCTGTAATCGACGTTCAGGGTACCGTTCAGATTGGTATTGATGGTGGCGTTCGGCACTTGCGTGATGGCGTCGAGAATGGGGTTACGCCAGTTAAACGTGCTCTTGGTACTGGCCAGTTCCGACGTGAAACGCCATTCCGGATTGATTTCCCACAAGCCACCCACGGCGAACTGGTGCGTCTTCGATTCGCTCTTGTTCGCCTGCGTCGACATGATGGTGTTGACGTTGGTCGACGTCAGCGTTTGCAGCTGGTCGGTACCGGGAATTTTGGTGGCGGACACGGGCGTGCCCCACCATGGCAGGCCGACGAAGTAATCGGATTCCGAGTCGAGCAGGAAACGCGTAGCCATGCCTTCCGCGTACAGTTCCACATCGGCGTTCGGGCGCCATTGCAGCGCGGCATTGGCGGTGGTGCGGCGGCGGTCGCCCTTGATCGGCAGCAAGCCGACCTGATCCGGCGCCGTCAGGCCCGGCGAAAAGTAGCTTTTGTCCACGGGCGCCGTATTGAACGCGCGTTCCTCGTGGTAGCGGTGTTGCTGCTGCGACAGGCCGAACAAGGCGCCCACGTCGCCGATGCCCGTTTTCCAGCGGTTCGATACCATGCCGCTGACGTTCGGGTCCGTGGCCTTCGATTTGTCGCTGTACATGGCGCGCGTGTTGACGCTGGCCGTGAAATCCTTGAAATCAAACGGACGGTTGGTGCGCACGTCGATGATGCCGGCCACGCCGCCCTCGACCTGGTCGGCGCCCTGCGATTTATACACGTCCACGCGCTGCAGCATGGTGGCGGGAATGTCGGCCAGGTTGACGTAGCGGCCCGTGGTGGTAAACAGTTCGCGGCCGTTGAGCAGGGTCGTGACATCGCGCAAGCCGCGGATCATGACGGCGCTGGCCTCGCCCGAATCGCGGCGAATCTGGATGCCGGACACGCGCGCCAGGGTCTCGGCCACGTTATTGTCGGGGAATTTGCCGATATCGTCGGCCACGATGGAATCGATGACCTGGTCCGAGCGCATCTTGATCTGCTGCGAGTTTTGCGCCGAGCGGCGCACGCCGCTGACGGTCACGACCGACACTTCGCCTTCCGCTTGCGGCACGGCGGCAGGCGCCACCGCGGCCACCTCGGCCGCTGGCGCCACGGGGGCCGGCACGGCATCCGCCTGCGCCCAGACCGAGGCAGAGCTCAGCAAGCCGATACCGGCCAGTGCAGCAACAGCTGCCTTCAAGGTGAATGGACGAGGGGGAATGGCCGCGAGCGGGCCGGTGGCGTAAGACATCATGAATCTCCAGATATTGTATTGATATTTTTATACGGCTTGCATGTCGAACGCATGCTCGGCGTTTATCTTAGGGGCTGGACGATAATCTCTCCAATCAATTTTTCCACTGTTTTGATATCAATTTCGATATCGGCAGCTGGAGCACTGGGAGGGTTGTAAACGGACAACGGCAGGGGCGTCGTGGGCGGTTTCGGCAAGCGCATGCCAAAAAAATTGGCAGCGCTGGTGTGTCATCGGCAAACAGGCGCCCGCCAAGATGCAGGATGCGGATTGGGCACCGCATCGGTAGCAGAATGGGATCGCAATCACGGGCTAGAATCTGGCCTCGTCGGGGGCGGCGCCGCCGGCGTGCCTGGGGTTTTTGCAGCAAGGCGCAACGTTATAGCGAAGTCATCGAGGAACGCAGCAATGTCACGAACTGGGACAAGCCTTGCGCTTCATAGGTAGCAATCAATTCAGCTGCGGATCGGGGTGGTTTCCGCAATCGTGCCCGGTTTTCCTTGACGATTGCGAGCGTGCGCAGAGGGGCCAGTTCATACTGCGCCACCAGAAAATCATCGGGGTACAATACCTCAAGGTTATGCCCGCGCATGAGCGTGGCCGGGAAGTCTTTGAGATTGAAGGTGACGATGGCATCGGCATGTCCCACGATGGCCGCCGCCAGCACGTGCCGGTCGTCGGGATCCGGCAAGACCAAGGCATCTATCAGGTATTCATAAGACTCGATCAAGCCGTCTTCGACCGCTTGCGTCATCAGGGCGCTCGTCCGCGCCAACGCGGAAGGCTCGAGATCCGGCCGCTTAAGCAGCAAATTACGCTACCACTCATCCTGTATTTGCGCTGTCCAGCGGGCGCTGAAGATACCATCCGCAGCCAGACTCAGCAGGAGATCGCGCAACGGCGCCGGATACAAGACACAGGCATCCAGGACGGCAGTGTAACGATAGTATCCGGCCATCAGTACCCCAGTTCAAGCTCCTGCGCCTGATCTGCCAAGGCCTGCAAGGCCTGTTCCGAGCGCCGTTTACGCTCATCCTTGTACTGCACCACATCCTCGAAGCGCAACCGGCGGTGCGTACCCACCTTGTGATGAGGAATTTTCCCCGCCTCCAGCAACCGCACCAGATAGGGCCGCGACATATTCAAGTACATCGCCGCCTCCTGAGTCGTTACATCCAGTTCTTTGGGCATGACCGTCACGGCCTTCCCTTGCGCCAAGGTGCCCAGCACGTCGGCAAACAGGCGCACCACATTCGGCGGCAAGCGCAGCAAGGGGGCATCGCCCAAGTCCTGCGCCCCCTCTTCCAGAACGGCAATCTGCACGGCGCGCGAATGATCGAGCGCACTAACCAAGCACCGCTGTGCCACCTTCACCAGTTCCAGATCTTCTTTATTGTCCAGACGATCGATCACAGTCGACATGGCATCCTCCTACTTTCCATTCAAGCTTACGAAGCAAACGCAATAAACGCAACCTAAATAATATAACAATTTACGCGACGTCAATGCAGGAGCGCGAACGGACACAGGCCGGCCCATCAACTGCGAACAAAGTAGAGGAGGAAATATCGGGAAACAACGGGAACATCTTGGTGCGGCTGGCGGGGATCGAACCCACGACCCTTGGCTTCGGAGGCCCAAATTAGCACTAGTATCCATGGGCCTTAACGATATATTTCACCTTTATTGGCACAATTTTGGCACACTGTTGCCTCATTTCAATGCTGCCAACAAACACTATGCCCACCATCCGTAAAAAAGGCGAAGGCCAGTACCACGTACAAATTCGTAAGCGCGGCTATCCTGCTCAGACCAAGACATTTACAAAAGAGGCCGACGCCAGACGCTGGGCAACCATCATTGAGTCCGAGATGGAGCGCGGTGTGTTCGTATCTCGCACCGAGGCAGAAGCTACACTGGTCAAGGACGTGCTGCAACGATTCGCCATTGAAGTGCTACCAACCAAGCGTAGCGAACAGTCTGACAAATCGCGTATCAAGACTCTAATCGAAGCATTCGGTAGCTACCGTTTAGCCAGCTTAACCTCTTTCCAAGTGGCTAAGTTTCGAGACAATCGCTTGCAAGTCGTCGGACCGCAATCGGTGATTCACGAAATAAACCTATTGAATCGTGTTCTAAAAACGGCATCCATGGATTGGGGCATAGCTCTCCCTGGTGGACTTCCTACAGCCCAAGTGCGTAAGCCCACCAAACCACGGGGACGTGATCGTAGGGTCACGCAGGCAGAAATAAGCAAGATTCTTGAGACTACCAAATCCGCTGAACTCCGAACAATAATCACTTTAGCGGTCGAAACGGGCATGCGTCGAAATGAGCTTGCTTCGCTGTGCTGGGAAGAAACTGACCTAAAGAGACAGACGGCCCATTTACCAAAAACGAAGACAGATGTGCCTCGCACGGTTCCCCTATCAAAAGCTGCCGTCAAAGCACTATCAGAGCTAGAAATGAAAAAGGAGGGCCGAATATTTTCGCTACAAGCCGAATCCATGAGTCAAGCCTTCGAACGGGCCTGCGAGAAACATCGGGCAAACATCATAGGTCTCCGATTTCACGATCTGAGACATGAAGCAACGAGCCGGCTTTTTGAAAAGGGGCTAAATGTGATGGAGGTGGCCGCTATTACCGGCCATAAGACTTTGGAAATGCTAAAACGATATACTCACCTAAAGGCAGAAGATCTAGCCAAAAAAATTGGCTAGATTTCCTTAATAATGCAAATCGACTTGAATTCCGAGCAATTTACTCTCAGGGGAGTCATCTTTCAAACGGACGCGAACATTATTATTGATTACAACGGCCATCTCTTCATCACTGAACTGATCCGCCATACCCTCGATTTGATCCTGATTCAGCGTCGCTATATATTGTAGGCCAGCACCTTTTGTCATTTCATGGGCAGTCTTAAATAAAACTGCACGTTGACGCGGGTCGATATCACTATACAAGCGGCTATCATGCACAATAAATCTAACTTGATGAGATTTGGCAAGTAATAAGGTCATATCGAAACAAAACAAGCGCACTTCATTAATACCATCAGAAGCATCATTCTGTATTCGAACATCCATGTCAAACCGAATTTGGTTATCACCTTCATTGTTGCGCAATGTAATACCGGCAGGGGCCCGTGGGTAAAATCGCTTCGCAAGAGTACGGAATGGACCAAGCTTAGCTTCAATCTCAGCACTGCACTCACCAAGATATGCATTTGTCTTGATAATGCCCGCGCTCAAATTACTACTTATATTGGCCAACATGTCGCTGTACTTTTGCTTCAACTCTTTAAAGTCTTTCAGCTTTTGAGCTTCAGCCTTCAATGCACTAACTTGGTTTGTAATAGCAACAAATTGATCTAAAGCTCGGCTAGTTCCCAGCAAGGCTATTTTTTGGTCAAGATTAGCTTGCCCTTTAATTATCTCTTGCTCTGTATCATTCAGCTGCTTCAAAAACTTTAGTTTATCCCTGGAAAGCCTAGCAATTCGGTTTTCTAACAGTGTTTTATGAAAACGTTCAACCTCATCTAAGTGTCGGATTGTGTCCGGCTTAAATGATTGAATTACTTCCTGATAAGCATTTAAAACTTTCTCAATAGCAACATCAGGTTTTTGCCTTAGACTCGCATCTATGCTATCGATAGCATTTCTAACTAGCACAACATTATTTTTAAGATCAAATAAAGTGTCGGCTAAACGATCGGCTTCCTTTTGAATGTCATAATAATTCGCTGCAACTTCAAATCGCCGAAGCTCTTCCTCCAGACGATAAATTTCCTCATTTGCCTCAGTCAAAGTAATATCTACATCAAGATCACCTTTGAAGAAATCCCGAATCACGGTATCTTTTTCAAAGCTTTTTATTAATCCATCAATTTCTAAATATTTTTTTCGCAAACTGTTTTTTTCAACAATTAGCTCAGTATCCAAGCCCAATAAGAAACAATTCCGTATCAAGGATTCATAAGGACTATAATCTGACGCAGTTTCATCTGGTTTGGTATAGCTGGCACCACCTATCCGGATAAACTTGGAAATCAGTGAGCGATAACTAAGACCTGTAGCATCTTCAGGAATAGAAAAAAGCCTCTGTTCCAAAAACTCTTTATACTTTTTTAAAGTCGTTTCGACATTATCAAGATAGACTTTGTTTTGAGAAAGTGTATTGCGACTTACCGTATGTTGCGCTCTATCCAGCTCAAAAGTAAGCGTAAACTCCCACCCAGGAAGAGATTTTCCAAACGGGTCATTTTTGTTACTACCTAAGCAAAAGTTAATTATTTCAATCAGAAGAGACTTACCTACCCCATTGTAAGTCTTATCTGTCTTGCCAACCTTGCTTTCGCTCACGGTTGTTTTTACACCCACGACCAAAGTCAAACCGTCAGAGTTAAACTCGACAGTTTTAAAAGAAGCCATGTTCGCTGCAAGACTGATTAAGCGCATTTTTCTATCAACCCATTGTTAGAAAGATTTATGGCCTTAATAGCAAAAAGAACATCAAGTGCAAGTACTACATTCTCAAATGTATGATGCGCAGAATAAATACCCGAATCACGGGCCTTACGATATTCAAACCAAATCGCATCAACAGTCTGTGGTTGACGGAGTAATCCAAGTAGATACGCTCCTAGACCGAGCAAAGACTCGCTCATCCCAATATGTTTGTCAGGAAGTAACATTTATTGGTTCCTCAAAAATATCGCAGCTTTCAAAAAAGTAAGAAAGTAATACCTGTACAGCCTTTGGAGTAGCCCTCTTATCTCCCGAAAATGAATTGGGAGTAGCACTTGCAAGCACATCAAAATAGATCTGATCTTGTGCAGTCAAGCCACTGATAGGATCCGAGACGAAACCCTGTGTTTTGGCATTTATATACATGTCGTTCAACGACTGACGAACTGCGTGCCGAGCAAAATTCGCGTTCAATTTAAAGAAGGATTCAACTGCATTGTCTTGGTAGGAGCCTGCTTTTAAGAAACTTGCGGCAACTTTCAAATCATTAAAAACAAGTTTTGTTTCAAACTCTGGTGTGACTAACTTCCCTTGCACCGCGTTATTTGGGGTATTAGCCAAAACGTGTGCGACCACTTCTGTTAATACCGAGTAGTCAAGCTTTACGATAGTGGTGGTATCAGGCAAAAAGCCTACAATTGTGTAAACATGCTCTTCCTGAAGTTCATCAAAAATGACATCCTCCAGATGCTTGCAAGCAATTACTTCGGCCTTATCTAGGCAGTGCTTTTTTTGCAACTCAGCCAGTGCTTGGTAAGTTGTAGGGTACGCACCCTTATACTTATCGTTTAGTACAAAAAAATACTCTTTGATACCAACTGGATATATTCCAGCCCAGAAAGACTTCAGTCCATCAAAATCTCCCTCCAGCTTCTTGATAGCTGAAGATTCTTTTTCTTGGACGTTTTCAGGTGCGTAAACCTGATAGTAGCGACCTGACGCAGGCTCAAACCCATCGTTCTTTCGATCGCCTAAATTACCTTGTGGCTTCACTTGCCTAAAATCAGGACGTGCATACCCGAAGATTGAGGTAAACAAGTTCTCAAACACCTGCGCATCCGCTGACAGAACTTTGTTCTTGAACAATATGCGCGCTATCATTTTTTCTTGAAGATTCATTGGGATGCATACCGACAAGTGCCGGCGAGGTTGATGTTTGCTAGCATACGATTGTACATGCGCATCCAGACCCTGAGACATTCTTCAAGCGTTTAAGATGGATTGTACACGTCAAGCACTGTGCATGCATACAGTGTACTGATGCTCAGGGGTATCATCATCAGTCAACAATCGACAGGCATCGTCGCTGGCTAGGATAACCGGATAAAACGTTCCTACATGCCACCGTGAATCGCGCCTCCTGATACCGACCTTCACGGCACACCAGGCCAGTCGCCTATACCGTGGGTACTGCTGTGGACGATTGTCCTTGAGCCAAGCCGCCAGGACGAGAGGATTAATCTCCCTAAGGATCGCTTTTTCCGACAGATATCTCGGAGTCACGAAGGTCGAATGCGCTTTGCAGGTTCAACCAGCCTTGAGCCTCGCTACCAAAATATCGTTCTAGGCGAAAGGCTGTGTCAGCACTCACGCCACGCACGCCTTTGGTGATCTCGCGGACACGCGAATACGGAACATGCAGGGCCAAAGCCACAGCACGCACGCTGAGGCCCATGGGCTTGATGTAGTCCTCCACCAGGATCTCGCCTGGGTGAACAGGACGCATACCGTTCTTGAACATGATGAACTCCGTTTCTGCTATTGAGCCACGCCCCTGAGCATACGGAGCTCCAAACTTGCGACAACAACCGGCCGGCATCGTCGCTGGCCGGGACGACCGGCCAAAACGCTCCTACATGCCACCGTGAGACAAAAAGGGTTCCGCTTCGCTCCAGCCCTCGCGGGCCTCAAATCGCCCTTTTTTCAGTGAGCACACTCCACGGCCGGCTTGCAGAAGGCCGTTACCCGAGGGTAGTATGAATATACGTGCAGACAATTTGAAGATGATTATGAGCATTGAACCCATCAACACGCCAGCTGACTATAGTAAAGCACTGCAAGAAATCGAGTCACTTATGATGGCCAAATTAGGCACGCTAGAAGGTGACCGCCTGGACGCTCTCGCCACGATGATCGAAGAGTATGAAGCTAAACACTTCATGATGCCTCTCGATCTAGCCTTCCCCCTTCTTCACGGATAGCATGCTCTCGCCACATGGCTTCATACGCCTCATTTATAAAACGAAGCGACGAGCAAATTCAGTTTAGATGTAACCAGATGGCTTGCGCCGCCCTTCAACAACCCCCTTCCGAAACACAAGCATAAGGTCCTCAAGACGCACGCTATGCTCATCGCACGTCACAACATCATTACATTCTGGGCAAAATAACCCCTTTACGGCAGGAATCAAGGTTTCATATCCATCCCACTCATATCGCCAATCTCTTGTGTCTGGCACTAGGACCGCGCACCCGCAAGAAGGACACCCCAAGTCTGTAGTTTCACACGTAAAAACTTGAGGCTCGTTCGGCTCGCCATACCACCTACTCTGCTTGCATGCCATTTTTTTACTCCTTTTTCACTTCACTTTCGCACGCGAAAGTGAGTAGGTTATCGATCGACTGACGCTGTAAGGATTAGCAACAGCTCCGTCGAATCAGCCTGATGAGCGTGCCCAAACGGAAGGCCAAAGAGCGTTGCCGTGGAATTTGTCGTCTTTGATGTATTAAGTCCACCTAATACAACTACCTCGCCATCGTCAAGCAACTGGACGGTTTGAACTTCGCGCTTGCTGAGAGTAGGACTGCCGTTGACGCCGTTGGTCGTAGCGACGAACGAAGACACCTGTGCCTTGATAACGGCCTCAACACGTGAACCGTTTGGGCCACGTACGACACGCGGAACTACATCGAGGATAACGCCGGATGGGCGGTAGACGACTGCCTGAGAAGTGTTGCCCTTGTTGTCCAGCTGGATATCGCCAAGGGTCGGAACATCCTCGCCAGTTACTATACTGAATCGCTCGCCCGAGTAGACAGCGCCCGAAGGAGCTGCGATCTGTTTGAATCGACTGTCACGTTTGATGGCGTCAATAACAGCCGAAAAATTCGTACCCTTGAGCGAGATAGCAGCAGCCGAAGATGGAGTCCCGAGAGTGACGCCCAACTGCGAACCGAGAACGTTAGCAAGAACCGACATTCCAAAGCCATCACGACCGGTGCTGGTCACCTCTACAAACGTAGCATTGATCTTAACGCGACCAGCAACAGTGTCGATTTTTTCAAGAAGCGGATGCAGTTTGTCCATGTCCTCAGTATCAAGCTTGAGGACGACCACAGGTCCGGAAACGTGGCAGGCGCCGGGGGAGAACATCGCGCCAACGAACGCACAGATGAATTCCCCAGTACGCGCCACAGGCGTGTATACGTCGTAATCTTTTCTAACAAGAGGTGCAGTTGATACTGGTTGCAAGCCACCGAACGCTACCGGAAGCGGAGAATTAAGGTCGACTGGCATAGCGGGTAGCGAACTACCGTGCAGAGCCTGGGGGGCAGCTAACGACTTAGGGGCGAGATAGACGACACCGCCAGTTTCACGTTGCTCTACACCAAGCTGATCGAGAAAACCGACGAGGAAGGGTAACAGCTCGGATTCCTTGACAGAAATACGCACAGATACCTTCTTGCCCTGAGCCATCAGCTCTGGCGTCTGAACATAGTTCTTGTGAAGCACCTCTCCATAGGTTGCGTCGAGAAACTTATTGAGATCTACCTTGGAGAAGTTAAATGCAATGGGCTTGGCGGTTGCCGACAAGGCTGTCATGGCGAACACAGCAGCCGCAATGAGATTTTTCATATCAGTCCTTTTTGTAAATCCATTTAGAGCCGACCTTGACACGAATGCCTCCATCGTCTCTCGCGAAGTCGGTAGTACGTATTACCCTGCCATCGCTGAGGTATGCGACAACAACGTTATCAAGAAACATGACACCATCGATCGAAATCGAGTTGTCAACGTCACCCGTCTTGAACTGGTTAAGCGTGGCTGAGCCGTGCTTGAGAAGATCATTTTGACTACCCTTATAGAGCCACCAGCTAGCCGACCAACTGAACAACGCGCCGATGACAAGAGCCGACCCGACGTACATGGCTGCGATGGCTTTCGCGATTTGGAATTTGTTCATTGAATGTCCCACGAGAGAGTAAGGCGCCAAATACGAGAATCGTCCTGGCGACGTAGCGGCATCGAATTTCTGCTCCGTGTCGTATGCCTTGTACAGTCCAGTGCCACGGAAGAACCAGCGGTCGACGACGGGGTCGCGCTGGCCAAGGCCATACCGAACAATACCGACATGAACTTTCGGCGGTCGAATATTGAAGCCGGCAAGCTTGCCAAGCAGCCCGACGAACGGAATAGCAAGCCGGTCCATGCGCTTGCAGGTGACAAGATGTTCACCGAAGGCGTCGCGTATCTGCTTGTCGAGCATGCCCTCTGTCTGGACAATGATGTACACGTGCCAGCGAAGTTTGCGCGCATGCTTGAGCCAGTCGATCATCCCCTGTCGTGACTTGTCAGCCCACTCACGAGCATTGAAACTACCGGATGCCTCATCAAGAACGATCATGCCGAATTTATCCTCATCAGCAAACGATTCGGAGCCACGCCCCAGTGCATCGAGATCAGCAAGCGAGGGTAAATCAGGAAGGCGCGTGAGCGAAATTCGGCGGCAGTCTACCGGCAGCATTTTCTCGACAAAAATGTCGAGGTTGGTGGCGACCCGACGACCATTTAGAAGCGCTTCCTTGATCTTGGAAACGCATATCAAGCTCTTACCGCTTCCAAGTTTTCCAGTAACAATGTAGAAGGCCACTTAACATCCAAACGAGTAATTGTTAGTCATAGCGTTGCTCATCAATTCTCTGACGTATGAGCGTAAGATGAGCATCAACAACGCTTACATGCTTGGTTTCCCCAAGTGCAATGCACCAGCGGCGAAAATCCTGCATTCTGCCTTCGAGCTTATGCAGTTGTTGAAGACGAACTTCCATACCTGTTACTCGAGCAAAGGAGTGGTAACTCATTCCTTCGCCGAGACGTCCACGAAACACGATAATTGCCATAAGCGACTCCAATAAAAATTAGTAAGTACAGGGATTAGCTTTACCAACCACATCCCTACACATCTGGAACAGCATGGGCTGACCAATGCATCCATGTTTCCACCTAACGGCCTGCAGACTCCCAGAAAAGGCCGACATAAAACGTGGAGCGGTCATACACCCACCGAGTTATCTCTGCGCTGAAAATGACGGATATGCAAACGGAAACATGCGCGGGCCAGAGCACAGCAATGGCGAATGAAATCGAATAGTCACTGATCGCATATTGGACCGTCGTTATGAGGGCAAAGATGGCCGTGAAGAAGGCTGCAGCCAACCCACCAAGAAAGGTAATGACCGCGATCACCAGCGAAAGGCGCTTGCCAAGATACTTAACGAAGAATTCGAAAAGACTACCAAGAAGACCGATAAAAAAACTGCCGAGCAACTGCATCATGACTCCTTAGCGACGTGCTGGCCGCGTGATAATTTTGAACAAATGCAAAGCGGTGAAACAGTAGGCGAGAAACGATATAGCCTGCTGCATCATAGGAACGTACTTGCACCAATCGATAACGAAAGCCATTCCAAGTACGTTGTACGACAGCGCACTACAGGCAACTGGCTGAACTGGGATGGCCCAGTTCCAACTGAATGCAGTGGGCATGTGAGATTGGATAGCCCCCAAGACACCTTCATGAGCAGCCTGAACACCGGCAATTGAGGTGTCTGTATCTGCGGTCTTGCCATCTAGACCGGAATCATCGATGCCGCACTTAACCTGCGATGCACCACCACATGAACCGCCGGACGAGGAGCCAGTGCCTGTGCCTGTACCCGTTCCTGTGCCGGAACCTGTACCTGTTCCTGGGCCGGTTCCAGTGTCGCCAGGAGTACCGCCAGTACCACTGGTGCCCGTCTGCCCCGGGTAGCCACCAGTGCCGGGATTGTACGGACCAGTCTGGACACATTTCCAAGACCCGTCCTGCTGGGTCTGACAAATGTTGAACCCTCCGTTAGCAGTGGGCTCAGCACTCATCTTTTCCCCTGTGGAATTCGACGGCGAAGAGAGCTTTTTTCCTGATACGAGCGACTCCTTGAGGCCATCGCAATTGGGGTTTGCGGAATCAAAATCAAAGGTCTGAGTACCGGCGCTGTACAAAACCTCGCAAGTTGTACTTGCTGGCTTTTTCACCTGAGTAGCATTGGCTAAATTACAGGTAGTGCCGCTTAATGAATAACCTGCGGGACATGTGGGAGTAGCGACAGTCTTGTACCAGACAGCCCGCCAATCGTTAGCCGATATGAAGTATCCACCAGACCACGACCAACCAACATGTGCCGAGGCCGTGCTATTTTTCGCCGCAGTATCGGCAGCAGTCTGAACCATGCCAGGCTGGTATGTCTGGATAACGTCATACTGCGTAACTGTCGTTCCATTATTTTGGGAGTACTGATACGAGCCAACTCCAGCACTGGCAACAGCACCTAGTGATCCATTTCCGGGCAAAGCTTCAGCCAGTGGAAACGTGGCTTTAGGAGTAGCATCACGGCCTCCATTAGCCGGGTTGTCCCATTTTTTCGTGTCTGGATTCTTGCGAGTGGAGTCCGGGTTAAGCTTAACGACGATGGGCTTTTTGCCGAACGCATTATCGACGGCAGTAGGATCAATCGCTGGTGTAGTAGCCTTGCAGGCTCCGATAGAGGTAAAACCGTTGCACTCATACCATAGCCAACCGCTGATAACCCCGATTTGGGCCATAACAATGTCGGTAATGAGCATATTGGTGCCACTGATCAGCCAAGCCGCAGCGAAGGCCGGAAGAATCGCATGCGCCAATGGAGCGACGAAGACGAAACAAAGGACTAGGGCTGCTAGCCGTTTTTTGCTGAACAGTGGCACGCGCATGATGAGGTGCCTTAGATTTTAGCGACGAAACGTTTGAACAGCTTAAGTACCACGGTCAGACCGATGACAACGCCGACCACCGGAAACACGGTGTCAAACATGCTCTTGCCATCAGCGGAAATCGATGCAACCGTAGTCGCAACCGAAGCCGGTATTTCAGCCATTGCAGAGCCAGCCGCGGCAATCGACAGAACAAAACCAGCGATCAATTTGTTTTTCATTTGTATATCATCCATGTTTAAATTTGCTCAAGAAACCTGCGGAAATAGTTGACAATGAAGCCGCAACAAAAACCGCCGGCATAGACGGCGAGCAATAAACCGCCCAATTCAATTGCGTCCTGCGCGGTCATCGGAGACTCAACCCGGCCTGAAAGCCAAGTGCCCAGATAACCACGCACGACACGACCAGCGCGATATCCTGAATCGGATAATCAGAAAGCATGGCTCCCCCTGCAGATCACATACTTGGTAGAACTTCCGTTACGAAAAAACCCTCATGACAGTTCAAAGCGGCAGTATCGACCGCCTCAGCAAGGCCCTCAAATCGTCCCGCCTCATGCGCCCAGGGAGTGAAGCCCACATCCCCTTCACAAGGCATTAAAAACAATGCAGATTCCTTGTCCTGGACGATGAACTTGACTTCCGGCCTATGCGGCCACATTTTTGACGCCCTGGCCGGAAGGCTTTGCAGGCTCGATCGGCTTCAATGCATGAATGATGGTCTTCTGCGTTTTCCCGTTCGTGACAATCTCCATGTCGGCAATAGCCATGAACGGAAGTGCATCGGCGAGGTGTTTGTATTTCTGGTATTCGTCGGCCTTGCCCAGCCCGTATTCGGCGCATGCAGTCCCCATGGCAGTGTCTTTGCTGGTGTCCAGCTCGGTCTCGACATACACCTTGGTGCTGTCAAATTCTGTGCCGTTATCCATCTTGCCTTTGGAGAACTTCATGCCTGTTACTTTGATGGTTGAGCTAAATTTCATTGGGTACCCTTACGTTTTTCATGGCCTACGCAAAACCGTGTTCCCCATTGAGGCCGAAAGATGGGACGGTGTTAATAAAATGGAAAAATGATGGGACATACGGAGGCGGCTCGACGTGAACGGGAGCTGGTCCGGTGTCTGCAAAACTGAGGAACGGTTTCAGTCGCTTTGGAAAAGCGTTTTCGTCCTCATTGGTAATCAGATCGAGCGTTTCCTTGTCCCCGAACAACGCCCGAAAGACACGGATATATTTGCCGTACTGGCGCTTCGTCACAGCGATAGAGTCATGCACGGTAATGTGCTGGGCGCGTGCCTTCACTTCCATGCGGGCGGGCGTTTCGACGGTGGCAAACGTTGCCAAACACGGATATGCACCGACAAAAAACGAGCTCGGGTCAAGCAATACGTCGGGTCGAATAATCGTATTCGTATTTTTAAACTCAATCTCGCAGCGGCACCACAAGGACAACTTGTCGCCCTCTTTTTTACCCCGCTCATAGAAGCGGCAATATTTGCTGGAAGTGCGCTGACCTATCGTCAGAGTACGTCCCTTGCCGCTAGGACGTTTCCAGTTTCCAATTTCTTGAATCTCAGGAGGACGTCCACCTTTTTTAAAACTGTATCCGCCATCCCACCACTGCTGCTCTGCCCAATCAACGGACAGGTAGGAGCCATCAAGATCATCGTGCGCAAGATCGATGCGGGAAATAGTGGGCCTGATTGCCGTTTTCGTGAGGAAATCGTATAGCCGCTTTTCCCAACCAGCAACGGCATTCAAGCACCCCTGACCAGTCAACGTAATCAACATTGTCGAGCGCTGGCTCCCGAAGCAAACGAAGCCCATATCGTCTCCAAGGACCCATGAGTCACGGTAAAAGTTCATGCCCTTACCGCGATTGGCCGTTATGCCGAAGCCGAAAATTTTTTCGAGTTGCCGACTGGCTTCAACAATGATCTGATCATCAGAAATAAGCTGCTCGCGTGCGGTCTTGAACCAGGTATCTTCCAATACCGAAAAATTGATCCAGTCGATCACGCAGGTTTGAGCTGCTGATGGACGACGAACCATCACCGACTTGATCTTTCCGCTATCTGTCATTACCAGCTCGACTTCACCCAAGTCTTCGTCACAGATGCTCGACCAGGCCTCAGATTCGGCGCTTTCTAAGTTTTCCCCCATGTTATTAATGGGGGGGCATCCGGCGGCGCTTACATGCGCTATTTGCGGCACTAACCCGGCACTTTCGGCCTCTGCACCGATCCGCACCGGCAGCGCTGGCGCGCTGACGGAACGGTCGGAGCATGCGGCCGCAGGTTTTCCGACACCGTAAATCTGCGATTTAACGGAGCGAGCCTGAGTGGAACAACCGGATGCTTCTGCATAGGGGCTGAATGCCTCCTTGCGACGCCCCTTGATAAGGGTGTTACGTACCGGCCTCATGCGCGTACCTCGGTCTTACGAGGGCGTCCGGGCCGTCTTGGAGACAGAATTACTGGAGCAATGAAAGGGAGAGGTTGTTGTTGCACGTGCTTGGCCAACCAAGCACGAACATCCTCCAAACGAAAGAGAAGACGCTTATTTCCTGGCAAGCGGCAAATCGGAGGAAGGGATTCAGGTTTACGCGATGCGTCACTACGAATGCTCGCTGGGGACTTATGAATCAATGATGCAAGATGTTCAACGGCTAAAATTTCAGGTAATCGTTGACTGTCAATAGACTCTGTTTGATGCATAATCCGCTTTCATGGAACATAAATATTGTCGCTAGCACTGAATTTAACTTCAAAAAAATCATAAACAATTCAATTGACTACAAATATAATTCAAAACAGAATTTGCGGTCAAGCAAATTTTGATGTATCCATTACAAATTCCAGGTTTCGCGGAAAATTCCGCTCACACGAGCATCTAAGAGTTGAAAAATGAAAAATTTTCCTTCTAGGTATGAAGGCATCAGCAAACGCCTCCGGTACATCATTGAGTACAAAGTTCCAGTAAAAGGCCGCATAGGGTGGCTTGAGGAACAGACAGGAATACCGAGAGGAACGTGGCAAACATTCTTGCGCAGAACAGATGCAACGCCAGGTGGCGACATGGTGCAGGCAGTTGCAAGACTTTTCCCTCGATATGCTTTCTGGCTGGCCAGTGGCCTCACAGATCAAGACTTTGGCCATACTTACCCGCGGCATTCAGGTTCAAAGTGCTTCCCAGAGCTACCAGCACACGAAGATCAGAAGCGTTTTGATGACTATTTCAGTCATTGCATGGACTTGCAGATGAAAGTGCATGGAAGTGGAGATTTAATGACGGAAGAAGAACAGCGTGCATCCGATGACCGGCTCAAAGAGCTCAAGCGTCTCAGAAGAAATGAGATTGAAATGTTGCGAATTGAGGAAGAAAATCGGGCAACAGAGCAACGAAACAAGACTGAAAAAGTCTAACCCGTGCAACTGATTGATGTTGATAGGCCCAGAAATTTGGGCTTAGGAAGATTTGTCATTTAGAAAACAAATTAACTGGCACAATTTTGGCACAGTGAGTGTGCCAAAATAAACGAAACAATGCATTACATCGCTAATCAATGCAGCAGCTAAGTCGTTGATTTTTTAGGAAAAAACTGGTGCGGCTGGCGGGGATCGAACCCACGACCCTTGGCTTCGGAGGCCAATACTCTATCCACTGAGCTACAGCCGCGTAGGGGGAATTTCTGAAGTGATGCGAAGGATACCGTTTTTCTTTACCTACGTCTACGGAAACTGTCGTATCGCCGGCAATTGCATGTCACTGCTCAATTTTTGTGCCTATAATTGTGGGTTTCATAAAGGTTTACATCCAGGCATGTAAAAATGCTACCTTACACGGCCATCAGTTTCAAATCTGGACTAAGGACATCATGAGCGACGCACATAACGAACAACAATCAGCGATCAAAACGCCTAAACAATTGCTTGCCGCCGTAGCTGGCTTCTTTCTCATCACCGTCATCGGCATCATCCTGCTGGTGCAGTTCGTCACGGCGCAAAAACTGACGGGCGCGGGCACGGACAGCCAGTCGCCGGAAGCCATTGCCGAGCGCCTCAGTCCCGTGGCCAATGCCGGCTATACCTTCAAGGATGCCAGCGGTCCGAAAGTGCTGCAAAGCGGCGAAGCCGTGTACACGGCCACCTGCGTGGCATGCCATGGCGCCGGCGTGGCCGGTGCGCCGAAATTTGGCGATGCGGCCGGCTGGTCGGCCCGCCTGGCGCAGGGTTACGATACCGTCCTGAAGCACGCCATCGAAGGCTTGCGCGCCATGCCGGCCAAGGGCGGCAATCCAGACCTCGACGATGTGGAAGTGGCGCGCGCCGTCGTCTACATCGCCAACGCGTCGGGCGGCAAGTTCAAGGAACCGGAAGTGCCGGCACCTGCCGCAGCCGCTGACGGCGCTGCCGCTCCTGCCGCCGAGCCTGCCAAATAATTCAGCCGGCGCGCTGAACCAGGAACCGCCCGGATGGG
Source organism: Janthinobacterium amylolyticum (assembly GCF_051380655.1). Taxonomy (NCBI): domain Bacteria; kingdom Pseudomonadati; phylum Pseudomonadota; class Betaproteobacteria; order Burkholderiales; family Oxalobacteraceae; genus Janthinobacterium; species Janthinobacterium amylolyticum. The sequence goes on from NZ_JBNYXL010000005.1 coordinate 172,642, forward strand.
CGGTTTTTTTTCGCCTGCGCATAAGCAGGCGATTTGTCGGATTACGCGTTTCGCTCATCCGACTTACGCGACGTTCTCGACGGAAGTGAAAAAGCCGCCCGGCTTGATAGCGGGGCGGCTCGGCGCTAGCGCGTTGGCACTGCTGTTACCACATGATGACGCGGTCTTTTGGCGGCAGGTACATCTTGTCGCCCGGCTTCACGTCGAAGGCTTGATAGAAGCCGGGCTGGTTGCGCATGGTGCCGTTGGCGCGGAACTGGCCTGGCGAGTGCGGGTCCGTTTTCAGCAAGACCAGTTGCTGCGCTTCGCGCATCTTCATGCGCCAGACCTGGGCAAAGCCCGCGTAAAAGCGCTGTTCGCCCGTGAAGCCGTCGATGATCGGGGCTTTCTTGCCGTTCAGCGACAATTTGTACGCTTTATACGCGATGGCCACGCCGGAGTTGTCGGCGATGTTCTCGCCCAGGGTCAGCTCGCCATTCACATGGTGGCCAGGGATGGGGCTAAAGCCGTTGTACTGCGCCACCAGCTGCTTGGTTTTCTTGGCGAAGTTTTTATGGTCGGCCTTGGTCCACCAGTCGCGCAGGTTGCCGTCGCCGTCGTACTGGGCGCCCTGGTCGTCGAAGCCGTGGCTGATTTCATGGCCGATGACGCCGCCGATGGCGCCGTAGTTGACAGCGTCATCCGCGTTGGCGTCGAAGAACGGCGCTTGCAGGATGGCAGCCGGGAAAACGATTTCGTTCAGTTCCGGGTTGTAATAGGCGTTGACGGTCTGTGGCGTCATGCCCCACTCGTCGCGGTCGATCGGCTGGCCCAGCTTGTTCAATTCACGGTTGTAGTTCAGCAGGTGCGAACGCTGGATGTTGCCCACCAGGTCGTCCGCCTTCACGTCCAGGCCGGAATAATCGCGCCATTTGTTCGGATAGCCGATCTTGGTGGTGAACTTGGCCAGCTTGATCTGCGCCTGTTTCTTGGTGACGGGGCTCATCCAGTCGAGCTTGTCGATGCTTTGCTGGTAGGCCGTCATCAGGTTTTTCACCAGCGCTTCCATGCGCACCTTGCGCTCGGCCGGGAAATATTGCTCCACGTACAGCTGGCCCACGGCTTCGCCCAGCGCGCCTTCGACGGCGCCCACACCACGCTTCCAGCGCGGACGCATTTCCGTCACGCCCGTCAGGGTGGTGCCATAGAAGGCAAAGTTTTCATCCACATACGCTTTTGGCAGGTAGCCGGCATTGGCGTGCAGCAAATGCCATTGGAAGTACGCTTTCCACGTCTCCAGCGGGGTCTTGTTGGCGATCTCGGCAAAGCCTTTCAGGTAGCTGGGCTGGCTGACGATCACATAATTGACCTTGCCGGCGATGCCCGTGTCCTTCAGGTAGCGGGCCCAGTCGTAGCCTGGCGCCACTTCCGCCAGTTTCGCCAGTTCCACCTTGTTGTAAGTCTTGACGGGATCGCGGTTCTGCACATTGCTCCATTGCGCCTTGGCCAGATCCGTTTCCAGCGCCAGGATAGCCTTGGCATTGGCGGCTGCGTTCGCGTCGCCGGCCAGGCTCAGCATTTTTTCCACGTGGGCCAGGTATTTGGCGCGCGTGTCGGCCTTGCCTGCTTCCAGGTAGTAGTCGCGGTCAGGCAGGCCCAGGCCGCTTTGCACGATGTCGGCCACATATTTGGTGGAATCCTTGGCGTCCTGATGGATGCCGAAGTCGTAAGGCGAAGTCACGCCCAGCTTGCTGAAATGGGCGATCACGGCCGGCAGTTCCGCCTTGTCCTGCAGCGCGGCGATTTTCGCCAGTTCCGCGTTCAAGGGCGTCAGGCCCAGGCTTTCCAGCTTGGCTTCGTCCATGAAGCTGCTATAAAAATCACCGATTTTCTGCGCGTTCGAACCGGCCGCGCGGGCCTTGTCGGCGGCCGCGCCTTCGACGATGCCGCGCAGCTGGGTTTGCGTATCGTCGGCCAGTTTGGCAAAGCTGCCCCAGCTCGACTTGTCTGCAGGAATCACGGTTTCGGCCAGCCATTTGCCGTTCAGGTGCTGGAACAGGTCGTCCTGCGCGCGCACGGCAGGGTTGACGTATTCGATGGCGATGCCGGAGGTCAGCGCGGCAGGCGCGGCGGCCGTGGTGGCAACGGCTTTCTTGGCGGTATCAGCAGCGCCAGCCATGCCGGACACGCCAGCCAGCAAGCTCAGGGTCAATGCACTTAACAAATAACGATTCACGGTAATCCTCAATATTGTATTGTGTGGAATATAAGGGTCAGAACGCCCAAGGCTTCTGGCCCGGTTTTTGACTGTAGCATACCGGCCGAAACGGCAGAAATAACTTTTGCCAGAATGTAAAAAAGACCACGCACGGTGGTCTTTTTTGTTGTGACAAGATAACGTTTACATGGCTAGGTCGGGTTAGCCCAGAGGGCGTAAGCCGACAACATTGTTAGCACCGGCGGTATTGTCGGATTACGCGCTTGCGCGCCTCGGCGGCCCCGCTAATCCGACCTGCTTAGCTAAATCTCAATGGCACTTACCAGATGATGACGCGGTTTTCCGGGGCGACATACATCTTGTCGCCTGGTTTCACGCCAAACGCTTCATAGAAGGCAGGCTGGTTGACCATGGTGCCATTGGCGCGGTACTGGCCCGGCGAATGCGGGTCGGTCTTGATCTGCACGATCTGCTGCGCTTCGCGCATCTTGCTGCGCCACACCTGGCCAAAGCCCATGTAGAAGCGCTGGTCGCCCGTCAAGCCATCGAGCACGGGTGCCGGCTTGCCGCCCAGCGAGATCTTGTACGCCTTGTACGCGATCGCCACGCCCGAATTGTCGGCGATGTTCTCGCCCAGGGTCAGCGCGCCGTTGACGTTGTAGCCCGGCAATGGGCTGTAGCCATCGTATTGCTTGGTCAGCGCGTCGGCCTTGGCGGCGAAGTTCTTGCGGTCGGCCGGCGTCCACCAGTCGCGCAGGTTGCCGTCGCCATCGGACTGGCTGCCCTTGTCGTCGAAGCCGTGGCTGATTTCATGGCCGATGACGGCGCCGATGGCGCCATAGTTGACGGCGTCGTCCGCATTGGCGTCAAAGAACGGCGGCTGCAGGATGGAAGCGGGGAAGACGATTTCATTCATCGTCGAGCTGTAATAGGCGTTCACCGTTTGCGGCGTCATGCCCCACTCTTCGCGGTTGATCGGCTTGCCCAGCTTGGCCACCTGGCGTGCCGAATTGAAGTTGGCGGCGCGCATCATGTTGCCCACCAGGTCGCCCTGCACGATCTGCAGCTTCGAGTAATCGCGCCAGACGTTCGGGTAAGCGATCTTCGGTGTAAACTTGGCCAGCTTGGCTTGCGCTTCCTTCTTGGTTTCCGGGCTCATCCAGTCCAGGGTATCGATGCTTTCCTTGTAGGCGGCCAGCACGTTTTTCACCAGCTCCTGCATGTGCGCCTTGCGCTCTGCCGGGAAATATTGCGCCACATACAGCTTGCCCACCGCTTCGCCCAATACGGCCTCGACCGAACCCACGCCACGCTTCCAGCGCGGCTGGTTTTCCGTCACGCCGCTGAGCACCGTGCCGTAGAAGGCAAAGTTCTCATCGACAAAGTTCTTCGACAGGTAGCTGGCATAGCTGCGCAGCAAGTGCCATTCGAAGTAGGCCTTCAGGGTGTCGAGGTCGGTTGCGGCCAGCACCTTGTTGAAACCGGCCAGGTAGCTCGGCTGGTTGACGATGACGTAATCGACCTTGTTGGCGATGCCCGAGGCAGCCAGACCCGCTTTCAGGTCGTAGCCCGGCGTCAGGTCGTTCAGCTTGGCGATATCGGTCTTGTTGTAGCGTTTTACCGGGTCGCGGTTCTCGACCTTGGTCCATTGCACTTCGGCCAGGGCAGTTTCCAGGGCAACCACCGCCTTGGCGTGCGCGGCAGCGTTCTTGTCGCCGGCCATGCCGAGCATTTTTTCCACGTGCGCCTGGTATTTTTCCTTCACGCCCGCCTGCTTGGCTTCCAGGTAGTAGTCACGATCGGGCATGCCCAGGCCGCTTTGGCTGACATACGCGGCATATTTGGTCGACGCGCGCGCATCCTGGCCAATGTAGACGGCGTACGGCGCGCCCACGCCATTCTGGCTCAGGTGGGCGATCAGGGCCGGTACACCCTTTTTGTCGCGCAGCGAGCGGATGCGGTTCAGTTCGCCCGCCAGCGGCTTCACGCCCAGCGCGTCCAGCTTGGCTTCATCCATGTAGCTGGCGTACAGGTCGCCAATTTTCTGCGCTTCGGAGCCGGCTTTCCGGTTCTTGTCCTGCTGCGTGGCTTCGATGATGCCGCGCAATTGCGGCGTCGTGTCGTCGCGCAGCTTGGCGAACGAACCCCAGCTCGATTTGTCGGCTGGGATCTCGGTCGTGGCCAGCCACTTGCCATTCAAATGGGTGAAGAAATCATCCTGCACGCGCACGGCGGGGTCGATGTACTGCACGTCGATGCCGGAGACAACGCCGGCGGCGGCAGGCGCGGCCGGGGCGACGGTCGGTGCCGCAGCGGCGGTGGCCGGTTCGGCGGCGTTGGCAAACGCAGCCAACAGGGACAGGGTCAGACTGCTTAAGAGGTATCGGTTCACGGATTGTCCTTATGGGGCATGTCAAAGAGATCAGGCGGGTAGCCTCTGGCGGAGTGCCTCATATGAAGAGCCCGCCGCGCCAGGCGCTTCAGAAATGTAGCACGCCAACACAAGGCTTGACCATCCCCGGCGCCCCGGCGGCGGCACAATGCGCGCGCTCAGCCAGCCCTGTATAAACTTGGTTAGACAACAATGACGCCAGACAGTATGCGCCTGCCGCGCCGCTGGCAAGGCTGGGATGGGTGCCGGCGCCTGGCTGTCCGGCAGACAGGCGCCAGCATGGCGGGCGCGGCGCGGCTGGAGGCGAATGCTCCACGCCTGGCCGCAGGCTGCGGCGCAGGCATTTTTTTACTTTACGATACATAAGCACAACAATTGACTAACAAATCCGTGGCGGCGCTTACAACACTTTCACCACAACACTGCCAGCCGATCAGTTGCCGGGGACATTCATGCCCGCGCCGCCGGCGCCCATGCTCACGCCCATGCCGCCCTTGCCGCCGCCTTTGCGTGCGCCGTGTTCGCCAGGCGGCGCCCCGCGCGACTCGCCGCGCGGCACGGCCGCATCCATGACGCGCGCCATTTGCCCGGCAATGAACTGGGCCACCATCTGGCGCTGGCGTTCGTCCAGCGCGTCGTTGACGCTCAGCCACCACTCGCGTACCTGCTTGTCTTCGGCCAGGCTGAGCGCGCCCTCATTGTCCAGGCCTCCCGCCAGGTCGCGCAGTTCCAGCCCGGGCGCCTGCAAGCCCTGCGCCACGCCCGCTTGCAGGCGTTCGCGGCGCGCCTTGCGTTCGCGCAAGAGCTGGCGGGTTTTGCCTTCCACCTGCTGCCACAAGGTGCTTTGATTGGCATTGAGCTTCAATTCCGTCTTGAAATCGGGCGCCATGGGCAGCAAGTCTTCCAGACGCATGTCGGCGATCGGCACGGCCGAGGCTGTCAAAGCCGTAGTGCCCAGCAGCAAAGCCAGGCAGAGGCGGCGCAAGGCAGGGGGAAAGGTCAACGATGGCATGGGGGCTCCGGCGAAAAAAAAGCCTGCGTCCGAAGACGCAGGCAAAACCACTTCGGGTCGAGAATGCGAATCCACTATAGGGCCGCCGCACACGCTTTTTTTCGACTCTTACAAATGCTTACTCCCCTCAAGACTAACTATACATCGCATACAAAACCGCAACACTTGGCAAGCTGGCCGCCGCCGTTTACGCCCTACACTTGCCCATGGAACCCATTTTCCCCGGCCTGCCAACGCCAGCCGGGATTCAGGTCTATACTTTCAGGAAAGCGCCGCTCCACGGGGACTGGCGCTGGCGCAAGACACTACCGCAGCAAAGGTGCAAAGATGGGCAAACTCAAAAATACCGGCTTGATCGGCCTGGGCGTGGTGGCTGGTGTCGCCGTATCGCTGCAATTTTCCGCGATGGCACAAAAAACCGTCGAACCGCCCCTGCCGCTGGAAGAGTTGCGCCAGCTGGCCGACGTGTTCGGCCTGATCAAGTCCGATTATGTCGAGCCGGTGGAAGACAAGAAACTGCTGGAAGAAGCCATTTCCGGCATGGTCGCCTCGCTCGACCCCCATTCCGCCTACCTGGACAAGAAAGCCTACGCCGAGCTGCGCGAAGGCTCCGAAGGCAAGTTTGTCGGCCTGGGCATTGAAATTGGCCTGAGCGAAGACGGCTACATCAAGATCGTCTCGCCCATCGAGGATTCGCCCGCCTACCGCGCCGGCATCAAGGCTGGCGACCTGATCACCCGCCTCGACGGCCAGCCCGTCAAGGGCGTGGCACTGGACGACAACGTCAAGCGCATGCGTGGCGAACCGGGCACCAAGGTCGCCATCACCATCGCCCGCAAGGATGAAGCGCAACCCTTGTCCTTCGTCATCACGCGCGAGGAAATCCACCAGAAGAGCGTCAAGGCCAGAATGGTCGAGCCGGGCTATGCGTGGCTGCGCGTGTCGCAATTCCAGGAACCGACGGTGGACGACATGGCGGCGCAGATCACGGCGCTGTACAAGCAAGACCCGCACCTGAAGGGCATGGTGCTCGACCTGCGCAACGATCCCGGCGGCGTGCTGCAGGGCGCCATCGGCGTGTCGGCCGCCTTCCTGCCCAAGGATGCGGCCATCGTCTCGACGAATGGCCAGTTGCCCGATTCGAAGCAGGTGTTCTACGGCCGCGCCGAATACTATATGTTCCGCTCGGAAGGCGATGCGCTGGCGAAACTGCCGGCGGCCATCAAGAAAGTACCGTTGGTGGTGCTCGTCAACACAGGTTCGGCCTCGGCCTCGGAAATCGTCGCCGGCGCCCTGCAGGACTACAAGCGCGCCACCATCATCGGCACGCAAACCTTCGGCAAGGGTTCCGTGCAAACCATCCGCCAGCTGACGGCGGACACGGCCGTCAAGCTGACGACGGCGCGCTACTACACGCCAAATGGCCGTTCGATCCAGGCCAAGGGCATCGTGCCCGACCTGCTGGTCGATGAAAACGCGGACGGCGACGGCTTGAACGGCCTGCGCATCCGCGAAGCCGACCTGACCAAGCACCTGAGCAACGACCGCGACCAGGGCAGCGCCAACGACGGCGCGAAGGCCGCCCCCGTCAACGACGAGATGGAAGAGCAGCTGCGCATCCTGGCCCTGGAAAAAACCCGCAAGCCGCTGGAGTTTGGCAGCAAGGACGATTTCCAGCTGAACCAGGCGCTGAACCATTTGAAGGGTTTGCCGGTCCAACTGGCGAAGGCCGAGCCTGTGGTGGTGCAGGCCGACGTCAAGAAGGAACAGAAAAAGTAGGCAATTTGGGGGCAGACCCGCCGGGTCTGCCCCCACCCAGCGGGGGCACCATGCCCCGTTATCCCGTCCACGCGACAAAAATCAAGCTGGCGCAACACATCGCCGCTCCCGGCAACACGAAACTCTCTACAGTCGAGCACGTTTGTGTAAAATTTGCTTCACTTATCGGCGCCACGTCGATTGCCAAATTTGAAAGTTTAACCATGAAACAAGTCGTCATCAGCGGTACCGGACTGTACACGCCGCCATTTTCGATCTCCAACGAAGAACTGGTCACCTGCTTCAATGCCTACGCGGAAAAGTTCAATACCGATAACGCCGACGCGATTGCCGCGGGCGAGGTGACGGCGCTGGACCTGTCGAGCGTGGCCTTCATCGAAAAGGCCTCCGGCATCAAGTCGCGCTATGTGATGGAAAAAGAGGGCATCCTCGATCCGACGCGCATGGTGTCGCGCATCCCCGAACGCGGCGATGACGAATTGTCGCTGCAGGCTGAAATGGCGGTCGCCGCCGCGCGCGATGCGCTGGCGCGCGCCGGCCGCACGCCAGCCGATATCGACATGGTGCTGGTGGCCTGCAGCAATATGCAGCGCGCCTACCCGGCCATGGCCGTCGAAGTGCAGGACGCGCTGGGCATCGACGGTTATGGTTTCGACATGAACGTGGCGTGCTCGTCGGCTACCTTCGGCATCCAGCAAGCCGTGGCCGCCGTGCAAAGCGGCCAGGCGCGCGCCGTGCTGGTATTGAATCCCGAAATCACCAGCGGCCACCTGAACTGGCGCGACCGCGACAGCCATTTCATTTTCGGCGATGCCTGCACCGCCATCGTCGTCGAAGCGAAAGACACGGCCGTATCGCAGCACCAATTCGAGATCATCGGCACGGAACTGAAAACGCGCTTTTCGAACGCCATCCGCAACAATTTCGGCTTCCTCAACCGTTTTGACGAGTCCGGCGTGGGCAAGGCCGACAAACTGTTCCGCCAGCAAGGCCGCAAGGTCTTCAAGGAAGTGTGCCCGATGGCCGCCGAAATGATCAAGGCGACCCTGGCCAAGGCCGGCGTGGAGGTGGCGCAAGTCTCCCGCTACTGGCTGCACCAGGCCAACCTGAACATGAACTTGCTGATCGCGCGCCTGATCCTGGGCCGCGACGCGGAAGCGAACGAAGCGCCCGTGATTCTCGACACCTACGCCAACACCTCGTCGGCCGGCTCCATCATCGCCTTCCATAAATATCAGGATGACATGGCGGCGGGCGCCACGGGCGTCATCTGCTCGTTCGGCGCCGGCTACTCCATCGGCTGCGTGATCGTACGCAAGGTCTGAGCGCATCCGTGTAACAGCGCCTGATTCCTTGAATTAGGCGCTGTTCATGGCCGATAGCGGTGCGTTCGCGGCCACCTGCACGAAGATGTGGCGCAGGTTTTTTTCAAAAAAAGCGGCAGGATTATTCCAGCCGCAGCTTTGTTGCGTTTATACTTACCCCCTGAGCAACATCTTTTTTCCATCCGCACGCCGCCATAAGGAACCCACCCCGCATGCCCCATGACATCAGTCTGATCACCACCATCGCCGCCGCCCTCGGGTTCGGCCTCATCTTCGGCTTTATCGCCGCGCGCCTGAAATTGCCGGCATTGGTCGGCTATCTGGCCGCCGGCATCATCATCGGACCGGCCACGCCCGGTTTTGTGGCGGATGCGGAAATAGCCGGGCAATTGGCGGAAATCGGGGTGATGCTGATGATGTTCGGCGTCGGTCTGCACTTTTCCATCGAGGATTTATGGGACGTGCGCAAGATTGCGCTGCCTGGCGCCATCCTGCAGATCGGTGTCGCCACGGCGATGGGCATGGGCCTGGCCCACTGGTGGGGCTGGACCCTCGGTGGCGGGCTGATCTTCGGCCTGGCCCTGTCGGTGGCCAGTACCGTGGTGCTGCTGCGCGCGCTGGAAGAACGCGGCATCCTCGATTCCCTGAATGGCCGCATCGCCGTCGGCTGGCTGGTGGTGGAAGACCTCGTCACCGTGCTGGTGCTGGTGCTGCTGCCGGCCTTCGCCACTGTGCTGGGTGGCAAGGCCGCGCCGGATGCCGCGGCCGTCAGCCTGTGGCACACCCTGGCCGTGACCCTGGGCCAAGTGGCCGGCTTCATCATCTTCATGCTGGTGGTCGGGCGCAAGCTGTTCCCGTGGATCCTGTGGCAAGTGGCGCGTACCGGTTCGCGCGAACTGTTTACCCTGTGCGTGATCGCCGCTGCCGTCGGCATCGCCTACGCTTCGACCAAGCTGTTTGGCGTGTCGTTCGCGCTGGGCGCCTTCTTCGCCGGCATGGTGCTGCGCGAATCCGAGCTGAGCCACCGCGCCGCGGAAGAATCCCTGCCCCTGCGCGACGCGTTCGCCGTGCTGTTCTTCGTTTCCGTCGGCATGCTGTTCGAGCCCAACATCCTCATCGACAAGCCGCTGCAAGTGCTGGCCGTGTGCGCCATCATTATCTTCGGCAAGTCGATCGCCGCCTTCTTGCTCGTCATGGCCCTGCGCTATCCGCCCAAGACGGCCATCATCGTCTCGGCCAGCCTGGCGCAGATCGGTGAATTCTCGTTCATTCTCGCCGCGCTGGGCCTGTCCCTGGGCCTGATGCCGCAGGAAGGGCAAAGCCTGATCCTGGCCGGCGCCATCCTGTCGATCGCCCTCAACCCGCTGGTCTTCAGCATGGCCAAGCCGCTGCTGCGCGTGATGAACAACAGCGATTTCGCGCGCAAGTTCGAGCGCACCACGGACCCGCTGGCCGAACTGCCGATGACGGTGCCGCAGGAAAAACTCTCGGGCCAGATCGTGCTGGTCGGCTATGGCCGCGTGGGCCGGCGCATCGCCGCCGCCCTGATGGAGCGGGGCATCCACTTTGTCGTGGCCGAGGAAAACCGTGAAATCGTCGACCAGCTGCGCAAGCAGGGCATACCGGCCGTGGCCGGCAATGCGGGCGAACCGGCCGTGCTGATCCAGGCGCACATCACGCACGCCACCATGCTCGTCATCGCCACACCGGACACCTTCCACGTGCGCGCCATGATCGAGACGGCGCGCGCGCTGAACCCGCACATCATGACGGTGGTGCGCACGCACAGCGAGGAAGAAGCGGAATTGCTGCGCGCGGAAAACGCCGGCAAGGTGTTCATTGGCGAACACGAACTGGCGAATGGCATGGCCGAGCACGTGCTGCAGAGTTTTGATGCGGCGAAGAAGGGGCATGGCGGACATTAAGCCGGCGCCCTCCCCCTGTCCAGCAAAGCCTGCCCGCTCCCAGCCGGCAGGCTTTCTTTTTACAAACTCGCCGCCAGCTCCGCCCCTTCGCGTATCGCCCGCTTGGCGTCGAGTTCCGCCGCCAGCGCGGCGCCGCCGATTTTATGGAAGCGCGGCCCGCCCGCCGCCAGCGGCTTGCCGTCCTTGTCCGTTTCCGGCATCAGTTCCGTCAGGCTGTCCTGTCCCGCACAGATGACCACGTTATCCACCGCCAGCAGGCGCTGTTCGCCGCCCACCGTGATGTGCAAGCCCTGGTCGTCGATCTTGTCATAGCTCACGCCGGCCAGCATGGCCACGCCATTTCTCGCCAGCGCCGCGCGGTGCACCCAGCCCGAGGTCTTGCCCAGCCCCGCACCCACCTTGGACGTCTTGCGCTGCAGCAGGAAGATCTGCCGCACGGGATCGGGCGCCACGGGGGACACCAGGCCGCCACCGGTGGCCGCATTCAAGTCCACGCCCCATTCGCCCGCCCAGGTCGCCACAGGCTGGGGCAGCGGATGCGCCGGGTCATGCAGCAGATACTCGCCCACGTCAAAGCCGATGCCGCCCGCACCGATGATGGCCACGCGCGCGCCGACGTGCTGCTTGCTTTGCAGCACGTCCAGGTACGTCAAGACCTTCGGGTGCCCGATGCCGGGAATGGCCGGCAGGCGCACCTTGATGCCGGTGGCGACGATCACGTCGTCGTAGCCGCCGGCCAGCAATTGCTCGCGCGTCACGCGCTGGCCCAGGCGCAGCTTGACGTCCAGCAGCGCCAGCCGGCGCGCAAAATAGCGGATGGTTTCCGTGAATTCTTCCTTGCCCGGTATCTGCATGGCCACCTTGAACTGGCCGCCGACGCTGTCGCTGCTGTCGAACAGGGTCACGTGGTGCCCGCATTCGGCCGCCACGCAGGCGGCGGACAAGCCCGCCGGCCCGGCACCGACGACGGCGACGCGGCGCGGCACGGCTTTTTTCGCGTAAATAAGTTCCGTTTCATGGCAGGCGCGCGGGTTGACCAGGCAGCTGGCGCGCTTGTTGGCGAACGTGTGGTCCAGGCACGCCTGGTTGCAGCCGATGCAGGTGTTGATTTCATCCGTGCGCCCGGAGGCGGCCTTGGCGACAAAGAACGGGTCGGCCAGGAAGGGCCGCGCCATCGACACCAGGTCGCAGTCGCCCCGTTCCAGGATGGCGTTGGCTTCCTGCGGCATGTTGATGCGGTTCGAGGCCACCACGGGAATGCTCACTTCGCGGCGCAATCGGCCCGCCACGCTGGCAAAGGCGGCGCGCGGCACCGAGGTGACGATGGTGGGGACCCTCGCCTCGTGCCAGCCGAAACCCGTGTTCAGGATCGTCACGCCCGCCTGCTCCAGCGCCTTGGCCACCGCCACCACGTCATCCCAGGTATTGCCGCCTTCGACCAGGTCGAGCAGGGAGTGGCGGTACATGATGATGAAGTTGGGCCCGACGGCGGCGCGGATGCGGCGCACGATCTCCACCGGCAGGCGCATGCGGTTTTCGATACTGCCGCCCCAGCGGTCCTGGCGCAGGTTCGTGCGCGCGCACAGGAACTGGTTCAATAAATATCCTTCGCTGCCCATCACCTCGATGCCGTCGTAGCCGGCCTTTTGCGCCAGGCGCGCGCAGCGCACGTAATCGCAGATGGTGCGCTCGATGCCCCGCTCGCTCAGCGCACGCGGGCGGAAGGGCGAGATCGGCGATTTTTTCACCGAGGCGGAAACGACGAACGGCTGATAGCCATAGCGGCCCGCATGCAGGATCTGCATGACGATCTTGCCGCCCTCCTCGTGCACGGCGCGCGTCACCTTGCGGTGGTTCGGCACGTCGCCGAGGAAATTCAAGGTGCCGCCGAACGGCAGCAGCCAGCCCTGGCGGTTCGGCGAGATGCCGCCCGTGACGATCAGCCCCACGCCGCCGCGCGCCCGCTCGCGGTAAAACGCGGCCAGCTTGCCATAATGATAAAAGCGGTCTTCCAGGCCCGTGTGCATGGAGCCCATGATGACTCTGTTGCGCAAGGTGGTGAAACCCAGGTCGAGCGGGGCCAGCAAGTGGGGGTAGGCAGTCATGGTCGGTCCGATAGAGGTGGTATGCAGGCCGTACGGTAACAAGCATTGCCCGCTGCCGCAGCGTATTTCTCTAGACCGGGAGTTCTAAATCGGCCATCGCGTGCGGACGCTGGCGCACTTAGCCGGTGCGCGCAGCTTGTGCCGGGCGCAACTTTCCCGTAGGCTAGGTAGCATGACGCGACTCTTCCCCTGCCTGCTGTTGCTGTGCGCCGTTGCCGCCCCGCTGGCCGCCCCTGCGCAGACGCAGACGCAAGCTCCCCGCCTGGACAAGCTCAAGGTTGACGTCAAGCGCATCGAGGTCGACGGGCAGCGCATGTATGAAGTCGATGCCAGCGGCAGCGTGCTGGCGCCGCCGGCGTCCGTGTGGAAGACCCTGACGACTTACGAGCGCATGAGTGAATTCGTGCCGGACCTGAGCTCCTGCCGCGTGCTGTCGCGCAACGGCAATGAAGTCATCATCGAACAGCAGGGCATGGCGCGCTTCCTGTTCATGAACCACCCGATCCACCTGGTGGTGCGGGCCATCGAAACGCCGCCGACAGCCATCGACATCGACCTCATTTCAGGCGACATGCGTCATTATGAGTCGCGCTGGAATCTGTTTCCCGTACCCGAGACGGGCGGCACGCGCATCGTTTTCAGCAGCCGGCTGATGCCGGGTTTCTACGTGCCCGGCATGCTGGGCACGACCATGATACGCGGCGATATCGAGCGCATGATGGCGGCCGTGCTGGCGCGCATCGACAGCCAGCATGCCAACAAGGCCGGCTAGCGCCGACCAGTATCAGACCAAAGGTCAGGCCAAATAGGTGTCGCGGTCGCGGATTTCCGCGAAGTTTTCCAGGCTGCCCAGTTTCACGGTAACGGGATTCAGGCTGGCCTGCGGCTGCATCGAGCGCCAGGCGAACAGCCATTCCTGTTCCGCCGCTTCGGCGCGCGTCTTGGTGAACGCGGCGCCCAGGGCGGCGCGCTGGCCATACTCGACGATGCCGTCGATGCCGGCCCAGCTGGGCAAGGTGCGCTGCACGGCGCGGTGCAGGCGTTCGCCGAACTCTTCCGTATTGTGGATGATCAGACAGGCATCGGCTGGCGCGAACAAGTCGAACAGCTGCTTGTCCCATACCTGCGAAAAGCTCAGGGTCAAACAATTGCCCGCCGGCGTCAGGCGGAACTGGCCCAGGCTCAGCGCCAGTTCAAGTTCGCTGCGCTGGCCGTAGCGGTGCAGTGTGGGGGGGCGTTTGTAATCGTGCATGCTGGACTCGTTCTTCAATAGTGGGGTAAACCGGCGCAAGCACCGCCTAGCGTGGCGGGCGGATATGGCGCCGGATGCGCTGGGCCGTCGCGGCCAGGTAAATTTCGCGCAGTAAATAAATAAAACAGCCAATCAGGCAAATCACGGCCAGCACAAAGAAGGCGGCGATGTATTTGTCCAGGGTCAGGTTCAGAATATCGCCCAAAAACAGCATGGCAATGATGACGCAGACGAAGAAACCGCACGCCGTACTGAGGGAAATCGAATAATTGATCAGGTGGGTACGCTTGTACAAGGTATCCAGCTCATCCATATAGAAATCGTTGTAGCCGATGTCGAGCCGGTCTTCCAGCACGCGTGTGCGGTCGATGATGCGGCCCAGGCGGTTCGTCAGCACGACCAGCATGGTGCCGATACCGGTCAACAGGAAAACCGGCGCGATCGCCAGCTGGATGATATGGCCGATGTCGCCGATCTGTATGTTCATGGATAAAAAGTCGTGGGTTCACACCGGCGCCCGACCGTGGCGCCAGTCCAGGCCATAGTGTAGCAGGTGGCGCATGCCGGCTGGCGACTTTGCCAACCGGCATGGTGTAACGTCATGCGAAGCCGCGTCCCGGTACGAAGCGCTCGGTGGCGCGCACCAGCGCCGAAGCGATGCCGTGCTCGAGCGCGCCGTGGCCCGCGTCGGGGATCATCTCCAGTTCCGCGCCCGGCCAGGCCTGCTGCAGGCGGTAGGCCGACAGCGGCGGGCAGATGGCATCGTAGCGGCCCTGCACGATGACAGCTGGCAAGTGCGAGATGCGGCCCATGTCGCGGATCAACTGGTCTTCGTCCATGAAGCCCAGGTTGGCCATGTAATGCGATTCGAGCCGGCCCACGCCCAGGTCCAGCGCATCGTTCGGCGCATCTTCGGGCTGCGGCATCAGGTACACGCGGCGGCCCTCGAAGCGGCTCCAGGCGCGCGCCGCCGGCCAGTAGACGGCAGGGTCGCTGCTGAGGATGCGCTTGACATAGGCGGCCAGCAAATCGCCCCGCTCTTCCGGCGGAATCGGCGCGGCGAATTCCGCATACAGTTCCGGATAAAACCAGCGCACGCCTTCGATGAACCAGTCGATTTCCGCCTGGGTGCACAGGAAAATGCCACGCAGCACGAAGCCCAGGCACGCCTCGGGGTGCGCCTGGCCGTACGCCAGCGCCAGGGTCGAACCCCACGAGCCGCCAAACACCAGCCATTGGCTGATGCCGAACTGGGCGCGCAGGCGTTCGATATCGGCGATCAGCAGCTGCGTCGTGTTGTTGCGCCATTCGCCCAGCGGCGTGGACTTGCCGGCGCCGCGCTGGTCGAACAGGATCACGCGGTAGCGCTGCGGATCAAAGAAGCGCCGGTGCTGCGGCGACAGTCCCGCGCCGGGACCGCCATGCAGGAACAGCACGGGGATGCCGTCCGGATTGCCGCACTCTTCCCAGTAAATGGTGTGGATGTCATCGACCGCCAGCATGCCGTGCCGGTTCGGCGACAGGGCGGGAAATAATGGCGACAGGGTATCTGGCATGGCGGTCCTTAGAATGGCAGTCAGGGGCCAGGCACATGTCCTGGCAACTGTTCCAATTATAGTGCGCCGGCGGCGCCTCAGGCCAGTAGCAAGGGCAGGCGGTTCGACGACTTGATTTCGCGCATCGACAGGCTGGACTGGATTTCCGCCACGCCCGGCAGGCGGCGCAGCACCGTGGAGACGAATTCGCCATACGCTTCCAGGTCGCGCGCCACCACTTGCAGGAAATAATCGGCTTCGCCCGCCACGTTGTGGCAGGACAAGATCTCGGGAATCGTGGCGATGGCTTGCTCGAACTGCGACGGCTGTTCATTGCCGTGGTTGGCAAACACCACGCGCACGAACGCCACCAGGCCGATCCCCAGTTTCTTGCGGTTAAGCAAAGCCTGGTAGCCGGTAATAAAACCTTCCTCTTCCAGGCGGCGCAAACGGCGCCAGACGGGCGTTTCGCTCAGCTTCAGGCGCTCGGCCAGGCGCGCATTGGATAGCCGTCCTTCATCCTGCAACAGCCTGAGTATCTGCAAATCGGTGGCGTCGAGGCTCACTTCTGAAATTTTCATCTAAATTTTAATTCAATACGAGTGGAATCTACCCTAATACTAGGGTATGCCGGGCAGGAAAAGCAAGCACATTTCATCTCAGCAAGAAGATAATGGGGTCCGGCGAGCATGCTGCACAGTGCGGTTGCTCCCGCTTTCTTTTATGGCTGGCGCATGTCCGATTCTACCTTCCTGATGTACCTGCTGGCACTGGCCGGCGCCTTTTTATTACCGGGTCCCGACATGGCGCTGGTGCTGGCGACGGGCGCCGCGCGCGGCGTGGCCACGGCGCTGGTGACGGCGCTGGGCATCGCCGGCGCGCGCGCCGTGCACGTGGGGCTGTCGGGCGCGGGCCTGGCGGCATTGATGGTCACGCATCCGGAAGCCTTGCGCTGGGTCAAATGGGCGGGCGCCGCCTACTTGCTGTACCTGGCGCTGCGCCTGCTACAGTCGGCCCTGTCCAACACCGCCACGCCCGAGGCGCAAGCCCCCGCCACGGCGCACAGCGCGCGCGCCAGCCTGGTGCGCGGCTTCCTCACCAATCTGCTCAATCCGAAGGCGCTGCTGTTTTGCAGCATGTTCCTGCCGCAATTCGTCGTTGGCAGCGACAGCGTCGGCATGCAATACCTGCGCCTGGGCACCGTGCTGGTCCTGGTCGGCCTGCTGTTCGACGCCATGTACGCCGTGCTGGCCGCGCGCCTGGCGCGCCGCCTGCGCGGCAAGCCCTCGCCCTACGGCAAGTTCGTGCTGCCCACCGTCTTCGTCCTGCTGGCCGGGCGGCTGGTGCTGGGCTGATCTGCCGGCGCCAGCGGCGTGCCGCCGGCAAAGAAGTCAGGGTAATTGCGCAGCAAGTCCCGTTCAAGATCGTTGATCTTGCGAAATTGCCGCAACCCCGGCGCCATGGCCCGGCCCGCATCCCAGCTGCGCCAGGCATTGGGCGCATCGAATTGCGCGTAGAGCGCGTCGCCCAGGTCCTGGTACACGGCCGCCATATGCGGTTTTGCCTGCAACACCTGCAGATACAACGCTGTCGCTTGCGGCCATTGCCCCAGCTTGGCACGCAAATTTCCCTCGAACAAAGCCAGTACCGGCTGCCCCTGGCCATGCTGCTGGCGCAAGCCCTGCACGGTGGCCAGCGCATCCGCGATGCCCTCCTTGTCCTTGGCCAGCAGTCCGCGCGTCAAGTCATGGATGGGCTGGCACGCCTGCATGGCCAGTTGCTGCTGGCGCGAGAGTTTTTCGACCAGCGCGCCCGTGGAAAAATGGTCTTCCAGCATGGTCAGGAATGCGTCGAAAGGCTTTTCCGCGGCAAACTGCTTTTCCGCCTCGGCGCGCAGCGCAGGATGCGCCTGGGATCCCAACGGCGGCAGCAACGCCGCCTGCGCCAGCACTCGTTCCAGCGCGGGCGCGTCGGCCATGAGCGGACGAGGCCGGTAGGCAGCCAGCGAGTACGTGGCGGGCGCGTCCATATTCAGTCCGCTGACGCGCAAGCGCCGCGTAACGCTGCCCGCCACTTCCTGGTAATGCAGGGTGAAGTCGGCGGGAATGCGCTTGCCGCCGGCCAGCATCTTCAATACCAGCGGGTGCGCCCCCCACGTGTAGCGCACATACTGGGCGAAGGTGCGCGCGACGTCATCGCTGACGGGGCTGCCGGCGATGGCCAGGTTCAGCAAGGGCTGCTGCTCCAGCGACCACAGCACGGTGCCCTCCTGCACCTGCGGCTGCAAAGGGCCGCGCCGCTGGCCGTCCGGCACCGACAAGGCCTGCTCTTCATACACGGGCGACGGCGCATGCTGCGCCACGCCGCCCGCCTTGAGGATGCCGGCGATGCCTTGCCGGTGGCGCAGCTCGATGGCGCGAAAGCCGACGGCGTCGAACAGCGAATAGCTGGCATAGGTGCCGGCGGCCGTGTCGACGACATGGCGCCGGCGCGTGGCAAAGTCCAGCACGGTGAGCGACTGGCCTTCGCGGATGCTGATGAACTGTTCGCCCAGCACGACGTCGCTGTCCTGCGTCTCGCGCGCCGGCAGGCTGGTGCTCACGCCCGGCTTGTGTTCGCGCTCGGTGCTCACCGCCAGGTGCAAGGCAACGCTGGCCTGGGCCGCGCCGGCACCGAGGAAAAGGAAGGCCACCGCGCTGGCGCGGCGCAAAACAGGAAGCAGGGACATGGAGATAATGCTATGAAGAAATGCTGATTCTAAGGCAAATCCCGCCATCCCCTTGTTTTGCTTGCAAGCATAAAAAAAGACAGCCGCGGCTGTCTTTTCTGTTTTACCTCAACAACGATTACGACATGTGCTGGCCGCCGTTGATGGAAATGTTGGCGCCCGTGACGAATGCCGCTTCGTCGGAAGCCAGGTACGCCACCAGGCCCGCCACTTCTTCCGGCTTGCCCAGGCGCGCCATTGGAATTTGCGGGATGATTTTGCTGTCGAGCACCTCCTGCGGAATCGCCATGACCATCTTGGTGCCGATGTAGCCTGGCGAGATGGTGTTAACGGTGACATTCTTGCGCGCCACTTCCAGCGCCAGCGACTTGGTGAAGCCGTGCATGCCAGCCTTCGCCGCCGAGTAGTTGGTCTGGCCGAAAGCACCCTTCTGGCCATTCACGGACGAGATATTGATGATGCGGCCCCAGCCGCGTTCCACCATGCCGTCGCAGACAGGCTTGGTCATGTTGAACACGGAGTCCAGGTTGGTGCCCATCACGGCGTCCCAGTTCGGCTTGTCCATCTTCTTGAACGTCATGTCGCGCGTGATGCCGGCGTTGTTCACCAGCACGTCGACAGGACCGATTTCCGCTTCCACGGCCGCCACGCAGGCGGCCGCCGAATCGTAGTCGGCCACGTCGCACGGATACGCCTTGAAGTCGTAGCCCATGTCCTTGGTCGTCGCCAGCCATTCCGCGACCTTCGGATTGCCTGGGGAATACGTGGTCACCACGCGATAGCCGAGCGCCGCCAGTTTGAAACAGACCGCTTCGCCCAGACCACCCATGCCACCAGTTACCAATGCAACTCTTGCCATTTTCATCCCCTCAGTGTCGTTCTGTTGCTAAAAAGTTAATAATTTAAATGCAGTCGCCCGAAAGCGCCGCGTCACGGCGGCCTACCGCACCGCATCCAGGCGTAGCGAGCGGTGATGATTTGCGGCTAAGAAGCGCAACCGTGCTGGAGCACGGTGAGCATCGCAGGCCGCAAAGCGCGCCGCGCAGTAGCTTGGGTGCGGTGCCAGCAACTTAGTCGCGTTCGATGGCGAGGGCCACACCCATGCCGCCGCCAATGCACAGCGCTGCCAGGCCTTTCTTGGCATCGCGGCGTATCATTTCGTGGATCAGGGTGACCAGGATGCGCGCGCCCGAGGCGCCGATCGGGTGGCCGATGGCGATCGCGCCGCCGTTCACGTTGATCTTGCTGGTGTCCCAGCCCATTTCCTTGTTGACGGCAATCGCCTGCGCGGCAAACGCTTCGTTAATTTCCATCAGGTCCAGCTCTTCATGCGTCCAGCCGGCTTTTTTCAGGCACAGGCGCGAAGCGGAAACGGGGCCCATGCCCATGACGGCAGGGTCCAGGCCCGACGAGGCGTAGGCCTTGATGCGTGCCAGCGGCTTCAGGCCCAGTTCCTTGGCTTGCGAAGCGGACATCATGATGACGGCGGCGGCGCCGTCGTTCAGGCCCGAGGCGTTGCCGGCGGTAACGGTACCGTCCTTGGCGAACGCGGGGCGCAGGCCGGCCAGCGATTCCAGGGTCGAACCCGGCTTGATGTATTCGTCGCTGTCAAAGACGACGGTGCCTTTTTTGTTGGCGATTTCCAGCGGCAGGATTTCATCCTTGAACTTGCCCGCCTTGTGGGCCGCTTCCGCTTTCAGTTGCGACTGCAGCGCGAACTCATCCTGTTCGGCGCGCGTCACTTCGTATTTTTTGGCGACATTTTCCGCCGTGATGCCCATGTGGTACTGGTTGTACACGTCCCACAGGCCGTCGACGATCATGGTGTCGATCATCTTGAAGTCGCCCATGCGGAAACCGTCGCGCGAACCGTTCATCGCATGCGGCGAGGCGCTCATGTTTTCCTGGCCGCCGGCGATGATGATGTTGGCGTCGCCGCACTTGATCGCTTGCGCCGCCAGGTGCGTTGCCTTCAGGCCGCTGCCGCAGACTTTATTGATGGTAAATGCGGGGATGCTGCTCGGCAGGCCAGCCTTGATGACGGCCTGGCGCGCGGCGTTCTGGCCGACGGCGGCCGTCAGTACCTGGCCCAGGATCGCTTCGCCGATCAGGTTCGGGTCGATGCCGGTTTGTGCCAGCAAGCCCTTGATTACATGCGCGCCCAGTTCGGACGCAGGAATCTTGGCCAGGCTGCCACCGAATTTGCCGACTGCGGTACGGCCAGCGGCCACGATTACGACATCATCCATTTATTTCTCCGATATGCTGGCCACGACGGCCATGGTGTTAATAGAATCCAATGAATCCAGGAAGACACAGCAGGCTGTGTTTCATTCTAGCGTGGCATGCGCCACAGTTCCAGCGCCGCACCGCAGGCGGCGGCGATGTGTGCCTGCCCTGCGGTGGCGGCGGGCGGCCTGGCGCGGCGGATAGCCGCTGCCCGGGCCGCGACGCGCTTACGCCTGCCGAGCAGGACGCGTGTTTTTATTTTTATCATACCCTTCATCGGCAGCGCCGAAAGGGGTTTTTAGAAAATTATTGAAGGGAATAATCAGGGGCACGGGGGTTTGCTTTACCACCTGCAACAGCTCGCCAAATTTTTGACGCGATGCAGCAAACTCACCCTTTGTCACCGTGTCGAATTTCTCCTGGGTTTCCTGGGCAACATCCTTTGCCTGGCGACCATATGCACCGATACGTTCGATCGCCAGTTGCGACTGCGTGCGCGACAACTGCAGCAGCGCTTGCGGGTCTTTCGCCGACAGCAGCTGATTGCCCGCTACCGCAGCGGCGGCCAGCGCCGTGCGGGCGGCGTCGAGCTGCAAATCCAGTACGCTGGCGCCGCTGTCAAACGCGGCCTGGGCATACGCTTGCGCGCTGATCAATTGCGCTTCCACCACGGCCTTGCCGGCCAGTGTCCATTGCTCGGAAAATGAAAACATCGTGTTCCTCTCCAATGTGAAGGCGGTGCCATGTTGCGCCGCACAGTGCTCAACTGTAAGCGGTGGTTCATTGCTGAACATTGATATATCTCAAGCTTTTCTGTTGGTTTGTTTCCAATTCAACGTTGATCAAGACAACAACTTGATACCATCGAGCGCAGCCGCGCACTGCTCGCGTATCACGCTGACGAAGTCGCGCACATAGGCCTTGTCCTGCAGATGGTCCGGCACGGACACATACAGGTCGCTCCACAGGCCATGCTCGCCCACCGGGCGCGCCACCACATAATCGTAATCGACGTAATTCTTGATGGCCCAGTTGGGCAAGGCGGCGATGCCGCGCCGGCTGGCCACCAGCTGCAGCACGGCCACCGTCAATTCGGCCGTGCGGCGCTCGAAAACGATGCCGGCCGGGCGCAGCACTTCGCGGATCAGGTCGATACGCTCTTCCGGCACGGGATAAGTGATCAAGGTTTCGCCCGTAAAGTCGGCCGCCGTCAGGCGGCGCTGCGCCTGCAGCCGGTGTTTCTGCGCCATCACCACCAGCATTTCAAAACGGAACAGGGGAAATACGGTGAAGTCGGGACCGTATGGCGAGCCGATCACCAGATCCGCCTCGCCCGAGCGCAGCAATTCCGCCGGCTCGCTGTGAAAGCCGGAAACAAGATCGATCTCCACTTCCGGCCAGCGCTGGCGGAACGCATCCATCACCGGCATGAGCCAGTCGAAACAGGTATGGCACTCGAGCGCCACGCGCAGCTGTCCCGTGTCCCCTTGCGACAGGCGCGCCACGTCGCGCTCGGCCAGCTCGATCTCGGGCAGCAGCTTGTCGGCCAGTTCCAGCAGCCGGCTGCCGGTGGCCGTAAACGCGATCGGCATCGACTTGCGCTCGAACAAGGGCGCCTTGTAGCGCTCTTCCAGCAGGCGGATCTGGTGCGACAGCGCCGACTGGGTCAGGTTGAGCAGCTGCGCGGCGCGCACCAGGCTGCCGGACGAACGCAGGGCACTCAGGGTGCGCAGGTGGCGGATTTCTAGCATCGGGAAATGACGGGGTGAACGTGAATTATTTTCATGTTAATCGGTAAAAGGTTTCGTTTTGATTATAGATCAGATTGCCGCACACTCTAGCGCATCCACATTAAATCTCGATGACATCATGACCGTTCACACCCACATTCTTGGCTTTCCCCGTATCGGCGCCGCGCGCGAACTGAAATTCGCGCTGGAAAGCCACTGGCGCGGCGAACTGCCGGAGGCGGCCCTGGAAGCCACAGGCCGGCAATTGCGCGCGCGCCACTGGGCGCAGCAAAGGGACGCCGGCCTGGACTACGTCACGGTGGGCGACTTCGCCTTTTACGACCAGATGGCCAGCCATATCCAGCTGCTGGGCTGCGAGCCGGCGCGTTTTCACTTTGAGGCGCAGCAATCGCCCTTGTCGCGCTATTTCACCATGGCGCGTGGCGCGGCGACCCACGCGGTGCAGGCCGAACAGGCCGGCTGCTGTCAGGCCGAGCACGCCCATGCGGCCCCCGATGGCGGCCAACATGCGCTGGAAATGACCAAGTGGTTTGACACCAACTACCATTACCTGGTGCCCGAATGGTCGCCGCAGACGCGTTTCTCGCTGGCGTGCGAACGGCTGCTGGCGGAAGTGGCCGAGGCGCAGGCGCTGGGCCACCAGGTCAAGGCGGCCCTGATCGGCCCCCTCACCTTTCTCTGGCTGGGCAAGGAGAAGACACCCGGCTTCGACCGCCTGGCCCTGCTGGAACAATTGCTGCCCGTCTACGGCGCCCTGCTCGACCGCCTGAAGCAGCAAGGCGTGGCCTGGGTGCAAGTCGATGAACCGATCCTGGGCCTGGACTTGCCCAACGCCTGGCGCAGCGCCTTTGAAAGCAGCTACTGGCAGCTGAACCAGGTGGGCGTGAATATCCTGCTGGCCACGTATTTCTCGCCGCTGGAAGAAAACCTCAGCCTGACCTGCCGCCTGCCCGTGGCCGGCCTGCATGTCGACGGCATCCGCGCGCCGCATGAACTGACCAGCGTGACGGACTGGCTGCCCGCGCACAAGGTGCTATCGGTCGGCATCGTCGACGGGCGCAATATCTGGCGTACCGACCTCGACGCCGCCCTGGCCGTGCTGCGGCCGCTGGCGGCCAGGCGCACTGGCCAGCTGTGGCTGGCGCCGTCGTGCTCGCTGCTGCACGTGCCGTTCAGCCTGGAGGCGGAAACGCAGCTCGATGCCGACATCAAGCCCTGGCTGGCGTTCGCCACGGAAAAGCTGGCGGAACTGTCCCTGCTCAAGGGCGCGCTGCAAGGCCATGCTGATGACGCCGCGCTGGCCAGCGCGCGCGTAGCCAGCGCCAGCCGCCGCGACAGCGCCCGCGTGCACCGTGCGCCGGTCACGCAGCGCCTGCAAACGCTGTCGCCTACCGTCGACCGCCGCGATTCCAGCTTCCCGTTGCGCCAGGCCGTGCAGCGCGCGCGCTTCCAGCTGCCCGCCTTTCCGACGACGACCATCGGCTCCTTCCCGCAAACGGCGGCCATCCGCGCCGCCCGCGCCAGTTACAAGCGGGGCGAGCTGGCACGCGCCGACTACGAACAGCAGATGCGCGCCGAAATTGCCCATGCCGTGGGGCGCCAGGAAGCGCTGGGCCTGGACGTGCTGGTGCATGGTGAAGCGGAGCGCAACGACATGGTCGAATATTTCGGCGAGCAGCTCGACGGCTTTGTCTTCACGCGCCTGGGCTGGGTGCAGTCGTACGGCTCGCGCTGCGTCAAGCCGCCTGTCATCTATGGCGACGTGCAGCGCCCGGCCGCCATGACCGTCGCCTGGACCGTCCACGCGCAAAGCCTGACGCACAAGCCGATGAAGGGCATGCTGACGGGCCCCATCACCATCTTGCAATGGTCGTTCGTGCGCGACGACCAGCCGCGCGCGACAACGGCGCTGCAGCTCGCCCTGGCCATCCGCGACGAAGTGGCCGACCTGGAAACGGCCGGCATCGGCATCATCCAGATCGACGAACCGGCCATCCGCGAAGGCTTGCCGCTGCGCCGCGGCCAGTGGGATGCGTACCTGGACTGGGCCACGCGCGCCTTCCGCATCGCCGCCTCGGCGGCCGGCGACGCGACGCAGATCCACACGCACATGTGCTACGCAGAATTTAACGACATCCTGCCGCAGATCGCCGCCATGGATGCCGACGTCATCACCATCGAGACGAGCCGCTCGGACATGGAGCTGCTGACAGGCTTTGGCGATTTCCAGTATCCGAACGACATCGGCCCCGGCGTGTACGACATTCACTCGCCGCGCATCCCCGCCACCGGCGACATGCTGCGCCTGCTGCAAAAAGCCAGCGCCGTGATTCCACCGGCCCAGCTGTGGGTCAACCCGGACTGCGGCTTGAAGACGCGGAGCTGGGCGGAAACGGAAGCGGCCTTGCAAAACATGGTCGCGGCGGCCCGGCAGATGCGCGCGGCTTGATCCAGGATCGATCCAGAATTGATGCAGGACAGCGCCGCCAGGGCGCATTCTCGGCGGCTTTCGGGGCGGCGCAGCGGTTTTCCGTTGCGCCGCCCCGGTTTTTTGACAGGAAGTACCTGTTGCCCTGCGGAATAGCACACGCCAGGCCCCTGACGGCGATTTTTTTGCAGTAGAATGCAAGAAATTTACTGCTCTCTATTGTTGCCGCACGGAAAAGTCGGCCTGCCGCAGTTTCACTTTGATAAATGTTTATGTCCAAAAGCCCGTCGCAGAAGCCTATCGAAATCAAGATTTCCACCGTCGTCGCTGTCTCCGCCATTGTGCATAGCGCCGCTACGCAGGCACTCGATAGTGCCTTGCACGACATGACGGGAGGCGTGGCGGACTTTTTCGAGGACGACCTGGCCGTGCTGGACGTGGCCGCCCTGCCGCCGGGCAGCGAACCGGTCGACTGGGCCGCCCTGGTGGCCCTGCTGAAAAAATACCGTTTGAATGCCGTGGCCGTGCGCAATGCGCCGGCCGAGATGCATGAGGCCATCCTGGCGCAAGGCCTGAGCCTCGACAGCGGCAAGACGCGCGACGATGCGCCGCCCAAGGATGGCCCGAAGGATACGCCGACGGCCGCCGCCCAGTCCGGCGCCGAAGCACAGGTGATGGTGGTTGACACGCCGGTGCGCGCCGGCCAGCGCATTTATGCGCGCGGCTGCGACCTGATCATCACGGCCGTCGTCAACAATGGCGCCGAAATCATCGCCGACGGCAGCATCCACGTGTATTCCTCGCTGTACGGCCGCGCGCTGGCCGGCGCCTCGGGCAATGCCCAGGCGCGCATCTTCGCGCTGGCCATGGAACCGGAACTGGTGTCGATCGCCGGTGTGTACCGCACGTTTGAAGATGGTTTCCCTGCAGAAATGGCGCGGGGACCCGCGCAAATTCGTTTGGCTGGTGACAGAATCGATATACACTCTGTCAATCCGGTCACTCCCGTGAACCGCTCTTAAGCTGCACAATTCAAGAGATATCTGAAAAGGATTATTTGTGGCAAGAATTATTGTTGTGACGTCCGGCAAGGGCGGTGTCGGCAAGACGACCTCTAGCGCCAGTTTTTCCACTGGCCTGGCCATGCGTGGCCACAAGACAGCCGTGCTCGACTTCGACGTGGGCCTGCGCAACCTCGACCTGATCATGGGTTGCGAGCGCCGCGTGGTCTACGACCTGATCAATGTGATCAACAAGGAAGCGACCCTGAACCAGGCCCTGATCAAGGACAAGCACTGCGACAACCTGTTCATCCTGCCGGCCTCGCAAACGCGCGACAAGGATGCCTTGTCGGAAGAAGGCGTGGAACGCGTGTTGAACGACCTGATCAACATGGGCTTCGAATTCATCATCTGCGATTCACCGGCCGGTATCGAGCATGGCGCGCTGATGGCGCTGACGTTTGCCGATGAAGCCATCATCGTCACCAACCCGGAAGTGTCGTCGGTGCGCGATTCGGACCGCATCCTCGGCATCCTGCAAGCCAAGTCGCGCCGCGCGCAGACGGGCGGCGAGCCGGTCAAGGAACATCTGCTGATCACCCGCTACTCGCCGAAACGCGTGGAATCGGATGAAATGCTGTCCTACCAGGACGTGCAGGAAATCCTGCGCATCCCGCTGGTGGGCATCATCCCTGAATCGGAACAAGTGCTGGCTGCCTCGAACCAGGGCAATCCGGCCATCCATTTCAAGGGCACGGACGTGGCGCAAGCCTATGAAGACGTGGTCTCGCGTTTCCTCGGCGAAGATGTCGAGTTGCGCTTTACCAACTATGAAAAGCCTGGATTACTCCAGCGTATTTTTGGGGCGAAGTGATATGGCCTTGCTTTCTTTCCTGTTCCCCCCCAAGCCGAAGACGGCCACCGCGGCCAAGGAACGCCTGCAGATCATCATCGCCCGCGAACGCAGCGGACGCGATGGTCCGGACTTCCTGCCCGCCCTGCACAAGGAATTGATCGCCGTCATTTCCAAGTACACCAAGGTCAATGCCGACGACATCAAGATCTCGCTGGACCGCCAGGGCAACCTGGAAGTGCTCGACGTCAACGTGGTCCTGCCGGACGCCTGATGCACCACGCCCCTCCTGGCCACGCCCGGGATGGGCGCTCCAGGCTACTTCGGCCTGACCGTGAGCAACTCCTGCGCCACCGCGGCGCAGGCATTCACGTGCTGGTTGCCGATCTGGCGGAACACGGCATAGCCGATCGCCGCCGCCACCGCCTGGCCGGCAAACGGCACGAAGCGCGCCACCTGCTTGGTGGCAATCTTGACGCCACTGCGCTTGAGCAGATGCAAAATCAGTTCGCGCGACACCAGCTTTCCCACCAGCATGCCGCCCATGCCCACCGCCGCGCGGTAGGCCATCATCTTGAACTGCGGGTTGAGGCGCTCGATCTGCTCGGGCGTGAGGCCGAATTCGTGGTTGATATCGTTGATCAGCATGGAAAACAGGCCCACATCGGACATCAGGTCGATGCCGGGAATGGGAATGGCCGAGGCGCCGGCCGACATCATGGCGCGCCGCTGCACCAGGCGCCGGCAGCGCTCGCGCACCTGTTCGATGTCGGCAAGACTGGCCGGTATCAGGGTCCAATCGGTGGTGTTGTTGTCTAGCATCGCCATTTCTCCGCGCTGAGGGTGTATCGGCAAGTGTAGCGTAAAGGGCGGGCCTGCCGATTTCACTGGACACAGTTGCAATCTCTGTTATATTTCACTTGAGCATTCCTTAACATTACGATAAGCAGAACAGACCGTCTGTTTGTTGCTACACATACCAGCCAATCATGCGAATTGCCGTACTCGATAGCGACCATAGTCAGGCAGAACTGATCTGCCAGGTGCTCACGGCCGCCGGCCATGCCTGCCACGAGTTTCAGAGTGGCAAGGAAATGCTGGGGCAGCTGCGCAAGGACAGTTGCGACATGCTCATCCTCGACTGGCATGTGAGTGACCTGGACGGTGCCGAAGTGCTGCGCCGTGCCCGCGAAAAACTGGCGCCCAAGGCGCCTGTGTTGTTTATGACCAACAGCTCGGGCGAAGACGATGTGGTGGCGGGCATGACGGCCGGTGCCGACGACTACATGATCAAGCCGCTGCGGCGCAGTGAACTGACCTTGCGCACGCAGGCGCTGCTGCGCGTGGCCTATCCGGCGCAGAATGGCGCCGAGCAATTGCAATTCGGTCAATATACGTTTGAAACCCGCCCCGGCCGCCTGCTGATGGGCGGTGAAGTGCTGGACGTGACGCACAAGGAATTCGCCCTGGCGCTGCTGTTCTTCCGCAACCTGGGCCGCCCCCTGTCGCGCGCCTACATCCACGAAGCCGTGTGGCAGCGCGACACGGCCCTGCCTTCGCGCACCATGGACACCCACGTCTCGCGCGTGCGCAACAAGCTGCAGCTGAAACCGGAACACGGCTACCGCCTGGTGCCCGTCTACAGTTATGGCTATCGCCTGGAAAAACTCGGGGGGTGACAGGCGCGCTGCAGGGCGAAAACAGCCGGACTGCTCAAAGATCGGGCACAAAGCGCTATAATGTCGGCATAAGAATTCCCAACAGCCCTGAAATGCAACTGCTCGCCGTCGGCCTCAACCACACCACCGCCCCAGTGTCGCTCCGCGAACAGCTGGCGTTTGCGCCTGAGCATCTGGGCCAGGCGGTGATGGCGGCGCGCACCTGGTTCCAGCGCATCGACTTGCGCGACAACGACGAAGCGGCCATCCTCTCGACCTGCAACCGTACCGAGCTGTATGCGGCCAGCCATGTGCCCAATCCGCTCGACGCGGGCGCGCATTTCCTCGCCGACTACCACCAGCTGAACTACAGCGAGCTGCGCCCCCACTTATATATGCTGCCGCAGCACGACGCCGTGCGCCACACTTTCCGCGTCGCCTCCGGGCTCGATTCGATGGTGCTGGGCGAAACGCAGATCCTCGGGCAGATCAAGGACGCCATCCGCACGGCCGACGAGGCGGGCGGCCTGGGCACGTATCTGCACCAGTTGTTCCAGCGCAGCTTTTCGGTGGCCAAGGAAGTGCGCAGCAGCACGGAAATCGGCGCCCACAGCGTTTCCATGGCGGCCGCCGCCGTGCGCCTGTCGCAGCGCATCTTCGACAAGATCGCCGAGCAGAACGTGCTGTTCATCGGCGCCGGCGAAATGATTGAATTGTGCGCCACGCACTTCGCGGCGCAAAACCCGAAAAGCATCACCATCGCCAACCGCACCATGGAGCGGGGCGAAGAACTGGCGCACCGCTTCAGCGGCAAGGCCATCCGCCTGGCGGACTTGCCGGAGCAGCTGCACCGGTTCGACATCGTCATCTCGTGCACGGCTTCCTCGTTACCGCTGCTGGGCCTGGGCCTGGTCGAGCGCGCCATCAAGGCACGCCGCCACAAGCCGATGTTCATGGTCGACCTGGCCGTGCCGCGCGATATCGAAGCGGAAGTGGGCCGCCTGAACGACGTCTTCCTGTACACGGTCGACGACCTGGGCAAGGTCGTGCAGACGGGCCTGGAAAGCCGGCAGGCGGCCGTGGCGCAAGCCGAGTCGATCATCGAGACGCGCGTGCAATCGTTCATGAGCTGGGTCGATGACCGCGCCATGGTGCCCGTCATCCAGCATTTGCATGAAAACAGCGAAGCGCTGCGCCTGATGGAAGTGGAACGGGCGCGCAAGATGCTGGCCAAGGGCGCCGACATCGACGCCGTCCTGGAAGCGCTGTCGAAAGGCTTGACGGCCAAGTTCCTGCACGGCCCGCAGCAGGCGCTGCACCACGCGCAAGGCGACGAGCGCAAGCAACTGGCCACCCTGCTGCCAAAACTGTTCCGCCCCCGCCGTTAGCGCCGCCCCGCTGGCCGCCTGCGCGCGGCCACCCTGCCCGCCTGCCGGGCCTGCTTCATCCCTACACTCTCTACCGCGAATCGCTATGAAACCATCCATGCTGGCCAAACTCGATCAACTGGCGAACCGCCTGGTTGAACTCGACGAACTGTTGATGCACCCGGACGCCACGTCGAACATGGACAGCTACCGCAAGATGACGCGCGAGCATGCCGAACTGGGCCCGCTGGTGGCGCTGTACCGTTCCTATCAGGAAGCGGGCAACGACATCGCCACGGCGCAGGAAATGCTGGCGGACCCGGACATGAAGGAATTCGCCCAGGAAGAAATCGAAACGGCGAAAGCCACCATGGCGCAGCTGGAACGCGAATTGCAGACCATGCTGCTGCCGAAGGACGTCAACGACGAGCGCAACATCTTCCTGGAAATCCGTGCCGGCACGGGCGGCGATGAATCGGCCCTGTTCGCCGGCGACCTGCTGCGCATGTACACGCGCTTTGCCGAACGCAACCGCTGGCAGGTGGAACTGGTGTCCTCGTCCGATTCCGACCTGGGCGGCTACCGCGAAGTGATCGTGCGCGTGGTCGGCAATGGCGCGTATTCAAAGCTGAAGTTCGAATCGGGCGGCCACCGCGTGCAGCGCGTGCCGGCCACGGAAACGCAGGGCCGCATCCACACCTCGGCCTGCACGGTGGCCGTGATGCCCGAAGCGGATGAAGTCGAAGACGTCAACATCAACCCGGCCGACCTGCGCATCGACACCTACCGCGCCTCGGGCGCCGGTGGCCAGCACATCAACAAGACGGATTCCGCCGTACGCATCACCCACTTGCCGACCGGCATCGTGGTGGAATGCCAGGATGACCGCAGCCAGCACAAGAACAAGGCGCAAGCCATGAAAGTGCTGGCCGCGCGCATCAAGGACGTGCAACTGCGGGAACAGCAGTCAAAGGAAGCGGCCACGCGCAAGAGCCTGATCGGTTCGGGCGACCGCAGCGAGCGCATCCGCACTTACAACTTCCCGCAAGGCCGGCTGACGGACCACCGCATCAATCTGACCTTGTACAAGCTCGACTTCATCATGGATGGGGATTTGACGGAGCTGACGAATGCGCTGGCGGCGGAACACCAGGCCGAGCTGCTGGCGGCGCTAGGGGATTAACCCCTAAAACAAGGGCCGGGGTCGGACGGGGACGCCGAGTCCCTGAGGGTCCGACCCCGGCTTCTGCCTTTGGGTTGAAGTTTGTAGGTCGGCTTAGCGCGCAGCGCGTAAGCCGACAGCTTTAAGTAGCGGCTAAGCAATAAAAATCGGCCCTTGTGCGAGAATGCGTAACGCTTTTCCCCATCCACCTCACCGTGTCGCCCATGAAAAATTCACGCACCGTCCTCCTGTTGATCGCCGCCCTGTGTTTCCTGATGCTCGGCGTGGCCATGTATTTGCAGCATGCCATGAACATGGCGCCCTGCCCGCTGTGCGTGATCCAGCGCTACCTGTTCCTCGCCATCGGCATCGCCTGCCTGGCCGGCGCGGCCGCGAAGCGGCCCAAAATCGGCGCCGGCATCGGCCTGCTGGCAGCCCTGGGCGGCCTGGGCGTGGGCGCCAAGCATCTGTACGTGCTGGCCAACCCCGGCTTTTCCTGCGGCATCGACCCCGTGGAAACGGCGCTGAACAAGGTCTTCACGGCCGAACTCATGCCCTTCATGTTTGAATCCTATGGCGCTTGCGAAAGCGCCGGCGAGCCGTTTTTCGGCCTGTCGATCCCGCAATGGGCATTTGTCTGGTTCGCCATTTTTGCCATCGGCCTGCTGTGGACCCTGTTGCGCCGTAAGAAATAATTGAAAGCACCATGCCAGAAACCTTGATTCCCGCCGGCAGCACTGTCGGCGCCCTGCAAATCCGACCGCTGCTCGACCCGCTCGACAACCGCATCCTGCTGGGCCACGCGCTGGGCCTGTCGCGCGTGAGCCTGATCACGCAATCGGAGCGCGTGCTCACTGACGATGAAGCAGAGCGCCTTTCCGGCTTGCTGGCACGCCGCCTGCAGGGCGAGCCGATCGCCTACATCGTCGGCCAGCGCGAATTCTTCGGCTTGCCTTTTGCCGTCAGCGACGCCGTGCTGATTCCCCGTCCCGACACGGAAGTGCTGGTGGAACTGGCGCTCGAGCGCCTGCCGCCCGGCGGACGCGTGCTCGACATGGGTACCGGCAGCGGCGCCATCGCCGTCGCCCTCGCGCATACGCGGCCCGACGCCGTCGTCACGGCCCTCGACGTCAGCAGCGCGGCGCTGGCCGTGGCGCGCCGCAATGCCAGCGCCAACGGCGTCAACATCACCTTCATGGCCAGCGACTGGTTCGAGGCGCTGGGCACGGAAAAGTTTGACCTGATCGTCTCCAATCCCCCCTACATCGCCAGCGGCGACCGCCACCTGGCCGAAGGCGATTTGCGTTTCGAGCCAGCCGGCGCGCTGACCGACCATGCCGATGGCCTGTCGGCCCTGCGCACCATCGTCGCCGGCGCCGCGCGCCACCTGGCGGCCGGCGCCTGGCTGCTGATGGAGCACGGCTATGACCAGGCGGCCCACGTGCGCGCCTTGCTGACCGAGGCCGGCTACGGCAAAGTGCAGAGCTGGCGCGACCTGGCCGGCATCGAGCGGGTCAGCGGCGCGCGCCTCGGCTGACCCACTTCCTGTGCGCGGCGCTTGATCCAGCGACGCGCCAGATCCCCCGCAGTTTGTTAAAATATCAAGCGATTTCCTGACCGAAGCGCCGTCTCCGTTGCCCGGGACGGACGCTGGCGACGCGGCGTTTTTTGGGCCGGCGCCGACGCATTTGCCAAAATTCGGTTAATCTCAGCACAAATTATTTATATGCTGCACAAGAAAGGAAGCTCAAATTGCCCAACCTGTTGACTCGCCGCCTGGCATTGCTGACCGAAGATGCCAACCGCGCGCTGCTGGGCGGCTTGCGCGGCATCGAGCGTGAAACCCTGCGCGTTGACCGCGCCGGCCATCTGGCTTCCACGCCCCACCCCGCCGCCCTGGGCTCGGCGCTGACGCACCCTGAAATCACCACCGACTACGCCGAAGCGCTGCTCGAATTCATCACGCCGGCGGAAAGCGACATCGCCACCACCCTGGACAAGCTCGACACCGTGCACCGCCACGCCTACAGCCGCCTTGGCGACGAGCTGCTGTGGAGCCAGTCGATGCCGTGCCAGCTGCCGCCCGAAGCGGACATCGCGATCGCCAACTACGGCAGCTCGAACATGGGCATGCTCAAGCACGTCTACCGGCGCGGCCTGGCCTTGCGTTATGGCAAGGCCATGCAATGCATCGCCGGCATCCACTACAACTATTCGCTCGACGAACAGCTGTGGCAGGTATTGCACGGCAACCCGGAGACCAGCGCCAGCGCCACGCAGGCAGCTGCCTCGCCGAAAGACGTGCAGTCGGAAAGCTATCTGGCGACGATCCGCAATTTCCGCCGCTACAGCTGGCTGCTGATGTATTTGTTCGGCGCTTCGCCGGCCCTGTCCGCCGGTTTCCTGCGCGGCCGCGCGCACAAGCTCGACACCCTGTCCGACGACACCCTGTTCCTGCCGTATGCCACCAGCCTGCGCATGAGCGACCTGGGCTACCAGAACGACGCCCAGTCCGGCCTGCGTCCGCACGAGAACAGCCTGGAAGACTACGTCAATGCGCTGACGCACGCCGTCAACGACCCATATGCGCCGTACGAAACGCTGGGCACGAAAAAAGATGGCGAGTGGATCCAGCTCTCCACCAACGTGCTGCAGATAGAAAATGAGTACTATTCGACCATCCGTCCGAAACGCGTGATCCGCACGGGCGAGCGCCCGATCCAGGCCCTGTGCCTGCGCGGCGTGCAGTACATCGAAGTGCGCTGCATGGACGTCGACCCGTTCGAGCCGGTGGGCATCAGCCTGGAAACGGGCCGCTTCCTCGACGCCTTCTTGCTGTTCTGCGCGCTCGACGACAGCGGCCCCATCTCGGCCGAGCAAAGCGCCTGCTACACCAACAATTTCGCCCGCACGGTGAAGGAAGGCCGCACGCCGGGCCTCACCCTGCGCCGCGATGGCGAGGA
This sequence comes from Janthinobacterium amylolyticum, assembly GCF_051380655.1. Classification (NCBI taxonomy): domain Bacteria; kingdom Pseudomonadati; phylum Pseudomonadota; class Betaproteobacteria; order Burkholderiales; family Oxalobacteraceae; genus Janthinobacterium; species Janthinobacterium amylolyticum. Next base: position 206,304 of record NZ_JBNYXL010000005.1, read on the forward strand.
CATCACCCTGCAGGCGTGGGGCGAGGAACTGCTGGCGCGTATCGCGCCCGTGGCGGCCTTGCTCGACGCGCGCCACGGCGGCACGCAGCATGCGGACAGCCTGGCGGCGCAAGCCGTCAAGCTGGCCGACCCGGACGCCACGCCGTCGGCCAGGGTATTGGCCGAACTGCGCGTCAATGGCGGCTCGTTTGCCGCCTTCGGCCTGCGCCAGAGCGAACGCCATGCGGCCTACTTCCGCGCGCATCCGCCCACGCCCGAGCAAAGCGCGTATTTCGACCAGCTGGCGGAAAGCTCGCTGGCCGAGCAGCGCGCCATGGAGGCGGCACCGGCCGGCAGCTTCGACGATTTCGTCGCCGCCTACCGCGCCAGCACCCTGTGCTCGCACACCTGATCCTGCCTGCCCCGCGCGCGCGCCATGCTGACCTTCTACAATGAACTGCACGGCCAGCACCGGGGCCGCTTCGAATGGTTCCGCGGCGAGATGGTGCCCTGCTTCGAGGCGCCGGAACGGGCCGACATGGTGGTGGCCGAACTGGGACGGCGCAACCTGGGGCGCATCGTCACGCCGCACGGCGTGCCCCTGACATCGCTCGAGCGCATCCATACGCCACGCTATTTGCACTTCTTGCGCCATGCCTGGCACGACTGGCTGGCGCTCGACCCGGACAACGCAGGCAAGGACGCCTTGCCGTCCGTCTGGCCCGTGCGCACCTTGCGCCACGATATCGAACCGGAGAATTTCACGGCCAGGCTGGGGCTGTACTCGATGGACAATGGCACGCCACTGACGTCCGGCACCTGGACGGCGGCCAAGACGGGCGCCGACTGCGCCGTCAACGCGGCCCACGCGCTGCGCCTGGGCGAGCGGGCCACGTTTGCCCTCACGCGCCCGCCTGGCCATCACGCAGGCAGCGATTTCTTCGGCGGCTACTGTTTTCTGAATAACGCGGCACTGGCTGCGCAGCACCTGCTCGACGATGGCGCCCGCAAGGTCGCCATCCTCGACATCGACTACCACCACGGCAATGGCACGCAGAGCATTTTCTATGCGCGTAATGACGTGCTGTTCGCCTCCATCCACGCCGACCCGCGCACTGAATATCCGTTTTACCTGGGTCATGCCGACGAGACGGGCAGCGGCGCCGGCAGCGGCTACAACGTCAACCTGCCGCTGCCGGCCGGCAGCAGCACGGCCAGCTGGTTCGCCGCGCTGGAAACGGCCTGCCTGCGCATCAATATGTACGCTCCCGACGCGCTGGTGGTCTCGCTGGGCGTGGACACCTTCGTCGGCGATCCCCTCTCGCACTTCGCCCTGCAAAGCGGCGACTACCTGCGCGTGGGCGAACGCCTGGCGCATTTGAATCTGCCCACCGCCTTCATCCTCGAAGGCGGCTATGCGGTGAAGGAACTGGGCATCAATGTGGTCAATGTGCTTGAGGGTTTTGAAACCGCGGAGTAATTCTGGGGTCAGCCCCCCGTCCACGTTGACGGTGAGCCTGGCGTTAGCGGTGTTGAGGGTCTGACCCCGGCTTTAGCAGCTCTACATATTCCGGAACAAACTCATGAACGGCTGGCTCACGGCCAGGGTTTCCGGCCGCGTCTTCAGGCGCAGGCTGCCGCGCCCCACTTCATCGCGCGTGACGGATGCCACCATCTTCATGTTGACGATGGTGGAACGGTGGATCTGCTTGAAGATGGCAGGATCGAGCACGTCGAGCAGTTCGCGGATCGGCTTGCGCAGCAGCGCCTCGCCTTCCGCCGTCATGACGGCCGTGTACTTGGTGTCGGACTGAAAATAGGCGATATCTTCCACCATGATCAGGCGCGTATCCTTGCCGCTGCTGGCCGTCAGCCACACCAGCGGCGGCGACTTGGCGGCCGCCGGCAAGGCGCTCGTCAATTGCTGCAGCAGGCCGGCCAGCGCGCCGTCGTTGACGCTCCCCTTCGTGGCACGCGCCTGCACGCGCTGCAAGGTGGCCTGCAGGCGTTCACGCCCGATGGGCTTCAATACATAGTCGACGGCGCCCTTGTCGAAGGCGTCGATCGCATACTGGTCGTAGGCCGTGACGAACACCACCTGGGTGGCGGGGCTGGCGGCCAGGGTGCCGGCCGCCACTTCCAGTCCCGTCAGGCCCGGCATGCGGATATCCAGGAAGGCGATATCCGGCCGCAGGGTCGCGATGGCGTCGAGCGCCGTGCCGCCGTCATCGCAGGCGGCGACGATGCGCAGGGCCGGCCACAGTTCGCCCAGCATCGCCACCAGCGCCTCGCGCAGCAGGGTTTCATCCTCGGCGATAACGCACGTCATTTCATGCTGATCCATACGAGACTCCTTGCGCCGTGCTGTCGGGCACCGTGATGGTGGCCGTCACGCCATCGGGGAAATTGGCCAGGATGGCAAACGACGCGGCCGCGCCATACGTCAGGCGCAGGCGTTCGCGCACATTGCGCAGGCCGATGCCCGTGCCGGCGCCGTCATCGCTGAAGCCCTTGCCATCGTCGGCCACCGTGACGATCACCGTGCCATTGCCGCTGCGCGCCATGATCCACACGGTGCCGCCGCCACTTTTCGGCTCCAGTCCGTGCTTGATGGCGTTTTCCACCAGGGTTTGCAGCATCATCGGCGGCAGCTCCACCTGGCGCAGGTATTGCGGCACTTCGATCTGCAGGTTCAGGCGCGCGCCCATGCGGATTTTCAGGATATCGAGGTAGGCGCGCGCCCGCTCCAGTTCCGTGCCCAGGGTCGACATGGATTGCTCGGTGCGCGGCAGCGAGTGGCGCAGGTACAAAATCAGGTTGCCCAGCATTTCGTCGGCCCGCACCGGGTCGCTGCGCGTGAGCAGCTGCGCGCTGGCCAGGGTGTTGTACAGGAAGTGCGGTTCTACCTGCGCGTGCAGCAGGCTCAGTTTGGCCACCGTGAGTTCCTTTTCCGTCACCGTCTGGCGTGCCTCGGCCTGTTCGCCGCGGCGCCGCTGCGCCACCCGGCGGGTAATGGCGCGCGTCACCGCTTCCGCGTTTTCCAGGTTGCTGCCATGGTCGACGAGGAACCAGTCCGTCCAGGCATTGCGCGCCGGCTCGCAGATCAGCGTCACGCTGCCCGCTTCGCCATTCGGCGTGACGGTGGCGAGGATCTGGTTCGGCCGCGGCTCGAGGAAGCCCAGCACGCGCATGCGCGGCAAGCCCGTGTCCGTGTACGGCGCCGCGCGGCGCACTCTGGCCTGCACCTGCAGGCTGTCGCGCGCGCTTTCAACCACTTCGCTGCCCGGCAGTTCGCGGATGGCCGCGTCGATCATGTCGAATGCCTCGCCCGCCTCGAACGGAATCTCGATCTGGCGCCGCTGGCGGCTCGACAGGGTGCTGGCATTGACGGCCCCGGCGATCAGGCGCACGCGGCGCACATGCGAGAACGCATTCGTGATGACGGCGCTGGCCAGCAGCGCGCCGACGATGACAAAAAAGCCTTCCGTCTGGCCGAAGATATGGCGCAGAAAATTCTCGACCAGGATAGCCGTGGCGATGATGTAGGTGAGCATCGTTGCCAGCGTGATGCGCAGGATAAAGAAGAGGCTAGTCATGATTTTTCCTTGGGTATTGAAGTGGGCCCAGCATAATCAAGACCCCCGGCGGCGGTGGCCATTATGCGATGGAAGACCGTTAATGGCGACAAAGGCAAGAAAATAAAGGTTCAATATAGCTGGCCAGACCTGCTGCGCTTTGGCAGCGGTGTTCGCGACGATTTGTCAGGTGCCGCAGCTGCCCGAATAAAATAGCTTGCAATTAAATAGCGCGCGATATATATTGAGCACATGGACGCCGGCATTGCTGCTGCAGACGGACATCCTGGGGCGACAGCCCATGAAAAAGTAGCACACTATTTAGTCGTTAACTATTTAACTCACCGAGGAAAATCATCATGTCGATCAAACAAGTCCTGTACCGCGCCCAAGCTACCGCCACCGGAGGCCGCGAAGGCCGTGCCGTCTCGTCCGACAATGTGCTCGACGTCAAGCTGACCACGCCAAAAGAACTGGGCGGCAATGGCGCCGTCGGCACCAACCCGGAACAGCTGTTCGCCGCCGGCTACTCGGCCTGCTTCATCGGCGCCATGAAATTCGTCGGCGGCCGCGACAAGATCGCCCTGCCAGCGGATCTGTCGATCGAAGGCAACGTCGGTATCGGCGCGATCGACACGGGCTTCGGCATCGAAGTGGAACTGAAAATCTCGCTGCCAGGCATGGAACGCGCCGCCGCCGAAGCGCTGGTCGCCGCCGCCCACATCGTGTGCCCGTACTCGAACGCCACGCGCGGCAACATCGACGTCACCCTGACGATCGTGTAATCCCTGCTGCACGCACTCCCTCCCCGGCCGCGCCCTGGCGCCGCCGGGGATTTTTCGTTAGCGAGATACCTGCAACGCCTGCAGCAGCTTGTCCGCCAGGGCCGGCGCCGATGCGGGATTCTGTCCCGTGATCAGTTCGCGGTCGACCACCACATTGCTGCTCCACGGCGCCCGGTTCTGCACATAGCGCGCGCCGGCCGCCTGCAAGCCCGACTGCGGATAGAACTTCATCGTTCCGCCCTGCAGCGCGCCTTGCGCCGCCGTCTCTTCCTCGTTGCTGATCACCGTCATGCGGTAGCCGCTGTAGATCCAGTCCGCCGGTGCGGGGGGCGTCTGGCCCGCCTGCAGCGCGGCCGTAAACGTGCCCGCCCGGGGCAGGGCCGACAGCAGCGCGATGGGGCCGTGGCACAGCAGCGCCGTCGGCTTGCCATCCGCGTGGAACTGGCGCAGCAAGGCACCCAGGCTGGCATCCTTCAACAGATCCTGCATGGGCGCGTGGCCGCCCGGCACCAGCACGGCCGCGTAGTGGCCGTAACCGATCTGTTCCACCCGTTTCAGGCTGATCACGGGCGAGCGGCCCGGCAGCGTCAGCGCCAGCCGGTCCAGCAAGGCCTTGTGCGCCGCGTGGGCCGCCACGTCGCCGGCAAAATAATCGGCCGTATCCGAGCCGGCATCCAGCGTGGGCGCCTGGCCCAGCGGCGTGGCGAATGTCACCGTGTGGCCCGCATCGAGCAGCTTTTTCACGGGCTGCATCAGTTCATTCAGGTAAAAGCCCGTCGGGAAGACCTTGCCGTCGCGCAACTCAAGGTGGCTGGCATCCGACAGCACGACGAGGACCTCGGCCGCCTGGGCGGTGGAAAAGGCGGCGAGCAACAGGCTGCTGATGAGTAATTTTTTCATGGTGTGGCCTTTCTGTTGAGAGGTCGCCAGCATATTCCGAATCAAATCGCGGAAAAATGATCAATAATGCACAGCACTGATGCGTAATCCGACTGAATAAGGCAACACATGGATAAATTGCAGGCGATGCAGCTGTTTCGCCGCGTGGCCGAGCTGGGCAGCTTTCGCCGGGCGGCCGACGAACTGGACCTGTCGGCCTCGTATGTGAGCCGGCGCATCGGCCAGCTGGAGCAGGAGCTGGGCGGGCGCCTGATGACGCGCACCACGCGCCAGTTGGCACTGACGGAAACGGGCGCGGCCTACCTGGAACACTGCCGCAAGCTGCTCGACGAGCTGGTCCAGGCCGAAGACATGGTGGCGCACTCGACGGCGCACGTGACGGGCCGCCTGCGCATCAACGCGCCGCTGACCTTGGGCGTGGGCGAACTGGCCGAGGGCCTGGCCGATTTCATGGCCGACTGGCCGGCCTTGCGCCTGGACGTCGACCTGAAAGATGAATACGTGGACCTGGCGGCGGCCAACTACGACCTGGGCTTTCGCGTCACCACCGCGCTCACCGATTCGAGCTACGTGGCGCGTCACATCCACGACTACCGCCTGCACATCTGCTGCGCGCCGGCCTACCTGGAACGCCATGGCCCATTGCAGGAACCGACGGATCTGACGCGCCAGCGCTGCTTCATCTACAGCCACGCCCTGTTCGGCAGCCGCTGGCCCCTGCGCCACGCGGGGCCGCACAGCGACATCGAAGTGCCGAACTGGGTACGCACCAACAACACCCTGTTCATGCGCAGCCTGATCCTGCGCGGCCTGGGCATCGGCATCCTGCCCACCTTCGTCTGCCGCGAGGAACTGGCCAGCGGCGCGCTGGTCGAACTGTTCCCCGAGGTGGAGCGTCCCGGCCTGGCGCTGTTCGCCATCTACCCGTCGCGCCAGCTGGTGGCGCCCCGCGTGACGCGCTGCATCGAACACCTGAAGCAGTGGTTTGCGCAGCGCTATCCCACGCCGGCGGCGTGAAGCCGGTAAAATCACGGCCACTCTCAATCAAGGATGCCCCATGATCAGCTGGCAATGGAACACGTTCGACGAACTCGGTCCCCACGACCTGTACCAGGTGCTGGCCTTGCGCCAGCGCGTGTTCGTGCTGGAACAGCAATGCCTGTACCCGGACCTCGACGGCCACGATCAGGCGGCCATGCACCTGCTGGGCTGGCAGACGGTCGATGGCCAGCGCCGACTGGCGGCCTACCTGCGCGTGCTGGCGCCGGGCGCCAAGTATGTGGAAATGTCGCTGGGCCGCGTGCTGACGGCGCCCGAGGCGCGCACCACGGGCGCCGGCAAGCTGCTTCTGACTGAAGGCATCGCGCGCGCCGTGCGCCAGCATCCGGGCCACGCCATCCGCATCGGCGCCCAGCAGTACCTGGAGCGCTTCTACCAGTCGTTCGGCTTCGTCACCGTCAGCGCGCCGTACGATGAAGACGGCATACAGCACGTCGACATGCTGCGCGCGGTGGCGCCGGGAGCGGCGGCATGACGACGGCCCTGATTTCCTGGAGCGGCGGCAAGGACTCCTGCCTGGCCCTGTGGCGCGCGCGCAACGCCGGCCTGGACGTGCCGCTGCTGATCACGGCCATGGATGAAGATGGCCGCAAGTCGCGCTCGCACGGCGTGCCGCCGGAACTGCTCGAGGCGCAGGCGGCCAGCCTGGGCGCGCGCCTGCGGCGCTATCACGCCAGCTGGGCCAGCTATGAAGGACAATTCATCGCCATGCTGCGCGCGGCGAAAGACGAGGGCATACACCACGCCATCTTTGGCGACATCGACCTGCAGCCGCACCGCGACTGGGAAGAAAAAGTCTGCGCGGTCGCCGGCCTGACGGCGCACCTGCCACTGTGGGGCGGCGACCGCCGCGCGCTGGTCGACGAGTTTCTTGCCGCCGGTTTCAAGGCCATTGTCGTGTGCATCAATGGCCAGCATCTGCCGCGTGCATTTTGCGGGCGCGAGTTCGACGCCGCCTTCCTGGCCGATCTGCCGCCCGGCGTCGACGCCTGCGGCGAAAACGGCGAATTCCACACCTTCGTGTATGACGGTCCCGCCTTCAGCGCCCCGGTGGCGCTGCGCCGCACGCAAGTGCTGCAATATGACGCGCCGGCCAACCTCGGTGGCGCCACCTACTACTTCCAGGAACTGGCGCCCGCCTGAACGGGACCCCAAAACAACAAGGGCGATTCCGTGGAATCGCCCTTGTCGGTGCCTGCCATGCCCAGGCTTATTTGGCCTTCGTCACTTCCACCAGCGTGATGTCGAACACCAGGCCGGCGTAGGCTGGAATCACGGGCGGCTTGCCCGCCTTGCCATAACCGAGGTCATACGGAATGGACAGGCGGCGGGTAGCGCCGACCTGCATGCCGACCAGGCCACGCTCCCAGCCCAAGATCACGAGACCCTTGCCCAACGGAAACGGAAACGCGCCAGGCAGGCTCGTGTCGAACTGCGTGCCCTTGTTGTCCGGCTTGGTCGCGTCGTACAGCCAGCCCGTGTAGATCACCCGCAGGGTGTCGCCCGCTTCCGCTTTGGCGCCGGTGCCCGGCACCAGGTCAGGGAAAGTAAACTCTTTCACTTGCGTATTCGGGTCAAGCACGACCGGCTTTTCCGTGTTTGCGGCGGCGCCGCAGGCGGCCAGGGCCACGGCGCAAATGAGCGTGGCAATCTTTTGAAATACCGATTTCATGGTTTCCCTTTAAATATTGGAGTGTGACTGAGGCCCCGTACGGTGCGGACCGGTACGGGCTGGAGTTTAACAGGACTCGCGTAGCCCATTTGTAAGCAGACGTAAGCACGATGGTGCTTGTGTGCCAATACAACATTGGCACAAGCACCACATTCTCTAGATTTCCACCTGCGTGCCCAGTTCGATGACCCGGTTGCTCGGGATCTGGTAGTAGTCGGCCGCCGTGCGCGCATTGCGCGACATGGTGACGAACAGGTGCTCCCGCCACGGCATCATGCCATGTCCCGGCGTGGAGATGATGGTCTGGCGGGCGATGAAGAACGACGTTTCCATCATCTCGAAGTCCAGCCCCTGCTGCGCGCACTGCGCCAGCGCGGCCGGAATGTCCGGTTCATCCTTGAAGCCGTAGTGCACATTGACCTGGTAGCACTGGTGGCCCAGGTCCACCACGCGCACCTGCTCCGATGGCGCCACCCACGGCTCTTCATGCATGAAGACGGTGAGGAAAATGACGCGCTCGTGCAACACTTTGTTGTGCAGCAAGTTATGCAGCAGCGCATGCGGCACGCCGTCCGTTTCGCCGCGCAGGAAAATGGCCGTGCCAGGCACGCGCTGCGGCGGCGCGATGAACAGCGAGGCAAGGAAATCGTCGAGCGGGATCGCGTGCTTTTCCAGGTTCTGGAACACCAACTGGCGGCCCCGCTTCCAGGTCAGCATGACGATGAACAGAATCGAACCCAGCAGCAGCGGGAACCAGCCGCCATGGAACAGTTTCAGGGCCGTCGCCGACACCAGATTGACGTCGATGATCAGGAAGAAACCCGTGGCGGCCCAGCACAAGGCCAGATTCATCTTCCAGCGGTAGCGGATGACGAAGAAGGTCAGGATGGTGGTGCACAGCATGGTGGCAGTGACGGCGATGCCGTAGGCGGCGGCCAGGTTTTCCGAGGAGCCGAAGCCGACCACGGCCAGCAGTACCACGCACAGCTGCAGCCAGTTCACGGCGGGAATATAGATCTGGCCGATTTCGCTTTCCGACGTGTGGCGCACGCGCATGCGCGGCAGGAAGCCCAGCGCGATGGCTTGCTTGGTCATCGAGAAAGTACCGGATATGGTTGCCTGCGAGGCAATCACGGTGGCCATGGTCGACAATATCACCAGTGGATAAACGCTCCAGGCACCCAGCTGCTGGTAGAACGGATTCGAGACGGCTTCCGGATGCGCCAGCAGCAGGCCACCCTGGCCCAGGTAGTTCAGCGCCAGCGCGGGGAAGGCGATCAGGAACCACGCCATGCGGATCGGTTTCTTGCCGAAGTGGCCCATGTCGGCGTACAGCGCCTCGGCGCCCGTCAGCGCCAGCACCACGGCGCCCAGCGCGACAAAGGCCACAAAGCCGTTGTTCATCAGGAAGGTGGCCGCGTGGATCGGGTTCAGCGCGGCCAGGATCTGCGGCGACTTGATGATGTTGACCACGCCCATGCCGGCCAGCGCGGCGAACCACAGCACCATGATGGGCGCAAAATAGCGGCCGATGCCGGCCGTGCCGTGCGACTGCACCGAGTACAGGGCCACCAGCACCACCATCGTCAGCCACACCACATGCGGGCTGAAGGCGGGCGTGGCCACTTCCAGGCCCTCGATGGCCGACAGCACGGAAATGGCCGGCGTGATCACGCTGTCGCCGTAGAACAGGGTGGCGCCGAAGACGCCGATCACCATCAGCGGGAAATGCCAGCGCGACAGGCGGCTGACGGACGACAGCACCAGCGCCATCAGGGCCATGATGCCGCCCTCGCCGCGGTTGTCGGCGCGCAGCACCAGGGTCACGTACTTGAGCGAGACGATCAGCGTCAGGCCCCAGAAGATCAGCGAGACGATGCCCAGCAGGTTGTCGTGCGACAGCGCCAGGCCGTGGGCCGGGTCAAAGACCGTCTTCAGGGTGTACAGCGGACTGGTGCCAATGTCTCCGTAGACGATGCCGACGGCGGCCAGGGTCATGCCGGCCAGGCCGCTTTTTTTGTGTTCCGACGTCAAGGTTGCACCCGTTTTTGTTTTGTTGCATCGCACAATATGATAGGTATTAGCAAATAGCAAGAGTATTTTTGCATGGTTCCGCAGCTGCCCCAAGGTCGTTGTTTTGTGCCGTTCCGCCATGTCGCGCGGGCTTGCGGCCGTTGATTTGTTGCCATTCTACGCCTCGCCAGCGGCGCCGGGCAGCCCCCTGTGTTTTCAGCGATAATGACAGACTGACCACTCTCCAGCGCCCCCATCATGAATCCAGGCATGTTGTACGCCTCCCTCGCCTTCCTGTGCTGGGGTCTGTTTCCACTCTACTTCCATGCCATTGATGAGGTCGCACCGCAGGAAATCCTTGCGCACCGCATGGTCTGGTCGCTGCTCTTCCTGGGTATCGTGCTGACCATCCGCCGCCAGTGGGGCTGGCTGGCCAGCCTGCGCGGCCAGCCGAAAGTGGTGGCCAGCTTCGTGGCCAGCGCGTTCTTGCTGTCGGCCAACTGGTTCATCTATATCTGGGCCGTCAACAACGGCCACGTGGTCGACGCCAGCCTCGGCTATTTCATTACGCCGCTGATCAATGTCATGCTGGGTTTTATGCTGTTGCACGAGCGCCTGCGCCGCCTGCAGTGGCTGGCCATCGGCCTGGCCGCCTGCGGCGTGGCCTGGCTCACCTGGCAGGCAGGACAGATTCCCTGGATCGCCCTGCTGCTGGCCGGCTCGTTTGGCGGCTATGGCCTGCTGCGCAAGACGGCCGCGCTGGGCGCGCTGGAAGGGTTGTCGTTTGAAACACTGATTCTGTTCCCCCTGGCGCTGGCCTATATGCTGTGGCTGGGCTGGCAGGGCCAGAGCGGCTTCGTCAATACGGATTCCACGGCCACGCGCGCCCTGCTGCTGGCGTCCGGCCCCATCACGGCCATTCCCCTGCTGCTGTTCGCCGCCGGCGCGCGGCGCCTGCCGCTGGCCGTGCTGGGCTTGCTGCAATACATCGCCCCCACAGGCCAGCTCCTGATCGGCGTGTGGGTCTTCCATGAATCATTCACGCAGGAACGCATGCTGGGCTTCCTCGTCATCTGGACGGCGCTGGGCCTGTATGCGGCCGAAGGCCTGTGGACGTCGCGCCGCGCGCGCAGCGCCAGCGCCGCCTAGCCGCCCATGGGGTCCGTTTCCGCAGCGCACAGCGCTGGCCGGAAACGGGCGTTTACCGTATCCTGTCCGTCTTTGTATATCACCCGAGATTTCTAATGGCAAATTACGTCTACACCATGAATCGCGTGGGCAAAATCGTTCCGCCCAAGCGCCAGATTCTGAAAGATATTTCCCTCTCCTTCTTCCCAGGCGCGAAGATCGGCGTGCTGGGCCTGAACGGTTCCGGTAAATCGACCCTGCTGAAAATCATGGCAGGCATCGACACCGACATCCAGGGCGAAGCCGTACCGATGCCGGGCCTGAACATCGGCTACCTGCCGCAGGAACCGCAGCTCGATCCGGAAAAAACCGTGCGCCAGGAAGTCGAATCGGGCCTGGGCGAAGTGTTTGAGGCACAAGCCAAGCTGGAAGCCGTGTACGCCGCCTACGCCGAGGAAGACGCCGATTTCGACGCCCTGGCCACGGAACAGGCACGCCTGGAAGCGATCATTTCGACCTCCGACGGCGGCAATTTGAACTTGCAGCTGGAAATGGCCGCCGACGCGCTGCGCCTGCCGCCATGGGACGCCACCATCGGCGTGCTGTCCGGCGGTGAAAAGCGCCGCGTGGCGCTGTGCAAGCTGCTGCTGTCGAAGCCCGACATGCTGCTGCTCGACGAACCGACCAACCATCTGGACGCGGAATCGGTCGACTGGCTGGAACAATTCCTGCTGCGCTTCCCCGGCACCGTGGTGGCCATCACCCATGACCGCTACTTCCTCGACAACGCGGCCGAGTGGATCCTGGAACTGGACCGCGGCCACGGCATTCCATGGAAGGGTAACTACTCGACCTGGCTGGACCAGAAGCAAGCCCGCCTGAAGCAGGAAGAAGCGACGGAATCGGCGCGCCAGAAAGCGCTGCAGAAGGAACTGGAGTGGTCGCGCCAGAACCCGAAAGCGCGCCAGGCCAAGTCGAAAGCCCGCCTGGCCCGCTTCAACGAGCTGTCCGAGCACGAATACCAGAAGCGCAATGAAACGCAGGAGATCTTCATTCCCGTGGCCGAACGCCTGGGCAATGAAGTCATCGAGTTCAAGAACGTGTCGAAAGCGTTCGGCGACCGTTTGCTGATCGATAACTTGAGCTTCACCGTGCCGCCAGGCGCCATCGTCGGCATCATCGGCCCCAACGGCGCCGGTAAGTCGACCCTGTTCAAGATGATCACAGGCAAGGAAACCCCGGATAGCGGCGAAGTGGCCATCGGCCAGACGGCGCGCGTCTCCATCGTCGACCAGAACCGCGATAGCCTGGCTGACAACAAGTCCGTCTTTGAAGATGTGTCCGGCGGCGCCGACATGCTGACCGTGGGCCGTTTCGAGATGCCGTCGCGCGCCTACCTGGGCCGCTTCAACTTCAAGGGTTCGGACCAGCAGAAGCAAGTGGGCAACCTGTCCGGCGGTGAACGCGGCCGTCTGCACCTGGCGAAAACCCTCTTAATGGGCGGCAACGTCCTGCTGCTCGATGAACCGTCGAACGATCTGGACGTGGAAACCCTGCGCGCGCTGGAAGACGCCCTGCTGGAATTTGCCGGCAGCGTCATGGTCATCTCGCATGACCGCTGGTTCCTCGACCGTATCGCCACGCACATCCTGGCGTTCGAAGGCAACTCGCAAGTGACCTTCTTTGACGGCAACTATCAGGAATACGAAGCGGACAAGAAGAAACGCTTGGGCGAAGAAGGCGCGAAACCAAAACGTATTCGCTACAAGCCTTTGACGACGTAATGTACGTCTAAGAAGGCAAAAAGGCAGTCACCTCGCGGTGACTGCCTTTTTTTCAGCATATTTCTAAACCATTAGAAATTGTAGCGTGCGCCCAAAGCCAGGCCCGTAGCCTTGTGGCCCTGGTCGGCGCTCTTGCCGAAGTGTTCCACTTCCGCCGTCAGCGAAACTTTCTCGTTGATCGCGTACTGGGCACCGACGGAAGCGTACACGCCCGTCTTGTCATTGCCGCTGATGCCGGTCGACAGGCCCGTACCGCTCAGGCTATTCTTGACCTTGGCCACGCCCAGCTTGCCGAACACGCCGACCTTGTCGGTCACGGGCATGGTGGCCTTGCCGGCCAGGTAGTAGCCGTGCGAATCCGTTTTCACGCTGCCGTTGCCGGCGCCGGTGACGTAGCTGTAATCCTTGCTGCCGAAATCGGCGTAGCCGCCCTCGATGGCCCAGGTCTGGTCGAAGTCATAACCGGCAAACACCTTGCCGCCAGCCTTGTAGCCGCTGTGGTTATCGGCACTGGTGGCGCCAGGAATATCGAAGTTATAACGGTTGCCCGTGATGCCAGCACCCACGTAGGCGCCTTCGGCGTGCGCGGCGCTCATGCCGGAAAATGCGGTAACGGTAGCGATCATTGCAAACAGGATATTCTTCTTCATCATGTTCTCTCTCTCAAATTAGTTGACGTGCCTGGATTCGCAGTTCAGCGAAGTGCGATGACTACACAATAACAGCCGAAAAAAGCTACGTCTTTCTCCATTGCGTAAGAACTGTGACAAGATGTAAGCCGAGATTGCAAACTGACAATAACGGCAAATAGCGCACCGTTGAGCGAACTTAAGATAGACTTAAGCCCATTAGCGATTTTCAGTCAACAGGAGAGGTGCATGCATAAACGCCAGTTTCTCGCCGCCGCCATCGCTGGCGCGGCCCTGCCCGCCATCGCCCGGGCGGCGCCCGCCGGCCTGCGCGGTCCGGCCCTGCTGACCGTCACGGGCAGCATCGACAAGCCCAACCGCGGCCCGTTCGATGCCGTGCGCGACCAGATGATGCACAAGCAAAAGATCAGTTTTGAACGGGCGCGCGCATTCGACTTCGCGGCGTTGAGCAACTTGCCGGCGCGCACTATCCGCCCGACACTGGAATACGATGGCAAGGCGCACGCCTTGCGCGGACCGCTGCTGGTGGACGTATTGAAAGCGGCGGGCGCGCCCGAAGACGATGCCGTGCGCCTGCTGCTGCGCGCCGTCGATGGCTATGCGGCGGCGCTGAGCATGGCGCAGGCGCGCACGCAGCGCGTGATCGTCGCCACCCACCTTGACGGGCAAGCCATGGCGCTTGGCGGCCTGGGCCCCCTGTGGGCCATCCACGATGCGGACCGCATCCCGGCCCTGGCGGCGCTGCCCCTGGCCGAACGTTTCAGCCATTGCCCGTGGGCGCTGTATCACATCGGCGTAGAGGCGGGCTAAGGTGGGCTAAGGTGGACTAAGGTGGACTAAGGCAGCTTGCCACGCCAGGCAACACCGTAGCGGGCTGCAGTGATGTGTGGCCGCGAAGCGCAGCCGTGCTTGAGCACGGGGGCGCCGAGCCGGTGAGCATGGCCTGCCGCACAGCGCGCGGCGCAGCAGGTTTTGACCGGCGTTTAAGCGTAGGCTTCCGCCATCGACATGACGCGCGGCGTGATGGTGATGCCGTGTTCCAGGAACAGGGCCGTGATGGCTTCCACGTTCTGCGTACACTCGTCCGTCTTCCAGCCCTTGAAAATATCGGTGCCGTCTTTCTGGAAATGCACATCCAGCACCTTGCCTCCATCCTTGTGCAGGTAGGGCGAACTATAGGTGTTCTCGAAGCCGAGCGCCTTCAACTGGCTCAGCAAGGCGTGCGGCGGGTGATCCGGATCGGTGGCCAGGAACACGCCAAAAGTCTTGCCAGGTGGCTTAGCGGCGATGTCGACCTCATAAATGCCGGGGGCTTTGCTGACGGACGTACTTTTTAAAAATAACATGCAACACTCCTTGCGCGTGGCGCCCTGCGCCGGAAACAGGCAGCAAGACAGGGTGATGCGCGATGCTTCCCCTCGTCAAATCTTATTGCTTATTTGCATCTTTGTCGACAAATCGGCACTTTTATTTGGTAAGTCGTGGTTATCTTGTCGCGTTCGCCAGCATAAATTGCCAATAAGGCTAGATATCATTGCACCTATATCAGGCCTGCTGCATACTTTTGGCTTGCGTAAAGATGGCCGCCAGCCACCCTCCCCTCGTCTCCATGCGTCTTCTGTCGATCAAATACCGTCTGCTCATCCTCCTGACCCTGATCCTCGGGGCCGGCTTCATGGCGACCAGCCTGGCCAGCTACCTGGCCTCGCGCAAGGCCATCGAGCACGGCATCGCCGACCAGACCCTGCCTTTGACGGGCGACAATATCTATTCAGAAATCCAGAAAGACATGCTGCGCCCCGTCTTCATCTCCTCGCTGATGGCGCACGACACCTTCGTGCGCGACTGGATGCTCGCCGGCGAGCGCGATCCGGCGCAGATCGTGCGCTACCTGGCCGAGGTCAAGAAGAAATACGGCGCCATCACCAGCTTTCTCGTTTCCGACAAGAGCAGCAAATATTATTACGCGGAAGGCACCCTGAAATCCGTCAGCCCGGAAGCCACGCGCGACATCTGGTACTACCGCGTGCGCGCCATGGAGAACAGCGACTATGAGACGAATGTCGACGTGGACATGGCCAACCGCGACAGCATGACCATCTTCATCAACCACCGCGTCTATGACTACCACGGCGGCTTCATCGGCGCCACGGGCATCGGCCTGACCCTGGCCACCATGAGCCACATCATCGACCGCTACCAGGCGCGCTTCCACCGCAATATCTATTTTGTCGATGGCGCCGGCACCCTGGTGTTGTCGGGCAAGAGCATGGGCAACGGGCACGGGAATATCCGCAAGCTGCCCGGCGTCAATACCATCGCCGGGCAGATCATCAACCAGCGGAGCGCGCCCACGCACCTGTCCTACCAGCTGGGCCATGCGCAAATCCTCGTCAACTCGCGCTTCATTCCCGAACTGGGCTGGTACCTGGTGGTCGAGCAGAATGTCAGCGACGAAGTCAAGTCGCTGCAGGGCGTGTTCTTCCTCAACCTGGCCATCAGTTTTGGCGTGACCCTGCTGGTATTGCTGCTGACCTTGCTGACGGTGAACCGCTACCAGCGCCGCATCGAGCGCATCGCCTCGACGGACGCCCTGACCGGGCTGTTGAACCGCCAGTCGCTGGAATTGCTGTTCCAGCGCGCCATGCTGCAGTCGCGGCGCACGGCGCAGCCGATGTCGGCCATCCTGTTCGATATCGATTTCTTCAAGCGCGTCAACGACACCCACGGCCACCTGTGGGGCGACAAAGTGATCCGCAGCGTGGCCGGCGTGGCGTGCGCCACCGTGCGTGCAAGCGATGTCGTCACGCGCTGGGGCGGCGAGGAATACCTGGTGCTGCTGAACGACTGCAGCCTGGCGCAGGCGCTGGAAGTGGCGGAAAACCTGCGCGCCGCCGTCGAAGGACACGATTTCGGCATGCCTGCGCCGCAGGTGCCCGTGACGATCAGCCTGGGCGTGGCCGAATACCGGCTCGACGAAAGCGAATCGGCCTTCTTTTCACGCGCCGACAGCGCGCTGTACCAGGCCAAGCATCACGGCCGCAACCGCGTGCACGCCGCTTGACCTTGACAGTTCAGCGCCGCGACTTGCGCCTGGCCAGGTCCTGCGTGGGCGCCACCAGGGCGCGGTACAACTCGCCCGTGGACGCATCCCATTGCTGCACCGCCTGCTGCTGGCGTTGCACGGTGGCCGAATCGCCGCGCGCGATGGGGCCGGACAGCGCCGGCGCCGCCCCCAGGCGGAACACGTTCGCCACCGCTTCCGTCACCAGTGGCTGGGCCAGCTCGCGTGCCACCGGTTCCGGGATGCCGGCCGCCTGATAGGCGCGCAAGGCCGCGTCGAGCACCGTCACCAGGTAATTGCTGGCGAAGACGGCGGCGGCGTGATACAGGGTCTTGGCGGCCGGATCGATCGGCACGGGGCGCGCGCCGATGGCGATCAAGGCTGGCGTGAGGAAGGCCAGCGCCAGCGGGTCGCCCTCGACGCCGCAAAAGGTGCCGTCAAAGGTGGCGGCCACCTGCTGTGGATCGGCAAAGCTGCGGATCGGGTGGGCACTGGCCACCGAGGCGCCCGCCTGGGTGGCCGCCAGCAGCACGTTCGAGGCCAGCGCGCCGCTGCAGTGGAAGACGATGGCGCCCGCCTGGCGCCCTTCCGCCACCAGGGCCGCGCAGGCGGGGCCGATCTGGTCGTCGGACACGGCCAGCAGGGTGACGTCGGCGTGGCGCAAGGCAGCATAACTGTCGACAGGCGTGCCGGCGCCAATGAAGGCGACAGCCGCTTGCGCCGATGCCATCGAGCGTGTCAGCACATCCTGCACCAGGATTTTTCCACCCTGCGTGCCCTCGGCCTGCGCAAACAAACGGCCCAGCACGCGGCCCACGTGGCCGGCGCCGATGATGTTCAAGGTAACGTTCATGGCAACAATCTAGAAACTCGATCCCGGGTGGCGCAGGAATTCCACCTCTTGCGGCGTGGAAGCGCGACCCAGGATGGCGTTACGGTGCGGGAAGCGGCCAAAGCGGGCGATGACTTCCTGGTGGCGCTGGGCGTAATCGAGCATGCTCTCGAAACCCGGATGCGCCTGCGACAGCAGCTGGAACAGTTCGACGGCGCGCGCCTGCATGGCCAGGTCTTCCGCATGCTCGAACGGCAGATAGACAAAGGCGCGCAGCATCGGCGGCAGCTGCTGGTCCAACCCTTGCTCGGTCAAGAATAGCGCCAGGGCCAGCGCCTGCGCATCGCCGGCAAACGCGCGCGGCGTGGCGCGGTGGACATTGCGGGTAAACTGGTCGAGCACGATGATGCGCGCCAGCGCGCCATGCGGCGTCGCTTCCCAGTCGCGCAAGCCGCCATCGATGGCGGCGTCGATCAGCGCGCCAAACCGCCCGGCGATGCGCGCGTCGAAACTGTCGTCCTTGCGGAACCATTCCGCGCGCGCCTGGCCGTAGCCTGGCTTATCCGCTGGCAAAAACCAGAAATCGAGTACTGCCTGCGCTTGTGCGTCCATGTGCATTCTTCCCGGTAGCGTGTCAATTGCGGGCATGCGACAGCTGGAAGCCGGCGATGCCGTCGAAAGCGGCCAGTTCGGCCGACATGGCCGACAGGCTGGCGCCCGCGTTCCTGCCATGCGCGATGGCGACAAAGCGCCACTCCTGCATGCCGTCCGTGCTGCCGATGGTCAGCGAGCCGCCGGCGATGTCGTAGCCGCGCTTGGCCGCCATGCGCCGCAGCGCATCCTCGCGCGGGATAAAGCCCTGCTTGAAGCGCATGGTGATGGCCACCGCGTGGCGCGAGGGCAGCAGGTTTTCCAATTTTGACAGGAAAATCATCGCCATCGCGCACAGGAAGGCCAGGCCCATGGCCGACAGATAAAAGCCGATGCCCACCATGATGCCGATCACGGACGAGGCCCAGATCGAGGCGGCCGTCGTCAGGCCGCTGATATTGAAGCCCTCGCGCATGATGACGCCGGCGCCGAGGAAACCCACGCCCGTGACGATGCCCTGGATGACGCGCGTGGGGTCGCTGCCGACGATGGCGCCATGGCCGCCGTACCAGAATTCCGGATAACCGCCCAGCACCGTCAGCGCGGCCGAGGCCATGCACACCAGGCTGTAGGTGCGCATGCCCGCCGCGCGCCCGTGGTAGGAGCGCTCATAGCCGACCAGTAGACCCAGCAGCAGCGCACCGAGCATGTTCAGCAGGATCACGCCATTCGTCGCCAGTTCGGCCGGCGACCAGTACGCGCGCAGGAAGTCGATGGTCGGCATTTAGTCCTGGGACTTTTTGGTCAGCTGCTTTTCAAACGCCACATCGAGCTTGCTGACGCGGCGCGCCTTTTGCGGCCCCAGGCCATTGACGAAGGCGACAAAGGCATCGAGTTCCAGCGGCGGGCACAAAGGCGGCAAGCCGGGGCCTTCGGTGAGGAAGAACAGCTCGTCGCCCGTGCGTGCCATCGTGTACAGGCGGTGGCCGGTGCGTTCCTTCAGCCGCTCGATGGCGGAGGTGGCGCGGGTCGAGCGCATCAGATGGCTCCCGTGCGCTGTTCCAGCCACGCCAGCGCATCGCCCGACAATAGCGGCGCCAGGCGCGCACGCACCGTGGCGTGGTAGTCGTTCAGCCAGGCCGCCTCGTCGTCGCGCAGCAGCGAACGCTCGACGCAGCGCGTGTCGATCGGGCACAGGGTCAGGGTCTCAAAACGTAAAAACTCGCCGAACTGCGTCGTGTCGGCCGCTACGTTCAGCACCAGGTTCTCGATGCGGATGCCCCACTGGCCGGGACGGTAGATACCCGGCTCGACGGAAGTGATCATGCCCGGCTCCATGGCCGTCTGCGGCTCCGGCATGGCCGATTGCGAAATCGACTGCGGCCCTTCGTGCACGTTCAGGAAGAAGCCCACGCCATGGCCCGTGCCATGGCCAAAATCGATGCCTTCTGCCCACAGCGGCGCGCGGGCGATGGAATCGAGCATGGGCGACTTCACGCCGCGCGGGAACTGCGCGCGCGACAGCGCGATCATGCTGCGCAAGACCAGGGTGAAATCGCGCCTGTGTTCGGCCGTGATACTGCCGACGGGCACCACGCGCGTGATGTCCGTGGTGCCGCCCAGGTACTGGCCGCCCGAATCGATCAGCAGCAGGCCGTCGCCTTCGATCGTCGCCTCGCTACCGGCATGCGCGTGGTAATGCATGATGGCGCCGTGCGCATTGAAGCCGGCGATGGTGCCGAAACTGGGGCTGACAAAGCCGGCACGGCGGGCGCGCGCGGCCGTCAGGTGTTCGTCGACGCCGATTTCCGTCAACGGCGCGCGCTGCGGATCGGCAAGGGTGCGATCTAACCAGCTGAAAAATTCGCACAGGGCGGCGCCATCCTGCTCCATGGCGGCGCGCACGTGCGCCGCTTCGCTGTCCGTCTTGCGCGACTTGGCAAACGTGGTGGGGTTGATCGCTTCCACCACGCGCACGCCGTCGGCCACGGCCTGGCGCGTGCCGAAGGTGATGCGGCGCGGGTCGAGCAGCAAGGTAGCATCGGCCGGCAAGGCGGCCAGCGCGGCGGCCGTGCGGTCATATGCGGCCACGTCCACGCCTTCGCTCTCCAGGGTGGCGCGCAGGGCGGCGGCTATCTTGCCGTCGGCGACGAACAGGGTGGCGCGCTCGGGGCCCACCAGCGCATGGGCCAGGAAGACGGGGTTGTAGCTGACGTCGGCGCCGCGCAGGTTGAACAGGTAGGCGATATCGTCGAGCGTGGAAATCACATGGTGGCTGGCGCCGTGCGCCGCCATGCTGGCGCGCAGGGCCGCCAGTTTCTGCGTGCGCGACAGGGCCGGATATGCGGCCACGTGCTCGTATACGGGTGCGGCCGGCATGGCCGGGCGTTCGGGCCACACGCCGTGCAGCACGTCGGTATCCGTGCGCAGGGTCACTTGCGCGCCCAGCGCCTGCCGCAGCAAGCGCGCATTGGCCAGGCCCAGCACGGCGCCGTCGACGGCCACCGTCTGCCCCGGCTGGATGGTTTCGCCCAGCCAGTCGATATACAGCACGCTGGCGCCGGACGGGATTTTCTTCAGGACGATGCCGCTGCCGGCCAGTTCCGTTTCCGCCTGCTCCCAGTAGCGGCCATCGGTCCACACGCCGGCAACATCCTGCGTGACGACCAGGGTGCCGACGGAGCCCGTAAAACCCGACAGCCATTCGCGGCCCTGCCAGCGCGCCGGCAGGTATTCGGACAAATGCGGGTCGGCCGAGGGCACGATCAGGGCATCGATTCCCTGCGCGCGCATGGCGGCGCGCAGTTCGGTCAAACGGGAGGCGGGGGTACTCTGGACGGATGTCTGCATGGCGGCGAAAAGGTGCGGTGCTGGGAAGCGCCTATGATACCGCGATTAGCCGGGCGCTTGCAGGGCGTTGCGGCGGCGCGGCTTCATTCGGCTTCATTCGGCATCATCGGCCTCGTAGCGGCGCAAGCCGTCCAGGTCCAGCACGCGGATGCCGCCGTAATCGAGGCGCAACAAACCCTTTTTTTCCAGCACCTGCAAGGCCTGGTTGGCGCGCTGGCGCGAAGAACCGGACAGCAGGCCGATTTCCTCCTGCGACAGCTGCACCAGGGTTTCCACGCCCGGATACAGATGCGAGTTGAACATCGACGCCAGGCAACGGGCCACGCGCGTGTTCAGGTCCAGCAGGCGCTCGTTTTCCACCATGCCGATGAACTGGCCCAGGCGCTCGTTGAGCTGCATCAGCAGAAAGCGCGTAAACGGCAGGCTTGTTTCCAGCAGCCAGTGGAAGGTCGCGCCGGGCAGGCGCGCCACGCGCGTGTCGCGCAGGGCCATGGTGTCGTATTTGCGGATTTCATTCTTCAGCAATGAGCCTTCGCCGAACCAGCTGCCAGGCGGCACGCCGATGAAGGTCATGGCCTTGCCGGAGGCGGAAAAATTATTCATCTTGACCATGCCGCTGATGACGCCGATCCAGTTGTCCACCGGCTCGCCCTTGCGGCAGACAAAGCCGCCTTTCGGCACGAACGTTTCAAACACATCCGCCTCGACCCGCGCCAGTTGGGCGGGGTCGAGCAGCTGTGCCCAGTGGGCCGCGCGCACGGCATCCTTGAGGCTGATATCAGGGTTGGTCATTGTGCGATGCACCATCGAAAAGTGGGTAAATGTCCCCGAAAAGACAACTCGGCAAACTAACGCAAGCTACTATCATTGCACAAACGCCTTACACATAAAAAACACAGAGCGCCATCCAACGAGGTGGGGCCTGAGACAAGCAACAGGGAGACACTGGTGCAAACGAATACCACAGCAGCAATGCCGACTTTTCCGCGGCGCTTATTGCAACACGGGACAGTACGATCCGACAAGCCCGCCTTTCGCGAAAAATACCTGGGCATCTGGCAAACCTGGACCTGGTCCGAGGTGAATGACGAAGTACGCGCGCTGGCCTGCGGCCTGGCCGCCATCGGTTTCCAGCGCGGCATGAATTTGGCCATCATTGGCGACAACCGCCCGCGCCTGTACTGGGCCATGCTGGCCGCGCAAAGCCTGGGCGGCGTGCCCGTGCCCCTGTACCAGGACGCGCCAGCCGCCGACATGGCGTATGTGCTGCAGGATGCGCACATCCAGTACGCCATCGTCGAAGACCAGGAGCAGGTCGACAAGCTGCTCGAACTCAAAGCTCTGTATCCGCACGTGGCCCACATCGCCTATGACGATGAACGCGGCATGCGCCACTACCGCCAGCCGGAACTGATGTCGTTTGCCGCCCTGCAGACGCTGGGGCGGGCCTATGACCGCGAACATCCGGGCTTTTTCGACGCCGCCGTGGCGGCGGGTGCCGGCAGCGACTCGGCCGTGATCCTCTACACCTCGGGCACCACGGGCAAACCGAAGGGCGTGTGCCAGAGCCACACGGCGCTGCTGGCCGCGGGCGAAGGCTGCGTCGCCTTCGACAAGCTCACCGACAATGAAGACATCCTGTCCTACCTGCCGATGGCGTGGGTGGGCGACTGCCTGTTCTCACTGGCGCAGGCCATGGTGGCGGGCTTTACCGTCAACTGCCCCGAATCGGGCGACACGGTGATGATCGACATGCGCGAGATCGGCCCCACCTGCTATTTTGCGCCGCCGCGCGTGTTCGAGAACATGCTCACCAGCGTGATGATACGCATGGAAGACGCCAGCCGCATCAAGCGCCGCATGTTCAGCCATTTCATGGACGTGGCCAAGCGCTGCGGCGCGCAGATCCTCGATGGCAAGCCCGTCCCGCTGGCGGACCGCCTCAGCTACCAGCTGGGCAGCCTGCTTGTCTACGGCCCGTTGAAAAATGTGCTGGGACTGTCGCGCGTGCGCGTCGCTTATACGGCCGGTGCCGCCATCGGCCCGGACCTGTTCCGCTTCTACCGCTCCATCGGCGTCAACCTCAAGCAGCTGTACGGTTCCACCGAAACCTGCGCCTATGTGTGCCTGCAGCCCGATGGCAACATCAAGTTCGACAGCGTCGGCTTGCCCGCACCCGGCGTGGAAGTCAAACTGGCGGCGAATGGCGAAGTGCTGGTGAAGTCGCCCGCCACCATGAGCGGCTACTTCCAGCGCCCTGACGCCACGGCCGAAGTGATCGACGATCACGGCTACTTCCATACGGGCGACGCGGGCGTGTTCGACAGCGAAGGACATCTGAAAATCATCGACCGCGCGGCCGACGTCGGCAAGATGAACTGCGGCGCCATGTTCGCCCCCAACTACATCGAAAACAAGCTCAAGTTCTTCCCCTTCATCAAGGAGGTGGTGGCCTTCGGCCATGCGCGCGACCAGGTCTGCGCCTTCATCAATATCGACATCGAAGCCGTGGGTAACTGGTCCGAGCGGCGCGGCATCGCCTATTCCGGCTACACGGACCTGGCGGCACGCGCCGAAACCTATGGCCTGATCCGCGACTGCATCGAGCAGGTCAACGCGGAACTGGCCGCCGATCCGCTGATGGACCGCACGCAGGTGCACCGCTTCTTGGTGCTGCACAAGGAGCTCGATCCCGATGACGATGAACTGACCCGCACGCGCAAGGTGCGGCGCAAATTCATCGCCGAAAAATACGCGGTGCTCATTTCCGCCCTGTACGACGGCAAGACAACGCAGTACATCGAGACCCAGGTGAAATTCGAGGACGGCCGCACCGGTTCAACCAGCGCCGACCTACAGATCTGGGACAGCAAAACGTACCGGCCCCAGGGCCTGGCCGCATGATGGAGCACAGCACGATGCTAATGAACGAACCCGACGCCCATTTCGGCACGGCCCGCAAGGCCGGCCCCGTGATTCTCGACCTGAAGAATATCTCGCTGTCGTTCGGCGGCGTAAAGGCGCTGACCGACATTTCCTTCGACGTGAAGCAGCATGAAATCCGCGCCATCATCGGCCCGAACGGCGCCGGCAAAAGCTCGATGCTCAACGTGATCAACGGCGTGTACCGCCCGCAGCAGGGCGAGATCATCTACCGCGGCGAACACCGGCGCGGCATGGACTGCTATGCGGCCGCCAAGTCGGGCATCGCGCGTACCTTCCAGAACATCGCCCTGTTCAAGGGCATGACGGTGCTGGACAACATCATGACGGGGCGTAACCTCAAGATGAAGTCGAATTTCCTGCTGCAGGCCCTGTACTGGGGTCCGGCGCGGCGCGAGGAAATCGAGCACCGCAAGAAGGCCGAGGAGATCATCGACTTCCTGGAAATCCAGGCCATCCGCAAGACGCCGGTGGGGCGTTTGCCCTACGGCTTGCAAAAGCGTGTGGAACTGGGCCGCGCGCTGGTGGCCGAGCCAGAAATTTTGCTGCTCGATGAACCGATGGCCGGCATGAACGTGGAAGAAAAACAGGACATGTGCCGCTTCATCCTCGACGTCAACGATCAGCTGGGCACGACCATCGTGCTGATCGAACACGACATGGGCGTGGTGATGGATATCTCGGACCGCGTGGTGGTGCTCGACTACGGCAAGAAGATCGGCGACGGCACGCCCGACGAGGTGCGCAGCAACCAGGATGTCATCAACGCGTACTTGGGTGTAGCCCACTAGCACCAGACCAGGGATAACAATGAATATCAATTTTTTCTTTGAAGTGCTGATCGGCGGCCTGCTGTCGGGCGTCATGTACGCGCTGGTGGCCATCGGTTTTGTGCTGATCTACAAGGCGTCGGGCGTGTTCAATTTCGCGCAAGGGGCGATGGTGTTCTTCGCCGCGCTCACCTGCGTGGGTTTCATGGACAAGTTCGGCCTGTCGCTGTGGCTGGCCATTCCGCTGACGATGGTGACCATGATCGTGCTGGGCATGGCGATTGAAAAAGTGGTCTTGCGCCCGCTCGTCAACCAGCCCGAGATCACCCTCTTCATGGCCACCATCGGCCTGACCTTCTTCATCGAAGGCCTGGCCCAGCTGATGTGGGGTTCGCAGGTGCACAAGCTGGACCTGCCCATCGAAGACGTGCCGATGCCCTTCCTGATGGACCATTTCAATATCATCGTCTCGCAGTTCGACGTGGTGGCGGCAGGCATCTGCGCGCTGCTGGTGATTTGCCTGGCCCTGCTGTTCTCGAAGACCAAGGTGGGCCGCGCCCTGCGCGCCGTCGCCGACGACCACCAGGCGGCGCTGGCCGTGGGCATACCGCTGCAGCGCATCTGGGCCGTCGTGTGGGGCGTGGCGGGCCTGGTGGCCCTGGTGGCCGGCTTGCTGTGGGGCGCCCGCAACGGCGTGCAGTTCGCCCTCACCTTCGTTGCCTTGAAGGCCTTGCCCGTGCTGATCCTCGGCGGCTTTACCTCGGTGCCAGGCGCCATCGTCGGCGGCCTGATCATCGGCGCCTCGGAAAAACTGGCGGAAGTCTACATCGGCCCCATGGTCGGCGGCGGCATCGAAGGCTGGTTCCCGTATGTGCTGGCCCTGCTGTTCCTGCTGGTGCGCCCGGAAGGCCTGTTCGGCGAAAAGATCATCCGGCGAATATAACGCCACCGTCACAGCATCGTAGGTCGGGTTAGCGCATGGCGCGTAACCCGACAACAGCCAACACAGCGAGCAAAGGACCATCCCATGATTTACCGTGAAGCAGGACAATTCAAGACCAGCTACCAGGCTGACAACCAGATCTTCCCGATCCGGCAAGACCGCCTGGCCTTGACGGCGACCCTGATCGCCGCCGTGTTCATCCTGCCGTATTTCGCCTCGCCGTACATGCTCTCGGCGATCCTGATCCCGTTCCTGATCTTCGCCCTGGCGGCACTGGGCCTGAACATCCTGACGGGCTACGCGGGGCAGCTGTCGCTGGGCACGGCCGCCTTCATGGCCGTGGGCGCGTTTGCCTCGTATAACTTCATGGCGCGCCTGCCAGGCTTGCCGCTGCTGGTGTCCTTCATCCTGGGCGGCCTGTGCGCGGCCATGGTGGGCATCGCCTTCGGCCTGCCGTCCTTGCGCATCCGCGGCTTCTACCTGGCCGCCTCCACCCTGGCGACGCAGTTCTTTGTTGTCTGGTGCCTGACCAAGATCCCGTATCTCACCAACTACAGCTCCTCGGGCGTGATCACGGTGCAGAAGATGAGCATCCTCGGCTACCAGTTCGATACGCCGCAAAGCAAATACCTGCTGGTGCTGGCCATCGTCACCGGCATGGCCCTGCTGGCCAAGAACATGATCCGCTCGAACGTGGGCCGCTCGTGGATGGCCGTGCGTGACATGGACATGGCGGCCGAAGTGATCGGTTTCCGGCTGATGCGCACCAAGCTGCTGGCCTTTGCCGTCAGCTCGTTCTACTGCGGCGTTGCCGGCGCACTGTATGCCTACGCCTACCTGGGCACGGTGGAACCGGAAGCGTACAACCTGGACCTGTCCTTCCGCATCCTGTTCATGATCATCATCGGCGGCGTCGGCTCAATTCTCGGGTCCTTCCTCGGCGCGGCCTTCATCGTGCTGCTGCCCGTCTTCCTGAACACCATCGCGCACGGCCTGGCATTGCCCACCAGCGTGGCCTCGAACCTGGAACTGATGGTGTTCGGCGCGCTGATCATCTTCTTCCTGATCGTCGAGCCTCACGGCCTGGCCAGGCTGTGGCAGATCGCGAAAGAAAAGTTGCGACTCTGGCCCTTCCCTCATTAAGTTTTTGCAGTCGATGTCGGTTCACTTGAATACCACATAAAACAAGAGGAGACACAATGAAACACATCAAATCGCTCATGCTGGCCACGGCCATCGCCAGTGCCGCACTCACCATCTCGGCCAGCGCGCAGGCCCAGGAAAAGGAGCAGTACATCGCCCTGCCATCGTACCGCGTGGGGCCGTACGCGGCCGGCGGTTCCGGCTTCTACGGCGGCATCATCGACTACTTCAACCTGGTCAACCAGGCCGGCGGCGTCAATGGCGTCAAAATCAGCTGGGAAGAATGCGAAACGGAATACAACCCGTCGCGCGGCGTGGAATGCTATGAACGCCTGAAAACCAAGCAGGGCGGCGCCACCCTGGTGGAAACCCTGTCCACGGGTGTCGCCTACGGCATCCTTGACCGCGTGGCGCAGGACAAGATCCCCATGACGATGATCGGCTACGGCCGCTCGGACGCCGCCAACGGCAAGGTCTTCCCATATGTGTATCCGCTGATCTCCAGCTACTGGAGCCAGGCCGCCGCCATGATCAAGTATTTGGGCGACAAGGATGGCGGCATGGACAAGCTGAAGGGTAAAAAAATCGTCCACCTGTACCACGATTCGGCCTTCGGCAAGGAGCCGCTGCCCGTGCTCGAAGCGCTGTCGAAACAGTACGGCTTTGAATTGGTCAAAATTCCCGTCGCGCCGCCCGGCAGCGAACAGCAGTCGCAATGGCTGCAGATCCGCCAGGCCAAGCCGGACCACGTGATCCTGTGGGGCTGGGGCGTGATGAACTCCGTGGCCATCAAGACGGCGCAGCGCAACGGCTTCCCGCGCGACAAGATGCTGGGCGTCTGGTGGGCCGGTTCCGAGGAAGACACGATCCCATCGGGCGACGCGGCCAAGGGCTACACGGCGATGACCTTTAATACCCCCGGCAACTACCCCGTGCTGGACGACATCCGCAAGAAGCTCTATGCGTCCGGCAAGGGCAACCTGTCCGACCAGTCGCGCATCGGTTCCGTCTACCACATGCGCGGCGTGACGGCCGGCATCCTGTGGGTCGAAGCCATCCGCACGGCGCAGGAAAAATTTGGCAAGGGCAAGCCGATCACGGGCGAGCAGATGCGCTGGGGCCTGGAAAACCTGAACGTCGACGATGCGCGTCAAAAAGCCGTGGGCGCGCTGGGCATGTTCCCGACCGTGAAAACCAGCTGCGACGACCATGAAGGCTCGGGCGCCGTGAAGGTGCAGCAGTGGGATGGTAAGAAGTGGACCGCCATCACGCCGAAATGGATCGTCGGCGACAAGGCCCTGGTGCGCAAACTCGTTGAGGAATCGTCGGGCAAGTACGCCGACGAGAAAAAAATCACGCCGGCGTGCATGAAGTAAGCGGCTTTCGGGGTGGTGTCGGATTACGGCCTGCGGCCTAATCCGACCTACGCCGCATCCACGTAGGTCGGATTAGCGTAGCGTAATCCGACAAGCACCAACATCACATGAAAACGAAGCAGCCATGACACCCACTGCCACGCAAACACCGGACACCGCGCCGCCGTACCTGTCGGTCAACAATATCGAAGTCATCTACGACCACGTGATCCTGGTCCTGAAAGGCGTGTCGCTGCAAGTCCCGCAGGGCAAGATCGTGGCGCTGCTGGGCGCGAACGGCGCCGGCAAGTCGACCACCCTGAAAACCATCTCGACCCTGCTGCGCGGCGAACGGGGCGACGTCACCAAGGGCGAAGTCCAGTTCAAGGGCGAGCGCGTGGATCAATTGACGCCGAATGAACTGGTGAAACGCGGCCTGTCGCAAGTGATGGAGGGACGCCACTGTTTCGGCCACCTGACCATCGAGGAAAACCTGCTGACGGGCGCCTACACGCGCAGCCTGTCGCGCGGCGAACTGAAAGACGCGCTGGAGAAGGTCTACCACTATTTCCCGCGCCTGAAAACGCGGCGCAGCAGCCAGGCCGGCTATACCTCCGGCGGCGAACAGCAGATGTGCGCGATCGGCCGCGCGCTGATGGCCAAGCCATCGATGATTTTACTGGACGAACCGTCGATGGGCATCGCGCCACAGATCGTCGAAGAGATCTTCGGCATCGTCAAGGACTTGAACCACAAGGAAAACGTCTCTTTCCTGCTGGCCGAGCAGAACACCAACGTGGCGCTGCGCTATGCCGACTTCGGCTATATCCTGGAAAACGGACGGGTCGTGATGGAAGGGCAAGCGCAGGAACTGGCCAACAACGAGGACGTCAAGGAATTTTACCTGGGGGTGTCCACCGCCGGGCGCAAGAGCTTCCGCGACATGAAGTTCTACCGCCGCCGCAAGCGCTGGCTGGCCTGACGCCGGAGACAGGCCATGGACCTGGAACGGGCGAAGGCAGTCTGCCGCAGCTTTCCCGGCGCGACCGAAGACATCAAGTGGAGCAATGTGCTGGCGTTCTCCGTCGGCGGCAGGCTGTTCGCCCTGTGCGGCGCGGAAGCGCACAGTACGCGCGGCATGAGCTTCAAGGTCGATGCGGAACGCTTCCTGGAACTGACGGACCGCCCCGGCTTTCGCCCGGCGCCCTACCTGGCCCGGGCTGGATGGGTTCTGGTGGCCCGCCCCGACGCGCTTGACGACGCTGAAATGGCCGCCCTGCTGCACCGTTCATACCGCCTGATTGTTGCCAGGCTGACGAAAAAACTGCAATTGACATTGGAGAATCCGTAACATGACCGATACGCTCGACAGTCTGGAAACGCGCGCCCCCGATGCCCGCGAACGCGAATTGATGGCCGGCCTGCCGCAGCTGATCGCGCGGGCGCAACAGGCGCCGGGCTGGGCCCGCATCCTCGATGGCATCGATGCGGCCAGCATTACCAGCCGCGCGGCGCTGGCACTGCTGCCCGTCACGCGCAAGTCCGATCTCAAGCAATTGCAGCATGCGCAGCTGCCGTTCGGCGGCTTGAACACGACGCCGAAAAACGCCCTCTCGCGCGTCTTCGTCTCGCCCGGCCCCATCTTCGATCCGGAAGGCCGCGGGCCCGACTGGTGGCGCTTCGCGCGCCCCATGTATGCGGCCGGCGTGCGCGCCGGCGGCCTGCTGCAGAACTGTTTTTCGTATCACTTCACGCCGGCCGCCTTCATGGTCGAAGGCGGCGCCGCGCGCATCGGCTGCACCGTCATCCCGGCCGGCATTGGCCAGACGGAAATGCAGGTGCAGGCGATGGCTGACCTCAAGCCGGACACGTATATCGGCACGCCGTCCTTTTTAAAACTGATCATCGAAAAGGCGCGCGAAATGGGCGCCGATATCAGCAGCGTCACCAAGGCCGTGATGGGCGCCGAAGCCCTGCCCGAATCGCTGCGCAGCTGGTTTGCCGCGAACGGCGTGCCGCACGTGTTCCAGACCTATGCCTCGGCCGATATCGGCAGCATCGCCTATGAAACGGCGAGCAATGGCAAGCTCAACCCGGGCATGGTCATCGATGAGAACGTGCTGCTGGAAATCGTCCATCCGGGTAGCGGCATTCCCGTCGCGCCGGGTGAAGTGGGCGAGGTGGTCGTCACCGTCTTCAATGCCGACTACCCGCTGATCCGCTTTGCCACGGGCGATCTGTCGGCCGTGCTGACGGACGCGCCGGCGTCGCCGTGCGGGCGCACGAATACGCGCATCAAAGGCTGGATGGGCCGCGCCGACCAGACCACCAAGGTGCGCGCCATGTTCGTGCATCCGTCGCAGGTACACGAGATCGCGCGCCGCCACCCGCAGATCACCAAGGCGCGGCTGGTGGTGACGGGCCGCATGGCCAACGACGAGATGACTTTGCATTGCGAAGTCGCCGATCCGACGGACGCCAGCAATGTGGAAGCCATCATCGGCTCGATCCGCGAACTGACCAAGCTGCGGGGCGAAGTGCTGCTGGTGGCCGTGGGCAGCCTGGCGCAAGATGGAAAAATAATCGACGATATACGCGATTACAGCTAGGCGTAGCGCGCTGCTGGCGTTTGCGGGATAATACCCGCATTCACCATCAGCCCCATTCATCGCCATGCAAGAGTCCATGCAAGAATTTCATCACAACCGTGCCCGTGACCTGATCAAGAACGCGGAACTGCTGTTCGACCAAGATGCCGTGCAGGCGTCGATCACGCGCATGGCCGATGTGCTCAACACGCGTTTCAACGCCGAGGAATCGAAAGAATTCCCGCTGGTGCTGGGCGTGATGGGCGGCGCCGTGGTATTCACCGGCAACCTGCTGCCACAGCTGAGCTTCCCGCTCGAGTTCGACTACATCCACGTCAGCCGCTACGGCGACGACGACAAGGGCGGCGAAGTGGTGTGGAAAGTCATCCCCCGCTCGAACGTCTCGGGCCGTACCGTGATCGTGCTCGACGATATCCTCGACGAAGGCGAAACCCTGGCGCACGTCAAGCAGCGCCTGCTGGACATGGGCGCCTCGGAAGTCATCCTGGCCGTGTTCGCCGACAAGGCCATCGGCAAGAAAAAACCCGTGCAAGCCGACATCGTCGGCCTGGTGATCCCGAACCGCTTCGTCGTCGGCTTCGGCATGGATGCATATGGCTACTGGCGCAACCTGCCAGGCCTGTGGGCCATCAAGCCAGAGGATTTGAAGCAGGAGTGACTGGAGTAATTGCGGTGTCGTCGGATTACGGCCTTCGGCCTAATCCGACCTACGCCACCGGGCACTGGTAGGTCCGATTAGCGCACAGCGCGTAATCCGACACCAACGCTACAGCTTCAAGCGCGCGCGCGCCGCATCGTATTCGGCCTGCAGGCGCGCCACCATCTCCGCCACCGTCGGCACGTCATCCATCAAGCCCACGCCCTGGCCCGCGCCCCAGATGTCGCGCCATGCCTTGGCGCTGCCCGAACCGAAGTTCATCGAACTCTTGTCCGCTTCCGGCAAGGCTTCCGGATCGAGTCCGGCCGCTTCGATCGATTTTTTCAGGTAATTGCCGTGCACGCCCGTAAACAGGTTGGTGTAGACGATGTCCGCCGCGCTGGAATCGACGATGGCGTCGCGGTAGCCGTCGCTGACGTTCGATTCCTTGGTCGCCAGCCAGCGCGAGCCGATATAGGCAAAGTCGGCGCCCATGGCCTGCGCGGCCAGCACGGCATCGCCCGTGGCGATGGAGCCGGACAGCGCCAGCGGACCGTCGAAGAACTTGCGCACTTCACCCACCAGCGCGAACGGCGACAGGGTGCCTGCATGGCCGCCGGCGCCCGTGGCCACCAGGATCAGGCCATCGACGCCTGCTTCCAGCGCCTTTTTCGCGTGACGAATCGAGATCACGTCATGCAGCACGATGCCGCCATAGCTGTGGATGGCGTCGAGCATTTCCTTGGGCGGCGCGCGCAGCGAGGAAATGATGATGGGAATGCGGTGTTTCACGCACACGTCAACGTCATGCGCCAGGCGGTCGTTCGACTGGTGCACGATCTGGTTGACGGCGATTGGCCCGACTTTCTTGTCGGGATTGGCGGCCTGGAAGGCGGCCAGTTCGGCTTGCAGCTCGGTGAGCCAGGTGTCGAGCAGTTCAGCGGGACGCGCGTTCAGGGCAGGGAAGGAGCCGACGATGCCGGCCTTGCACTGCGCCGCGACGAGGGCCGGGCCGCTGGCGATGAACATCGGCGACGCGATAACGGGTAAGGAGAGGTTTTGTAACGCTGCAGGCAATGCCATGGCGGACTCGCTGAAAAGTGGATCGGACAAAAGGATTAAACACCAGAGCAACGATTATAGTGCAGAAAAAGTACGGTCGTGCTGAATTTAATTCGATGCCGCGCTATCCCTCATTAAGCAAGTGCTCACCCTCGACACGTGCCGCCGCTGCCCTCACCAATTGGGAAATGGCCCACTCGGCCAGCGCGCTAACCTCCTGGCGCAGGAAGCGCCGGTTGGCCTCTTCGAAGATGGGCATGCCGCGCAACAGTGCCGGCACCTCGGCGATGGCGATGCGCTGGCGTTCCAGCAGCAGGAATTTCAGCAGCACCTTCACCGCGTTCTGCGCATTGCGCACCGGGTCTGACGCCAGGTAATCGAGGCGCGACCAGGCGCGCTGCAGGGCGCCGGCGGCATCCGTGAATGGCCGTCCGTGGCCGGGGATGACGACGCGCACGTCCAGGCTGGCGATCAGGTCGAGGGTGGCGCGCGCCTCGATGAAGCCGGAGCCGCCATCGAGTTCCGGGAAAATCACGCCAAAACCGTTTTCCCACAGCGCGTCGGCGGAGATCAAAATGCCCT
Source organism: Janthinobacterium amylolyticum (assembly GCF_051380655.1). Taxonomy (NCBI): domain Bacteria; kingdom Pseudomonadati; phylum Pseudomonadota; class Betaproteobacteria; order Burkholderiales; family Oxalobacteraceae; genus Janthinobacterium; species Janthinobacterium amylolyticum. The sequence goes on from NZ_JBNYXL010000005.1 coordinate 239,230, forward strand.
CGTCGGCGCAATAGAAAATCAGCGAATGCGGATCGTGGCCGGGCGCGCCCAGCGCCTGCCAGGCCAGGTCGCCCAGAGTCAGCATGTCGCCGGGCGAGAGGGTAGCGTCAAAGCCGAAGCGCGGGCATTGCTGGCCCGTGGCCTGGAAACTGAGGGCGTCGACATCCCAGGTGCGCACCTTGTCGGCCTCCGTCACGGGGATGGCCGTGCGGCAGCCGTATGCGCCTTGCAGCAGCGCGTTGCCGCCGCAGTGGTCGGAGTGCAGATGGGTATTGAACAGGCGGTCCAGGGGACGGCCATCGAGACTGTGGCGCACCAGAGCCAGGGTTTGCGGCGCGTGCGTGACATAGCCGCTGTCGATCAGCGCCGTCTCGTCCCTGCCCTGGAACAGGATGTTATTCGACGACAGCCAGCCGCGTTCAAATACCTGCATCGCATCGGGGAACAGCGCTGGCGATCGCGGCATGGGCTACCTCAGTAGTCGGGTTCGAAATCGAGCAGCGACTCGCGGCCCGGCAATTCGGCCCAGACGGCGCGCTTGAAGTCGTCGTCGGCCTTGCTCCAGGCAATGATCTCGTCGAGCGTGCGCAAACACCCTTCGCACAAGCCGCTGTTGCGGTTCATCTTGCACAGGCTGACGCACGGCGACGGTACCGGCGACGGCAAGGAGGGCGGGACGGCTGGCGGAGGTGGGGTAGCGACCATCATGAAGCGGCATCGGTGAATGTACAGGCATGCATTATGCCGCGAATCCGTGCCGGCGCGGCGCTGGCATCGCCCTGCAATGTTTCTTCTGCTATATTTTTGAGCAGGAAGCATGATCAAAAACCTATCTGCCGCACATTTATTTTTTGCCGGCTTTTCACTCTGTGGCAGCCGCTCCTACAGCCGGACCAGGCCAAATCCTGCTTGACTTGAGATCTTTCAGAACTATACTACCATCCATGCAGATGGCAATTGGATGCCACAGGGAGTTCTGGAGACTTATGGCCAAGCAAGAAAGCAAGCCCAAAATTGGGGAATCCGAAAAAATCACGATCAATCTCGGCTTGATCGACCTGGGGCAGATCGATCTGCTGGTCCAGGAGGGATTTTATTCCAACCGCACGGATCTGATCCGTACGGCCATACGCAACCAGCTGGGCACCCACGCCGACGTGGTGAAACAAACTGTCGCGCGTAAAAGCCTGGTCCTGGGCATGCAGCATTATTCGCGCGCCGACCTGGAAGCGATCCAGGCAGCCGGCCAGCGCTTGCAGATACAGGTGCTGGGATTGGCCAGCATCGCCAGCGACGTCTCGGTGGAACTGGCACTGGCCACCATCGAGTCGATCTTCGTATTAGGTGCCCTGCACGCCAGCACCGTCGTCAAGACGGCGCTCGCAGGGCGAATTCACTAGCGTATTGGTTCGCGGCGATGACCCGGCCGATGCGCGGCACCGTTAAGGATGGTCATGAAACTAGCTCAAGACATGTTGGCGCAGATGCGCGCCGCAACCCGTAATCTGATGGGCAGCGGCCCTGCCGCCGCCACCGAAGCCATTCAACAGGCACTGTCCGCCGCCGGCCTGGCGCCGCAAGCGGCGGCCACGCAACAGCAGCAGCAGCAGCAGCAGCCGATGCGCGACATTAATCCACCACCTGCGCCGCCGCCAGCGCCGGCAGCCGGCGCACAGCCACAAGCGGCCGCCGCGCAGGAAGCGCCTGCCGCCGCTCCCACGCCCGCACAGGCGGCGCAGGAGTTCGCCCAGGATTTCATGTCACGCCTGGGCGTGCCAGCCGGCCTGGGGCAGCACAGCTTCGACATGCCCAGCTTCGAACTGCCGAATTTTCATCCGCCCGGTTTCAATGCGCCCGCCGCCACGCCGGTCGACGTGCCGGCCGGTGCCCAATTCATCGACGGCGTGTACCGCAACCATGCGGGCACGCGTTCGTACAAGCTGTATATCCCCAGCAGCTACCATGGCCAGGCCATGCCGCTGATCGTCATGCTGCACGGCTGTACGCAGAACCCCGACGATTTCGCCGCCGGCACGCAGATGAACGCGCTGGCCGAAGAGAAGGAATGCTTTGTTGTCTATCCGGCGCAGACGCAGGGCGCCAACAGCTCGCGCTGCTGGAACTGGTTCAATGCGCTCGACCAGCAGCGCGACCAGGGCGAACCATCGCTGATTGCCGGCATCGCCCAGCAAGTCATCGACGAATACCCGGTCAACGAACGCGAAGTGTTCGTTGCCGGCCTGTCGGCGGGCGGCGCCATGGCCGTCATCGTCGGCACCTTGTACCCGGAACTGTTTGCCGCCGTCGGCGTGCATTCGGGCCTGCCCTTCGCCTCGGCGCAGGACTTGCCGTCGGCGCTGGCCGCCATGAAGGGCGGCGCCATGCCCAATCCGAAACGCCAGGCGCCGGCAGGCGGCGTGCCCATCATCGTCTTCCATGGCGACCGCGACACCACCGTCAACCTGCGCAATGGCGATGAACTGATCGCCCAGGGCGTGCGCAGCCAGGCGGGCGGCAAAGCCGCCAGGGCCGCCTCCACCGATGGCAGCGTACCGAATGGCCACCGCTACACGCGCACCACGCACAGCCAGGCCGACGGTTCTCCGCTGGGGGAATACTGGGTCATCCACGGTGCCGGCCATGCGTGGTCGGGCGGCAGCGACAGCGGCAGCTATACCGATGGCAAAGGACCGGACGCCAGCCGCGAGATGCTGCGCTTTTTCAAGACGGTCAGCTGATCCGTCAGCTGCTTGTGCCGACGAACGGCGCGATCTGCCGCTGCTTGTCGGCGATCTCGCAGACGCCGTCGGCGTAGCGGTTCGAGATGGCGATGAACTGGTCCTGGATCGCCAGGAAGGCGTCGACGATCTCGGCGTCGAAATGCGTGCCGCGTCCTTCGCTGATGATCTGCACGGCCTGCGCATGGCCCATGCCCTGCTTGTAGATACGCCGGCTGATCAGGGCATCGTATACGTCGGCCAGCGCCATCAGGCGCGCCGAGATCGGGATCGCCTCGCCCGCCAGCCCTTGCGGGTAGCCGCTGCCATCCCATTTTTCATGGTGGCTGTAGGCGATCTCTTTCGCATACTTGAGAAAATCGACCTCGATGCCCAGTTCATGTTCGGCCGCCAGGATGGCGTCGCGCCCGAGGGTCGTATGCGTCTTCATGATGGCCATTTCATGCGGCTCGAAGCGGCCCGGCTTGAGCAGGATATGATCGGGGATGCCCACCTTGCCGATGTCGTGCAGCGGCGCCGTCTTGAACAACAGCGCGATATTCTTGTCCGTCAAAAAATCACGGAAGCGCGGCAGGTCGCGCACCTTTTCAGCCAGCGCCTTCAGGTAGTGCGAGGTGCGGCGGATATGGTTGCCCGTTTCGCTGTCGCGCGTCTCGGCCAGCGAGGCCATGGCGTGGATGGTGACATCCTGCAGCGCCGCCACTTCCTGTACCCGGCGTTCCACCTCCGTTTCCAGGTAATGGTTCTGGTCGCGCAAAAAATCCTGCATCTGCTTCATGCCCAGCTGGGTCTTGATGCGCGCCAGCACGATGGGCGCTGAAATCGGCTTGGTGATGTAGTCGACGGCGCCCATGGCCAGGCCCAGCTGCTCGTCGGCCACTTCGCTCATGGCGGTGACGAAAATCACGGGGATGCCGGCGGTGGCGGGATCGGCTTTCAGCGCGCGGCACACGTCGTAGCCGCTCATGCCCGGCATCATGATATCGAGCAGGATCAGATCGGGCTGGTCGCTGCCAGCGGCGATCTTCAGCGCGCGCTCGCCATTGACGGCGATCTTGGTGCGGTACTCGCCTTCCAGCACCGCGCGCAGCAGGTCGATATTGTCCGGCGTGTCATCCACCACCAGGATGGTGGGCTTGCTATTCAAGGCTTTCATGCCCTTCCTTCGCTCTTCATTTCTGTCCTTGTCACAGTGTCAGCTCCAGCGCCTCGGCCACTTCGCCCAGCTGCGCCAGCGCGCCCTCGAAGTCGTATTGTCCCAGCATGCGCTTCAGCTGGCGCGCGTGTTCCGCCTGGCCTGCCGCCACCAGCACGGGGCCGAAATCGTCGAGATGCCTGACGGCCTGCGCGTCATCCTGCAGCAGCAGCTGCGACAGCTCGCGCAAGCCGGCCTCCAGGCGCATGCGGTCCACTGGTGCCGGCACCGGCACGGCGCCGGCCGGCTCCGCAGAGGCGGCACGCGACTGCATGGCCAGCACGATCTTCGGCACCAGTTCATCAAGCGCCAGGGTGCAGGCGGCCAGCGCCTGCGGCAAGCCGTCATGCGAACCGAGGCTGAGCAAATGCTCTACCCGCGCGGCGCTGTCGGCCAGGCCGCCGGCGCCGATATTGCCCGCCAGGCCCTTGAGCGTATGCGCTTCGCGGATCGCCGTTTCCAGCTGGTTGTTCTCGATGGCGGTCGCGATGCGCAGCATGGCATCGAACTGGGTTTCCACGAACCGGTCCAGCAATTTTCGCATCAAAGCGGCATTCCCGCCCACGCGGCGCATGGCTTCGGCCATTTTCAGGCCGGCGATGGCGGGCAGTTCCGCTTCCGGCTGCGCCACCGTCATCTGCGCGTCGTCCTGCGGTTCGGCCGGCGCGATCCAGCGCGCCAGGGTACCGAACAACTGTGCCACGTCGATCGGCTTGGCAATGAAATCGTTCATGCCGGCATCCAGGCATTTCTCCTTGTCGCCGACCATGGCATTGGCCGTCATGGCGATCACGGGCAAGTCCGAATAACGGGGATCCTGGCGCAGTTTGCGCGTCGCCTGGTAGCCGTCCATCACCGGCATCTGGCAATCCATCAGCACGCCGTCATAGGCGTTTTCCGCGATTTTCGCCAAGGCGATGGCGCCATTGCCGGCGATATCGACGCGGATGCCCGCATCGCTGAGAATCTGCTGCGCCACTTCCTGATTGACTTCATTGTCTTCCACCAGCAGCAGCCAGGCGCCGCGCAGGGCGCGCTCATCGTCGCGGTAGCTGCTCTGGCGCCGGGTCTTGCGGCTCTGCCCCGTCACGCCGCCAAACACGAAGGCAATCTGGTCGAGCAGGGTCGAGGCGCTGACCGGCTTGGTCAGCACGCCATCGAGCCGCAGGTCGCGCTGGCGCGCCGCCTCCTGCAGCGCCTCGCGGTGATAGGCGGTGATCATGATGCAGGCCGGCGTCGCGTCGATGCCGGCGGCGTCGGCGCGGATGGCGGCCAGGGTATCGAGGCCATTCATGTCGGGCATGCGCCAATCCATCAGCAGCAAGCCATATGGCCGCCCCTCGGTGCGCGCCTGCGCCACGGCGCCGATGGCCAGCGCGCCGCTGTACACGGCACGGGCCTCGAAGCCCAGCGCCGACAGCATGCTGACGAAAATCTCGCGCGCGCTGGGATTGTCGTCCACCACCAGCACGCGCAGCCCCTTGAACTGCTGCTGGTGCTGCAGTGGCTGCTGGCTGTCGCGCGGCACGGCGGCCAGGCCGAAGCGGGCCGTAAAGAAGAAGGTGCTGCCCACGCCTGCTTCGCTTTCCAGGTCGATCTCGCCTTCCATCATTTCCACCAGGCGCTTGCTGATGGTCAGGCCCAGTCCCGTGCCGCCATGGTGCCGCGTGGTCGACGTGTCGGCCTGGGTGAATGCCTGGAACAATTTGCTGCGCTGGGCCGGCGTCAGGCCGATACCCGTGTCGCGCACCGCCACGCGCAGGACGGCCGCATGCTCGTCGCGCTGCTGCAGGCAGATGGTGACGACAATCTCGCCCTTGTCCGTAAATTTGATGGCGTTGTTGGTCAGATTGATCAACACCTGGCCCAGGCGCAGCGGGTCGCCCTGCAGCGCGTTGGGCACGTCGGCGGCGACGTCGAACAGCAATTCCAGGCCCTTGTCCTGGGCCCGCATCACGGACAGATCGGCGATCTGCGCCAGCACGTCTTCCAGGAAAAAATCGACCTTCTCGAAGGCCATCTTGCCCGCCTCGATCTTCGAGAAATCGAGGATGTCGTCAATGATGGCCAGCAGGTTCTTGGATGCCGATTCCACCTTCTCGAGGTAGTTGCGCTGGGTTGGCGTGAGCTCCGTCTGCAGCGCCAGATGCGTCATGCCGATGATGCCGTTCATCGGCGTGCGGATTTCATGCGACATATTCGCCAGGAAATCGGACTTCATCTTGGTCGCATCCTCGGCCACCTCGACGGCATGGCGCAAGTCCTGCTCCACGGCCAGGCTGGTGCTCATGTTTTTCAGCGCCTGCATCAATTCGCCCGTCTCGTCGCGCGAGGTCACTTCGATGGCGGAACTGAAGTCGCCATTGGCCACGCGCGTGGCGATCGCCACCGCTTCGCCCAGCGGCCGCGTAATCGAGCGGGCCGACCAGGCAAAGGCCAGGCCGACCAGCAAGGCGGCCAGGCCGATGCCGCCCATCAGGGTAAGAGAGGTGTCGATATCGTTGCGTATCCTGGCCGCGCTGTCGCCGATCTGCCGCTGCTGCAAGTCGTCGAGCTGGCCCACGTACAGCAGCACCTTTTCCAGCACGGGCAAGGTTTGCGTCTGCATGGCCTGCTCCGCGCCGGCCTGGTCACCCTGCCCGACCAGCGCGAACAGCGCCTGCAGCGAAACGTAATAGTCGGCGCGCGCGCGGTGCATCTGCGCCAGCAGATGCCACTCCTCGGTGCGCGCCTTCAGGCCATCGAGGATGCGCACCTGCTCGTCGATGCCCAGCTTGATCGCCTCCAGGCGCTCCTGGTTCGCCTGGCGCAGCGGCAGCTGGTGCTGGCTCGGCAGACTGGCGATGCGCGTGGCCGCCTCGCGCGCCAGGGCGTGGATCTTGCTGGTGGCCTTGGCGGCGACCCAGTCGCGCTGCAGGATATTGTCCGTCTCGGCGCGGATCGCATAAATGCGGCTGCCCGACAGGACGATGACGACCAGCATCAGCACGATCAGCATGGCATAGCCCGCGTTGATGCGCACGCCGATCCGGATATCCGTGAAACGCATGACAGTTTCCTATCAGAAATTCTTAAAAACGGCAGTCTGACCTTATTCCCCTACAAAATGCAAGGTCTTTTGCAAAGGATTTGCGCGCCAAAGCGCTTATTTGGCGGCTGTTGCGTCTTTTTCAGGCGGCGTCAATGCGTCGATATGGGCTTGCAGGCAGGCGGGGCACCAGCAGGCAGCGGCGGCGCTGCCGGGCACGGGGAGGGCGGGCGGCAGGGCCACGCACCAGCACGGCGTGCTGGCGTCCGGGTCAAGCTGGCCACACTCGAACGTGGCGCCGCAACGGCTGCACTGGCTCATGGCTGTGTGTGAATTGGCAAGTGTGTGACATGCCGGCATTGCGGCTGTCGCACATGTAACTGGCGGTAAAAGGGCTGGCTGGGAGGCATATCGGGCCAGACTATAGGATCATCAGGGAAAATACAACAAGATCGCCCTATAATGCCTCCAGGATTTTCTTCTTCCCTGTAAAATCGCACAAATCTATTTTCCGGACTCGCCATGAATCAACTAGCTAACTTGAACCTGGACATGAATGACGACTTGACGGCGGTGTCGCCGCAAATCAAGGCGCAGATTCTGGCCGAGGCCCTGCCCTACATCCGCAATTTCCACGGCAAGACCATCGTCATCAAATACGGTGGCAATGCCATGACGGACGAGCGCCTGAAGCACGGCTTCGCGCGCGACGTCATCCTGCTCAAGCTGGTCGGCATGAACCCTGTCGTGGTACACGGCGGCGGACCGCAAATCGACAACGCGCTGAAAAAAATCGGCAAGCAAGGCACGTTTGTACAAGGCATGCGCATCACCGATGAAGAAACCATGGAAGTGGTGGAATGGGTGCTGGGCGGCGAAGTGCAGCAGGATATCGTCATGCTGATCAACCATTACGGCGGCCAGGCCGTCGGCCTGACGGGCAAGGATGGCGGCTTGATCCGCGCGCGCAAGATGCAGATGCCGGACCGCGAACATCCGGGCGAATTCCTCGACATCGGTTTTGTGGGCGAGATCGACGCGATCAACCCGGCCGTCGTCAAGGCGCTGCAGGACGACGCCTTCATTCCCATCATCTCGCCGATCGGTTTTGGCCAGGATGGCCAGGCCTACAACATCAACGCCGACGTAGTGGCGGGCAAGATCGCGGAAATCCTGAAAGCGGAAAAGCTGATCATGATGACCAACATCGCCGGCGTCCAGGACAAGCAGGGCAATCTGGTGACCGACCTGTCGGCACGCGAAATCGACGAGATGTTCGCCGATGGCACGATCTCGGGCGGCATGCTGCCGAAGATCTCCTCCGCCCTCGACGCCGCCAAGTCCGGCGTGAACACCGTGCACATCATCGATGGCCGCATCGAACACTCATTATTGCTGGAAGTGTTGACCGAGCAGGCTTTTGGTACTATGATCCGTTCGCACTAAAAAAATCGCAATGCATCACAGCGAGTAGTTTGGCGGCGCAGATCACCTGGCGCCGCTTTTAATTTGCCCTTGTAGCTCAGTGGTAGAGCACTCCCTTGGTAAGGGAGAGGCCACGTGTTCGATCCACGTCAAGGGCACCAGTATCCTTTCCCCGCAGCTGTAAAACTGTCCATGGCAGCGTTGTCCTTCCTCGCCGTACATTCGTACTGTCTTCGTCAGTCCGCCTTGCCCTGAACACTTTTCCATCTGCTCTGCCGTCATCTCCCCGTAATTCAAATGTCCATGGCTGCGTTGCCTAGCCTCGCCGACCATGCGTACTGTCTTCGTCTCGGCGCCTTGCCCTGAACACTTTTCATCTACTCTGCCGTCATCTCCCCATGGTAAAACTGTCCATGGCAGCGTTGTCCTTCCTCGCCGACCATGCGTACTGTCTTCGTCAGTCCGCCTTGCCCTGAACACTTTTCCATCTGCTCTGCCGTTATCTCCCCGTAATTCAAATGTCCATGGCTGCGTTGCCTCGCCTCGCCGACCATGCGTACTGCCTTCGTCTCGGCGCCTTGCCCTGAACACTTTTCATCTACTCTGCCGTTATCTCCCCATGGTAAAACTGTCCATGGCAGCGTTGTCCTTCCTCGCCGACCATTCGTACTGTCTTCGTCAGTCCACCTTGTCCTGAAGACTTTTCCAGCTGCTCTGCCGCCGGTTGTTGCGCGGCTGAGCTAGCGCTACCCTAATACACCCGCTCGACCTTCAAGCCCTTCTGGCGCAACAGCTCAGGCACGCTTTTCGTTCCCACCAGGTGCAGCACGCCGATGGCGGCCAGGCTGGACTTTTCGCGCGACAGCAGGCTGGCGATGCCGTCGGCCAGGGCGGGATTGCGGCCATCGAGCAACACCTTTTGCACGAACTGCGCGGAGAACGAGGGGTCGGTCGCCGCCTTGGCTGCCAGCTTGTCGAAGGCGGCCGCGTCTGCCGTGCGCCAGGCATTGGCGATCTCGCGAGCTTCCTGGCTTTGCTCCTGGTCTTCGATCGAGGCCACGCCGTCTTCGAGGAAGCGGCACTGGTCAGCCGGCGTCATGGCGCCGAACAGCGCCATCTGGCCTTCCATCGATTCGAGTTCCAGCACGGGGATCTTGCGCGCCTTGGCTTGCTGCGACAGGTAATTGTCCACCGCCAGCTCCGAGCGGTAGCCGAGGGTGGAAAACTCGCCGATGGCCAGCATGCTGGCCAGCATCCACGGCTTCATCGGCGCCACAGCTTCAGGCGCGATGCCGTATCTTTTCAGCAGCGGCGCCAGGCGCGGCGCCAGGGCCTGGCGACAGTCTGGCGGCACCTTGCTGCCCGGCGCCTCCATGCCATATTTCAGCACGGCGCGAATGGCGCTATGCGGATCGGCGCCAGGATCGATCTCCAGCGCCAGCGCGCCGGCGCCTTCCAGCGCCTGCGTCACGGTCGGCTCGAGCGGGTAAAAATCGGCGGCGCCGACGTGGATGGTGCCGAACAAATACAGGGTGTGGTTGGCATCCTGCACCTTGAACAGGGCACCCCGGTTTTGCGTCACGGGCGGCGCTTCGGCGCGGACCGCCTGCAAGGGCAGCAAGAATAATCCGCAAAACATCACTATAATCTGGCGTCGCATGGTTTTCCTGATTGTTGAATTTTTCATCTTTGCTTAAAGACTCCTGTGCCTGTGCCCCATCTTAACCGCTCGTCGCCGGTCTGGCTGTTTGACCTCGACAACACGCTGCACAATGCCTCGCATGCCATTTTCCCCACCATCACGGCCAATATGAATACGTATATTGCCCGTGTGCTGGGCGACGGCGTGACGCCGGCCGACGATGCCATCGTCAATGCGGCGCGCGCGGCCTACTGGCGCCGCTATGGCGCCACCTTGCTGGGCATGGTCAGGCACCACCAGGTACAGGCCGCGCATTTCCTGCACGAGACGCATGCCTTCGACGATTTGCCGGCGATGATACGCGCCGAGCGGGGACTGGGGGCTTTACTCAAGCGCCTGCCTGGCCGTAAAATTTTACTCACCAACGCGCCGCTGCGCTATTCAAGCGACGTGATGCGCCACCTGGGACTGCGCCAGCACTTTTCACACCACATCGCCATCGAGGCGATGCAGGTGCACCGCCAGCTGCGGCCCAAGCCATCGACCCTGATGCTGCGCAAACTGATGCGAAAACATCAGATCCGTCCCGGCCGCTGCATCCTGGTGGAAGATACGCTGGCCAACCTGAAGGGCGCAAAAAGACTGGGCCTGCGCACGGCCTGGGTCACGCAATACCTGAAAATGGCCGATCCGATCGGCGTGGCAAAACTGCCCAAGGCGTTAAATCGCCCCGCTTACGTCGATGTCAAAGTAAAATCTGTCCGGCATTTGGCACGCCGCCTTCACCGTCTGCGTTGAAGGGAACTCCTGGGCCTCCGGTTGACACCGGAAGCCGCACCGCTAGCGGCGGTGACGGACCTTCCCATCAAGGCAGCATTTTTTTTAACGACAAGAGAAAATATGGCAAGCACACCGCCGGGCCAACGCAGGCTACAAATTCTTCAGGCCCTCGCCGCAATGCTGGAGCAGCCGAAAGGCGAAAAGATCACCACCGCCGCACTGGCGGCCAGACTGACCGTATCGGAAGCGGCCCTGTACCGCCATTTCGCCAGCAAGGCGCAAATGTTCGAAGGGCTGATCGAATTCATCGAGTCGAGCGTTTTCGGCCTGATCAACCAGATCGCGGAAAAACACAGCGACGGCATGACGCAGACGCGCGACATCGTCGGCATGCTGCTCAATTTCGCCATCAGCAATCCGGGCATGACGCGCGTGCTGATCGGCGACGCCCTGGTCAATGAAGACGAGCGCCTGCAAGTGCGCATGAACCAGTTCTACGACCGCGTGGAACTGGCGCTCAAGCAGGCCTTGCGCGTGGCCGCGGCCGAAGGCCATGGCAAGGAAAGCGAAGTGGCAGCGCGCGCCACCCTGATCGTCAGCTTCGTCATCGGACGCTGGCACCGCTACGCCAAGAGCGGCTTCAAGATCAACCCATCCCAGGAAGCGGCGCTGCAAATCGCCATGCTGCTGGGATAAATCACCGCCGTCGCTGTGCCCATGCCTACCGCCTGTTTCGCCCTGCTCGACGACGCCAGCACCCCCGGCGCCGGTTCGCGCCTGTACACGGGCCTGGCGGCGGTCTTGCAGTGCACCGAGGAGCAACAGTGGCCGGCCCTGCTGGAAGGCCTGCAAGGTGCCCTGGATCGCGGCAAGTACGCCGTCAGCGTGTGCAGCTACGAACTCGGTGCCCACCTGCTGGCCATGCCGCCGCGCGCGGCCAGCCTTGACGCGCCGCCGCTGGCGCAGGTGCTCGTCTTCGAGCACTGCACCCAGCTGTCGCAGGACGAAGTGGCGCAGTGGCTGGTGGAGCACGCGCCGGCGACAGCCGCACCTGCCGGCGTGGCCGGCATCGACGCCAATGTCGACCAGGCCGGATTCACGCGCGCGCTCAAGCGCATCCACGACTACATCGTGGCCGGCGACACCTATCAGGTCAACTACACGTATCGCTTGCGCTTCGACGCCTTCGGCTCGCCCCTGGCCCTGTATGCGCGGCTGCGCGCGCGCCAGCCCGTGCCCTACGGCGCGCTGGTGATGCTGCCCGATGGCGGCGCCCTGCTGTCGCTGTCGCCCGAACTGTTCGTGCGCCATGCGCAGGGCGAGCTGACGGCGCGCCCCATGAAGGGCACGGCGCCGGCCGCCCCAGCCGAACAGGCGGAAGAAAACGCGCGCCGCGCCAGCGCCCTGTCTGCCGATCCGAAGAACCGCGCGGAAAACCTGATGATCGTCGACCTGCTGCGCAACGACATCGGCCGCATCGCCGTCACGGGTTCCGTCAAGGTGCCGGCGCTGTTCCAGGTGACGCGCTACAGCAGCGTGCTGCAAATGACCTCCACCGTGCAGGCGCGCCTGCGCCAGGATGCCAGCCTGGCCGACATCTTCCAGGCCCTGTATCCGTGCGGCTCGATCACGGGTGCGCCGAAACGCCGCACCATGGAAATCATCGCCGAACTGGAGCCGGCGCCGCGCGGCATCTACACGGGCGCCATCGGCTGGTTCGACCCGCCAGGCGCCGGCGCTGGTCACGCTGTGGGCGACTTCTGCATGTCCGTGCCGATCCGCACCCTGGCCTTGCAGCCCCCAGGAGCGAAGGGCACCCGGCGCGGCGAGATGGGCGTGGGCGCCGGCATCGTGCTGGACAGCGAACCACACGAGGAATTCGCGGAATGCCAGCTCAAGGCGCGCTTCCTGACGGGCCTGACGAACGACTTCGAGCTGTTCGAGACCCTGCACGCCAGCCGTGGCCATGGCTGCCGCCAGCAGGAGCGCCACCTGGCGCGCCTGGCCGCGTCCTGCGCCTATTTTGGTTTTGCCTGGGATGCGGATGCGGCCCGCGCGGCGCTGCACGCGGCCTGCGCGGCGCGCCCCGACGACGCCCCCTTCCGCCTGCGCCTGGCGCTGCGCTGCGACGGCCAGTTCAACGTGCAAAGCGGCGCCCTGAGCGCCTTGCCTGACACCGTGAAGGTCATGCTGGCGCCCGACACTACAGCGGCGGACGACCTGTTCCTGCGCCACAAGAGCAGCGTGCGCACGCGCTACGACGCGGCCTGGCGCGCGGCCGAGGCGCAAGGCGGCTTTGACATGCTGTTTTTTAACGAGCGGGGAGAATTGACGGAAGGCGGGCGCAGCAATGTCTTCGTGCAGTTCGATGGGCGCTGGCACACGCCACCCCTGTCCTGCGGTTTGCTGCCCGGCGTGCAGCGCGCGGCCATGCTGGCCGATCCCGCCTGGAACGCGCAGGAAACCGTCATCACGCGCGCCATGCTGGCGCGCGCCGAAGCCATCGTCGTGTGCAATGCGCTGCGCGGCGCGCTGCCGGCCGTGCTGGCAACTTAAAGATCTATGCGCATTTCATAGCCGCCATAGATCATCCGCTTGCCATCGAACGGCAGCTTGGCCGGGTCCATCATCTCGGCCAGGCGGGGGTCTTTCATGACCTTGTCGTTGATTTCATCGCGCTTGGCGCGCGACTCGTACACGATCCAGGAAAACACCACCACTTCGCCATCCTGCAAGTCCACCGCCTGCGGGAACGACGTCAGCTTGCCCGGCTTGACATCGTCGCCCACGCATTCGCGAAACTCCAGCGCGCCATATTCGCGCCAGACGGCGGCGCAGCTGCGCGACATGGCCAGATAGTCATCGAGCCTGGCTTTCGGTACGGGCACCACAAATCCATCGACATACGCCATGATGATCTCCTTGAGGGTTGTTCAAAAGATGAACAACCAGCTTAGGACAATGATGGCAAGACGACAAGCGCGGCATTAAAAAAAAGCAGGCATTCAAGCCTGCTTGTGTCTCGACAACTTACATCGCCAGCGCCTTTTCCACCGCACCAACCAGTTTCTTGTCGTCCGGCGTCACCTTGCTGGGGAAGCTTTCCACCACCTTGCCCTGGCGGTCGATCAGGTATTTATGGAAATTCCAGGCCGGCGTCTTGCCCGTCTGCTTGATCAGGTCCAGGTACAGCGGATTGGGCGCCGGGCCGGAAACCACCGACTTGGCGAACATGGGGAATTTGACGCCATAGGTGTTGTAGCAGAAATCGGCGATTTCCTTGCTGTTGCCCGGTTCCTGCTTGCCGAAATCGTTCGACGGGAAACCCAGCACCACCAGGCCCTTGCCGCCGTACTTGGCGTACAGCGCTTCCAGCCCTTCGTATTGATTGGTAAAACCGCAATAGCTGGCCGTATTCACCACCAGCACGACCTTGCCCGCGTACTGGCACAGGTTTTGCGGTGCTTCATCCTGCAGGCGGTTGAAGGTTTGCTTGAGGATGGCGGGGCAGGCGGCCGGCGCGGCGGCGGCTGCAGGAGCTGCAGGGGTGGCGGCATGGGCCGGCACGGCCAGGCTGGCAGCGAGGGCCGCACACGCAAACAGCGGAGCTAGGATCTTGGACATGAAGGGCACCATGGTCGAAAAGAAAAAACCATTCTATGCCAAACGCCGCGCGCGCGTGCAAGGCAGACAACAACAGCAATTGCTTGAGCGACATCAAAGCCTGTGCAGTACTTGCCCAGCACACAGTTTTTTTACCTATGCTCGGCCTTCCTGCCCCTTTCCTTGCCCTGTGGAGTTGCCATGCCCTACCCGCACCTGACCGCATTCCCCGCCGCCCTGCTGGCCGCCAGCCTGCTGCTCCTGGCCCCAGCCGGCGTGCACGCCGCCACGACCGTCAAGGCCGCCAAAGCCGTCAAACCCGCCGCGGCCAACGATGCACCCGCCCTGCCCGCCTACCAGGTCGACCTGGGTCAGACCACGGTGTCCGGGCTGTCGTCCGGCGGCTTCATGGCGGCGCAGTTTGCCGTCGCCTATTCGGCCACCGTTGCCGGCGCCGGCATCATCGCGGGCGGCCCGTACTTCTGCTCGGGCCAGCCGGGCCGCTTCCCGTATATTCCCTACCTGACCAACGCCCTGACGACGTGCATGAATCCGGGCGAATCGCAGGTGGCGCCACCCGTGGCCAGCGAATTGCTGCGCGCGGCCAACGATTTCGCGCGCGCCAATCTGATCGACGATACGGCCAACCTGAAGCGCCAGCGCGTGTATCTGTTCAGTGGAACGCAAGACCGGACCGTGACACGGCCCGTGGTCAACCAGGTGAGCCAGTTCTACCAGTTGGCGGGTACGCCGGCGGCGCAGATCCGCTTCATCGACAATGTCGGCGCGGGCCACGCCATCCTGACGGACAGCGCCAACGACAAGCCCTGCGCCGTGACAGAGTCGCCGTTCATCAACGACTGCGACTACACGCAGGCGCGCGACATCCTGCAGCATCTGTACCCGGACCTGCAGGCGCCAGCGGCCACCCCGACGGGCAAGATAATCGCCTTCAACCAGCGCAGCTTCATCCGCAAAGCGTATTCCAGCATGAACAATACGGGCTACGCCTACATTCCGAAAGCCTGCGACAGCGAAACCTGCCGCGTCCACGTGGTCTTCCACGGCTGTCTGCAAACGACGCAGGCGATCGGCAACCGCTTCTACACCAGCACCGGCTACAACCAGGTAGCGGACGCCAACAAGATCATCGTGCTGTATCCGCAGGCCGAGCCGAGTCCCGTCCACCCCTACAACCCGAAAGGCTGCTGGGATTTCTGGGGCTACACCAGCGTCAACCCCATCGACCCGGATTTCTACCGCAGGAGCGGCACGCAAATGGAGGCGGTCAAGGGCATGCTGGATCGTCTGGCTGCGCGCCGCGGCTCACGTTAAGCGGTCTTATTCAGCGGTCTTAGATACCGCCCATGCAGATGTACTTGATGACCAGGTAGTCTTCAATACCGTAGGTCGACCCTTCACGGCCCAGGCCCGATTGCTTGACGCCGCCGAAGGGCGCGATCTCGTTCGAGATCAAGCCCGTGTTGACGCCCACCATGCCCGTTTCCAGGCCTTCGGCCACGCGCCAGATACGGCCGATGTCGCGCGAATAGAAGTAGGCGGCCAGGCCGAATTCCGTGTTGTTCGCCAGGCCGATGACTTCCTCGTCCGTCTTGAAGCGGAACAATGGCGCCAGCGGGCCGAAGGTTTCTTCGGTGGCCACGCGCATGTCGTTCGTCACGTCGGCGATGATGGTCGGCTCGAAGAAGCCATTGCCCAGCGCATGGCGCTTGCCGCCGGCCAGCAGGCGGCCGCCCTTGCCCAGCGCGTCGGCCACGTGCTCTTCCACCTTGGCGACAGCCTTGTCATCGATCAGCGGACCTTGCGTGACGCCCGCCTCGATGCCGTTGCCGACCTTCAGCTTGGCCACGGCCGCCACCAGTTTCTCGGCGAACGCTTCATACACGCTGTCCTGCACGTACAGGCGGTTGGCGCAGACGCAGGTCTGGCCCGCGTTGCGGTATTTCGAAGCGATGGCGCCTTCCACGGCCGCATCCAGGTCGGCGTCGTCAAAGACGATGAACGGCGCATTGCCGCCCAGTTCCAGCGACAGCTTCTTGATCGTCGGCGCGCATTGTTCTGCCAGCAGACGACCCACCTGGGTCGAGCCCGTAAACGTCAGCTTGCGCACGATCGGGTTCGAGGTCATTTCGCCGCCGATGTCTTTCGGCGCACCGGTGACGATGCTGAACACGCCCGCCGGCACGCCAGCGCGTTCGGCCAGCACGGCCAGCGCCAGCGCGGAAAACGGCGTCGCTTCGGCCGGTTTCAGGACCATCGGGCAGCCGGCGGCCAGGGCCGGGCCGACTTTGCGCGTGATCATGGCGGCGGGGAAATTCCATGGCGTGATGGCGGCGCACACGCCGATCGGCTCCTTGGTGATGACCAGGCGGCGATCCGGCCATGGCGACTGCAGGGTGTCGCCCGCGACCCGCTTGCCTTCCTCGGCAAACCACTCGATGAACGAAGCGCCGAACTGCACTTCGCCCTTCGCCTCCGGCAGCGGCTTGCCCTGTTCGGTGGTCATGATCAGCGCCAGGTCGTCGGCGTTTTCCAGGATCAGGTCATGCCAGCGGCGCAGCACGGCGGCGCGCTCCTTGGCCGTCTTCTTGCGCCAGGCGGGCCAGGCCGCGTTGGCCGCTTCGATGGCGCGGCGCGTCTCGGCCGCGCCCATCAAGGGCACCGTGCCGATATGCTCGCCGGTGGCGGGATTGCTCACATTAATCGTCTGGCCACCGTCGGCATCGACCCAGGCTCCGTTCAAGTAAGCCTGGTGACGCAACAAGGTAGGATCTTTCAACTGCAGCATATGGATCTCCGGTCTGGTTTGAATTATCGACGGAAGATACTATGCCACAGCGCGGCCGATTCCGCAGGCGGACAGCCGAAGCGCCCGCGCTTTTACTCGACCTTGTAGGACGACAGCTTCGGGTCCGGCGGCGGATACGCGAGCTTCATGCCCTGCAGGGTTTCCAGCAGCAGCGACGCCACCACCAGATTGCGCTGGGTCTTGGAATTGGCCGGCACCACATACCACGGCGCGTGGTCGGCGTCCGTCTCGCGGATCGCCGTTTCATAGGCGCGCTGGTAGGCATCCCACTTCTTGCGCTGGGCGATATCGTTGGGATCGAACTTCCATTGGCGGTCGGGATCATCGAGCCGTTCCTGCAGCCGTCCCCTCTGCTCGTCCTTGGAAATATGCAGGAAGATTTTCAGGATGACGGTGCCCGTCTCGCTCAGCATGCGCTCGAAATCGCGGATCTGCGCGTAGCGGCGCTGGCATTCCGGCTTGTCGATCATTTCCTGCACGCGCGTGATCAGCACATCCTCGTAGTGGCTGCGGTTGAAGATGGCGATCTCGCCCTTCACGGGCACGTGCTGGTGCACGCGCCACAGGTAATCGTGCGCCAGTTCGATGTCGGTCGGGCCCTTGAAGGCCACGGCGCGGATGCCCATCGGGTTGATATTGCTGAAGATCGCCTTGACGGTGCCATCCTTGCCCGAGGTGTCCATGCCCTGCAACACCAGCAAGACCTTTTTCTTGTGCTGCGCGTACAGCATGCTCTGGCACTCGGCGATCTGCGCCGTCAGCGCCACGGTTTCCTCGCGGTCCATGGCCTTGCACTGGGCCGATGTCAACTTCTTGTTGGCCGCCTTGGTGGCCGCGCCCAGCAGGCGCTTGCCGGCGAAGTCCTCGTCCAGCGCATAGCCCTTACCGGCGCGAAATTGCGTGCGCGCCTTCATGCCGCCACCGCCAGCTTGCGGTGCTCAATTTTTGTGCAGTGGTCCATCACCACCTCCAGCCCCGCCGCCCGCGCCAGCTGCGCCGCCGCTTCGTTGACGATATTGAGTTGCAGCCACAGACAGCCCGCCTTGACGGCGATGGCCTCCTCGGCGATCGGCAGGATGTCTTCCGACTTGCGGAAGCAGTCGACGATATCGATGCGCGCGGGGGCCACAGCGGCAGCAGCGTCGCCCAGGGTGGCAAAGGCGCGCTGGCCCAGCACTTCCTTGCCGGCGAGGGCCGGATTGACGGGCAGCACGCGGTAGCCATGCCGCAGCAGGTAGTCGGCCACCTCGTGGCTGGCGCGTTCCGGCTTGTCGGACATGCCGACGATGGCGATAATGCGGCTGTCTTGCAGGATGCGGGCGATGTTGGACATGGTTTGTATAGGCAGGCGTGCGACATTGCCCGCCTAGCGTAGCAGAAAAAACCTACTACGCGGCGCGATTTGCGTCCTCCGATGCTCACTGCCTTGGCGGCCCCGTGCATCGCACAGCTGCGCTTCTCAGCCACAACTCACATCCGCTCGCTACGGTTTTCTCAGCAGGACGTTATTGAGAACGCACGGCCGCCATCTTTGCCACGAAGGCTTGCGCGCGCGCCGTCACGGCCGCGTAATCTCCCGTGGCGCCCGGGCCACTCAGGCTGCTGCCGATCCCCACGGCCACGGCGCCGCTGGCGAACCATTCGTGCAGGTTTTCCACCGTCACGCCGCCTGTCGGCATCAAGGGCGCCTGCGGCAGCGGCGCGCGCAGCGCCTTGATGTAGGCGGGACCGAACATCTCGGCCGGGAAGACCTTGACGATATCGGCACCCGCCTGCAGGGCCGTGACGATTTCCGTCGGCGTCATCGCGCCCGGCATGGACAGCACCTGGTAGCGCTGGCACAGGGTAATCGTCTCGACGTTGACGCCGGGCGAGATGATGAACTGGGCACCGGCCAGGATGGCGGCGCGCGCCGTCTCCGCATCGAGCACCGTGCCCGCGCCCAGCAGCACGTCATGACCATGGCGTTCGCGCAGGGTGCGCAGCACGCCAAGGGTGTCGGGCGTGGTGAAGGCCACTTCCAGCGCCGTGACGCCGCCGGCGATGCACGCCTCGGCGATCTGCAGGGCGGCGTCGGGCGAGCCGGCGCGCACGATGCCGACCATGCCCCGTTCGAGGATGCCATTGAAAACCAGGTTTCTTTGCATATGCCTTCTCCTCTCAGGCCGGCACGGCGCCGAAGCGCACTTCCGGCAAGCCGCGCACGCCGGGCTGGCGCGCATGGAACAGGCCACCGGCCAAAGGTTCGGCCGCCAGTTGCGCCGGGCTCAAGCTTTCCTGCGCCGTCGTGATGAACAATTCGTCAAAGGTGCCGCCACCGAGGCTCACGCAGCTGGGCTGCGACACGGGCAAGGTCACCGTGCGCTCGACGCTGCCATCGGGCGCGAAGCGCAGCACCTTGCCGCCGCCCCACTGCGCGCTCCACAGGTGGTCGTCCGCGTCGATGGTGGCGCCATCGGCCGCGCCGGGACCCGGTTCGAGCACGGCAAACACGCGCACCCGGCTGGCATCGCCGCCCAGGTAATCGTCCCAGCGGTAGATCGCCTTTTTCATCGAATCGCAAAAGTACATGGCCGTGCCATCGACGCTGAAGCAGATGCTGTTCGAGATGGCGATCGCCGGCAGCGGCAGGCGTTCCAGGGTCAAATCCAGGTTGAGGCGGTAAAAGCTGGCGATGGCGTCGCGGCACGGACGTTCATCGAGCGTGCCGAAGACAAAGCGTCCCTGGCGGTCGCAGCGGCCATCGTTCAGGCGCGTCATGGGCAAGTCGCCCTCCACCGTGTGCAAGGGCGTGACGGCCCCGCTACGCACGTCAAACCACGCCAGGCGCGAGGCGAGGCCCAGCAGCAGGATGTCGTCGCTATGCGTCTGCGCGAAGCAGGCCAGGCGCTCTGGCATGTCCCAGGTCTGGCGTTCCCCTGAGGCCAGCTCCAGCGCATGCAACTGGCAGCCTTCGATATTCGTCCAGAAAATCCGCCCGCTGCGTTCGCACCAGCGCACGCCCTCGCCCAGGAAATTTTGCGCGTCGACCAGTAATTGGGCCTGTGTCCCCATCATTTTTTCCTTCTTTTTTAATGTGATTCGCGCGGCACGGCCGACCCGCGGCAGCCGACGAGAAAGTCGAGGTCCGCGCCTTCATCGGCCTGCGTCACGTGCTTGATGTACATGGACTGGTAGCCGCCCTTCATGGCTGGCTGCGGCGCGGCCCACTCTGCGCGGCGGCGCGCCAGTTCGGCCTCGTCGACGTCCAGGTGCAAACGCCGGCCCTCGACGTCCAGTTCGATCATGTCGCCGTCGCGCACCAGCGCCAGCGGGCCGCCCACGGCCGCTTCCGGCGCCACGTGCAGCACCACCGTGCCAAAGGCCGTGCCGCTCATGCGCGCGTCCGAGATGCGCACCATGTCGCGCACGCCCTGCTCCAGCAGTTTTTTCGGCAGCCCCATGTTGCCTACTTCCGCCATGCCCGGATAGCCCTGCGGGCCGCAGTTTTGCAGCACCATCACGCAGCTGGCATCGATATCGAGCTGCGGATCGTCGACGCGCTTTTTATAGTGTTCGATGCTGTTGAAGACGACGGCGCGGCCGCGGTGCTGCATCAGCGCGGGCGTGGCGGCCGATGGCTTGATGACGGCGCCGCGCGGCGCCAGGTTGCCATGCAGGACGGCGATGCCGCCTTCGTCCTTGAATGGCTGCGCCAGCGGCGTGATCACCTGCGGGTTGAAATTTTCCGCTTCGGCCACGTTCACGGCCAGGGTCGCGCCCGTCACCGTCAGCGCCTCGCCATGCAACTTGCCCAGCAAGTCGCGGATGATGACGGGCAGGCCGCCCGCATAGTAAAAATCTTCCATCAGGTACTGCCCCGATGGCATCAGGTTCAGCAGGCACGGGATATCGCGCCCCAGGCGGTCCCAGTCGCCCAGGCGCATGTCCACGCCGATGCGCCCGGCAATGGCTAGCAGGTGGATCACCGCATTGGTCGAGCCGCCGATGGCGCCATTGACCATGATGGCGTTTTCAAACGCCTCGCGCGTGAGGATCTGCGACAGTTTCAGGTCTTCATCGACCATGCCGACGATGCGCCGGCCCGTCAGTTGCGCCTGCAGCTTGCGGCGCGCGTCGACGGCGGGAATGGCCGCATTGCCGGGCAGGGTCACGCCCAGCGCTTCGACCATGCTGGCCATGGTGGACGCCGTGCCCATGGTCATGCAATGGCCGGAAGAGCGCGACATGCACGATTCGGCTTCGCGGAACTGCGCCTGCGTCATGCGGCCACCGCGCACATCCTCGGAAAACTTCCACACGTCCGTGCCCGAGCCGATGGGCTGGCCACGGTAATTGCCGTTCAACATGGGGCCGCCGGACAGCACGATGGTGGGCAAGTCCACGCTGGCCGCGCCCATCAGCAGCGCCGGCGTGGTCTTGTCGCAGCCCGTCAGCAGTACCACGCCGTCGATCGGGTTGGCGCGGATCGATTCTTCCACGTCCATGCTGGCCAGGTTACGGAACAGCATGGCCGTCGGGCGCAGATTCGATTCGCCCAGCGACATCACGGGAAACTCGACGGGGAAGCCGCCCGCTTCCAGCACGCCCTTCTTGACGGCTTCGGCCAGGTCGCGGAAATGGCCATTGCAGGGCGTCAGTTCGGACCAGGTATTGCAAATGCCGATGACGGGGCGGCCATCGAAGGCATCGCTGGGATAGCCCTGGTTCTTCATCCAGCTGCGGTGGATGAAACTGTCCTTGTCGTCGCCGCCGAACCATGCCTGCGAGCGCAGGGCGCGCTTGCCTTTCGATTCACTCATGCTGCTTCCTTGCGTAAAATCAGGCCGCGCGCGGCGGCGATCAGCAGGGCGCCATGGCCCGCCAGATGGTTTTGCTGCTGGTCGTCGACGACGATGCGCTTGCCATAAAAGAAGCCCTGCTCCTCGATCAGCAGCGACAGCGCCTGGCGCAGCATGGGCTTGCCCGCGATGACGAGCGGCGTGTCGGGACGCATCTGGATGGCCGTGCTGTTGCGCAGCGCCAGCAAGTCGCCACTGAGCACGGCTCCCATCAGGAAATTGGCACGCTCGTTGCAGTCGACGGTGCTGAACTGGCCCAGGGTGCGCACGCTGAAGCAGGCGCGCGCCAGTCCCGTTTTTTGCGCGGCGGCGGCGCCGGCCAGTAGCATCTTCGGCACCAGGGTCTGCGCAAAGCCGCCTTCGACCGATTGCTTGATCAGCGTATGCTGCGAAATCGCCTGCAGCAGTTCGCCGGCGATGGTGGTGCTGCAGCCGAGGATGCGGCGCTGCTCGTCCACACTGATCAATTTCGTGTGCGAGCCGGGCACGATGATGGTGGCCGCGCCGCGCAGCTGCAACCGCTCCAGCAGGCCGATGACTTCCGTCTCTTCGCCGCGCATCATGTCCATCGCTTCGACGTTATGCAGGCCGATGGCGCCATGCTGGTTGCGCACACCGGGGATCAGCCACAGGGGCTGGGCCAGCACGTCGGGCAAGTCCACCGCCTGCATGCCTTGCGCCAGCTGCGCCAGGCCGGCCGGCGCCGGCAAATGCGGCACTTCCAGCACGCCCATGGGCGAACTGATCATGCCCGACGCCAGCGCCAGGTGCAGGTCGCCCGGCGCGATGCCAGCACTGTCCAGCACGGAGGCGATGGTCTCGCGCAGCGCCTGTTTCAGCGCGCCGTTGTGGCCATCGATGGCCGTATTGCGCACGCCCGTTTCCTGCTGCGCCTGGGCCAGCACGGCCCCGTCGCGCCATAGCAGGGTACGCGTATTGGTGGTGCCGGCATCGATGGTGACTATATTCATGGGCAGGTTCGCAGCGTCGGTAAGAAAAAAGAAAGGGGAAAAACTACCTCATGGTAGAACTGCCCCGCATATCTGACCAATCACTTATTTAACATCATTGATACCGGTTCAGATATGTCAAAATCATCCATATCCTGCACCCCCAGACGGTAGATCAACGCCAGCCGCGCGGCCACGCCAGGCAACAGTTCCAGCGCCTGCGTGGCGCAGGAAAAACCGCGCGCATCGGTGCGCAAATGGAAACTGGATTGCGTGCTGGAAAAACGCAGGACCCGGGCCGAAGCGGGCTCGGCAACTACTGCCGCTTGCCGCAGTGCGCCATCCCCGGCGCAGTAAAAATCATGATCGAAACCGGCCATCCCCGCCAGCGCCGGCCAGGCCAGCCGTGCGCCCACGGGTGCCGGCTGGCGAAAATCGAAAGCGCTGCCCGCGACATCGACGGGCTCCTCCTGCGTTCGCCCCACCGGTCGGTAGCGGCCGGCCGCCAGGCGCAGCACATGGTCGGCCACGCTGGTGCTGCGGCCCTGCAGATTGAAGCGGGGCGCGGGCAGCGCGAAACGTGACACGGCGTCCGTCGTGGCCTCGCAGGCCAGGTGCAAGCCGCCATCGTCGCCAAGCCGGTACAGCAGGCGCGCCGACAGGCCATCCTGCGCCAGCTGCAGCAGCAGGCTGGCATCGTCAGGCATGCTCCCCAGCCAGCCATTGAGCGCCGGCGCGCCGGGCACTGCCCTGGCCAGCACGTCGGCCATGCGGCCATAGCGGTCGGGCGCCCACCATGATTGCAGGCTGGCGTCGTGGGCATCGACCGCTACGCGCATGCCGCGCGCGTTGTGCAAGGTAAAAACCGTCATGGCGGCGGACGGCTGCGCTGCTGGAATTCGCGCGGCGTGCAACCGAGTTCGCGCTTGAAGACGGCGTGCATATACTGCACCGTGGTAAAGCCGCAACGCACGGCCACCTCGGCCACCTGGCCCGGTTCGCGCGCCAGCAGCGTCTTGGCCGCATCGAGCTTGAAATGCAGGATCTCGTCGTGCACGCTGCGCCCCAGCTCATGGCGGAAATGCGCTTCGAGCGAGGAGCGCGACACGCCCACGTAATCGGCCACCTGCTCCGTCTTGATGCCCTGGCAGGCGTACTGGCGGATGAAATGGCGCGCCTGCATCACCTGCGGATGCTGGAACGGCTGGTGGCGCGTGGAAGCGAGCACGTTCAGGCCGGCCGGCGGCACGAGGATGCGCGTACCGGCCAGGCGCGCGCCATTCAACATCTGGTGCAGCAGGTGCGCCGCCGTGCGGCCCATCTCCTCGGTTCCCTGGATCACGGAACTCAAGGGAATGCGCGTGAGCATGCGCGCCAGCGGGTCGTTGTCGATGCCGATCAGGGCCACTTGCTCCGGCACGGCGATGCCCGCGTGCATGCAGGCCTGCAGCAGCTGGCGCGCGCGCGCATCGCTCACCGCGATGATGCCGACGGGCTTTTCCAGGCTGTTGAGCCAGGCGATCTGCTGCTCCACCGCCTCGTCCCACGAGGGCGCACTGGTGGCCACGCCCCGGTACACGTCGGCGCGCAGGTGGTCGCGCTGCATCAGCGCGCAAAACGCCGTTTCGCGCTCCTGCGCCCAGCGGTTGACCTCCGCCTCGGGCAGGCTGAAGCAGGCGAAACGCGTCAGGCCCGCTTCCACCAGGTGGTCGTAAGCCAGCTTGACGATCTTGAAGTTATCCGTGGCGACATAGGGAATGCCGGCCGGGTAGTCGGCTTCGCGCGCATACGAGCCGCCGACAGCCACCACGGGCACGCGGCTATGGGCCAGCGCAGCGCACACGGCGGGATCGTCGAAATCGGCGATGATGCCGTCGCCCTGCCAGCGCTCGATGCCGGGCAGGCGGCATCGAAAGTCCTCTTCCAGGAACAGGTCCCACGACACGCGCGTGGTGTTCAGGTAGGCGGCGATGCCCGCGATGATGTCGCGGTCATAGATTTTATTCCCGTTGAACAGCAGCGCGATGCGGTGCGCGGTCGGTAACTTCATGCTGGTGTCTCCTCCATGTGGCGGCCGGAACGTATCGTCGTCCCTGGCTGCCGGTCACGCATCGGTCTTACCGGCGTCCCGCCCTTGTACTGACATCAACCCAGACGGCGAGAGTCAGAATACTGCCTTTCACGATCATCTGCCAGTAAGTGTCCACGTCCAGCATGGACATGCCGTTATCCAGGCTGGCCATCACCAGCGCGCCGATCAGGGCACCGTACACGGTGCCCGAGCCGCCGCGCATCGAGGTGCCGCCGATGAAGCAGGCGGCGATGGCATCGAGCTCGCTGAAGGTGCCGGCCGAGGGCGAACCGGCCGCCAGGCGGCCGGTGTTGATCAGCCCTGCCAATGCGCACATCAGGCCCATGATGCCGAAGATCCACAGCTTGACGGCCTTGACGTTGATGCCGGACAGTCGCGTTGCTTCCATATTGCTGCCGACGGCGTAAATGCGCCGGCCAAACACGGTCTGGCTGGTGATGTAGCTGAACAGGCCAAGCAGGGCCAGCAGCAGAAGCACGGGCAGCGGAATGCCTTCATAGCCGTTCAACGTCTGCACGAAGGCATACAGCACGGCGCCGATGACGGCCACGCGCAAACCGTCGAGCCACGCGGCCGGCTGCGGCAAGCCATGCTGGGCGCGGCTGGCGCGCGCGCGCCACGTCAAAAAGGCGGCCAGCAGGAACAGGCCGATGCCCAGCGCGATGCCCGGCACGGCGGGCAGGTAGCCCTGCCCCAGGTAGACCATCGGTTCGGAGACGGGGGCGATGGTGATGCCGCCCGTGATGCCCAGCAAAATGCCACGGTAGGCCAGCATGCCGCCCAGGCCGACGATAAATGAAGGGATGCCGCGGTACGCCGTCAGATAGCCATTCAAGAGGCCAATCACCAGGCCGCAACCCAGCACGGCCGCCAGGTTCAGCGCCAGCGGCCAGTGCTGCGTCACGTCCAGCACGGCGGCGATACCGCCCAACAGGCCCAGCAGGGAACCGATGGACAGGTCGATCTCGCCGGCGATAATCACCAGCACCATGCCGCAGGCGAGGATGCCCGTCACGGACATCTGGCGCAGCAGATTCGACAGGTTGCGCGGCGTGAGGAAACTGCCCTCCGTCTTCCAGGAAAAGAAGGCCCAGATCAGCGCCACGGCGATCAGCAGGGCCAGCATCTTGTATTGGGTGAACAGCTGTTTGACGTTCATCGGTTTCATGCGGCGGGTTCCTTGTTTGCGGGGGTGGCGGCGGGCGCCGGATGCTGCGACAGCGCGGCTGCCAGCACGGTTTCCTGGCTCAGGCCATCGTTGATGAAGTCGCCGCGCAGCCGGCCTTCGCCCATCACCAGCACGCGGTCGGAGACGCCCAGCACCTCGGCCAGCTCCGACGAGACCATGATGATGGCCACGCCCCGGTCAGCCAGCGCCAGCATCAACTTGTAGATTTCATATTTGGCGCCCACGTCCACGCCGCGCGTGGGTTCGTCGAGGATCAGCACGCGGGGTCGCGTCAGCAGCATCTTGGCCAGCACGGCCTTTTGCTGGTTGCCGCCCGACAGGCTTGTAATGGGCAGCGACGGGCTGGCCGTTTTCAGTTCCAGCTGGGCGATCTCGCCGCGCACGGCCGCCAGTTCCGCTTCGCCGTCGATGCGCGTGGCGCGCGCAAACTCCTCCAGCACGGCCAGGGTGATGTTTTGTCCCACGTCCAGGTCGGGCACGATGCCGTGGTGCTTGCGGTCTTCCGGCACCATGGCCAGGCCCATGGCGATGGCTTTTTGCGGCGTGCCCGTATCGATGCGGCGGCCATCGAGCCACACTTCGGCCTGGCACGGTCCCTGGTAGGCGCCGAACAGGGCGGAGACAAGCTCCGTGCGCCCCGCGCCCACCAGTCCGGCGATGCCGAGAATTTCTCCCTTGCGCAGGCTGAACGACACGTCGTCGACGCGCTTGCGCTGCGGGTTGTCCGCATCGATGCAGGTCACGTGGCGCGCCTCGAACAGCACCTCGCCGATGGCCGCTGTGTTTTCCGCTGCGCGCTGCGGATACAGCTGGCTCATTTCGCGGCCCACCATCTGCGCGATGATGCGCTCGACATTCATCTGCGCCATGGGCGTGGTGGCGATGTGTTTGCCGTCGCGGATGACGACAATGGTGTCGCAGATGGCGGCCACCTCATCGAGCTTGTGCGAAATATAGATGCAGGTGACGCCACGCGCCTTCAAAGCGCGCAGGATGTCGAGCAGCACGGCGATTTCCGACGCCGTCAGCGACGACGACGGTTCATCGAGGATCAACAGGCGCGCATTCTTGTTGAGCGCCTTGGCGATTTCCACCAGCTGCTGGTGGCCGCCGCCGTAATTCATCACTGGCAGCGCCACGTTCAGCTGCGGGATTTTCAATTCGCGCAGCAGTTCGTCGGCGCGCTTGTACATGGCCGCATAGTGCATGCGTCCGCCGGGCAGGGTGAGTTCGCGGCCCATGAAGATATTCTCGGCCACGGACAACTGCGGCACCAGCATCAGTTCCTGGTGGATGATGATGATGCCCGCGTCTTCCGTGTCGCGGATCGAGTGCGCGCGCAGGGGCTGGCCTTCCCACAGGATCTCGCCGTCCCAGCTGCCGTGCGGGTAGACGCCGGACAGCACCTTCATCAGGGTCGACTTGCCGGCGCCATTCTCGCCGCACAGGCCGATGCACTCGCCGGCCCGCACCTGCAGGTCGATGCCGTCGAGGGCGCGAACACCGCCAAACTGTTTGACGATGCCTTTCATTTCAAGCAGATAATCGGACATGCTCACTCTCGTTGCGGATACGGGGAAAACCACAGGCTGGAAGATCGGCGTAGGTCGGGTGAGCGCGCAGCGCGTAACCCGACACCATCACCAGCGCTTTGCAAGCGCCGGCGGGTGTCGGATTACGCTACGCTAATCCGACCTACGTCCAATATTCTCGCGGAACTTAATTACCCAGCTGCGCCTTGGTATAGAAGCCGTCGTCAACGAGGATGTTCACATTCGCCTTGGTCAGCGGCGTCGGTTTCAGCAGCACGGTGCTGACCTTTTTCAAGCCATTGTCATAGCTGGAGTTGTAGGCCGGCTTTTCATTGCGCGCCAGTTGCACGGCCAGCTTGGCCGCTTCGGCGGCGATGGTTTTCAGCGGTTTGTAGACGGTCATCGCCTGCGTGCCGGCGATCACGCGTTTGACGGCCGCCAGGTCGGCGTCCTGGCCCGAGACAGGTACCTTGCCCGCCAGCTTTTGCGCGGCCAGCGCCTGGATGGCGCCGCCCGCCGTGCCGTCGTTCGAGGCGACGATGGCATCGATCTTGTTGTTATTCGCCGTCAGCGCGTTTTCCACGATGGACAAGGCTTCCGTGGCGCTCCAGTCTTTCACCCATTGTTGGCCCACCACCTTGATATCGCCCTTGTCGATGTAGGGCTTGAGCACTTTCATCTGGCCTTCGCGCAGCATCTTGGCGTTGTTGTCCGTCGGCGCGCCGCCCAACAGGTAGTAATTGCCCTTCGGCTGCAGCTTGACCACGCCTTCGGCCTGCATCTCGCCCACTTTCTCGTTATCGAAGGAGATATACGCGTCGATATCGGCGCCCAGGATCAGGCGGTCATACGACAGCACCTTGATACCGGCCTTTTTTGCTTCCTTGATGGTGTTGTTGAGGACAGTGGCGTTGAATGGCACGATCACCAGCACGTCCACGCCACGCGAGATCAGGTTTTCGATTTGCGAAATCTGGCGCTGTTCGCTGGCGTCGGCCGACTGCACGAAGACCTTGGCGCCCTGCTTTTCGGCGGCGGCGATGAAGAAATCGCGGTCGCGCGTCCAGCGCTCGACGCGCAAATCGTCGATGGAAAAACCGATCTTCGGGTTTTTCGCGTCGGCCAGGGCGGCGCTGCTGCTCAATGCCAGCATGGCGGTCATGATGGCTGCACTGATGATCTTGTTCATTGTGTGTCTCCTTGTGGATGTTATTAACGACGTTTTTTAACTACGGGTACTGCTGAAAAATTTGCTGATCGTGGTGTTGTCGGCTTACGCGCGCAGCGCTAAGCCGACCTACGTGCTGCTAATGGTTATGCCGTGGCAGGGTCTGGCCGACTGCGCGGTATTTCAGCGCCAGCTCTATGCAGGCCCCCGTTTCCAGCTGGCCCACGCTGGCGCGGTACATCTCCTGCCATGGCGTGGCGCTGTCGTTGACGGGTGGCGGCAGCTCCTGCGCGCGGCGTGCCAGCTCGGCGGCATCGACCAGCATGTCGCAGCGCCCCGCATGCAAGTCCACGCGGATGATGTCGCCCGTGCGCAGCAGCGCCAGGCCGCCGCCGACAGCGCTTTCCGGCGACGCGTTCAGGATCGACGGGCTGTCCGAGGTGCCCGATTGGCGTCCGTCGCCCAGGGTCGGCAAGTTCAAAATGCCGGCCTTGAGCAAGGCATCGGGCGGCTGCATGTTGACCACTTCGGCCGAGCCGGGCCAGCCCACGGGACCGGCGCCACGCATCACCAGCATGCAGCTGTCGTCAATCGCCAGGGCCGGGTCGTTGATGCGAGCGTGGTAGTCGGCAGAACCATCAAAGACGATGGCGCGCGCCTCGAACACGCCCTCGCTGCCGGGACGCGACAGGTAGCGTTCGCGGAAAGCGGGCGAAATCACGCTGGTCTTCATGATGGCGAAATCGAACAGGTTGCCCTGCAGGGCCAGGAAGCCCGCCTTTTCCTTCAGCGGCGCGGCAAACGGACGGATCATCTCGCGGTCCGCGCTTTCGCGCCCTGCCAGGTTGGCCGCCATGCTCTGGCCCGTGACCGTCAAGCGGTCCGCGTGCAGCAAGCCCGCCTCTTGCAGCTCCCACATGACGGCGGGCACGCCGCCGGCGCGGTGGAAGCGCTCGCCCAGGTATTTGCCGGCCGGCTGCATGTTCAGCAGCAGCGGCACGTCATAGCCGTGTGCCATCCAGTCGCTCGAGTGCAGTTCCACGCCCGCGTGGCGCGCCATGGCCATCAGGTGCGGCTGGGCATTGGTCGAGCCGCCGATGGCCGCATTGACGATGATGGCGTCCAAAAACGCCTCGCGCGTGAGGATGCTCGACGGGCGCACGTCGTCGTGCGCCATGCCAACGATGCGGCGCCCCGTTGCATAGGCGATCTGGCCCCGCTCGCGGTAGGGTGCGGGAATGGCCGAGCAGCCCGTGAGGGACATGCCCAGCGCCTCGGCCAGCGCATTCATGGTCGATGCCGTGCCCATGGTGTTGCAGTGGCCGGCCGACGGCGCCGAGGCGGCGGCGATCTGCAGAAATTTGTCGTTGTCGATCAAGCCGGCGGAGAGCTGGCGGCGGCCCTTCCAGATGGCCGCGCCGGAGCCCACCAGCTCACCGTCCATCCAGCCGTCGAGCATGGGGCCGCCCGACAGCACGATGGCGGGAATATCGACCGTGGCGGCCGCCATCAGCTGCGCCGGCGTGGTCTTGTCGCATCCCGTGGTCAGCACCACCGCGTCGATCGGATAGCCGTGCAGGATCTCCACCAGGCCCAGGTAGGCCAGGTTGCGGTCCAGCGCCGCCGTGGGGCGGCGGCAGTTCTCGAAGATCGGGTGCAGCGGGAATTCCATCGGGATGCCGCCCGCATCGCGGATGCCGTCGCGCACGCGCTGCGCCAGTTCCAGGTGGATGCGGTTGCACGGGCTGATGTCGCTGCCGCTTTGCGCGATGCCGATGATGGGCCGGCCCGAACGCAGTTCCTCGGCCGTGATGCCGTAGTTCATGAAGCGCTCCAGGTACAGCGCCGTCATGTCGATGTGGTCGGGATTGTCGAACCAGTCCTGCGAACGGAAACGCCGCGGTGCTTTAGCGGTGACGTTCATGCGCCGTACCATCCCGCGTCGACGAAATATTCGCGTCCCGTGCACTTGGCCGCGTTGTCGGACGCCAGGAACAGCGCCAGCGCCGCCACGTCTTCCGGTTCCACGCGCGTCTGCAGGCATTGCCCCTGCAGGATCACGGCTTCCGCTTCCGGCGTATGCCACAGGCGCTCCTGGCGCGGCGTGCGCACGGCGCCGGGAATGATGCAATTGACGCGGATGCCATCGGCGCCCAGGTCGCGCGCCAGGCCGTGCGTCAAGCCTTCGATGCCCGCCTTGGCCGTCATGTAGATCGACAGGTTGGCTTGCGCCAGGTGCCAGGAAATCGAGCCCAGGTTGAGGATCACGCCGCTGCCCTTGCCACGCATGGCCGGCGCCACGGCCTGGGCGCAGAAATACTGGTGACGCAGGTTGACGGCGATGCGTTCGTCCCAGTAGGCGGGCGTGACGTCCTGCAGCTGATGGCGGTCGTCGTTGGCCGCATTGTTGACGAGGATATCCGTGGCGCCACTGGTGTTGCCGATATCGGCGAAG
Organism: Janthinobacterium amylolyticum; assembly: GCF_051380655.1. NCBI lineage: Bacteria > Pseudomonadati > Pseudomonadota > Betaproteobacteria > Burkholderiales > Oxalobacteraceae > Janthinobacterium > Janthinobacterium amylolyticum. The sequence goes on from NZ_JBNYXL010000005.1 coordinate 270,698, forward strand.
GTGGCGGCCAGGGCGTCGAGGTCCGTCAGGTCGCAGTAGCGGAACACGGGCGGCTGCGGCAGCTGCGCGAGTTTTTCCTGCAGCGCCAGCGACGCGTCACGGGCAATGTCGAGAAAGGTAACGTGGGCACCCTGGCGCGCGAATGCCTCGACGATGGCAACGCCGATGCCGGTACCGCCGCCCGTGATGACGACGCGTTTATTGGCCAGGCTGGGATAAGTTGCATGCTGCATGGTGTCTCTCTTTTTAAAATAATCGGATCAAAGCAAGCCGCGTTGCGCCAGGTTCTGGTACAGCGCGCGCACGCCGAAGGTCCAGGGCGGGATCGCGTCGCAGCGCTGCACTTCGTTGACCAGCGCGCCCAGCGCGGCGCTGGCGATGGTGACGCGGTCGCCCAGGTGGTGCGTAAAACCGCCGCCCTGCGCACCGCGGTCCTTCACGGGCGAGAACATGGTGCCGAGGAAGAGCATGAAGCCGTCCGGATACTGGTGGTAGGCGCCGGCCGTCTGGCGCACCAGGTCCAGCGGGTCGCGGCTGATCTCGCGCATGAAACTGGCGCCTTCCAGGACAAAACCGTCGTCCGCTCCCTCGATCAGCAGCGACACTTCCGCCTGGCGCACGGTATCGAGCGTGAAGTGCTCGTCGAACAGGCGGATGAAGGGGCCGATGGCGCAGGAACCGTTGTTGTCCTTGGCCTTGCCCAGCAACAGGGCGCTGCGTCCTTCGATGTCGCGCAGGTTCACGTCATTGCCCAGCGACGCGCCAAGCACCTGGCCGCGACTGTTGACGGCCAGGACGATCTCCGGCTCCGGGTTGTTCCAGGCGGACGATGGCAGCAGGCCCACTTGCGCGCCGCAGCCGACCGAAGACATGGCCTGCGCCTTGGTGAATACTTCCGCATCGGGGCCGATGCCCACTTCCATGTACTGCGACCAGGCGCCGCGCTGCTGCAGTTGCTGCTTCAGGCGCTGCGCGGCATCGGAACCTGGCTTCAATGCCGACAGATCGCTGCCCAGGGTGGCTTGCAGCGCGCCGCGCAAACTGGCGGCGCGCGCCGCATCGCCTCCCGCCTGCTCCTCGATCACGCGTTCGAGCAGGCTGACGGCGAAGGTCACGCCGCATGCCTTGATCGCCTGCAGATCGCATGGCGCCAGCAGCAGCGGTGCATGCGGCGGCGCCACCAGCGCCTGTTCCAGCAAAGCCTGCACGGGGCCGAGCGAGGTGCCTGGCGCATGGCGGGCGATGCCCAGCGCATTGTCGCTCTCGAACAGTTCGGCCACCGTGGCGACGGTGTCCGTGATATCGACCACTTCACCGCCGCGCACGGCGACGATGCAGGGACCGTCGCGCCAGATGCGGCCAATCAGGGTCGCTTGCGCCAGATCGGCGGGTAGCAGGGAAGCGGGAGAAATCGGCAGCATGGCAGCTTTCAAAAGACGGTCATCGGGTGGTCGGGCTTCAAGGTCGAACCGATTCTGCGCGCCGCCATGGGTCACCGCAATTACGAAAATCACCAAATTGCATGATGATTATTGGTATTGCGGTGCACCAAAAAATGCCGCGAAAAGCCCCCTTGCAAGCCCCCGCTTCCACCTGCGGCAGAGGGAATTTGGCGCATCGCATCAATCGTGCCATCGATACCGTTTTGGATATCGACAATGCGAAAAAAGTGATTGGTGAGGCAGGTATGGACAAACTAGTATCAGCCGTGGCCCACATGCGGCCATCGGCATGGAGGCGGCCCGCAGAGGCCACGACGCCGGCACATTCACACTCAAAAGACGGTGGAGACCTGAAATGAAAACAACAATGAAAATGCTGGCCGCGAGCCTGGTGCTGGCGACGTCCGGTATGGCAGTCGTTCCCATGGCGAATGCCGCGGACAAGGGCGCGATCGGCATCTCGATGCCGACCAAATCCTCGATGCGCTGGATCGCCGATGGCGACAACATGGTCAAGGTATTCAAGGAGCGCGGCTACAAGACCGACCTGCAGTTCGCCGACGACGATATCCCGAACCAGCTGGCGCAGGTGGAAAACATGATCACCAAGGGCGCCAAGGTACTGGTGATCGCCGCCATTGACGGCACCACCCTGTCGAACGTACTGCAAAAGGCGGCCGACAAGGGCATCAAGGTCATTTCCTATGACCGCCTGATCCGCGGCACCAAGAACATCGATTACTACGCCACCTTCGACAACTTCCAGGTCGGCGTGCTGCAGGCGGGCTATATCGAATCGGCGCTGAAACTCAAGGAAGGCAAGGGCCCGTTCAATATCGAACTGTTCGGCGGCTCGGCCGACGACAACAATGCGCACTTCTTCTACAACGGCGCGCTGTCGGTGCTGAAACCCTACATTGACAGCGGCAAGCTGGTGGTGCGCTCGAAGCAGATGGGCATGGACAAGGTGGCGACCCTGCGCTGGGATGGCGCCGTGGCGCAGGCGCGCATGGATAATCTGCTCAGCGCCTACTACGGCAATGCGCGTGTCGACGCCGTGCTCTCGCCATATGACGGCCTGAGCATCGGCATCCTGTCGTCGCTCAAAGGCGTCGGCTACGGCACGCCGAAACAACCGTTCCCCGTCGTCACGGGCCAGGATGCGGAAATCCCGTCCGTCAAATCCATCATCCGTGGCGAGCAGTCGTCCACCGTGTTCAAGGACACGCGTGAACTGGCCAAGGTGACGGCGAACATGGTCGACGCCATGTTGTCGGGCAAGGCACCGACCGTCAACGATACCAAGACCTACAACAACGGCGTGAAGGTCGTGCCGTCCTACCTGCTCAAACCCGTCACCGTCGACAAGGCGAACTGGAAGCAGGTGCTGGTCACGGGCAGCGGCTATTACACCGAAGCGCAAGTGAAATAAGCATCGACGGCATGCAAGGCCCGGCACTGCCGGGCCCAGAGAGGTTATATGACAAACACGATCCTGGAAATGCGCGGGATACGCAAGACCTTCCCCGGCGTCGTAGCACTCGACAATGTGAACCTGCGGGTGCGCAGCGGCGAAATCCACGCCATCGTGGGGGAAAACGGCGCCGGCAAGTCGACGCTGATGAAAGTGCTGAGCGGCGTCTACGGCCACGGCAGCTATACGGGCGATATCGATTACCAGGGCCAGACGCGGCATTTCCGCGGCATCAAGGACAGCGAGGAAATCGGCATCATCATCATCCACCAGGAACTGGCGCTGGTGCCCTTGCTGTCGATCGCCGAGAATATCTTCCTCGGCAACGAGCCGGCCAGCATGGGCGTGATCGACTGGGAATATGCGCAAAGCCGCACGCGCGAACTGCTGCAAAAGGTCGGCTTGAAAGAGTCGCCCGACACCCTGATCACCAACCTGGGCGTGGGCAAGCAGCAGCTGATCGAAATCGCCAAGGCCCTGTGCAAGGACGTCAAGCTCTTGATCCTCGACGAGCCGACGGCCAGCCTGAACGAAAGCGACAGCGCGGCCCTGCTCGACCTGCTGCTGGAACTGAAGCGCCAGGGCATCGCCTCGATCCTGATTTCGCACAAGCTCAACGAAATTTCGCGCGTCGCCGATGCCATTACGGTGCTACGCGACGGCAACACGGTCGACAGCTTCGACTGTCGCATTGAGCCCGTCAGCGAAGACCGCATCATCGAGAAAATGGTCGGACGCGAAATGGCCGACCGCTATCCGGCCCGCACGCCCAGCATCGGCGAGACCATTTTCGAAGTGCGCGACTGGCGCGTGTTCCATCCCGAGCACGCCGACCGCCCTGTCATCAAGGGCATCAGCATGCACGCCAAAAAGGGCGAGATCATCGGCATCGCCGGCTTGATGGGATCAGGACGCACGGAACTGGCGATGAGCATTTTCGGGCGCGCCTATGGCCAGCGCATCAGCGGCACGGTGCTCAAGAACGGGCAGGAAATCGACGTCAGCACCATCGGCAAGGCCATCGCGCATGGCCTGGCATATGTGACGGAAGACCGCAAGGGCCTGGGCCTGATCCTGGAAGAAGACATCAAGAAAAACACCAGCCTGGCCAACCTGGACGCCGTGTCGCGCCATATGGTGATCGACGAGGCGCGCGAATTCGGCGTGGCCGACGATTTCCGCCGCAAGCTGAAAATCCGCTGCTCGAGCATCCTGCAAAAAGTGGTCAACCTGTCCGGCGGCAACCAGCAGAAAGTGGTACTGGCGAAGTGGCTGTTTTCACGCCCCGACATCCTGATCCTCGATGAGCCGAGCCGCGGCATCGACGTGGGCGCCAAGTACGAAATCTACAGCATCATCAGCGAGCTGGCCGCCGAAGGCAAATGCATCATCATGATTTCCTCGGAAATGCCCGAATTGCTGGGCATGTGCGACCGGATCTATGTCATGAACGAAGGCCGCTTCGCGGCCGAATTAAGCGCAGCAGAGGCGTCACAGGAAAGAATCATGCGCGCCATCGTCACACACGGAGAACACCATGGACAATAAACTGACCGCGGACGCGGTGCCGGGCGCCGCGCCCGTCAGCGCGCCGCAAGCCAAGAGCTACGCCGGCTTCCTGAAGAACAATATGCGCGACTACGGCATGCTGCTGTCGCTGCTCGTCATCATGGGCTTTTTCCAGTACATGACGGACGGCACCCTGATGCAGCCGCTGAACCTGACCAACCTGGTGCTGCAGAACAGCTACATCGTCATCATGGCGCTTGGCATGCTGATGGTCATCGTGGCCGGGCATATCGATCTGTCGGTCGGCTCCGTGGTCGGCTTCGTCGGCGCGCTGGCGGCCGTCCTGATCGTCAACTATGAAATGAACTTTGTCGCCGCCAGCATCGTCTGCCTGCTGGCCGGCGCCGTCATTGGCGGTGCGCAAGGCTATTTTGTCGCCTTCTTTAAAATTCCGTCCTTCATCGTCACCCTGGCCGGCATGCTGGTGTTCAAGGGCCTGACCCTGGCGCTGCTGGCCGGCCAGTCGGTCGGCCCCTTCCCGGAAGGCTTCCAGATGCTCAGCTCGGGCTTTTTGCCCGACCCGTTCGGCGGCGAGAACCTGCGCGGCTTCTCGCTGCTGCTGGGCGTGATCGCCGCTGGCGCGCTGCTGCTCACCTCGCTGCGCAGCCGCGCCAAGCAGCTCAGGCACGGCATGGAAAACGAACCGCGCGCCTTCTTCCTGCTGAAGAACGGCATCTTTGCCGCCGTGATGGTGTATTTCAGCTACCTGCTGGCGTCCTACCGCGGTTTCCCCAATGTGCTGGCCGTGATGTCGGTGCTGATCGTCGCCTACACCTTCGTTACCAACCGCACGGTGCTGGGTCGCCGCGTGTATGCAGTGGGCGGCAATGAAAAGGCGGCGCGCCTGTCCGGCATCAAGACGGAACGTGTCAGCTTCTACACCTTCGTCAACATGGGCATGCTGGCCGCACTGGCCGGCCTGATCTTCGCCGCGCGCCTGAACACGGCCACGCCCAAGGCGGGCACGGGTTTCGAGTTGGACGTGATCGCCGCCTGCTTCATCGGCGGCGCCTCGGCCTCGGGCGGCGTGGGCAAGGTGATGGGGGCTGTCATCGGTGCCTTCATCATGGGCGTGATGAACAACGGCATGTCCATCATGGGCATCGGCATCGACTACCAGCAAGTGATCAAGGGCCTTGTGCTGCTGGCGGCCGTGTTCATCGACGTCATAAATAAAAATAAATGAGAAGAACAAGGAAGCACAGGTTCGAGCCTTAGGGGGCTCTGGCCGGCGCTTGCGCCGGCCTTTTTCATTTATGTGATCGCCAGCCGCGCCGCCCTGTCACCCCACCACGCCGCTTCCTCGAACACGGAAAAGCCCGACAAATCGGCATGCGCAAACAGAATCGCGCCATCATGCTCGCGCAGGGCTTTCAGGCCCGCATTGCTGCGAAAGCCCGTCAGCGGCGCGGCCATGGCGTGGCCGCGCAAAGTGATGTCAACGCGCTCGACGCAGCTGGCGAAATCGCGCCCATACGCCGTTTTCAAATCGACGCTGGCCAGCGCCAGCAATTCTTCGGGGCTGGCCGTATCGAGCCACTTGCGGGCTTGCTGCGGCGTGCGGTCGGACAGGGCCACGTAGGCGCTGAAGACGGTTTTCTCGGGCGGACGCACGCGGATATCCTGATGCGTGGCGACGACATAGCCGAGACCCGGTTCCTGGTACACCACGTTGTCCCAGCACAGGGGCGCATGCGGCAGTTCGTCGGGAAAGCGTTTAAGTAAAAAGTTCGCCACCATCCATGGCGCATACGCGGGGGTGTCGCGCTTCGCGTCAAAGCCATAGCTGGCGATGTTCTCCACCACGCGGGCCGCCACGTACACGGGCATGGCGCAGATGGCCTTGCGCGCCTTGAGCAGATAGGTGCGCGGCTGGCCATCGATCAGCTCCAGGCACAGCGCTTCGACGCCCTGCGCCGTGGTCTTCACGGAGACCACCGTGCCGGCGCGGCGCTTGACACCAGAGGCGTGTTCCATGGCCGTGGCCACCGGCTGCATGCCACCGGGCCAGGTCAGCCAGGCGCCATTGCCTGCATTTGCCGCCTGTCCCCAGCGGCTGCAGTAATAGTGCAGGCCGGCCCAGGCCGAGACCTGGTCGTAGCGGGTGCCGTAATCGTCGCGGCAGCAGTAGTTCAGGTACCAGTGCAGGGTGGGCGAGGTATAACCCTCGCGCTCCATCCACTGCTTCAGGGTGATGTCATCGAGCGAGCGCCAGGCGGGGTCCTGCGACGACTCCACGGTGGGAAAGACAAACACGCGCTTGCCGTCATTGCCATGCGTCTGGCGCAGGCGCCGCACCTCGGCAAAAAAGCGCTCGTGCTGCGCCAGTTCATCGGCAGAGACGCCTTCGGTGGGAATGAAGCCGTCCTGCCACTGGCCGTTGAACAGCAGGCGTTCCTCGGGCGCGTGCAAAATATAACGCTCGTCGTAATAGGGTTTTTCCGCCATCGGGTCGCGCTCGATGATGCCGAGGTCGAAGAGGATTTCGCGCACATGCGTCGATTCGGGCGACGGCAGCGGCAGGTAATGGCCGCCGGTCGGATACGCCAGCTCGCCGAACTGCCCGCCGGCCGCGTTGCCATACGGCTGCGGGCCATCGATCATGAGAAAGTCCCGGTGCCCCAGCTTGTTCAGGCGCCATGCGGCCGTCAAGCCGGCGATGCCGGAGCCGAGGATGGCCACGTCGGTAACGATGGTCTCGGAGGGCGGCGGCAAGGCCTTGTGCTCGCGCAGCAGTTCGCGCAGATAATGGCCTTCCGTGCGGCCCGGATACAGCACCCTTGGCGTGATTTCCTGCCAGCGCAGATAGGCGGCGATGCTGCCGATGCCGGCTGCCGCCGCCGCAGTGCCGCCGGCAGCCCACAGCATGAAGGAACGGCGCTGCATCAGCGGATCACCCGGTTCCAGTCCTGCTCGAACTCATGCACGAGCGACTGGGTATTGAGGCGGTTGGGCGCCATCGGCAAGGGCTGCATGTCGGGCGGGAAGATGAACATCTCGCGCGTGGTGTCCGCATTCAGGTAGCGCATGGGCAGGCGGTAGGTCGTCGGCGGCGTGTAGTCGAGCTGCGGCGAGGCCAGGATAAAACCCCATTCGCCGAACGAGGGCACGTAGGCGTGATAGGGCCAGGTGCGCATGCCCACTTCGTGCAAGGTCGCATTGATGGTCCAGTAGGCGTGCGGTGCGAAAAATGGCGACGTCGATTGCACCACCATCAGGCCCTTGGCGGCCAGGTGCTTTTTCACCAGGTCGTAGAACGGCACCGAATACAGTTTGCCGAGCGCGAAACTGGACGGATCGGGGAAGTCGACGATGGCCGCATCGAACATCTCCTGGTTATTGCGCAGCCAGACGGCGGCATCCGCGTTGATGACGGTGACGCGCTTGTCCGAGAACGAACCATTATTCAGCTTGGCCAGTTCCGGGCGCGTGGTAAACGCGGCCGTCATGGCCGGGTCGAGGTCGACCACGGTGACGTGTTCGATCTGTGGATAACGCAGGATTTCGCGCAGCGCCAGGCCGTCGCCGCCGCCCAGCACCAGCACGCGGCGCGCCCACGGCAGCGCTTCCAGCACGGGGTGCACCAGCGCTTCATGGTAGCGGTACTCGTCGCGCGAGGAAAACTGCAAATTGCCATTGATGTACAGGCGCGTATCGTCCTTCCAGCGCGTGATCACCAGGCGCTGGTAGGGCGTGGTGGTGGAATACACGATCTGGTCGCCGAACAGGCCGTGCTCTCCCCAGGCCACCATGCGGTCCGACATGGCAAAGCCGGCGACGAGCAGCAGCATCACGGCGCAGGCGCGCAGCAGGCGCCCCGTGAGGTTTTTCAGCTCCGCGCGGAAGACATAGATGCTCCACAGGCCCACGCCCACATTCAGCATGCCAAACAAGAAGCCTGTGCGCACCAGGCCCAGATACGGCGACAGTACCAGCGGGAACAGCAGCGAGACGGCCAGCGCGCCCAGGTAATCGAAGGTCAGCACGCGGCTGACCAGCTCGGAAAATTCCGTCTGCCGCGTGTTCAGGGCGCGCATCACCAGCGGTACTTCCATGCCGACCAGTGCGCCAATCAGGAACACCATCACATACAATAAGGTGCGGAACGGCGCCGCCATCCACGAAAATGTCATGAACAGGATCGCGGCCGACAAGCCGCCGATCAAGCCCACTGCCAGCTCGATGTCGACAAAGCGCGAGAGCACGTCGTCGTCCTTCACATATTTTGAAAAGTGAGCGCCCACACCCATGGCAAACAGGTAGCAGCCGATTATGGTGGAAAACTGCAGGATGGAATCACCGAGCAGGTAGCTGGACATGGCGCCGGCGATCAGTTCATACGCGAGGCCGCAGGAGGCGACCACGAAGACAGACAAAATCAGAATCTTTTTGTTCATGGGACTTTTTTTGTTCTAATATGCGTTGACGTTATCAAATGCTCATTGCGAGGAATGCCGTGCCCGCCATCCTAAACTATCTGATCCATCTTATACTGGCCGCCACGCTGCTGATTGCCTTTTTTATCATCTATACACGCGTCACGCCCTACAATGAAGTGCTGCTGATCCGCCAGGGGAATCACGCGGCGGCCCTGTCGCTGGGCGGCGCGCTGCTGGGCTTTTCCGCCACCATCGCCTCGTCGCTGATGCACACGGCCGACTACCAGCAGTTTTTCGCCTGGGCCTTCGGCGCCATGGTGGTGCAGCTGCTCGTGTATGTGGTAACCACGCGGCTGCTGCGCATGTCGAAAGACCAGATCGAATCGAACAACAGCGCCTTCGGCGGGCTGCTGGGCGCCATTTCCCTGTCGCTCGGCGCCATCAACGCCGCCTGCATTTCCTGACACCGCTTTATCTTCTTCAAGGACATCCATCATGAGCCTCGGCAGCTTTATCAAGAAGCAGTTTATCGACGTACTGCAGTGGAACGAAGAGACGGAAGGCGTACTGGCCTGGCGTTTTCCGATGCAGGATTTCGAGATCCAGAACGGCGCCATCCTCAATGTGCGCGAATCGCAGGTAGCCGTCTTCGTCAATGAAGGCAAGATCGCCGACGTCTTCGGCCCCGGCACGCACAAGCTGACGACGCAGACCTTGCCGTTGCTGACCAACTTGAAAAACTGGGACAAGCTGTTCGACTCGCCCTTCAAGTCGGACGTGTATTACTTCAGCACCCGCGTGCAGACGGGCCGCAAGTGGGGCACGCCGCAGCCGATCACCATCCGCGACAAGGATTTCGACATGATCCGCGTGCGCGCCTTCGGCATGTACTCGTACCGCATCGCCGACGCCCGCACCTTCTTCACCGAAATCAGCGGCACGCGCGAGGTCTACACGCGCGATGAAGTGGAAGACCAGCTGCGCGGCATTCTGATGTCCAGCATGGCCAGCTCGCTGGGCGGCGCGAACGTGCCCTTCCTCGACATGGCGGCCAACCAGGCGCTGATGGCGCAGGAGGTCAAGGATGGCCTGGCGCAGGCCTTCGCGCGCTACGGCGTGGGCCTCGACGAGTTCAACGTGGCCAGCATCAGCCTGCCCGAGGAATTGCAGGCGGCGCTCGACGAGCGCATTTCGGCCGGCATGAAGGGCGGCCTGGGGGCCGACAAGATGAGCGGCTACACCAAATTCCAGGTCGCCAACGCCATCCCGCTGGCGGCGCAGAATGAAGGCGGCATGGCCGGCATCGGCGCGGGCCTCGGCGCCGGCCTGTCGATCGGTCAGGTGATGGCGCAAGGCATGGGCAATGCGCTGCAGCAGCCTGCCCCGGCGCCAGCGCCGGCCGCGCCACCGGCCCCCGTGGAAGAGCCGATCGAGGCGCGCCTGGAAAAGCTCAAGGGCCTGCTCGACAAAGGTCTCATTTCGCCAGCCGACTACGACGGCGCCAAGGCTGAACTGCTGAAAAAACTGATCGGCTAAATATTAGCGAAATACGACTGCATGCAAACTGTTTCCTGTCCCAGCTGCGGCGCGGAAGTCCACTTCCGCTCGCACGCTTCCGTGCTTGCCGTGTGCGAGTACTGCCACAGCACCATCCTCAAGGACGCCGATTCCGTCAGGGACGTGGGCAAGATGTCGGCCGTCCTGGAAGACTATTCACCGATCCAGATCGGCACGGCCGGCGTGCACGATGGCCTGCACTTCACCGTCGTCGGGCGCATCCAGCAGCGCTACAGCGCCGGCACGTGGAACGAATGGTATCTGCTGTTCGATGACGCCAGCACCGCCTGGCTGGGCGACTCGTCCGGCCTGTACACCCTGACGCGCGAACGCAGCACGCAAGATACCTTGCCCGCCTTTGGCGAACTGGCGCCGGGCAGGCGCTACACGATCTGCGGCGAACCATATACGGCGGCCGAGATCCGCAGCGCCGAATGCATCGCCGGCCAGGGCGAACTGCCGTTCAAGGTGGGCGCCGGCTGGCGCATCCAGGTGGCGGATTTCCGCAACTACGCCAGCTTTGTCACGCTCGACTACACGGATGGCCCGCAGCCCGTCGTCTACCAGGGCGTGGCCGTCACCCTGGATGGCTTGCAATGCCAGCTGCTGCGCGATGACGACGCCATCGCCAAAAGCGCCGGCAAGTACCGCGGCAAGCTCGATGCGCTCGACTGCCCATCCTGCGGCAGCGGCATCCAGTACGTCCCAGGCGCGGCGGCTCAGCTGGTGTGCCCCGCCTGCCACGCGCAGCTCGACGCCAGCGGCCCGGAAGCGCAGGTGCTGGCCATCGGCAAGCAGGTGCACGAGAACGCCGACATCACGCTGGAACTGGGCGCCAGCGCGAAGATCAACAATGTGGACTTCACGGTGATCGGCATGATGCGCCGCGCCGACGACGAAGGCAGCGAGTGGAACGAATACCTGCTGTACAACGCGCGCGCCGGCTTCTTCTGGCTGGTGGAGACGGACGATGGCTGGTCGCGCGCCAACGTGCTGCCGAACTGGCCCAGCTGGGCTTCCGTGGATGCCGACAGTTGCACCCTCGATGGCGCCACCTACCGCAAGCTGTATGGCTATGGCTCGCAGGTCGTGTACGCGGCTGGCGCCTTCAACTGGAAAGTGGCGGTGGGCGACAGCACGCAGGTGGTGGAATTCGAGCATGGCCAAACCAAGCTGGCGGCGGAAATCACCGGCGAGGAAATGACCTGGTCGCGCTCCGTGCCCGTCGCCTATGACCAGATGGCCGCCTGGTTCGGCGCCGCTTTCCATGGCGCCAGCAAAACGACGAATATCCAGCTGAGCCACCGTGGCATTGCCAAGATTTTCATCGTCATTGTGCTGGTGCTGAATGCGATCCCGATGTTTGTCTCGTTTTCCAGCACCCTGATGTGGAGTTTGCTGGGCTGCCTGGCGCTGTTCCTGCCGGCCGCCTTCCTCGACAAGAATGAAAAGAATCCCCCATGAGTAAATACGTGATCTATGCCTTGATGGTGACGTTTTCCGTCACGGCCGCCAATTGGGTGCGCATGTTCAAGGTGGCCGGCAGCGGCACCGGTGGCGGCAGCAGCTGGAGTTCGCGCACGGGCGGCGGTGGCGGCAGCTATGGCGGCGGCTCCAGCGGCGGCAGCCACAAGTAAGCATGACAGCCACACCGCATCTGCCCCTGGGAACCCATTTGCTGGCCGACCTGTCCGGTATCGCACCGGAACGGCTGCGCGACGGCGCCGCGCTGGAACAGCTGCTGCGCGGCGCGGCCATCGCGGCCGGCGCGCAAGTGCTGCACAGCCATTTCCACAGCTTTGGCACCGGCATGGGCGTCACGGGCGTGGTGCTGCTGGCCGAGTCGCACATCTCGATCCATACGTGGCCGGAATGCGGCTTCGCCGCCGTCGACATCTTCATGTGCGGCGCGGCGCGGCCGCAACTGGCATTGGGCGCCATCAAGGATGCGCTGCAGGCGCCGCACTGCCAGCTGCAGTCCGTGCGGCGCGCACCGCCCGGGCAGGCATAAGCCCGCTGGTGGATCGCGGGGGGATCGCTTACACTGTCGGCTCATCTTCCAACCGTGACTTCCATGCGCCGTTCCGCCCTGCTTGCCCTGCCCCTGCTGCTGGTCTCCGCCTGCAACGACTACACGGCGCCCAGCCTGTACCAGGCCACTACGCCCGAATGCAAGACGTGGACGGAAGGCTCGCGCTTCGAGCTGCCGCGCGGGATCAGCGTGTACGCCACGCCGCCCGTCACCTTGAAGGAAGGCGGCACGGAACTGGCATTGATCTTTACCTTGCCCATCGGTACGCAAGCGAGTTTTACGCGCCTGTCGTTCCTGCTGGAAGAACCGCACAAACCGCCGTTCGCCGCAGCCAAGGTACTGACCATCTACCAGCGCGGCATGAACCGCAAGGCGGAAATCGTCGACGTCATCGAGACCTTGCCCATCATGTTTTCCGCCGTCGGTTCAAGCGCCGAGACGCAATGGCGATTGCGCCTGCAGCTGCCGCGCCAGCTGCCCCAGCGCTTCGACCTGTCCATGCCCGACATGCTCATCGCCGGCAAGCGCTATCCGGTGCGCACGTTTACGTACCGCTATTTCCCCGAACGCCAGGCTTACGGCATGTGCAGCTAATTCAACAATCGCGCCAACAATGTGTCGGATTACGCCCTGCGGACTCATCCGGCCTACGGCAGGTGCAGCCAAGCCACACATTCCGTTGACGCCGGCGCGCGCCGCTGGCACACTGGCATTTTCCATCACACACTAGGAGTAGACAACATGCGCCATTCGGATACTGCCGTGCTGTCGGCTGCCTGATCACCGTTTTTCCCTGCTAAACCTTTTAGCCCGCACTTCTCCATACGCGTGATCGCGTAGCCGACGTTCCCCTTCTTTCGTGCCAGTCATCGCGACTGGCGGTGCCTGCACGCGCAGGCGATATGTCCGCACGCGGACGACAGAATACGGAATCACGCTACCATGATCGCATGCGATTTTGCACAACTACGCTACATCGGACTGCAGCAGGCCATCGCCGGCGCAGCCGCCCAACTCGACCTCTCTTCTTCCACCGCACAGCTGATGCGCGTGAGCGCCGTGCACCGCGACAGCATCGGCGTGCACGACGGCGTGCAGGAACGCCCGGCGCAGATCCTGCGGCACCTGCTGCACGACTTGCGGGCGCAGGACCATATCCTCACGGTCGGCGACTGGATCGCCGCCGAAGCCGATGCACACGGCACCTTGTGGATAACGGCCTACTTATCCCCAGTCACGCAGATCGCGCGGCGCGGCAATGACGGCCGGCGCCAGCTACTGGCCAGCAATGTCGACACGGCCCTGCTGGTGATGGGACTGGACGAAGACTTCAACCCGCGCCGCCTGGAGCGCTACCTGGCCATCGTGCTGGCCGCGCAAGTGACGCCCGTGGTGGTGCTGAGCAAGGCGGACGTGGCCAGCGACGTGGCGGGCAAGCTGGCGCAGCTCAGGCAACGCCTGCCCTCCCACGTGCCCCTGTTTGCCATCGATACGCGCCATGCGTATGACGTGGCCATCCTGGAGCCGTGGCTGGAGGCGGGACAGACCCTGGTGCTGCTGGGTTCATCGGGGGCCGGCAAGTCCAGCCTGACCAATACCCTGTGCGTCGCGCAGCAGGCGACGAAAGGCGTGCGCCATGGCGACAGCCGTGGCCGGCACACGACGACGGCGCGCTCGCTGCACCTGTGCGCCAGCGGCGCCTGCATCATCGACACGCCGGGCTTGCGCAGCTGGCAGGCCGATGCCGATGCGTCAACCCTGGCCGCCACCTTTGACGACATCGCGGCGCTGGCAGCGACGTGCCAGTTCCGCGATTGCAGGCACGCCAGCGAACCCGGTTGCCAGGTGCGTGGCGCCATCGATGCGGACCGCCTGCGCAATTATCACAAGCTGCTGCGCGACGCCCGGCGCGGCGAGGCAACCCCGCTCGAACGCATTGCCGCGCGCGCCAGGTGGAAAGTGACGCTCAAAGCCGTCAAGCAACGCGGCAAGAACGGGCTTGCGTGAACAGGCGTACGGAATCACAGCTTGTCAACTTTATCAAAGTTGCAGTTGGGAAATATGCAAGGTATAGTCAAATGCTGTACCAACAGACATGCGCCGCATGCGATGCACGCGGCCCGCCCACCATGGAATGAGGATGCACTGTGTTCAAGAAAAAAACCATTTTACTTCTGAGTACATTGTCAGCGTGCCTGTTCGCCAGCGGCACGCTGTTCGCGCAAAAGCTGAGCGTGCCGCAAGAGATACACTATGCCGACAAGGTCTACAAGCTGGCGTTTACCGCGCCACAGAATCGCAACAGCAAACGGGCCTTGTATGAATACACGACGAACGGGGAAGCGGTGGAAAAATGGAGCAGCCTGATTACCCTGCTATACGATAGCAATGCCAAAAGCGATCCATTTGCCTTCTCGGCGGCCCTGCTCAAGTCGCTGGCGGCCACCAAGCCGGAGCCCGTTTCTTCCGTCGTGATCCACGATGGCCATGTGCTGATGCGTTCAGTCTATGAACCGGATGCCGCCAACCCCGTGTATGAATCGAATGTAAGCAAGAGTTTTCATGGCGCCGCCGCCTGTGGTGGGCTGTTGCAGTTCCAGTATGCGGTAAAAACGCCGCCTGGCGAGGACCAGTCGGCGGCGGGCAAGCAGGCGACCCTCAAGCTGGTCAATGAGGGCAATGCCAGCTTGGCAACCCAGTTGCGTGATGGCGGCTGGCAACCAAGCTGCGAATAAGGCGGGAGGCCGTGGCATAAAAAAAGGCAGCCCGAAGGCTGCCTTTCTTGTGCGGCGCAGATTGAAATTAAATCTTGCGCAGCTTCTGGATCGCTGCCAGCTGCGCAATCGCGCTGGCCAGCTCGGCTTGCGCTTGCGCGTAGTCGATGCCCGAATCCTTGTTGTGGATATTTTCTTCCGCCAACTTCTTCGCTTCCAGCGCTTTCGCTTCGTCGAGGTCGTGACCGCGGATCGCGGTATCGGCCAGGACGGTCACGGTATCCGGTTGCACTTCCAGCAGGCCGCCGGCGACGAAGACGAACTCTTCTTCTGCCTGGCCGACTACCTTGATGCGGACCGCGCCCGGACGGATGCGGGTAATCAAAGGCGTGTGGCGTGGGTAGATACCCAGCTCGCCCTGTTCACCCGGCAACGCGACGAATTCTGCTTCACCTGAAAAAATCAGTTCTTCAGCGGAAACCACGTCAACGTGAATTGTGTGTGCCATGTGTGTCCTATCGGGTTGAAGAACCCCGCCTTCTGAGGGGCGGGGTTAGGCCCAGACTTAACTTAGTTAAGTTTCTTGGCTTTTTCGATTGCTTCTTCGATCGTGCCGACCATGTAGAACGCTTGTTCCGGCAGGTGATCGAGTTCGCCCGAAGCGATCATTTTGAAGCCCTTGATCGTGTCTTTGAGCGAAACGTATTTACCAGGCGCGCCGGTAAAGACTTCAGCGACGTGGAAAGGCTGCGACAGGAAACGCTGCATCTTACGTGCGCGGGCAACCAGCAGTTTGTCTTCCGGTGCCAGCTCGTCCATACCCAGAATCGCGATAATGTCGCGCAATTCCTTGTAGCGTTGCAAGGTCGTTTGCACGGCACGCGCGGTGTCATAGTGCTCTTGACCAACGATCAACGGATCCAGCTGACGCGAGGTCGAATCCAGCGGGTCCACGGCTGGGTAGATACCCAGGGAAGCGATGTCACGCGACAGCGCAACGGTCGAATCCAAGTGAGCAAAGGTGGTAGCAGGCGACGGATCGGTGTAATCATCGGCTGGAACGTAGACGGCCTGGATCGAGGTGATCGAACCGGTCTTGGTCGACGTGATACGCTCTTGCAGACGGCCCATTTCTTCAGCCAGGGTCGGTTGGTAACCCACGGCCGACGGCATACGGCCCAGCAGTGCCGACACTTCGGTACCAGCCAGCGTGAAGCGGTAAATGTTGTCGACGAAGAACAGAACGTCCTTGCCTTCATCACGGAACGATTCAGCGATCGTCAGGCCGGTCAGCGCGACGCGCAGACGGTTACCTGGCGGTTCATTCATCTGACCGTAGACCATCGCCACTTTGGAGTTCTCTGGATTTTCCAGATCGACCACTTTCGCGTCAGCCATCTCGTGGTAGAAGTCGTTACCTTCACGGGTACGCTCACCGACACCGGCGAACACGGACACGCCGCTGTGCGCCTTGGCGATGTTGTTAATCAGTTCCATCATGTTCACGGTCTTGCCTACGCCAGCGCCGCCGAACAGACCAACTTTACCGCCTTTTGCAAACGGGCAAACCAGATCGATCACCTTGATGCCGGTTTCCAGCAGTTCTTGCGAAGGCGACAGTTCGTCGTATGCAGGAGCGGTGCGGTGGATCGACGCGATCTGCTCGTGCGACACGGGGCCGCACTCGTCGATCGGGTTGCCCAGCACGTCCATGATGCGACCCAGGGTTGCTTTACCGACTGGCACCATGATTGGTTTGCCGGTGTTCTGGATCATCATGCCGCGACGCAGGCCATCGGACGAGCCGAGTGCAATGGTACGGACAATGCCGTCGCCCAACTGCTGTTGTACTTCCAGGGTCAGTTCCGAGCCTGCCATCTTCAAGGCATCAAATACCTTAGGCATCGCGTTGCGGGGAAACTCAACGTCCACCACAGCGCCGATACACTGAACGATTTTGCCATCAGCCATGTTCGTTCCTTCAATATAGTTAAATTCGTTTAAACCGCAGCCGCACCGGCGACGATTTCGGAGAGTTCTTTGGTAATCGCAGCTTGGCGGGTCTTGTTGTAGATCAGCTTTAATTCGCCGATCACACTACCCGCGTTGTCGCTTGCAGCTTTCATCGCGACCATCCGTGCCGATTGCTCGGACGCCAGATTCTCCGCGACTGCCTGGTACACCAGCGCTTCTACATAGCGCTCCAGCAATTCGTCGATGATGCTTTGTGCATCCGGCTCGTAGATGTAATCCCACGAGTGTGCGCTCTTGTCGGCGACCATTTTGTCGGCCGTCAATGGCAGCAGCTGTTCGACCACTGGTTCCTGCTTCATCGTGTTGATGAATTTGGTGTAGCACAGGTACACTGCGTCGAGCTTGCCAGCCTGGAACTCTTCGAGCATGACCTTGACAGGTCCGATCAATTTTTCCAGGTGGGGCGTATCACCAGTTTGAATGGCAGAGGCGACGATCTTGACGCCGATGCGATTCAAAAAACCCAAACCCTTGTTACCGATGGCAACTGCTTCAACCCGGTTGCCAGCTGCTTCCAGCTCGCGCGACTTCGACGTCACCTGGCGCAGGATGTTGGTATTCATGCCGCCGCACAGACCCTTGTCGGTCGTCACAACGATGAAACCTACTGCCTTCGCTTGCGTACCCTGGGCAGCTGCCAGGAACGGGTGCGTGTATTCCGGATTGGCATTCGCCAGATTGGCGGCGATATTCCGAATCTTGTCACTGTAGGGACGGGCGGCCCGCATCCGGTCTTGCGCCTTGCGCATTTTGGACGCGGCGACCATTTCCATCGCCTTGGTGATCTTCTTCGTATTCTCTACGCTCTTGATCTTGCCTCGTATCTCTTTGCTTGATGCCATGAGTCCTTACTCCTTCTGCGCGTAGGGCGGCGCCTCACTCAAAGGTGGGCGCCGCCTGGCCGCTTAATATGCGCCGGATTTCTTGAAATCAGCAATGGCCGCCGACAGAGTTGCTTCGCTGTCTTTGTCGAGTTGCTTGGTTTCTTCGATCTTGGCCAGCAGAGCAGCTTGCTTGGTCTTCATGTAAGCGTGGACACCAGCTTCGAACGACAGCACTTGCTTGACTGGCACGTCGTCCATGAAGCCTTTGTTCACCGAGAACAGCGATACGGCCATCAGCGAGATCGACAGTGGCGAGTACTGGGCTTGCTTGAGCAATTCCGTCACGCGGGCACCACGGTCCAGCTGCTTGCGGGTCGATTCATCCAGGTCCGAAGCGAACTGCGCAAACGCAGCCAGTTCACGGTACTGCGCCAAGTCGGTACGGATACCGCCGGACAGGTTTTTGATGACCTTGGTCTGGGCGGCGCCACCGACGCGCGATACGGAAATACCGGCGTTAATCGCAGGACGGATACCGGCGTTGAACAGCGAGGTTTCCAGGAAGATCTGACCGTCGGTAATCGAAATCACGTTGGTTGGAACGAAGGCGGACACGTCGCCAGCTTGCGTTTCAATGATCGGCAGCGCCGTCAGGGAACCCGTCTTGCCTTTGACGGCGCCGTCGGTGAACTTCTCGACGTAGTCGGCGTTCACGCGTGCTGCGCGTTCCAGCAGGCGGCTGTGCAGGTAGAACACGTCGCCTGGGTACGCTTCGCGACCTGGTGGACGGCGCAGCAGCAGCGAGATTTGACGGTATGCAACAGCTTGTTTGGACAGATCATCGTAGACGATCAGTGCATCTTCACCGCGGTCACGGAAGTATTCGCCCATGGCGCAACCGGAGTACGGCGAGATGTATTGCATGGCGGCCGATTCCGAAGCGGAAGCGGCGACAACGATGGTGTATTCCATCGCGCCGTGCTGTTCCAGCGAGCGCACGATGTTCTTGATCGACGAGGCTTTTTGGCCAATCGCGACGTAGATACATTTCATGCCCTGGCCTTTTTGATTGATGATCGCATCAATCGCCACAGCCGACTTGCCGGTTTGACGGTCGCCGATGATCAGTTCGCGCTGGCCGCGGCCAACTGGAACCATCGCATCGATCGACTTCAGGCCGGTTTGCATCGGTTGCGAAACGGACTCACGGGCGATCACGCCCGGGGCGATTTTTTCAATCGCGGCCGTCAGTTTGGTCTCGATGGCGCCTTTGCCGTCGATCGGCTGGCCCAGCGCGTTGACTACGCGGCCGAGCAGCTCAGGACCGACTGGCACTTCCAGAATGCGGCCGGTGCATTTCACCGTGTCGCCTTCGGAGATGTGCTCGTAGGCACCCAGAATCACGGAGCCGACGGAGTCGCGTTCCAGATTCATTGCCAGGCCAAACGTGTTGCCTGGGAATTCCAGCATCTCGCCTTGCATCACGTCCGACAAACCGTGGATGCGGCAGATACCGTCGGCGACGGAAATAACCGTGCCTTGATTACGCACTTCAGCGCCGCCGTCAAGACCTTGGATCCGGCTCTTGATCAACTCGCTGATTTCAGATGGGTTGAGTTGCATACTAACTCCTAAAAGTGTTTCTCTCAGCTTGCGCGAGGGGTAAGGGTCTGTCTAAGCTGGCCTGCCGAAGCGCGTGTCTTACGACACCAGTGCAGCGTGCAGTTGCTGCAACTTGGCGCGCACCGAGGTATCGAGCACCTGGTCGCCTACGACCACGCGCACGCCGCCGAGCAGCGATGGATCCACTGTGACGGCAGGGTTGAGCTTACGACTGAATTTCTTTTCCAGCGTTGCGACCAGCTCGGCCGTTTGGCCTTCGCTCAGATCGAAAGCGCTCGTGATCTCGGCGTCAGCCGCACCTTCCAGGCCATTTTTCAAGGCATGGAATTGCGCGCCGATTTCCGGCAGCAGGCTGATGCGGCCATTTTCGATCAACAACGTGACGAAGTTTTTCACTTCTTCATTGAGCGGCGATTTCAACAACGACAGGATGGTGGCGGCGACGTCGCTTTCCGAAACTTTCGGATTGCGCGCGTACGCCTGTACCTCGGGGTGGCTACCGATCTGTGCCAGTTCGGACACCAGTTCGGACCACGCCGCGAGGTTGCTTGACTCCTTACCAGCTTGGGCTACGCGGAACAAAGCTTCCGCGTAGGGACGGGCGACGGTTGCGAGTTCTGCCATGATTACAGCTCGACAGCAAGACGCTGCAACATTTCGGCGTGAGCCGTTGGGTTTACTTCACGCTTCAAGATCTGCTCGGCACCCTTGACAGCCAGGTCAGCCACCTGAGCGCGCAATTGTTCGCGTGCTTTCGACAGTTGCTGTTCGGCGTCCGACTGGGCTTGCGCAATGATACGCGCAGCTTCAGCTTGTGCATTTTGCTTGATCTCTTCAGCAACCAGCTGCGCGCGCTTTTCAGCGTCCGCAACGCGTTGCGAAGCTTCTTCACGTGCACTGTTCAATGCCTCTTGCGCACGCTTTTCAGCGACAGCCATCGAAGCCTGACCTTGATCGGCCGCAGCCAATCCATCCGCGATTCGTTTGGCACGCTCATCCAGCGCGTTGTTCAACGCTGGAAATACGAACTTCATCGAGAACCAGACCAACACCGCGAAGGTGATCATCTGGCCGATGAGCGACATATTGATGTCCATACCTTTGCTCCTAACTAAAAGTTTCTCCTAGGGTTGGAGCGAATTACTGAGCAACAGCCGTCAGAGCGGACAGGAACGGGTTAGCGAACGTGTACAGCAGAGCGATACCAACGCCGATCATCGAGATTGCATCCAGCAGACCAGCGATAACGAACAGTTTGGTTTGCAGTTGTGGCATCAGTTCTGGTTGACGTGCCGAAGCTTCCAGGAATTTGCCACCCAGAATAGCGAAGCCCAGAGCGGTGCCGATTGCGGCCAGGCCGATGATGATTGCTGCTGCCAGAACGGTCATGCTTTGTACTTGTGCGATCAGAGCTTGCATAAAATTCTCCTAAATTTAAAAACGAAAGATACTAAAAAAACAAAATATAAAGTTAATGATTAATGTTTCTCAACCGCAAGGCTCAGATACACAACCGTCAACGCCATAAACACAAAAGCTTGCAAAGTTACAATCAAGATATGGAAAATTGCCCATGGACCACCCAACGCCCACTGTGCCCACCAAGGCAACAACGCGATCAAGATGAAAATCAGTTCGCCGGCATACATATTGCCGAACAGTCGCAGCGACAGGGAGATCAGTTTTGCAACCAGCTCAACCATTTGCAGCAGGAAATTGACAGGGGCCAGCAAGATCGTGCCGATGATGCCGCTCGCATGGAACGGTGCCGTGAACAGCTCCTTGATCCAGCCGCCCAGGCCCTTGGCCTTGACCGAGAAAGCGATAATGCACAGGACTACCGAGAACGACATGGCGAAGGTGTGGTTGACGTCGGCCGTTGCCACGACGCGCAGTTTATGCACGCCAAACCAGCTCAGAATCATCGGCAGCAAGTCAACCGGCAGGAAGTCCATCGCGTTCAGCAGCCAGACCCATACAAAAATAGTGATGGCCAGCGGTGCGATGATCTTGCTTTTCGCGTGAAAGGCCCCATTAATAGTGTCATTGACCATTTCCATGATCATTTCGACGAAGTTTTGCAGCTTGCCAGGCACGCCGGCAGTGGCACGACGCGAAGCCATGTAGAAAACAGCCAGGAAAACAAAGCCCAGAATGGCCGAAATCCAGAACGTGTCCAGATTGATGGTGCCTTCGGCATTGCGTAGGTGAGCCAGATGGTGGCTGATGTATTCTGTGGCGTTGGCCGGGGCAGCATGGCCCGCTTCAATAGCGTGTTCTGTGGTCATAATGAATTTAGATTTGTCGTTTCAGAGCACAACAGGCCCCAAAACCAATGATTAAACAGCGAGCAATGAAAACCAGTATGCTAAGGTTGCCACCGCGAAACCCAAGATCAGCCATAACCAGGCGGCCGACTGAAACAACACCAGTGCCAAGATAAAGAGCACCGCTGTGATAAATATTTTCACCACTTCTGCGCGCAAATGCGCCCGGAATGCCTTATTGGCGTCGCTAGAACCGCGAACGACCAACATGGCATACACCAGGCTACCGATGACTGCGATAGCGCCGCCATATGCGGCGGACCAGCCCTTCACACTGCCACCGAAAAACAGGGTGACCGTGGCAAAACTGATGGCAATTGCGAGCTGCAAAGCAACTACTTTGTAGACTGGTTTGGCAATATTTTGTTGTGAATCACTCAATTGCCAGGTTCCCAGAAAAATCTACACACGCAAAGACACGGGATTATAGTTGGCTTTGATCTATAGAGTCAAACGTTGCTGCACCGCAGCAGGGCAATTGCTGCGCGAAACTGACGCTTTACCGACTATTCGCCGCCATTTGCACCACTATATGGCAAAGTCGCTTGCCGGGCCGCTTCCAGCCGTGTTATCAAGGAATCACGTGCTCCATCCGGAAAGCATGGCCGGATTGTCCACACCGTATATCCCCTGTCTTTGCAGCTTGCTATTTAACCACGCAAGCGTGCCAGCACACCATCGAGCACGTCAAGATCGGCAAAATCGATCACCAGTTGGCCACGCCCTTTATTGCCCATCTTGAAGACCACCGGCGTGGCCAGCGCATCGGACAGCTCTTCTTCCAGGCGCGCGATATCGCCGGACTTTTCCTTGTGGCGCGGCTCGACCGGATTCGCCGCTTCCTCGATGGTGCGGGTCACCAGCTTTTCCGTCTCGCGCACGGACAGGCGCTTGGCCACCACCTGGTTGGCCAGCGTGATCTGGCTGGCCGCGTCGACGGCCAGCAGCGCGCGCGCGTGGCCCATGTCGATATCGCCGGCCATCAGCATGGTCTGCACGGGATGGGCCAGATTCATCAGGCGCAACAAGTTGGACACAGCGCTGCGCGAGCGTCCCAGCGCAGTGGCCGCTTGCTCATGCGTAAAACTGAAGTCGGCGATCAGGCGATGAATGCCCTGCGCCTCTTCCAAAGGATTCAAGTCTTCGCGCTGGATGTTCTCGATCAGCGCCATGGCTGCGGCGGCCAGGTCGTCGACGTCGCGCACCAGCACCGGCACTTCCGTCAGGCCGGCTAGTTGCGAAGCGCGGAAACGGCGCTCACCGGCAATGATTTCATATTTGACAAGGCCGCTCAAGGTATCCTGGCCGATCGGACGCACCAGGATCGGCTGCATCAGCCCCTGCGCCTTGATCGAGGCGGCCAGTTCATTGAGGGCGCCTTCGTCCATGCGCGTACGCGGCTGGTATTTGCCGGCTTGCATTTGTGACACGGGCAAGTTCGACGGTTGATTGGTTTCCGGACTGGCGAAGTCGCCGCCGCCGCCCAGGAGGGCGTCGAGTCCGCGACCGAGTCCTTTTAATTTTTTCGTAGCCATGCTGTCCTAATCGTGTTTTCAGAGTAAGCGCTCACATCTTGATGTGCAGACGCTCGCCCCTTGTTTACATATGTTTGATGCGTTCGACCATCTCGGCGCCGAAGGCGATATACGCCTGGGCACCTTTCGAGCTGGGGTCGAAAGTCACGCCGGGCAAGCCGTACGATGGCGCTTCGGCCAGGCGCACGTTGCGCGGGATGATGGTATTGAATACCTTGTCGCCGAAGTGCTGTTCCAGCTGCGCCGACACTTGTTGCGATAATGTCATGCGCGGATCGAACATCACGCGCAAGAGTCCAATAATCTTCAGATCCGGGTTCAGGTTGGCGTGTACCTTCTTGATGGTGTTGACCAGATCGGACAGTCCTTCCAAGGCGTAGTACTCGCACTGCATCGGAATGATCACGCCATGCGCGGCGCACAGGCCGTTCAGGGTCAGCATCGATAATGCCGGTGGGCAGTCTACTAATATGAAGTCATATTCGCCATCCACTTCGGCCAGCGCATCCTTCAGGCGGCGTTCGCGGTTGTCCAGCTCGACCATCTCCACTTCGGCGCCGGCCAGCTCGCGGTTCGAGGGCAGCACATCGAAGCGTCCGGCTTCCGAACGCTGGCGTGCCGTTTTGACATCGGACTCGCCCAGCATCACTTCATAGGTCGACGCCTTCAAGCCGGCCTTGTTGATGCCGGCGCCCATGGTCGCATTGCCCTGCGGGTCGAGGTCGACCAGCAGCACGCGCTGGTTCAACTTGGCCAGACCGGCGGAGAGGTTGACGCTTGTTGTGGTTTTACCAACACCACCCTTTTGATTTGCTACACAAAAAATTTTGGCCATGTATCTTCTAGTTGTAAATAGGTGCAAACTTCATCGTGCGCCCCGGCATCCTGCCGAAACGATTTATACTGTTTATTTGATTTATACGATATAAATCGTTTATACGGTTTATATTATTTATACCGTATAAACTGTTTATATGATTTATATCGTTTAATTCTGCGTTCTTTAAATTCTTGCTATAAAGACCAGATGACGCTCTGCATTTAGCCCTGGCACCTGGATTGCTCGTAATTCCGTCACTTTCCAGTCCGCCGGCAGTCGCTCTCTCTCGTCTGGCGGTGCCACCCCTTTCAAGGCGATGAATTGCCCACCCTCGGCCAGCACATGGTTCGACCAGTTGACGAAGTCGGACAGGTCGGCAAAGGCGCGCGAGGTGATCACGTCGAATTTCTGCTGCACTTCCAGCTGCTCCACCCGTTTCGTGTACACGGTGACGTTGGCCAGGCCCAGTTCGGCCTTCACTTGCGTCAGGAATGCCGTCTTTTTATGCACCGTGTCGATCATCGACACCTTCACATCGGGCCGGGCGATAGCCAGGACCATGCCCGGCAAGCCGCCGCCAGCGCCCACGTCGAGCACGTTCTTGGCTTGCGCGAACGCTGGCACGGCCGCCAGCGAATCGAGCACGTGCAAGGTCAGCATCTGCAGGGGATCGCGCACCGACGTCAGGTTGTACACGCTATTCCATTTGGCCAGCAAGGCCAGGTAATCGAGCAGTTTTTCCGTCTGATCCGCGCTCAGCTCCAGGCCCAGCGCGGCGATGCCTTCATTCAAAATCTGGGCCAAAGCGGCCCGGTCAAACTGCTTCATTCAACAACCTCATCCTTTAAAGTGGTGGTCTGTATTTCGGCCTGACCTGCACCAAAACCGCGCTTTTTCAGGTGCACCAGCAGCAGCGAAATGGCCGCCGGGGTCACGCCGGAAATGCGCGATGCCTGGCCCAGGGTTTCCGGGCGCTGCTTGTCGAGTTTTTGCCGCACTTCGACCGACAGCGCGCTGATGTCCAGATAGTTAAAACCTTCCGGCAAGGCCAGGTTTTCATAGTGTTCGTGGCGCTCGATTTCCTTGCTCTGGCGCTCGATGTAGCCCGCGTATTTGAGCTGGATTTCCACCTGCTCGCGCACGGCCGCGTCTGCCACACCGGGGCCGGCCAGAGCCTGGCCCTCCATGCCCGTCATGCTCATCAAGGTGTCATAGGCAACGTTCGGGCGGCGCAGCAAGTCCGCCAGCGAGTATTCGCGCTCGATGGCCTGGCCGACGATGCGTTCCGACTCGGCGGCCGCCAGGATGCGCGGGTTGACCCACGTGGAACGCAGGCGCTCGAGCTCCAGCGCCACCGCTTCGCGCTTGGTTTCAAAGGCTTGCCACTGGGCGTCGCCGACGCAGCCCAGAGCGCGGCCGATTTCCGTCAGGCGCATGTCGGCATTGTCTTCGCGCAGGCTCAAACGGTACTCGGCGCGGCTGGTGAACATGCGGTACGGCTCCTGCACGCCCTGGGTGATCAGATCGTCGACCAGCACGCCCAGATAGGCCTCGGAGCGGCCCGGTACCCAGGCGTCCTTGTCTTGCGTCAGCAAGGCCGCATTCAGGCCCGCCAGCATGCCTTGCGCGGCCGCTTCCTCGTAGCCGGTGGTGCCATTGATCTGGCCGGCGAAGAACAGGCCCGCCACGGCCTTCGTTTCCAGCGAAGCCTTCAAGCCGCGCGGGTCGAAATAATCGTATTCGATGGCGTAACCAGGGCGCAGGATGTGGGCGTTTTCCATGCCCTTCATCGACTGCACCAGGGCGATCTGCACGTCGAACGGCAGGCTGGTGGAGATGCCGTTCGGATAGAACTCGTGCGTCGTCAAGCCTTCCGGCTCAAGGAAGATCTGGTGTGATTCCTTGCCCGAGAAGCGGTGGATCTTGTCTTCGATCGACGGGCAGTAGCGGGGGCCGACGCCCTCGATTACGCCCGTGTACATGGGGCTGCGATCGAGGCCGGCGCGGATGATGTCGTGCGTCTGTGCGTTCGTGTGCGTGACCCAGCACGGCACCTGGCGCGGGTGCATGGCCGTGTTGCCCATGACGGAGAACACGGGTACCGGGTCGAGGTCGCCCGGCTGTTCCTGCATCACGGAAAAGTCGATCGTGCGGCCATCGATGCGCGGCGGCGTGCCCGTTTTCAAACGGCCCTGCGGCAGTTTCAGCTCTTTCAGGCGGGCCGACAGCGAGATGGCAGGCGGATCGCCGGCACGGCCGGCCGAATAATTGTTCAGGCCCACGTGGATCTTGCCGTCGAGGAAAGTACCTGCCGTCAGCACCACGGCGCGCGCCAGGAACTTCAGGCCGATCTGCGTCACGGCGCCTACGACGCGGTCGCCTTCGACGATCAGGTCATCGACGGCTTGCTGGAACAGCCACAGGTTAGGCTGGTTTTCCAGACGCGTGCGGATGGCGGCTTTATACAGGATGCGGTCGGCCTGGGCGCGCGTGGCGCGGACTGCCGGGCCTTTCGAGGAATTCAGGATGCGGAACTGGATACCGGACTCGTCGGTGGCGATCGCCATCGCACCGCCCATGGCATCGACTTCCTTGACCAGGTGGCCCTTGCCGATGCCACCGATGGAAGGATTGCACGACATCTGGCCCAGTGTCTCAATATTATGCGTGAGCAAAAGCGTCTTCTGCCCCATGCGGGCGGAAGCGAGGGCCGCTTCGGTACCGGCGTGACCACCACCGACAACGATGACGTCGAATTCTGTAGGAAATAACATGATAAATAGGTAACAGTGCAAGTAAAAATGCGGGAAGAGAGCTCCGATTATAGAGTCTTTTTGCAGGCGCAACCTTCCGCCGGCCATTTTTTGCTTAATTTTTACTCAGCAAGGGTGTGGCGCCACCCGTTTCTGTTTCACGTGGAACACGAATTGACCCCGCAAGCGCACCCGGGATAGAGCTGCAGGGTACGACAATGTTTGCTACAATTGCCGCATCGTCCATCAACGTCGCCACGCCAGTGGCCATCGGGACGGTCATTCAGGAGGACGGCCTCCCCCACATGGGAACACACCGGGACGGCCCGCTCTGCAAAGGAGCCGCCATGGCCTGGATACTTTTACTGATTGCCGGCATGTTTGAAGTCGTGTGGGCATATTCGATGAAACTCTCCGAGGGTTTCACCAGACTCACCCCCTCTATCGTTACCGTGGTCATGATGATCGCCAGCTTCGGCTTGCTGTCGATCGCCATGCGTACCCTGCCCCTCGGCACGGCGTACACCATCTGGACCGGCATCGGCGCCGTCGGCGCCTTCATCGTTGGCGTCGCCGTCCTGGGCGAACAGCTGAGCTTGATGCGCATCTGCGCTGCCGTCCTGATCGTCAGCGGCATCGTTCTGATGAAGCTGTCTTCGGCCCACTAAGTTTTCCCCGGTAGCGCCTGGCGTAGACACGTCCTGCGCTACCACCTCACCCACCGCCTGTACTACACAGCAAATCTCCAAAGGAATTCCCATGCTCCTCGAAAACTACTTTCCCGTCCTGCTCTTCATCCTCGTCGGTATCCTGGTCGGCATCGTGCCCATGCTGCTGGGACGGGTGCTGGGACCGCACAAGCCCGACCCGCAAAAGCTGTCGCAATATGAATGCGGCTTCGAAGCGTTTGGCGACGCGCGCATGAAATTCGACATCCGCTTCTACCTGGTCGCCATCCTGTTCATCCTGTTCGATATCGAAGTCATTTTCCTGATGCCGTGGGCGGCCAACGTCAACGCACTGGGACTGGTCGGCTTCTGGGCCGTCATGGGGTTTCTCGCCGTACTGACGATAGGCTTGGCCTATGAGTGGAAAAAGGGCGCGCTGGAGTGGGAGTGAGCATTAGGAATGAGAAACCTGCTCCTGCTCAATATCGTGCTGGGTGTGGCGCTGGCCTATGCCGCCACGCGCGAGTACCGCAAGGATGCCCAGGCATGCCGGCTGCTGGCAACGGTGGCCGGCGTCGCGCTGACGGTCAGCCTGGCGCTGCTGGTGCTGCAGCGTGGTTCCACGTGAAACATGCGCGGCGTTGGAAAGCGGAGTAAGCTCGTTACTGTCCCACTGCCAGGAGTCCGCATGTCCGCCTTCCAGTTCCGCACCGTGCCGCATCTGATCGTCGAAGCAGGCTGTGCCGCCCAGCTGGGCCAGCACGTGGCCCGCCACTTTCCACACGTACGCCGCGCCCTGCTCGTCACCGATGCGGGCTTTTTGCGCACCGGACTGGCCGATACTCCCTTGCGCAGTCTGCAGGCGTCAGGTGTCGAGGTGCACGTGTTCGCCGATGTCCAAGCGGATCCACCCGAAGCCGTCATCCTGGCTGGCGTGGCGGAGGCACAGATGTTTCACGTGGAACTGGTGATTGGCCTCGGTGGCGGCAGCTCGCTGGATGTGGCCAAGCTGATCGCCGTGCTGGCACCGGGCCACCAGGAGCTGGGGCAACTGTATGGTATCGGCAATGTCCACGGCCAGCGCCTGCCGCTGGTGCAGTTGCCAACCACGGCCGGCACGGGTTCGGAAGTGACCAGCATCGCCATCGTCACGACGGGCGCCACCACCAAGATGGGCGTAGTCGCCCCGCAACTGTATGCGGACCTGGCCCTGCTCGACGCCAGCCTGACCCTGGGCCTGCCACCGGCGGTGACGGCCGCCACCGGCATCGATGCCATGGTGCATGCGATCGAGGCATATACCAGCCGCCTGCAAAAGAATCCGCTGTCCGACATGCTGGCCACCCAGGCGCTGTCGCTGCTGTCCGCCAACCTCGTCACAGCATGCCGCGATGGCCAGAACCTGGCCGCGCGCCAGGCCATGCTGCTGGGCGCCATGCTGGCCGGCCAGGCATTTTCCAACGCCCCCGTCGCCGCCGTGCACGCCCTCGCCTATCCCATCGGCGGCCTGTTCCACGTGCCACATGGATTGTCGAACGCGCTGGTGCTGCCGCATGTGCTGCGCTTTAACTTGTCCCATGCCGCGCCCCTGTATGCGCAGCTGGCCGCCGTTTTGCAACCCGGCATCACGGGCAGCGACGATGCACGCGCCCATGCCTTGATCGATGCCATGCAGGACATTGCCCTCGCGACCGGCATCGCACGAACCCTGCGCGAGGTGGGCATCGCCGCCAGCGACCTGGACCGCCTGGCCGACGAAGCCATGCTGCAAACGCGCTTGCTGGGAAACAATCCCCGCAGCGTCACGCGCAGCGACGCGCGCGCCATCTATGCGGCCGCACTGTGAGCCAGCAGACGGAGTCGCCTGACCCACCCTGTTACACTGCCGCCATGACGCCACCCGACATACCCATTCATGCCGACGACAGCAGCCCGCCACCCGGGCGCTGCACCGGCTGCCACGATAGCGCACCGCTGGGCTTTGCCTTCGAGTACGCCTATCAACCTATCGTCGACCTCGCCACGCGCAGCATCTACGCACACGAGGCGCTGGTACGCGGCCCGCATGGCGAAGGTGCCGCCAGCGTGCTGGCGCAAGTGAACGACGAGAACCGCTACCGCTTTGACCAGGCTTGCCGCGTCAAGGCCGTGGCTGGCGCAGCCAGGCTGGGCATGCAAGGTTTTCTGTCGATCAATTTCCTGCCCAATGCCGTGTACCGTCCCGAGGTCTGCATCCGCAGCACCCTGGAAGCGGCCAAGCTGCACAACTTTCCTACCGACAAAATCATCTTTGAAGTGACGGAAGGCGAACGGGTGCAGGACCGTCCCCACCTGGTCGAGATTTTCCGCGCCTATCGCCGCTTCGGTTTCCAGACGGCCATCGATGATTTTGGCGCCGGCTATGCGGGCTTGAACCTGCTGGCCGAATACCAGCCCGACATCGTCAAGATCGACATGGACCTGGTGCGGCAGATCGACACCTCGCCGCCGCGCCAGGCCATCGTGCGGGCCGTCGCCAGCTTGTGCCGCGAGCTGGGCATCCGCGTGCTGGCCGAAGGCATCGAGACGCGCGCCGAGCGCGATTTTCTTTCCGGCTGCGGCATTTCGCTGATGCAGGGCTACTGGTTTTCCAAGCCCGTGTTCCAGGGTCTGGGGCAGATCCCCGACTCCGCCTGGATCTAGCCCGGGTATAAAAACGGCCACGTGAAACGTGGCCGCAAGTTCCCCAGACGGTGCAGTCTAGTTGGGAATATCCACCACCGTGCCCGTCACACTGATGAGATTACCGGCCGCCGGTGCCGCCGCGATCGGCGGCACGTTGACATTCGTGATCAAGGTCGATGCATCGGCACGCGTTACCGTGCGCACCACCTGCGATGGCGGCAAGGCCTGCTTGACGGTCAAGTGTGCATACATGGCGTCGAGCGCCCGGTTCAGATACACGTGCAGGGGCACGATCAAGGTCGGCAAGGCGCTGCTGAAGGAATCGAAGTGGTTGGCATGGGTCACCTCGATATAGCGCAGCTTGCTGCCTGCGCCCTCGCCCACCGCATTCAGTCCCACATAGGCACGCGACGCGTGATTCACGGGAATCAGCGTATCGCTGCGGCCATGCACGATGATGGCCGGTTTGCCATTGAGCTTGGCCGTTGCCTGCACCTCGGCCACGCCGGCACGCACCCGGACACTCTGCGCCGCCAGCGTGCCCTGCAAGGCGGTGCCGCTGACGCTGTCGCGTCCCGTCGCCAGGCTGCGCAGGCACAGGAAACCATCGAGTGACTGGTCGGCCAGGCCGTTGGAAGGCGACACGCCAGCCGTGTACACCTTTGCGCCGCCAACGCTGTTCTCATACACGACATTGCCCAGGATGCCGTTTTGCGCGGCAAAGCTGGCCGCCTTTTGCGCGCTCGTGTAGGCGATGGGGTTGCCCGTCCCGTCCGTCTGCGCAAAGCTAAAACCGCACACCTTGTCCGTCACGGAGAATTTGCCGTAGGCGTACGCATACGTGACAGCCACCAGGATGTTGGTGCCCGCGTGCGCCGCCTGCAGGGGATCGGAGTCCGCCAGCCAGCCATACGCCTGCAGGCGCCGCTTCGCGTCTGCCTGCTGTTGCGCCAGGTCGGTGCCGCTCAGCAAGCCCTTGGCGACGAGCGCCGTGCAGCGTCCCGCGCTGCCGGCCACGGAGGCGATGCACGGCTGGTACAGGGCGGCATAGGTGGCGTAGTCGAACAGCGCGCGGCCCGGCCCACTCACCACCACCCCGCCCTGGCGCACGCTGTAGGCGGTCGATGGCGCCGGCTGGACCTGCGGCTCGCTGACGGCCACGCCGCTGATCAGGCCGCGCGTATCCTGCTCGGCTGCCAGCAAGGCCGAGCCGCCGCCGTTGGAAATGCTCGAGGCGATCGTGATGGTGTTCTTCGGCGTCAGGCGCAGCAGGTGCGAACTGCCGTCGCGCGCCAGCACGCCGTAGCGCTCGTTCAACACGTAGTACGCCAGCTCGATGGCTTGCAAGGTGACCTTGCCCCAGTCCTTCTCCGGATTCTGCTGCGAGTGCGCATGCTTGAAGGCGATGCGGTTGGGGTTCGCAGCCGCCCAGGCCTGGCGCTCGGCGTCGCTCAGGTCGGGCGCGAATTGCGCGTTCTTGCCGGCCGCGACCCTGCCCGCGCGCACGCCGTTTTGCAGGTTGACGCTGTCATCCTCGAACACATACAGGCCCGTGCCGGAACCTTTGTCCGCATAGGCCACGGCGCAGCCCTTTTTCAGGCCCCACTCGCCCGAGCTGCCGATGGCGCCATAGATGCCACGCGAGCCGCTGGACGTGCCCGTGACGATGCAGGCACGGTCCGGGTCGAAACTGGCCGGCACCTGCACCATCAGGGTGACGTTTTTCTTGCCCGTGCCATCGTCCGCATAGGCGATGTATTCGCTGCCGGCGATCAAGCCTTCGCCGCTGCCCGCATTGCCCGCCGCATCCACGTTCGGCCCGTACAGGGTGCCGTAGCCGCTGTTGGCGGCAATGTCGAGCACGGCGCGGTAGTTGGCGTGGATGGCGTTGCGGCGCAGTTCCAGCGGCGTGGGACTCTCCGCATTCGCGTATGCGGGTGCCGCTGCCGCCAGCCCCGTCTTGCCCAGGCCGGCCGTCAGCAGGTCGTTGCTCTTGCCGTCGTAGTCGGCCCGCGTGATCGTGCCCAGGTAGCTGGGCATCTGGTTCAGCTCTTCCGGTGCATGATTGCTGCCGCAGGCTGACAGCAGCAGCACGGTGCACAGGCCGGTGCCGGTGCGCATATTCCTTGTTTGCATGGTGGTTCTCTCCGTTGAGGTAACACTGGACGCACAATGAAAAACGCCGGACAGACAGTCCGGCGTTGCTGCAACCATCAGACAGCGGCCTTGGCCGGCCTGCCGCCGAAACGGGCAAGCGCTTCGCCGACGATGCCACGCCGAAACATCAGCACGCAGATGACGAAGATGATGCCGGTAACGATGCCCACCGATTCGCCCAACGTCCCGAACCACTCGACACCCGTGTGCGTGGCCAGATAGGTGCCAAAGTCGCCCAGCTTGTTTTCCAGCGCGATGATCAGCACGGCGCCGATGATGGGGCCGGCCAGGGTGCCCATGCCACCGACCAGTGTCATCAGCACGACCAGGCCCGACATGCCCCAGTACACATCGGTCAACGTCTCAAAGCCCAGCACCAGGGTCTTGGTGGCGCCGGCCAGCGCGGCCAGCGACGCCGACAGGACGATGGCCATCAGCTTGTACTTGTTGACGTCGTAGCCGAGCGAGATGGCGCGCGGCTCGTTTTCCTTGATGGCTTTCAATACTTGCCCGAACGGCGAGTGGATGGTGCGCACGATCAGGGCGAAGCCGGCGATGAAGATGGCCAGCACCACGTAGTACAGCACCGTGTCGTTGCCCAGGTCGATTGTGCCCAGCAAGGTTCCACGTGGAACACCCTGCAAGCCATCCTCGCCGCCCGTGAACGGCAGGCGCAAGGCGAGGAAGTACACCATCTGCGCCAGCGCCAGGGTGATCATGGTGAAATAGATGCCCTGGCGACGGATGGCCAGGCCGCCCATCACCAGGCCCAATAGCGCCCCGGTGGCGACGCCGGCCAGCAAGCCCAGTTCCGTCGGCCAGCCCCAGGTGCGCAGCGCATAGCCGGTGACATAGCCGGCGCCGCCAAAGAAGGCAGCGTGGCCAAACGACAGCAAGCCCGTATAGCCGATCAATAAATTGAAGGCGCAGGCAAACAGGGCAAAGCACAGCAACTTCATCAGGAAGACGGGATAGCCGTAAAACGGGGCCGCCAGAGCCAGCAGCAGGGCAATGGCGTAGCCTACATTCTTATTCATCGTGGTAGCTCCAATACATGACTGATGAGGATTACTTTTCTTTACCGAACAGGCCGGCGGGACGCAGCAGCAGCACGATGACCATCACCACGAAAACCACGGTGGCCGAGCCTTCCGGGTAGAACACGCGGGTCAGGCCCTCGATCACGCCCAGGCCCAGGCCCGTCAGGATCGAGCCCATGATGGAACCCATGCCGCCGATCACCACCACGGCGAACACGACGATGATGAGATTCGAGCCCATCAGCGGCGAGACCTGGATGATGGGGGCGGCCAGCACGCCGGCGAACCCGGCCAGCGCCACGCCGAAGCCGAAGGTCAGGGTCACCATCAGCGGCACGTTGATGCCGAACGCTTCCACCAGCTTCGGGTTTTCCGTGCCGGCCCGCAGGTAGGCACCTAACTTGGTTTTTTCGATGACGAACCAGGTGGCCAGGCAGACGGAGAGCGAAGCGATGACGACCCACGCCCGGTAGTTCGGCAGGATCATGAAACCCAGGTCGGTGGCGCCGGCCAGCGCTTCGGGTACCGCATACGGCTGGCCCGAGACGCCATAGAACGAGCGGAACACGCCTTCCATGATCAGCGTGATGCCAAAGGTCAGCAGCAAGCCATACAGGTGGTCGAGTTTATACAGCCAGCGCAGCATGGTCTTTTCAATCAGGATGCCGACCAGGCCGACGAGGATCGGGGCGATGACCAGCATGGCCCAGTAATTGATGTCGAAATAGCTGAGGCCCATCCAGGCCAGGAAGGCGCCCATCATGTACATGGCGCCGTGCGAGAAATTAATGACGTTGAGCAAGCCGAAGATCACGGCCAGACCGAGGGACAACATGGCATAGAACGAGCCGTTGACGAGGCCCAGCAGCAGCTGGCTCATCATCGCTTGTAATGGAACGCCGAAAATTTCCATGGCATCACAGTATAAAAAGCACCGCCGGGTAGCGGTGTGGTATCAAGGGAAACACGCCACCGCGGACGGGTGCGGCGGCGCAAGGCGCACCCTGCGCACCGGTAGGTGGCGCGCAGGAAGGCAGACTGCCCGCGCGCGGCGGGCAATCCGCAGGGATTGCTACAACGTTACTTCCACAGCGAACACTTCGATTCAGCCTTGGTCACGTACGCTTGCGCGCCGGGCACGGTGGCCACCACCTTGTAGTAATCCCATGGGTATTTTGACTCGGACGGCTTTTTCACTTCCATCAGATACATGTCGTGCACCATGCGGCCATCGGGACGCACTTCGCCGTTCTTGGTGAACATGTCGTTGATCTTGGTTTTCTTCAGATACGCCATGACCTTGTCGGTATCGTCCGTGCCCACCGCCTTGACGGCTTTCAGGTAGTTCGCCGCCGCCGAATAGTCGGCCGCCTGCAGCATCGACGGTTCCTTCTTCATCTTGTCAAAGTAACGTTTCGACCAGGCCCGCGTTTCCGGATTCAAGTCCCAGTACCAGCCGTCCGTCAGGTACATGCCCTGCGTCAGGTTCAAGCCCAGCGAATGGATGTCATTGATGAAGATCAGCAGACCAGCCAATTTCACGTTTTTCGTCACGCCAAATTCGTTGGCCGCCTTGATGCTGTTGATGGCGTCGCCACCGGCATTGGCCAGGCCCAGGATCTGCGGCTTTGCCGCTTGCGCCTGCAGCAGGAAGGACGAGAAATCCGAGGCGCCCAGCGGATGCTTGACGCTGCCCAGCACCTTGCCGCCGGCCGCCTTGACGACTTCGGCCGTGTCTTTTTCCAGCGAGTGGCCGAACGCGTAGTCGGCCGTCATGAAGTACCAGTTCTTGCCGCCCTGCTTGACGATGGTGCCGCCCGTGCCGCGCGCCAGCGCCACGGTGTCGTAGGCGTAATGCACGGTGTATGGCGTGCACTCTTCATTCGTCAGGCGCGAGGAGCCGGCGCCGATGGCGATGAAGATTTTTTTCTTTTCCGCCGCCACCTTGGCCATGGCCAGGCTGGCGCCGGAATTGGTGCCGCCGATCAGCATGTCGACGCCCTGCTGGTCGAACCATTCGCGCGCCTTCGAAGCGGCGATGTCGGCCTTGTTCTGGTGATCGGCAGAAATGAATTCCACCTTTTTGCCAGCCAGTACGACGCCGGCATCGGCGATCGCCATCTTGATGGCTTCCGCGCCACCGAGGCCGTCGACGTCGGAATACACGCCGGACATGTCGGAAATAAAGCCGATCTTGATGGTGTCGCCCGACACCTGGGCGTGCGCGGCAGCGGACAAGCCCAGTGCGCAGAGAGTGGCGGTGGCAATGGCGATAGCGTTACGTTTCATAGTGTCTCCGTTGGGATTATTGTTTGCTATTCAGACGATTGCTGGTCGATGACGAGTAAAACGCACTACATGGGGACTACACGCCTAGCAGCTCGGTCAATACCGGCATCTTGGCCTCCAGTTCGGATGCAGCAAAAGTCTCGACGATCTGACCGTGCTCCATCACATAAAACCGGTCCGCCAGCGGCGCGGCAAACCGGAAATTCTGCTCCACCATGACGATGGTGTAACCCTTCGCTTTCAGGGTGGTGATCATGCGCGCCAGGCCCTGCACGATGACGGGCGCCAGGCCTTCGGAAATTTCATCGAGCAGCAGCAGGCGCGCGCCCGTGCGCAGGATGCGCGCCACGGCCAGCATCTGCTGCTCGCCGCCCGACAGCCGCGTGCCCTGGCTGTGGCGGCGCTCCTGCAGGTTCGGGAACATGGCGTAGATCTCCTCCACCGACATGCCCTTCTCGCCGCTGGCCAGGGTCGGCGGCAGCATCAGGTTTTCCTCCGTCGACAGCGACGAGAAAATGCCGCGCTCTTCAGGACAGTAACCGATACCCAGGTGGGCGATTTTGTGCGTGGCCAAACCTATCGCTTCGACGCCGTTGACCTTGATGGAGCCCGTGCGCGCGCCCGTCAGGCCCATGATGGCGCGCAAGGTGGTGGTGCGGCCAGCGCCATTGCGGCCCAACAAGGTCACCACTTCGCCCTGCTGCACTGTCAGGTTTACGTCGTGCAGGATGTGCGATTCGCCATACCAGGTGTGCAGCTGTGCAATTTCCAGCGCGGGTGCGCCGCCATTCACTTGTGTAGCCATCAATGCGC
This sequence comes from Janthinobacterium amylolyticum, assembly GCF_051380655.1. Lineage (NCBI taxonomy): Bacteria > Pseudomonadati > Pseudomonadota > Betaproteobacteria > Burkholderiales > Oxalobacteraceae > Janthinobacterium > Janthinobacterium amylolyticum. The sequence goes on from NZ_JBNYXL010000005.1 coordinate 307,412, forward strand.
CCCTTCCAGTTCCGCGTGGGTGGTGCCCATGTACGCTTCCATCACCTGTGGATTACGCGACACTTCCGCATAAGTCCCTTCGGCCAGCATGGCGCCGCGCTGCAGCACGGAAATCTTGTCGCAGATTCCGGAGACCACGTTCATATTGTGTTCCACCATCAAAATCGTGCGGCCAGCCGACACCTTCTTGATCAGTTCCGTGACGCGGTGCACGTCTTCGTGGCCCATGCCCTGCGTCGGTTCATCGAGCAGCATCATTTCCGGTTCCATCGCCAGGGTGGTGGCAATTTCCAGCGCCCGCTTGCGCCCGTACGGCATGTCGACCGTGATGGTGTCGGCGAACTCCGTCAGGTCGACCTCGGCCAGCAAGGCCATGGCGCGGTCATTGAGCTGGTTCAGCGAGCGTTCGCTTTGCCAGAAGCGGAACGAGGTGCCCAGCTGGCGCTGCAAGCCGATGCGCACATTTTGCAGCACGGACAAATGCGGGAAGACGGCGGAAATCTGGAACGAGCGGATCACGCCCATGCGGGCGATCTGGGCCGGTTTGGCGGCCGTGATGTCTTTCCCATTGAACAGGATCTGTCCGGATGTGGGGACCAGGAATTTGGTGAGCAAGTTGAAACACGTGGTCTTGCCGGCGCCATTCGGGCCGATCAGGGCGTGGATATGGCCCCGTTCCACCTTCAAGTTGACGTCACTGACCGCCGTGAAACCCTTGAATTCCTTGGTCAAATTTCTTGTTTCCAAGATTACGTTTGACATCGTGTCTCCTAGTTGTACTTTTTGTACTACTTAGTCATTTTTATAATACACAACTTAAATTTAACGCACAATACAGTATAACTACGGTCATTTCTGGCCAGCCCGAATGGCGCAAACAGGCGCTTTTAGCCCGTCATTTCCAGGCCGCGTGTATCATTTGCGCCGCCTTTTCCGCGATCATCACGGTCGGCGAGTTGGTATTACCAGAAGTAATGTACGGCATGATGGAAGCGTCGACCACGCGCAAGCCGGCCACGCCCAGCACCCGCAGCTGGCTGTCGACGACGCTCAAGGGATCGCTGGCCAGGCCCATGCGGCAGGTGCCCACCGGGTGAAAAATGGTGGTGCCGATCTGGCTGGCCGCCTGGGCCAGTTCTTCCTCGCTCTGGAAGGCGATGCCGGGCTTGTATTCTTCAGGCGCAAATTTCTGCAGTGCCGGCGCGGCGGCGATGCTGCGCGTCAGGCGCAGGGCATCGGTCGCCACCTTGCGGTCCTGGTCGGTACTCAGGTAATTGGGCACGATCTTCGGCGCCGCATAGCTGTCGGCCGAGGCGATATCGACCCGTCCGCGCGAGGTGGGACGCAGATTGCAGACGCTGGCTGTAAACGCGGGAAACGCATGCAATGGCTCGCCGAACTTATCCAGCGACAAGGGCTGCACGTGGTATTGCAAATTCGGCGTCGCTTGCTGCGGGTCGGATTTCGCGAACGCGCCCAGCTGCGATGGCGCCATCGACATGGGCCCGCTCTGGAACAGCGCATATTGCAAGCCGATCTGCATCTTGCCGAACATATTGCTGGCCATCACATTCAAGGTTTTCACGCCCTGCACTTTAAAGACCATGCGCAGCTGCAAATGGTCTTGCAGATTGCCGCCCACGCCAGGGGCATCGCGCACGGGCTCGATGCCATGCTGACGCAGCAAGGCGGCCGGGCCGATGCCGGACAATTGCAGCAATTGCGGCGAACCGATGGCGCCCGCCGTCAGGATGGTTTCGCGTTTCGCCGTCGCTTGCCACTGCGTGCCGCCGCCCGTAAACACGATGCCTGCGCAGCGCGGTCCCGCTTCTGTCGTTTCCAGTAATAACCGTTCCACGTGGCAACCGGTCATGATGGTCAGATTCGGGCGGCGCGCAGCCGGTTTCAAGAAGGCTTTCGAGGTATTCCAGCGGATGCCGCGGCGCTGGTTGACGTCGAAGTACGCGCTGCCGCTATTGTCGCCGCCATTGAAATCGCTGGTTTTCGGAATGCCGACTTGCTGCGCCGCATCGCGAAAGGCGTTCAGGATATCCCACGACAGGCGCTGTTTTTCCACACGCCATTCTCCGCCCACGCCATGGTTTTCCGAGGCGCCGCCGTAATAATCCTCGCTTTGCTTAAATAGCGGCAAGATTTTGTCCCAGCGCCAGGAAGCGTCGTCCGTCAGGTCGGCCCAATGGTCGTAATCGCCGGCCTGGCCGCGCATATAGATCATGCCATTGATGGAAGAACTGCCGCCCAGCACTTTTCCGCGTGGATAGATCAGGCTGCGTCCGCCCAGGCCCGCGTCCGCCTGCGTGGAATACAGCCAGTCCGTGCGGGGATTGCCGATGCAATGCAGATAACCGACGGGGATGTGGATCCACACATAGTCGTCCTTGCCGCCCGCTTCCACCAGCAACACACTGGCGTCCTTGTCGCGCGTGAGCCGGTTGGCCAGCACGCAGCCTGCCGTGCCGCCGCCCACGATGATGTAGTCGTATTCGCCTGCCGATTCCAATGAAGCTCCTTTAGGTATGCCATCAAGCTGTCGCGCGGCGTGTCTCCCCGCCGCGTCCCGTTACCAGAGTCTGTATTCGTTCATGCATGCACGGCCGTGCGCTGTGAGTCGCTTGCGAGCCGCAAGCCAGAGTACCACCTGTGCCGTGCCAGGGCGACATTAATCGCATTGCCATGGTTTTGGCGCGACAACAAGGCTGCGGACAGGGAAAAAAATCGTTTCAGACAAGGGTCATCAGCTGTGGATAACCATATGGATATCCACAGGTACACAATGTGCGTAAACGAAAATTTTTTTACCGTACTTTTTTTTGTCCAGAAACGGTCCTATGGGCATACAACGCTTACTCAGCGTTTATCCGCGCGCCAAGCGATTGTTTACAAGGATAAATCCGTAGTTATCCACAGAAGTTGTCGGCGTTAACTACTATTACTATGCTTGTATACAAGCTTGTTAAGGTAAACCCGACAACGCTGCGTTTTGTCCTGCTGCGCGCCATGACCGGCACCAACGTCAACATCACAAAAAAACAGCGCGTTGCAAAAAAAAAAATCGCGCCAGCAACTGCGCCACGAAAACCGGCACGGCCAACGTCACGCGCACAGCACTGCAAAACCGTTTTGCAATCAAGCAGACGCAAACGGTTCCTGCCAGGCACAGGACTGGTAACAAGATAGGTGTCAAGAGGGGGTTTTTGAAACGATTGTGGATAACTCACTTGATATCCACAGGATGACTTGTGTGTAAACACGAAGTTATGCGCAGGCCCGCATTTTATACAATTTCGCTCCTCGTGTGATACAGCGATTATGCACGCTTTATTTTTCACGTAAACGGTTGATCCTGTTGAAAAAAAGCGACTTATCCACAGAAAAATACGCGTTTACTATTACTACTATTTTTATATATAGATCTATTGTAAACCGACAAAAAAAGCGGAAGTCCGGGGATACTTGCAAAAAACAGGCATCGAACGGTAAAAAAAAAGTCAAAGGCGACAGCACGACGCACTGCCAAACCGTCTTCCAGGAATTACCTTGATGCCAGCGTCGGTGAAAGAACCGCGCCAGTGAACTGCCGACGTTCTTTGCACCGGCATGCGTATCGCGTCCCGGCAAGCGCCGAGTGGCCTGGATTGCAACAGAAACCCCGATTTTTGCTTGTCGTTGTGGATAAGTGCCTGCATATCCACAGGATGAGATGTGGGAAAAGTCGATCTTTGTCCACAAGCCGATTTTTATCCCAAACAAGTCCGGCGTGGATACAATGCTTGTGCGCCTACTTTTTTGGACGCCAAGTCGATGATTTTTATACGGTATACCGACTTATCCACAAAAAAATGGGCGTTTACTATCATTACTATTTTTATGTATACATCTTTATTTAAAACACAGAGACAAACGCGGACGGTGGAAAAGTTGCCCGAACGGCTGTCAAGCACGTGTTTTAAGTCTTGCAACCTGTAAAACCTGTAAAAACGGCATGTATCCACACAAAAAAATGCGTTTAGGCATCATCAGTGCCTTGCACGAAGAACAGCAGGGGCTGGTAGAAGCCATGCAAGGCCCCCAGAGGCACTCGCACGTCATGCGCGACTACACCCTGGGAACACTCTGGAATATCGACGCTGTGTGCGTCCTGTCGCGTCTGGGCAAGGTTGCCGCTGCCATGACAGCTTCTATCCTTGTGGAAAAGTACGGAGTTACCCACATCGTCTTCACCGGCGTGGCCGGCAGTGGGGATAAACACGTGAAAGTGGGCGATATCGTGGTCGCGGAAGCGCTGCTGCAGCACGATATGGATGCGCGTCCCCTGTTTCCCCGCTTTGAAGTGCCGCTGACGGGTCTGCAGCGCTTTGCCACGGACCTGGAGCTGAGCACGCAACTGGCCGGCGCTGCGGAAGATTTCCTGCGTAACGACGCTTCCAGCGTGCTGCAGGCGGCCGATATCGCGCAATTTGGTCTGCAGCACGCCAAAGTACATCGCGGCATGATTGCCAGCGGCGACCAGTTCATCAGCAATGCCGCGCACATCCGTCAATTGAAACAGGATCTGCCCGATTTGCTGGCCGTCGAAATGGAAGGGGCCGCCGTGGCGCAAGTATGTTTTGAACTGGGCGTGCCGTTTACCGTCATGCGCACCATTTCCGACAACGCCAACGAAGAGGCGGCAGTCGACTTCATGCGTTTCGTGCAGAGCGTCGCCTCACCGTATGCGTTTACCGTGATCCAGCAACTGTGCCAGCGCCTGGCTGGCTGATTTTTATTCGGCGTGCATAAAAAAAGGGCAGAACCACTGGTTCTGCCCTTTCTATTTCAACACAAGGGAAACTGAAAAATGTTCAGGGTGAGGCGCCTTGCCGCAGGCAGTACGACTGTACGGCCAGGCCAGGCAACAACGCCTGGAGTTTTTCTCAGCGTCCTTTAAACACTCAGCATCATCAGGCTGGCGTTACCGCCGGCCGCCGTCGTATTCACGCACAGCGCCCGCTCGGCGACCAGGCGCCACAGGGGGATGACACCCTCTTCCGTCGTCTCGATCGTGCCCACCAGGGCGCCTTCCCGGGCCGCCAGCAGTGGTTTGAGCTGGCTGTCGAGCACGGGTTCGATCATGGCGATCTGGAAATCATGCTTGACGGACTCCAGGCTGGTGACGACCTGGATGCGGTCTTTCAACGCCGCCGGCAAGTCGCCCGGGATCAATGCCGGCGATTGCGCCAGCACCAGCGCCTGGTTGCCCGTCGCCAGCACGGCCGCCAGCTGGTTCATCAGCACGCCCGTCGTGGCTGCCGCACACAGAATCGTGCCGCGCGCGGCAAAGCTCAGGGTATTGCGTTCGCCCGTCGGGCCTGGCAAGACGGTGGTGCTGCCCAGCAAGGTCGTACGCGTGTATTCCTGCGCCAGATGCATGACCTTGTCGTGGCCATGCATCTTCGCCCACACGGTCAGCGCATCGAGCGCCGGTGCCGCCTGGCGCTGGTGCTGCGCGCCGGCCGGGGCATTGCGCTGCAGGCGTTTCAGGTACAGCGGGCCACCGGCTTTCGGACCGGTGCCCGATTTGCCTTCGCCGCCGAACGGCTGCACGCCCACCACGGCACCGACGATGTTGCGGTTCACGTAGATATTGCCCACATGCGCGCGCTTGGTGATGAAGTCGATGGTTTCATCGATGCGCGTATGGATGCCCAGGGTCAAACCGTAACCGCTGTCATTGATCGATTGCACCAGTTGCGGCAATTCGGCGCGCTTGTAGCGGATCACGTGCAGCACGGGGCCGAACACTTCGTGCGTCAATTGCGACAGCGACTTGATTTCCAGCACGGTCGGGGCGACAAACGTGCCTTTCACGGTGGGCAGGTCGAGCGAATAATGGTCGAGGGCCACGGTCTTCATCTTGTTGATGTGCGCCAGCAGATTGCCTTGCGCTTCCGCATCGATGACGGGGCCGATATCCGTTGCCAGGCGGTCAGGATTGCCAACACGCAATTCCTGCATGGCGCCTTTCAGCATGTGGATGGTTTTATCGGCGATTTCCGCCTGCAGGAACAGCACGCGCAAGGCCGAGCAGCGCTGGCCGGCGCTGTCGAAGGCGGACGACATCACGTCCTGCACCACCTGTTCCGGCAAGGCGGACGAATCGACGATCAGGGCATTCTGCCCGCCCGTCTCGGCGATCAGGGGAATGTCGATGCTTTCCGCCACGGCACGCGCGGCCAGGTTGCGGTTGATCAGCTGCGCCACTTCCGTCGACCCTGTGAAAATCACGCCTTTTACGCGCGTGTCGTTGCACAGGCCGGCGCCAACCACTTCACCGCTGCCAGGCAAAAATTGCAGCGCGCCGCGCGGCACGCCAGCCGCATGCAGCAATTGCACGGCGCGCCAGGCGATCAGCGGCGTTTGCTCCGCCGGCTTGGCCAGCACCACGTTGCCGGCGGCCAGGGCGGCGGCCAGCTGGCCCGTAAAGATAGCCAACGGGAAATTCCACGGGCTGATGCAGGTAACGGGACCGAGCGCCAGGGTGTTGGGCGCATGCTCCACCTGCGCCGCGTAGTAGCGCAGGAAATCGACGGCTTCGCGGATCTCGGCGATCGCGTTCGGCAGGGACTTGCCCGCTTCGCGCACGGCCAGGGCCATCAGCTCGATATGGTGTTCCTCGAACAGGTCGGCCGCGCGCAGCAAGGCTTGCGCGCGGATCGACGGCTCCGTGGTCTGCCAGTCCATGGCGTAGGCGCTGGCGCTGGCCAGCGCCGTTTCCACATCCGCTGGGCCAGCTTCGGCAACCTTGCCGACGATATCGTCGTGTTGCGCCGGGTTATGGATGACCTGCGTGGGCGCGTTCAGGCTGACGGCACCATCGATCAGCGGCGTCGCCTGCCATTGATGCTGCTGTGCCAGGCCGGCGGCCAGGGTGCGCAGGGTGTCTTCATTCGACAGGTCCAGGCCGGACGAGTTCTTGCGTTCGTTGCCAAACATGTCCAGCGGCAGCGGAATCGACGGGTGCGGCAAGCCGCCCTGCAGGCGCGCCAGTTCCAGCGGATCGCGGATCAGGCTATCGATGGCCACGCTTTCGTCGACGATCTGGTTGACGAACGAAGAGTTGGCGCCGTTTTCCAGCAGGCGGCGCACCAGGTAGGCCAGCAGGGTTTCATGCGAGCCGACAGGGGCGTAGATGCGGCATGGCTTGTCCAGGTTGGCCGGGCCGACGACCTGGTCGTACAGGGTCTCGCCCATGCCGTGCAGGCACTGGAATTCGTAGTCGGTAATGCCGTCGCGCTTGGCCCAGGTGTAAATGGTCGACAGCGTTTGCGCATTGTGCGTGGCAAATTGCGGGTAGATATCCTTGCTGGCGGCCAGCAGTTTTTGCGCGCACACCAGGTAGGACACGTCCGTGTAGACCTTGCGCGTGTAGACGGGATAGCCTTCCTGGCCGTCGACTTGCGCGCGTTTGATTTCCGCATCCCAATACGCGCCTTTCACCAGGCGCACCATGAACTTGCGGTTGCTGCGGCGCGCCAGGTCGATAAGGTAATCGATGGCATACGGGCAGCGTTTTTGATACGCCTGCACCACGTAGCCAATGCCTTCAAAGCCGGCCAGGTCAGGATCGAAGGCCAGCGCTTCCATCAGGTCGAGCGACAGTTCCAGGCGGTCGGTTTCTTCCGCATCGATATTGAAGCCGATGTTGTACTGCTTCGCCAGCAATAGCAGCGCTTTGACGCGAGGCAACAATTCGTCCATGACGCGGGCACGCTGGGCGCGGCTGTAGCGCGCGTGCAGGGCCGACAGTTTCACGGAAATGCCGGGGCCGTTCTTGATGCCGCGGCCATTCGAGGCCTTGCCGATGGCGTGGATCGCCGTTTCATACGAGGCATAGTAGTTGGCCGCGTCTTTTTCCGTCAGCGCCGCTTCGCCCAGCATGTCGTACGAGTAGCGGTAGCCGCGCGTTTCGTTCTCGCGGCTGTTTTTCAGCGCTTCCTCGATGGTTTGGCCCGTGACAAACTGGTTGCCCAGCATGCGCATGGCCAGATCGACGCCCTTGCGTATCAGCGGTTCGCCGCCCTTGGCGATGAGTTTGGTCATGGCCGAGCCCAGGCCTGATTCGCTGCTGGTACTGACCAATTTGCCCGTAATCAGCAAGCCCCAGGTGGCCGCGTTGACGAACAGCGAGGGCGATTCGCCCAGGTGCTTGCGCCAGTCGCCCTTGCTGATTTTGTCGGCGATGAGGCGATCGGCCGTTTGACTGTCGGGTATACGCAACAGCGCTTCGGCCAAACACATCAATGCAACACCCTCTTCCGAGGACAGCGAGAACTCATGCATCAGTGCATCGACACCGGAGGCGCGTGTGCGTTTTTGGCGCACGGCGGAGACCAGACGGTGCGCCAGGGCCTGGCCTTCGGCCGTTGTTTCATCGCTGCTGGCGCGCACTTGCTGCAACAACCACTGCACGGCGGAAACCTCGTCGCGCCTATAGGCGGCCGTGATGGCAGCGCGTTGTGGCGTCGCTTCGGGCAGGATTTCCGCCTGGAGCGCGGCAAAGGGAATCGGGGTAAAAGCCGAGGGGCCAGCAGGGTGCATAGGAACTCTTTACAAGGAAAAAGAAGACGAAACTTGCGGTAATTCTTGCCCTTTTTTGGTGCAAAAAAATACAGAAAGTCGAACGTTAAGATGATTCGATTGTAAAGGGGATTCTTATGGATTAATTCTGGTAATACACAGCACTAGCAATAGATAGTTTTTGATGCGACAATTTAACCAAATAATATTTATATGGGGGTGATTCGCATGCTGGACAAGATCAGTAAGAAAATCCTGATGGAATTGCAGAGTGATGGACGCATCAGCAACGTGGAGCTGGCCGCACGTGTGAACCTGTCGCCTGCCGCTTGCCTGGAGCGCGTGCGCAAGCTGCATGAATCGGGCTACATCATGGGCTACACGGCCCAGTTGAACCCGCAGTTGCTCGACGTCTCGTTGCTGGTCTTCATCGAAGTGGTGCTCGATCGCACGACACCGGAAGTGTTCGACGCCTTCAAGCATAGCGTACAAATCATTCCAGAGGTACTGGAATGTCATATGGTTGCCGGCGGTTTCGATTATCTGGTCAAGGCGCGCGTCAAGGATATGGCCGCTTACCGCGAATTCCTCGGCAAGACCCTGTTGCAAAAAGGTGTGCGGGAAACCCACACTTATGCCGTCATGGAAGAGGTCAAAAACACGACCAAATTGCCGATTAAGTGACCGGGGAGTAGTGTCGCCTCTTTTGTGATTGAGCTATCGGAACAAATGTTGTAGGGTAGAACTACAATTCTGCTATCCGGTAGCCGCCTGAAACGACGCACAGACGCCAGTTCAGGGTGCAAGGCGGGCAATCGTGCCTCCCCGCATACGGTTACACCACGTCCCCGATGGGGGCGTGACGGTTTCGCGCAGCGGGGGACAAATGAAGCAGTTGCAGCATCAGCTGGTGCGTTTCTTTGTATTCACGATCCTGGCCATGGCCGTGGCCTGTTGCCTGGCCTATCTGCTGCTGCTGTCGGGCGGCGACCATCCCTATCTGATTGCCTGCGTGGCCGCCGCCATCGGCGCCGCGCTGCTGGCGTTTGCCAGCCGTCCGCGCGGCGAGCCGGGCTTGCACCAGTTCGCCGATACGGTGGGCACGGCCATCGACGCCATCATGATCGGCGCGGCGGAAACCTCGTATTTCGTCGACTCCGTCAAACAGAAGGTGGAACTCGACGTGCAGACGGCCAGCGACATCGCCGACAGTTCGGAACAGAACGCGGTGATGACGGAAAAGATCGCCGCCAATGCGGAACGGGCCGCCAAGGTGGCTGCCGGCGTGCGCGTGGAAAGCGTGGCGGCGCGCGCCGAAGTGGACCAGGGCTTGCGGCGCATCAATAGCGCCCGCGAGGAAGCGCAGGGCGCTTCCAGCGCCATGCTGAGCCTGCAGGAAAAATCCAGGCGCATCACGGGCTTTACGGAAGCCATTTCCGATATTTCCGCGCGCACCAATCTGCTGGCGCTGAACGCCGCCATCGAGGCGGCGCGCGCCGGCGAACATGGCCGTGGCTTCGCCGTGGTGGCCGGGGAAGTGCGGCAGCTGGCGCAGCGCACCAAGGAAGCCTCCGATGAGATCAGCGTGATGGTGCGCGAAATCAATGAGCAGTCGGAAAAAGCCGCGCTCGGCATGAGCTCGCTGGCTGCCGGCGTGACGGAAGCGGCGCGCAATGTGGAAAGCGTGCACGCGTCCTTGAGCCATATCGAGGAATCATCGGGCGTGTCGGAAGACGAGATCGGGCAGATCGCCCGTGCTTCGCGCGAACACGTCGACACGACGCAGGTCATTGCCGACGCCATCTTGCAAATCCGTGACAGCATGCTGTCGACCAACGCCGAATTGCCGCGTGCCACGCAATCGGCCATGGCCCTGGCCGAGCGGGCCGAAGTGATCGCCGGCGCCCTCGGTGAATCGAGCGTGGCCACGCCGCACGATGAAATCCGCGCGGCCGCCCAGCGCGCCGCGCGCGACGTGGGCAAGCTGTTCGAGCAGGCGATCGCTTCGGGCCGCATCACGCGCGAAGCCCTGTTCGACCGCCATTACCGGCCCATCCCGAACACCAATCCGCCCAAGCACAACACCAAGTTCGACGCGTTTACAGACAAGGTGCTGCCGGACTTGCAGGAAGGCGTGCTGGCCGCCCTGCCCCACCTGGCGTATGCGGGCGCCGTCGACAACAATGGATACTTTCCAACGCATAACAAGAAATTTTCCCAGCCGCTGACGGGCGACTACGCCACCGATATCGTCAACAACCGGACCAAGCGCATCTTCAGCGACCGCACGGGCGCGCGCTGCGGCAGCAACACCAAACCGTTCCTGCTGCAGACGTATAAACGCGACACGGGCGAAGTCATGCACGATTTATCCGTTCCCATCCACGTCGATGGCAAGCACTGGGGCGGCTTCAGGGTGGGATATCGTTCCAGCAGCCACGCATGATGAACATCTGATTAAATCTACTGCGCGTCGTAATTTGCGGCCTGCGATGCTCACTGTGCCAGAGCACAGTTCCGCTTCTCGGGCCAACGGGGGCGCCGAGCCTTACTTCCGCTCGCCACGATTTTCTCAGACGTTCGTGCCGCTAATTTTGTCACTCTATATGGGGCTTCGGTGCCACGCCGCCGCCGGCCGCCGTGGCGGTGCGCAGGGTGGGCGTGTTCATGCTTTCCAGGTGATTGCGCAGCCATTTGTGGGCGGGGCTGCGCGCGTCGCGCTCGTGCCACAGCATGTCCAGGTGGACGGCAGGCAAGGTCAATGGCAAATCCTTGTACAGCAGCGATTCCGTCATGCCCGTCGAGGCGATCAGATGGCGCGGCAGGACGGTGATCAGGTCGGAATTGGCGACGACTCTGCCGGCCGTGAAGAACTGGTTCACCGTCAACAGGATGCGCCGCTCGCGGTGGATCTGCGACAGCGCCTCGTCGATCAAGCCATGCGCGCGGCCGGAAAAGCTCACCAGCAAATGGTTCGCCGCGCAGTAGTTATCCAAGGTCAATTCCTTGTCGGCCAGCGGATGGCCGCGCCGCATCACGCACACATACTTGCCGGAATACAGGCGTTCATGGCGGATGGGCGAACCCGTCTCGCTCGACAATTGCGCCGCCACGCCGGGAAAGAAGCCGACGGCCAGGTCGATGTCGCCGCGCAGCAGCATCGGGCGCGGTTCGCGCGTGGTCAGCGGCATCATGCGCACGTTGACGCCGGGCGCTTCGCGTTCGATCGAGCGCATCAGGGAAGGCAGCCAGAACGCTGCCGTGGCGTCGGCCATGGCCATGCGGAAGGTGGCGTGGGTTTTCGACACGTCAAAGGTTTCCGGCGTGACGGCCGCTTCCAGGCTGGCCAGGGCCGAACGCACGGAAGGCCACAGGGCTTCGGCGCGCGGCGTGGGTTTCACGCCATACGCGGTGCGGATCAGCAACTCGTCACCGAGGCTTTCGCGCAAGCGCTTGATGGCGTTCGATACCGCCGGCTGCGTCATCGCCAGGTGGCCGGCTGCGCGCGTCAGGTTTTGTTCCGTCATGACGGCGTCGAAAACCCGCAGCAAGTTCAGATCCAGCGTCAGAAAACTCATGGAAAGCCCAGATAAAAGTTGAATTCAAAGTAATGTGTCATGAGTGTAAACCGCGCCGGGCACGAATATTTTCACTCGTTAAAAAATATTACATCTTTCCATTCATGATTCATATAATTGGTATCAAGAAATGGAATTAGATTTATATGTTGCACTGCACTATAGTACCGTCAAATTCTATAATGCACTGGAACAGTATGTCTACCTTCGCCTCCGCCCTGTACGCAGTATCCGCACCCGTGCTGGAGATTTCCCTGCTCAACGCCCTGCAAATCGTACTGGTGATCGTGGCTGCGGGCGCTTTTGCCCTGCTGTTCAAGCCTTTGCTGGTAGGCATTGCCCGCGCCATGGTGCTGGTGGTGCGTCCAAAGCTGAGCCGCGAGCAGCGCCTGGCGCGCCAGCAGATGCGCGAAGCGCAGTCGCTCAAGCGTACCTTGGGCAAGATGGATGGCGTATCGCCAAGCAATGCGGCTGAACTGCGCGCCCTGTCGAGCCGCGCCTAAGTTCGCTATTGCAGCATGACAAGCCGGTGCGAACCGGCTTTTTTTTCGTCCGCGTTGTTGGCTATGCCGTGTCGCCCAGCAAGTGGGCGCGCAACTGGGTGTCGGCCGGATGGGCGCCGATCCAAATTTTCAGCAGCGCATTGTAGAAGGCCAGCTCGGGTACCTTGTCGCCCACCTGCTTGCCGTTCAGCCTGCACAATGTGCCCTCTTCCGGCAGCCAGTCCACCGTCAGGATGTCGCCCTTTTTCAAGCCCGGGACCATTTCGAACATGGCGCCGAACTGCATCGTCTGGCTCAGCAAACGGGTACGGTCGGCCTGGTCGGAACTGCGGTTCAAGCCCTGCATGAAGGCCTTGCCCAGCTCGTCGGAGGTGATATCGCGCAACATGACGATTTCCAGGCGCCGCGGACCCGGCAGCGCCAGGATGTCGGCCAGCTGGGTTTTCTTTTCCGGCAGGTACAGGGCGATCGTGTAGACCTTGAAAATGACCTTGTAGCGCACGCCGGCGCCATTGAGTTTCAACTCGCGGCTGGCCAGCTGCACCGTATCGTCGAGCTTGACGCCGCCCACGTCGACGGCCAGGGCCGGCTGCGCCAGGGCGCCGCACAGGCTGGCGGCGGCCAGGCAGCGGGCCAGACGGGATGTGCTTATTTGCATCTTCTACCTCCGTGGATAACCAGGTGCTGCGGAACAGCCAGCACACAGTGTAGAACAGTTGGCAGAAGCTGGCGCCACGGACAGTGGCGTGGAGGAAAGGTTAAGGCTTGGCGGCAGGCAGCTCTGCCTGCAGGCGCTCGTACTTGGCCATCAATTGCTCCGGGCTTTCGCGCCAGGCGGGATTGAACGGGATGCAGCTGACGGGGCACACTTGCTGGCATTGCGGCTCGTCAAAGTGGCCCACGCATTCGGTACACTTGTTGGGATCGATTTCGTAGATTTCCGCGCCCATGTAGATCGCGTCATTCGGGCACTCGGGCTCGCAAATGTCGCAATTGATGCATTCGTCGGTGATCAGTAATGCCATGATTTCACTCTTACTTATTGCGATGAGGCCGCGTTGGCGGCAATCTTGTTTTGCAGCCAGCGGTTCACCGAGGGGAAGACAAACTTCGAGACGTCGCCGCCCAGCGCCGCGATTTCGCGCACGATGGTGCCGGAAATGAACTGGTACTGGTCGGATGGCGTCAGGAACATGGTTTCGACATCGGGCAGCAGGTAGCGGTTCATGCCCGCCATCTGGAATTCGTATTCGAAGTCGGAGACGGCGCGCAAGCCGCGCACGATGACCCGCGCTTCATGCTTGCGCACGAAATCCTTGAGCAGGCCGGAAAAGCTTTCCACTTGCACATTCGGGTAATGCCCCAGCACTTCGTTGGCGATTTCCAGGCGTTCGTCGAGCGAGAAAAACGGTTGCTTGTTCTTGCTGTCGGCCACACCGACGATCAGCTTGTCAAACAGACCCGATGCGCGGCGCACCAAATCTTCATGACCACGCGTGAGCGGATCGAATGTTCCTGGATAAACGGCTACAACCATTGCGGCTCCCTAACGATGCACCAATATAGACGCGCATTATGCCTGAAAATGGTGTCTACTTTGGTGCAGGGCCTCGGGCTGGGGGCTGTTTCTGCTCAATTAACAGGCAGATTCAGGCAGTTGCCGGTACTTTGTTGTAAGTTAGCAAATGATAGTAGACGGTGCCCGCCTTGTCGGCGCGGATGACTTCCCACGGCGCCATCCATTCCGGCTTCTCCAGGGCGCTATTCTCGTCGAAGACCAGCGGCAAGCCCGATTCCGCGTAGACCATGCCGCCTTCCTTGAGCAGGTTGGCGCACAGCGGCAAGGCTTTCGCCAGGAAATCCTGCTGGTAGGGCGGATCGAGGAAGATCAGGTCGAAGCGCTGGCCCCGTGCCGCCAGGCCTTGCGCCGTCAGCAGGGCGTCGCCGCGCAGCAGCTGCACGTTCTCGGCGCGCAATTTCGTCTTGTTCTCTTCCAGCTGGCGGATCACGGGCGTATGCGTGTCGACCATGGTGACGGACGCGGCGCCGCGGCTGGCCGCTTCAAAGCCCAGTGCGCCGCTGCCGGCGAACAGATCCAGCACCTGGGCACTGGACCAGTCGCCGTCGCGCAAGTGGTTGATCCAGTTGAACACGGTTTCGCGCACGCGGTCCGGTGTCGGGCGCAAGCCCAGTGCCTGCAACACAGGCAGCACGGAACGCTTCCACTGGCCGCCGATGATGCGCACCTGGTTCGGTGGCGGCGCGTGGTGGACGGGAACTTTGGCGGGTTTTTTAATCTTCTTTTGCATGGGGATTTCTTCAATTCAATGGCGGCCACTATAGCATATGGCCCCCTGGCCCAGCGCCCGCCCCCCGGCTGGCGCTGGCGTCCAGTTGGCCTTATTTGGGCTGGCTGGCGAGGGAATTGAAATCGTCGATCCAGCCCTGCATGCGCTTGATCGCATGCTCTTTTTGCGCCGGCGTGGCGATCTTGATCACCGTCAGGACCATCTGCGCCGTGCTGCTTTCGTAGGCATCAAAAAAGGCCTTGCGCTCGGAGTGCTCGAGGCGTTCGAAACTGTCCTTGACCAGGGTGTTGATGAGGGCCACGGTGGCGTCCTTGCCGAGCTTTTCCTGCTGCACCTTTTTTACCAGGTTGAGCACATTCTGCTGGCGCCGCATGCGTTCGTCGAGCCAGATCTCATTGTTCAGCGGGCGCGCGTCCGATGCCTTGCGAATCTGCGCTTCCTGCTCGCGGCTGAAACTGCCGAACCACAGCTCGAATTGCTCCATGGCTTTCTTGTAGCGCAACTGCTGGCGCTTGTCCTGGTCGCCGCTCAGGTATTTCTTGCGGTAATCGTCATTATTTGATTTGAACTTCTTTTCCATCTGCGCGATCTGCTCGGGCTTGAGCGAACGGGCCAGGTCGGCCAGCTCGGGCGCCGCCTTCAACAGCAGCGCCTGGGTGCGGTGCTTGATCTCGCTGTAGTCCGCCATCAGGTCCGCCTGCGTGACGTTGCCCTGCAGCTGTTTCTGGCCTGTGCGCAGGATTTCCACGTAATCCTTCAATTGCGTCTTGCGGTGCCAGTCGAACAGCTTGTCGATATCCTCGCGCACCCAGCCCTTCTGGTCGCGGTCCAGGTCGACGTAGGCGTTGAGCCACCAGTACAGCACGGTGTCGCCATTGTTATACGCGAGGCGCAAGCCGCTGCAGCCGGCGACGATGATGAACAGCATGGCCAGCACGGCGTAACGAAAGCGGCTGGAGAATGGGGGCTGCGTGTTAAACTTTTTCATATTCTTAACTTAAAAAAATTACGGTCTATGAACGTTGTCATTCTCGCCGCCGGTATGGGGAAACGCATGCAGTCGGCACTGCCAAAAGTACTGCACCCGCTGGCTGGCAAGCCGCTGCTGTCGCATGTGATCGATACAGCGCGTAGCCTGGCGCCGTCCCGATTATGCGTGATTTACGGGCATGGGGGCGCAGCGGTGCTGAAGTTGCTCGATGGCTACAACGCCAGCCATGCCGTGCAGATACAGGCCGCAGAACAGGCGCAGCAGCTCGGTACGGGCCACGCGGTGCAGCAAGCCGTGTCCCTGCTCGACGACACGGTGCCCACCCTGGTGCTGTATGGCGACGTGCCGCTGACCAGTGCCGCTTCCCTGCAGCAACTGGTGCAGGCCGCCGGCAAGGACAAGCTGGCCATCCTGACCGTGGAACAGGACGATCCTTTCGGCCTGGGCCGCATCGTGCGCGAACACGGCGCCATCGTGCGCATCGTCGAGGAAAAGGATGCCACGCCGGACGAGCGCGCCATCAGGGAGATCAACAGCGGCATCATGGTCGCGCCCACCGTTGCCCTGAAAAAATGGCTGGCGGCCCTGTCGAACAACAATGCGCAAGGGGAATACTATCTGACCGATATCGTTGCCCAGGCCGTTGCCGATGGCGTCGTCGTGACCTCCGCGCATCCTGCCGCCGTGTGGGAAGTGGCGGGCGTCAACAGCAAGGTGCAACTGGCGCAGCTGGAACGCATTCACCAGAACAATATCGCGCAAGCGCTGCTGGAACGGGGCGTGACCCTGCTCGACCCGGCGCGCATCGACGTGCGCGGCGAACTCATTTGCGGCCGCGACGTCAGCATCGACGTCGGCTGCGTGTTTGAAGGCCGGGTGGAATTGGGCGACGGCGTGCGCGTGGGACCCAACAACGTCATCATCAACGCCACCGTGGCGGCCGGCGCGTACATCAAGCCCTTCTGCCATATCGAAGATGCCGTCGTCGGCGCTGGCTCACTGATCGGCCCGTACGCGCGCCTGCGCCCGGGTACGGCCCTGGCCGAAGATGTGCATATCGGTAATTTCGTCGAAGTGAAAAACAGCCAGGTCGCCGCGCACAGCAAGGCCAACCACCTGGCCTACATCGGCGACGCCACCATCGGCTCACGGGTCAACATCGGCGCTGGCACCATTACCTGCAACTACGATGGCGTGAACAAGTTCCGCACGGTGATTGAAGACGATGCTTTCATCGGCAGCGACAGCCAGCTGATCGCGCCCGTCACCGTCGGCAAGGGTGCCACCCTGGGCGCCGGCACGACCCTGTCGAAAGATGCGCCGGCCGGCAAGCTGACCGTCTCGCGCGCCCGCCAATTGACCATCGACGGCTGGGCGCGTCCCGTGAAGATCAAGAAGTAAACCGTCACTGCAGTCCTTGCACACAGGCAGGCCATCGGCCTGCCTTTTTCTTTCTGTGGATAACTATGTGGGTAAGCCCGTCGACAAGTGCTGGATAAGCATGTGGGCAAGCTGCGCATAAGCTATGTGCAAGTTCTCACTTGATGGCCTGGCCTGCGCCTGTCCCCGCTCTTTTCACGTTTCCTGCCAGGGCCTCGCTGCCAGCCATGTGTTTATTCCCGGAATGTGGACAAGTCTGTGCGTAAGACTGCGGATAAGCGCTGCATAGCGCGGGGACAAGTGGGGATAACTCCTTCCGCACGCGGATGACGTTGACCGTGTATGTGGGTAAGTCTGTGGAAATGCCCGGGATAGGTGGTGGATAGCTGGTGGAAAACTTCGCTGTTTGATGCGCTGTCGTGATCATCCATTTGTTTTCGTGGAGTTCGCTTGCCTGGTGTGCGTCCATCATCGCTGCACGGGCCACGCCGCCTGCATTGTGCGGCGCTCACGGGCCTGGTTTCGCTGTTGCAAGCGGGTCGAGGCGGGTATCTGTGGATAAGCCTGTCGATAAGTGCCATATAAACTGTTGGCAAGCTGTGTGGAAGTGGTGCACAAGCCCATCTATTTTTCTCTGGATACGGTGCAAGACCCGATAATCGGATGGCATGGGGATATTGCCGGCGCGCGCAGGGTGCGGCGTCTGGCCTTGTCTGGCGAAGATCCCTGACAGGCACTGCCTGCCGCAGGTACCTGTCCTGTGCATAAGCCTGTGCAGAAGCTGCGTATAGCCAGTGGGAAAGTGCCGTATAAGCGGTGGGCAAGCGGTGGGTAACTTGGCCGTAGGAACTCAGACGGCGATACGCGTTTCGAATTTGCTGCGGAAGGTGGAAAAATAGCTTTTCACGTTGCGTACATTCGCATGCGCGGTAAAGACGCGGTGCGCCAGCGCGTGATAGGCTGGCATGTCGGCCACCTGCACCATCAGCACGAAGTCAGGCCCCGGCGAGACGCGGTAGCACTGCAGCACGGCCGCCTCGTCGGCCACCAGCTGCTCGAATGCCGCCATGCGCTCGGCCGCCTGCACGTCGAGCGTGATCTCCACGATGGCCGTCAGGCGCGCGCCCACCAGCTGCGGCGCGACGATGGCCACTTGGCGTTCGATCACGCCGCTTTCCCTCAACTGCTTGACCCGCCGCAAACAGGTGGGCGCAGAGACGTGCACCGCCTTGGCCAGCTCGCTGTTGGTTTGCGATGCATCAATTTGCAAAGCATTCAGGATGCGACGATCGATCTCGTCGAGGGTAATGTTGTGTTCGCTCATGATGGTGATGAATTAGGAAATAAATCCATTCTAAATGAAATAATATTTCACTATGAAATAGCGGTGAAATATTCAGTCAAAAATGCACCGATTTAGAAAGCATATTTCAATCACTCTGCATTAGCATGCGTGCATTGATTAAATTTTAGACAGAGGTTTCCATGTGCGGCATCGTCGGCGCGGTAGCGCAGCGTAATATCACTCCCATCCTGGTCGAAGGCTTGAAGCGCCTGGAATACCGCGGCTACGATTCCTGCGGCATCGCCCTGCACGCCGATGGCCGCTTGCAGCGTTCGCGTTCCACCTCGCGCGTGGCCGAACTGGAAAAGCAGATCGCCGAAGAAGGCTTGAGCGGTTTTACGGGCATCGCCCACACGCGCTGGGCCACGCATGGCGCGCCTGTCAATTTCAATGCGCACCCGCACTTTTCCCCAACGGAAGAGAATGCCCGCGTGGCGCTGGTGCATAACGGCATCATTGAAAACCACGACGAGCTGCGCGCCGAACTGACGGCCCTCGGCTACGTTTTCCAGAGCCAGACGGATACGGAAGTGATCGCCCACCTGGTCGAACACATGTACAACGGCGACCTGTTCGAGACCGTGCAGCAGGCCGTCAAACGCCTCGATGGCGCGTATGCGATTGCCGTGTTCTGCCGCGACGAACCGCACCGCGTGGTTGCCGCGCGCCAGGGTTCGCCCCTGATCGTCGGCCTGGGCAATGGTGAAAACTTCGTTGCCTCCGACGCCATGGCGCTGGCAGGCACGACCGACCAGATCATCTACCTGGAAGAAGGCGACGTGGTCGACCTGCAACTGTCGCGCTGCTGGATCGTTGATGTCGACGGCAAGCCCGTCGAACGCGAAGTGAAAACCGTGCATGCGCACACGGGCGCGGCCGAGCTTGGCCCGTACCGCCATTACATGCAGAAGGAAATCTTCGAGCAGCCGCGCGCCATCGGCGACACCCTCGAAGGCGTCACCAGCATCATGCCGGAACTGTTTGGCGACGGCGCTTATAAAATCTTCAAGCAGATCGACCGCGTCCTGATTCTCGCCTGCGGCACCAGCTCGTATGCGGGCATGACGGCCAAATACTGGATCGAATCGATCGCCAAGGTGCCCGTCAGCGTGGAAGTGGCCAGCGAATACCGCTACCGCGACAGCGTGCCGCACCCGAACACCCTGGTCGTCACCATTTCGCAAAGCGGCGAGACGGCCGACACCCTGGCCGCCCTGAAACACGCGCGCAGCCTGGGCATGCAGCACACCTTAACCATCTGCAACGTGGCCACCAGCGCCATGGTGCGCGAATGCGCCTTGGCCTATATCACGCGCGCCGGCGTGGAAGTGGGCGTGGCGTCCACCAAGGCTTTCACGACGCAGTTGGCGGGCCTGTTCCTGCTGACCCTGTGCCTGGCGCAAGTGAACGGCCGCCTCTCCGAAGAACAGGAAGCGGCGCACCTGAAAGCCATGCGCCACCTGCCCGTCGCCATCGCTTCCGTGCTGGCGCTGGAACCGCAGATCATCGCCTGGTCGGAAGAATTCGCGCGCAAGGAAAACGCCCTTTTCCTCGGCCGTGGCATGCACTACCCGATCGCCCTGGAAGGCGCGTTAAAACTGAAGGAAATCTCGTACATCCACGCCGAAGCGTATCCGGCCGGCGAACTGAAACATGGCCCGCTGGCCCTGGTGACGAATGAAATGCCGGTCGTCACCATCGCGCCGAACGACGCCCTGATCGAAAAGCTGAAATCGAACATGCAGGAAGTGCGCGCGCGCGGCGGCCAATTGTATGTGTTTGCCGACGTGGACTCGCGCATCAGTTCCGGCGAAGGCCTGCACGTCATCCGCCTGCCCGAGCACTACGGCGACCTGTCGCCGATCCTGCACGTGGTGGCGCTGCAATTGCTGGCCTACCACACGGCGCTGGCGCGCGGCACGGATGTGGACAAGCCACGCAATCTGGCCAAGTCGGTGACGGTGGAGTAAGCCGGCTGGACTGCGCTGACTAGAGCAAATAAAGTTGGTCGGGCTTTAATAAAGTTGGTCGAGGGCCGCTTGCCTGTCTTGATGTTCCCAGACAAAAGGCCCGCTCAGCCCGGGATAGAAGGCGCAAACCGCACCAGTGACCTGCGATAGCCGCATCAGCCAGTCAGGTACAAAACTGAGACCTAGCATTTTATGCAGTCCCTCAAGCAAAGCGAAGCCTACGGTGCTAAAGCTCAGGTAACAGCCCCGGCATTGTTCGTGTTCATGTCTGCAAACAGGCTAATCCCTGACATCATTATTGTGATACTCATTGGTCGCGGACTAATGTCAGAATTTTGCCGAATCGACGAACGATAGGATATGTTTCTAAAGCTCGCCTTGTACTTGTCGATGGCGAGTTTATCAACAATTTTTCGTCGCCAGCGCTCATCGAGTTAAAGAAAGTCGTGAAAGCACATTTACCTTTTTCATTTGATTTGGGCTCGAAACTCTCGTAGTGGCAAGTGACGGATTCATAACTACCACGGCTAGGCACTTTGCCCGGGATACCGCGACATTGAGACGTCGCTCGTCGAATAAGAAATCCAAGCCTCTTGCGGACTCGTTTGCATCACTGCTACACATAGATACAAATACTATAGCCGCCTCCTGTCCTTGGAACTTGTCCACACTTCCAACAAGTGCTGCGTGTCCCCCTGGCAGTACGGCTAGACGTTCCTTGAGTTTATTCACTTGGAAATTATATGGGGCAACAAAGAGAATATCACTCCACCCAACCGGCATTTCGGAGCCATTCTTTTTTATCATCGTGCGTCCAATGAGTTCTTGTGTGAGGCGAGCAATTTCATCCGCCTCCTCATCACTTCCCTGAGTATTTCCACGATGCTCAATGGGTACGATTACGATGCCAGCCTCGCTCCTTAGTACCCCAGCATAATCATCTGGAACTAGAATTATTTGGCGCTCGTTGCCTTCTGCTGCATTCAACCTTCCCTCGTAAATTGCATCAGAAATAAATTGATTAACTTCTGGATGCATGCGCCAGGTCACGCCCAAAAAAATTCCTTGATTATCTGGAATTGTGGCTTGCGTACCCATATAGTAATCAAGTGCTGACATCCCGCTTTCCCCAGGGTGATTACCTTGCGTCGGCTGTCCTAACTGCATCTGATCTCCTATAAGTACGATATTACGAGTCGCGCGACTCATCCCTACAAGATTTGCGACGCTGACCTGGCCTGCCTCGTCCACGAATAGATAGTCAAACTGTTGCTCTAGATCCTCTCGGCAAAAACCCCACGCGGTCGTTCCTATGACACACGAAGCCGAAACACAAGCCGCCAGCCCCTTGTTTTCGGTGATGGAAACGCCTAACTCATTGAGCTTTTCATCCGTATTAGAGGTACATACGAATTTCGCTGTAATGCCTTGATCCGCACATACTTGGGCGGCTCCCATCAACAGATTGTTAATCGCCTTATGACTGTTACTGCTGATCCCTACCCTTTTTCCATTTTTCATTAATTGGGCGATGACATGCGATGCAGTATAGGTCTTACCTGTTCCTGGCGGACCCTGTATTGTGAGACATGTATCCTGCATACCAACTACTGCAGCAATAATGGAGTCCAAACGGCCGCTCGCCCGATCATCGACTGTAATGGCGCTACCTAATTCAATGCCAGCAATGCGAGGAAGTTTTCGTTGAAGAAAATCAAGGATTGCCCCTAGACTCTCAGGTGAGGTGAAAAATCGGGATGCGACTGCTTCAATTGCACTTGGAATCGGATTTGGGCTTATATATTCATCTGGAATAAGCGTAATGCGGGCAAGAGGTTCTTGCGCCGCCTTTATGCAAACAATACCCAAAGAGGTATCAATACTAACAACATCAACTTTGCTATTATCGATTTGCTCAAGAATATAAGACTTCCCTCGCTGCCCCTTACATTCCTGAGCAGGGTCAAACTTGTATTCATACGTTAGGTTTCGATCTTTTGGCGCGTGTTTATAGGCCGGACGTACTGTTCGTTCGCACCCAGCAATGCAATCCAGGTCGTCAAAAAGTTCATGCTCATTTTTTGTACGCCGATCGAACAATCGCCAGAATACCGGTTTGCTCTCGCGGCGATGAAACTCAAGTAACCAAGCCAAGGTCTCAGCTACGTTTGCTTCATCTAAATTCGCTGCCATATCATAGGTGGATCGCGCAAGCAATGAATCGCGTAGCTGAATCAGGTTTGTTAACGCTTCAGATTCAGGCGCAGCAACAATCTCCGCCTTTCCCGTATATGCGATGCTCAATTCTTTTTGCTGTATGCGTAGCCAGGCGGCAAGTTCCTGTGTCGAATCACAGTCATCCTTATTGTAATCTCGTATATTTGAGAGGTCGGCGTAGTTCTTCCATGCATCCTGTGAAGGTGTTTCACCTGGATGTTCGTTAGCGAACTCTGTACGCCATTTCTCATATACCACTACAGAGTCACCCCCTGTGGCAACATCAGAACTTCGCTTTGATCGGTACAGATGCTCCACGTTTTTAATTGAGTAGCGTGGCTCGCCAAGTAACAGCGAATCCTTGACGATCCTGTACAGATCAACAAAGACATCGTTGCGAAGAAGTTGATCCACTTCCATTTCGCAAACTCCATAACGGCCCATCAGCTTCCTGCATGCCGTAATTTCATAGCTGGCGTAGTGATAGATGTGCATAGAGGGATCTTCAATCCAACGCGCATATGCCCACTCTATAAAATCGATGAAGCATTTTCTTTCCTGCTCGCCGTTGTGGGCCCAAAAATCGATAAATTGTCGCTGCTCGCCCTCAAAATACGAGCTTCCCCATAGATATTCGAGCCCACCTTTTTCAAGTGGAAATCCTTCAATATCGAAAAAAATATCAGCTGATGAACGAGGAGGTAACAATGCGAGTCCTTGTCCAGGAATGTCGCGAATCTCATATAAAGGCTTGTCCAAACCCAAACTGCTAAGTTGGATGGCGGCCTGTGCTCGTAGCCTTGCAAGCATAGGACTGGCGATACCTTTTATGTCGTCGCTAGCCGACAACTCCGCCAGTTGCCGCATAGTGAAAATTCCTGCCGTATTAAGCCGAATTATTTGGCTTCTTCCGATATTCGCGACCTGAATTAGATGGTCACGTTCGGTAAGCAATTCGTTCGCATAGTTCGACCAATTACCCCAAGAGCGCGAATTAGCGGGGTCCGGCTGGTCTAATGCGTTAAACGAAGCTTGCACCGCGAGAAATTCGGCCTTCGTGCATTCATAGTAAGACATGAAATCAGCAGTTCGGAACACTTCATCAGTCCCATTTCCAAGCGCGATGGTTAGAGTTCCAGACACGATGCCTTGGACGCCTGCCAACATCTCAGCATAGCAACATGTCTGAAGGAGATAAGTAGGCTTCACTACTGACGATAGCTTTGTATCCCAGACGACATAATGCCAATCACCTAGCGTCGAATCACCTGAGCTCTTCAATAGGAAGTCAGCGACGCCAGCAAAAGGAGGCAGGGAGAGGTACGCTTGATAAATGACATCTGCACCGCTTTGCAGCGCAACTGCGGTAGCCTTTATTCGATCACTGACAGACCCCGACGTGGCAATTTCTATAATGCTGAGCCCCTGCTTCCGGAACTCCTCTAGCTTAGCTCTTTCATGCTCGATCCCCCGATCCGCAAGAAGAGTCATCAAACCATCCGGTGGGTCACGAGGAACTGCATCATCTCGGTTTTCCAGCTCGGACCTCGTCATCCAACTAGCAAATGGGCTTTCGACAAAGACCGAGAGGTCGGTCGGCGAAAAAATTATTTCCTGTCCAATCTTCTGCATGTGACCGCCTTTGTATGTGAAGCGAATTTACAAACTAGATTTATGGAAAACTGATTCATTGAAGAATATTGAATATTAACTGCCAGTGTTATGCCGATATGACCTTACCTCCACGCACGTAAAAGTGTGAACAACAACCGTCTTTCAGCCAGACCGAAGGAAGAAAAGTTGGCCGACGTTTTTATGGACACTCACCTCCCACCTTGGTCTTACCTCTTTTATGAGAGGTAAATCAATCTGCTGTTTGCAACCACATAGGCAAGCCATACCAATACGCCACAGTTCACTACTTTCGATTAGGAGCACAAGGTCACGCGCGGGCAAACGCTCCGGTAGATCGCTGGAGTTAAGCATTTGTAGTTGGCGTGAGGGAGCAATGCTTCCTTGAGTTTGAGCCACCAAATTCGCCAATTCATTGCCCCGCTTCCAGCCTCGGAGCAGCCAGCGCGGGTAAGCCTAGCAATGGCTCGCGTGCACCTCTACCAAGTTCAGGCGCAAAATTGACCTGAAATTCGGCCTCGCCGATGAACTCTTCTATGCCCTCGGCGAGCATAAATCTAGTACACGCAAATTTTGCATTTGATTATGCCGGAAAGGATAGGCACGAGCGATAAATTCCATGACGCAAGCACTTGCTGCTCACATATTAAGAGAAATTACCGCAGGAGCTTGCTCAGGGATATCTTCAATGTATCCAGCCTTCACTTGCGCGGTATGAGCTTGAAGATCCACTTCTGCAAGTGCCTCTGCCTGAAGGCTATACCTATGACGCTTTAATTTATTTGAATCAAATTGAACTTCCTGGCAATTCAATTCCGTTTAAACGCCGAAATAAGGTGAGTGCAAATGAATCTGTCATACCTGAAACATAGTCGGTTGCGCCCATTAGTCGTTCGTAAGCGGAGTTGCCCAACGTAAATTGCTTTGGCACTATCTGAACGATTTTCTTTTGAGCATTTGATCGTTCATTAGCTGGCGCAAGTAAAGCTGGTACCAACTTCGTAAGAAGTCCACCAAGTATTTCATAGCCTGCAGCCTCGATCTGAAGTACTGTAGGCGTTGTATAAATTCGCGCTCGAGATAGAACAAGTATCTTTTCGAGATCGTTGGAGAATTTGCAACTTTCTACCAAAGCACTCTCAAATTTTCCTTGCATGATCGCCGCGTAATTTAATTTAAATACATCGACCGTTGCGTTGATTAAATTTCCGATAGATCGTGCACGCAAATACTCAATTTTTCCAGCATTATCGTCGAGAGATGTGTATGAAGCGCTTGGTTCTTGTCCAGTAGGGAAAGCAATTGGCCACAATAAATCATGCGTTTCTGTAAAGGATACTCTACCAAGGCGATGTCCGTCCTCCAGGTCGACGATACCATAGCAAATATCGTCTGCAGCCTCCATGAGGAACGCTAGAGGATGCCTCGCGTAAACACCATTCGATTTTTTGATCAACCCCGTTCCTATCGCTACGGACTCGAAATTGCCAGCATCCTGGGAACAGTAACCAAATTTTTTTTCACTGATATTGGTCTTCAAAGCATGGGGCATATCTGAGCCACGAGGATATTTCGCATATGAAGACAGTACAGCATAGGTAAGCTGGAATCCACCGCGATTAATCGCGTTCTGTAACCGAGTAATAAGTCTGAAACCCTGTGCATTTCCTTCAAATTTACAGAGATCCATTTTCTCCGCATCCGACAGCTCCCCCAGATACTCTTCTCCTTTGAGCGAAAACCAAGACTGGATCGCATCTTCTCCGGAATGTCCAAAAGGTGGATTTCCGATGTCATGCGCTAAGCACGCTGCCGCGACAATACTTCCGAAATCTTGAGAGCCAATGTCGAGATCACGCTCACTTTCCAAAATATAAGCTCCACACAGCGTCCCGAGAGAACGCCCCACAGATGACACCTCAATGCTGTGTGTCAGACGGGTACGAACGTAGTCACTTTCCGCTAACGGAAAGACTTGGGTCTTGTCTTGGAGCCGCCGAAATGCACTGGAATACACAATCCGGTCCCAGTCCTTCAAATATTCAGATCGTGCATCAGCAGCACTTGGCGTTGTTTCGCGACCAAGCCTTTTGGCGGACGTAAGTAATTTCCAGTCCATAGTCATTATTGGTATCCTTCAGATTGTAAGTCTCAATGTTGCTTGCAAAGATAGCATGCTTCTTGAAAATCAGAATCATTTTTCATGAACTATCATAAGTGTCTCATCAATCACGTCTGGGCGAGCTGATCCAATACCTACATTGTCGAATGGGGTGCCCAAAGAATTGGGCCCACAAATGCAATTGTGGACACAAATTCAACTAGTCATTTCGTCGCCCGAGCGCGGCACATATCGGCGGGACGTCGCCGAATTCAAGCGCGTCGTTTTTGCCCACTCGCTGATCTCCAATATCTCGATTTCTCGGGGGCGCCGTGAATCAACGTCAACCAGGGCTTCGCTTTGGCACAAAACAGGTTGACGACTTGCCGGTGTAGAGCGCGCAGGGGACTTGCCAACTGCTGTAGCTTCCTAGGCCGGGCTGCGTCATGTGCTGGTGTACACGGCCGACAATCCGGGCAACCAGACTTACGACTTTCTACCGTTGCATTGCGCCCCGCAGCTCAAAAACACTCCGCTTCCCAGCGAGGTGACGTCATCATCTAGCAATATGGAGCAGAGCTTATATGTCGTTGATCAGATGAAAATATTAATTTACAACAAGACTAGTGATATTGTGACAGTTGGTGAGTGTTTTCCGTTCGGCAACATGTAAAATGAATCCTTTTGTAGACCCTATTGCGAGGGCGGGAATATTCTTCGGCCATCCGATTTTCTCAGATCGGGACCGCATTGATTGGAATTTGATTTTGAAGTGTGAGTACAAGAAAAATGATTGAGACTGTCCAGCTACCGTCAGAGCGACAACGGCCGAGTGCGATTTCACTTGATAAATCTACGTTAGATGCCGCTGCGCAAGCAATGCAAAAGGCATTCAATGAGCTTCTTTTGCAAGACCCAACGCTATTTGAAATTCTAACGAAGATTAGTGCTGCTAACGAAAAAATGGTCGTTTTTGGCGGATGGGCTCGAGACAGATTGCTTGAGTTTTTACACGGTAAAGAGGTCTCGTCGCGTGACATTGATTTCGTAGTTGACAGCGAGCGGCACGTAGCGGAGTTTTTCCCAAAGGACGCGCTCGCGAATCCATTTGGTGGTGTTGGGATTCGCGGGAGGTTGATGCCATTGGAGGCTTGGAATTTACATAATACTTTCCTGTTCAAACGTCAGAATCGGCATGCGACGTTTGATGCGCTTCCGACAACGGCAGATTACGGCGTCAATGCTCTGGTATTCTTCCCCTCTCAATGCCACGGAATGCCTTCCATCATGGACTTGGGGGCTGGCATCGCTCTAAAATCAAGTATCCTTGACTTTATGGCTGATGAGGTTGCGCAGCCAAAAATCCAAGCGGCACGTGCGGTCATCCTTGCGACCAAACTTGACCTCATACTTTCGGAAACAGTATGTGATTTTATCCAAGATGTATGTGAGAACAATGCGACGGCGAAAGAGGTCCAGGCAGCGATACACGTCTACTGTCCAGTGGAGCTTAGGACCAGCACGTTGCAATTGCTTGCGCGTATCCGTCAAGGAGCTATGGGGGGACGGCCCAAGACAGAACTCTTCTTTCATTGCTGGGGAGTGTTCGAAGGCGGCGGTGTTCGAGCGGCAGCCCATGCTGGCGCTTACGCTGCTGCGAAAAGAGCTGGGGTCACATTCAGTCGGGTGGCAGGAACCTCCGGTGGCTCGATCGTTGCCGCACTCGTCGCTGCGGGCGCGACTCCCGCGTATCTTCGGCAACATCTGCAGGAGTTAGATTTCTTGCCGTTGCTTGATCAGCCGTCAAAAAAAAATATCTTTTTCGAAAAAAAATTGCCGTTTTGGGCACGTGTGTTGAAACCTTTTACTTGGGGCGATATGCGACGATTAGCAAATGTAGCAACATATGGAGGATTATACGACTCGAAGCGCCTTGGGGATTGGATTGAACAAAGACTGGTCGAGCTTTTGCGGGGAAACAATTCCATCAACAAAAAGCCTGTCCTGTTCTCAGAATTGCCTTTACCGCTGCACGTCGTCGCAACTGACTTCTCTAATGGCCAACCTAAAATTTGGTCTTCAAGTACGACTGCGGAGGAGAGCGTAACGTTAGCTGTCCGATACTCCTGCAGCATTCCCTTCTTTTTTCAGCCAGCGCCGGCAGGGGCTTCCATTTTTCTTGATGGAGGTGCGGTATCCAATCTTCCTGCATATGTCTTAAATAAGCAAAGTCAGACTAGCGACGAACGTGACGTTCTCACGCGCATTCTCGCGTTTAGACTTGTAGAAGATGATACTCGGAGCAAGCCGGTTCAGGACCTTAAGGACTTCGCCCTCCGAATGAGTGCGACTGTCATTGACAGTGCATCCGAAATTCAACTACAGCTACAGCCAAATGTCTACCCCGTGCAGATCAAGACTGGGTCAATTAGTTCAACAGATTTTGATCGCATCGATATGAAGAGTAAGCGCTTTCTTTACGAGCGAGGAATGATCGGAGTGAGAAGTTTTATCGAGAAGGAAAAGCTCAATTCGATACGTCATGACTCGGCTGCGCAGGAATTTCGTGGATTCGATGAGCAGATGCTGCTGGTTGTGCATCAGATGCGATCGTGTGCTAAAACATTGGTGCTGATGGGCTCTGACACATATTGGCTAGACCACGTGTTTCCAAGTTTGTTGCTGTTACTGCGCCGTGGAATATCTTTAGCGATGGTCGTCTCGCCTGTTAAGCAGTTGCACTCTGATTTCCAGGAACAGGAGGAACGTCGTAGGAAGTTGCTAAAGTTACTAGGAGTACTAGTCCAGGAAACAACGGGAAACCTGCCTTTTACTGGATTTGCGTTTGATTTAGGAACGAGTCGAGCGAGTGCAATTCTTACTCACTTACCCTCAGATGCGCAAAACAAATCCCGCTACGAATCCGAAAATGTACGCTTATACACAACGGACAATGATCCGGCTATTCTCAGCATGTTAGCTAGTCACGCTAAGCCCTACCTATCATTAGGGAAGAGAACGCCGCTTACATTGGAGTATGGCACCCGCGACGAAAGCAACCTGATCAGCCGTCTTCGTCAGATCCCAGCGTATGCTCGGGCGACGATTACGATTCAGAACGTTCAAGTAACTCGGGATATTTTTGTTATGCAAAAAAGAGTGAAAGAGTACAAGGCACTTCAAGCACGTTACTTTCTGACGGATTTGTTGGAGCGAGAGCAAAAGCTATTCGGAGCGACGTCAGTACAGCTCGCAGACGGAGGAAGTTCTATTGTCACTCCGCCTGTTCTAGAGCGACATTCGGGATCACTTGTCTTAATTGAGGGTGCGGCACGCCTCCACTATTGCTTCACAAATGGTATCGAAGAGGTGCAGGCGGTGGTTATTGACGGAGTTACTGAGCCACTTCCAAGCGACGGCCATTTCTCACTTGCTAGTCTACGATTGGTGTCATCTACGATGTCAATAGCTAGTAATTATCAAAATTATAAAAAATCCGCTTATAGGGCGATTGAGCGAGTTGTCCATGAGAGTTACGACTAGGGACCTGTCGCCATTCATCTTCTCGGAAAGGTGGAACTTTCAGAGTCTGTCTATTCGACGCGAGCAGTGAACGGCGTTTCGTGGGCGACGCCAGCGTCGAACACCCAACCCGCGACTTCTTGATCAATTAGCTCCTGTCGATTCAGAAGAAATAGTTGATGTTCTTTCGGGTTTTTCGAGCCAGTCGGTGTTGTGTCGACATGCCAATGCCGTAAGAAGTACGGCACCAGGCAGAGGCTCATGGCAACGATCTTGGTATTGCCTTCCATGTCATAGTCGAATCGGATAGTTTCTGGATATTCTGCTTTTGGGTGAGGCCCAAGGACAACTGCTACTTCCTTGGTCCATTCAGGATCTTGGTCTATCGACTTTTCCGAAGGACCATTTTCGGCTACCTCATGGAAGCGCGCGAGATTGAAATCCCTGAACTTTCCCTTCGCATGGTTGAAACATCGAATGTGCCAACGCAGACCATCATGGACCAATGCTGCTGGCGACAGAGTGCGCTCATTTGCGCCGCTTTCAAGTGACACATAGGTTGCGGAAATCTGCCTGCGTTGATACATGGCACGGGTAAGCGCAGCAACAAGGCTTACCGGCACTTTCCTTTTTATTGAAGACTGTACGCTGCTCGACAGCCGCTTGGCATGCTCCGAATTGAGCGCAATTGCGCGCTCCCCAGACAGGGAATACAGCGACTGGTCAACATCATGCGTGAAAAGTGGCGTGCCGCCTGCATAGACATAGCAGCGTTGCCGTAGGTCATATTCCAACATTGATGGGGCCATCTCTGCATAAAGTGACAGGTCCTTTGTGGCGGCGGGTTCACTGATTCCGAAACGGCTCACCAAGTCCTTGCGCGCAACCTGGCCGACAAAAAATGCCAAGAAATCAATGTAAAACAGGCGTTCCCGTTGCGTATCGCGCTGTAATTCCATACGCGCACGCGATGGTGCATGCCACGCGCGCGCAGCGCTGTCAGCCACGTCAACACGATGTCGGCATCAAACGCGAATTGCGTGACGATCAGGGGCGCCATGCCGCGCGCGCTGATGCTGCGGCACTTGCGTTCAAGTACATCCCACTGTTCTGCCTTGCTCATCACCGGATGGCCTTCCGGGTGGCCCCCCACGCCGATCACCCGCATGCCCGCGCGCTCGAAAACGCCGGTGTCGATCAGCGATGCGCTGTCGCAAAACGGCCCCACCGGCGTGGATGGATCACCGGCGATGACGAAGCAGCGCTCGACGCCCGCTTCGGCGGCCGCGCGCGTGACGAATGACTCAAACCCGGCGCGCGAAGCGATACGGCGCGCCGACAAGTGCGGCATGGGCTCAAAGCCGAGTTTGCGCACGGCCCGCGCCGCAGCCAGCCGCGCGTCGTCGTCCTCGCGTGGAAGGTAGGGAATGGCAATCGTGGAACCGGGCACGATCCGCGACGCCGCCGCGCTCAAGGCCGCAATATCCTTCGTGCTGACTTCCAGCGAACAGGCGTGCGTGATGTCGCGCGCGGGCCAGGGCTGAGCGGGAGGCATCAAGGGGCTGAGCATCGCTTTACTGCGCAGTAGCGCTGGCAGGCTGGCGCGCCAGCGCGATGAAGGCCTTCACGTAGTCTATGGCCGTGTCCGTCTCGCGTGCTCCCAGGTAGATCTGCTTGACGATGCCGTGCAGACCCAGCCGCACAGGCACCACGTCCATCTTGGCCGCATATTCCTCGACCAGCCAGCGCGGCAGGGCGGCCACGCCACGGCCGCTGGCCACCATCTGCAGCATGATGTCGGTCGTTTCGATGGCCTTGTGGCGCTTGGGCGTGACACCGGCCGGCAACAGAAACTGGTTGTAGATGTCCAGGCGCTCGATGTCCACGGGGTAGCTGATCAGCACTTCCTGCGTCAGTTGCTGGGGCTTCACATAGGCGGTCGACGCCAGCGCATGGCCCTTGGCCACCACCAGTACCTGCTCGTAATCGAACACGGGTTCAAACTTCAGGCCCGGCTTGTACAGCGGGTCGGGCGTGACCAGCAGGTCGATCTCGTAGCCGAACAGCGCGCCGATCCCGCCGAACTGGAACTTCTGCTTGACGTCCACATCCACGTCGGGCCAGGCGGCCAGATAGGGCGACACCACTTTCAGCAGCCACTGGTAGCACGGGTGGCATTCCATGCCAATACGCAGCGCACCGCGCTCGCCCTGCGCGAACTGGCCCAGGCGCTCTTCGGCCAGGTCCAGCTGCGGCAGCACCCGGTTCGCCACCGCCAGCAAATACTGGCCGGCCTGCGTCAGGCGCAGGTTGCGTCCTTCGCGCAGCCAGACGTCGGTGCCCAGTTGCTGTTCCAGCTTCTTCATGCTGTGGCTCAGGGCCGACTGGGTCAGGTGCAGCACGCTGGCTGCGGCCGTCAACGACCCTTGTTTCTCGACTTGCTGGACGATGCTGAGGTGGATGCGTTCAAGCATTTGAATGAGCCATATTCATGGATGTATGAAATAAGACCATTATACTTCATCGATCCCCGCCGCTATCATGCACTTCCTTGCTGTCGGCAATTCCCGCCCTCGCGCATCCATCGATATGAAAGCAACAATGACACGTCCCTTGCGTTTAGTCGCGGTATCCGGCGGGCTGCAACGCCCTTCCAAGGCGGCCGCCCTGGCAGAGCACTTGATGGGGCTGATCGCCGACGCCGTCCCGTGCGAGCAGCGCCTGGTCGAACTGGGGCCGCTCGCGCCGCAGCTGGCCGGCGCCGTGTGGCGCTCCCAGCTGCCCGCCACGGTGGAGCGGGAACTCGCCGCCGTCGAGCAAGCGGACATCCTGGTGGTGGCAACGCCCGTCTACCGCGGCGCGTACACAGGGCTGTTCAAGCACTTCTTCGACTTCATCGACCAGGATGCCTTGATCGACACGCCCGTCCTGCTGGCGGCCACTGGCGGCAGCGAGCGCCATGCGCTGATGATCGACCACCAGTTGCGGCCGCTGTTCAGCTTTTTCCAGGCCCGCACATTGCCGCTGGGGGTCTATGCGACGGACAAGGATTTCCTCAATTACCGTCTGCAGGACGCGGCCCTGCTCGAGCGCGCCACGCTGGCGGTCCAGCGCGCTTTGCCGCTGCTTGCCTTGCCACGTCATGCCAGACCTGATACCGCCGAGGAATTGCTCGCGGCTTAGTCCGCATTTTTAACACGCCAATACGCACTATTCATCTATTCGCAGAAATCAGGACACCCGATCACCATGAGCAAAGATTTTGTATTCAGCATCAAGAGCATTGTTTTCGATGAAAACTATCATCCATCGGACAGCACGCGCCTGACGACCAACTTCGCCAATCTGGCCAGAGGAGCGAGCCGCCAGGAGAACTTGCGCAATACCCTGCGGATGATCGACAACCGTTTCAACAGCCTGGCGCACTGGGATAATCCGAAGGGCGACCGCTACGCTGTCGAGCTTGAAATCATTTCCGTCGAATTGAATATCGATGTCGAAGGCGGCAATATTCCGCTGATCGAGATATTGAAACCAAATATCATCGACAAAAAAACCGGCGAACGCATCGACGGCATCGCGGGGAATAACTTCTCCTCGTACGTGCGCGATTACGACTTCAGCGTGCTGCTGCCAGAGCACAACAATAATCAATCCACGTTTGGCACACCCGAGGATTTCGGCGATTTCCATGGCAAGCTGTTCAAGCACTTCGTCAAGTCGCCTGCCTACCAACAGCGCTTCAGCAAGCCGCCGGTCATCTGCATCAGCGCCTCGAGCAGCAAGGTCTATCACCGGACTGAAAATCAGCACCCGGTACTGGGCGTCGAGTATCAGCAAAATGAATTTTCGCCGACGGATCAATATTTCGAGAAGATGGGGCTGCAGGTGCGCTACTTCATGCCGCCGGACAGTTCCGCACCGCTGGCCTTTTATTTTATCGGCGACCTGCTGGCCGACTACACGAATCTTGAGCTGATCGGCACCATCAGCACGATGGAGACATTTCAAAAGATTTATCGGCCCGAGATTTACAACGCCAATTCCGCCGCGGGGAAATGCTATCAGCCTAGCCTGAAGCACCAGGATTACTCCTTGACGCGAATTGTCTATGACCGGGAAGAGCGCAGCCAGCTGGCTGTCAAGCAGGGCAAATATACGGAAGAGCATTTCATCAAGCCATACAAGCAAATTCTTGAGCAATGGGCTGCGAATTACGCTCTCTGATTCACCTACCTACACGACATCATTCATCATGAAAAAATTATTGCCTACTTCAACCGCCGGCAGCTTGCCCAAACCTTCCTGGCTGGCCCAACCTGAAAAACTCTGGTCGCCGTGGAAATTACAGGACGAGGAATTAATCGAGGGCAAACAGGATGCCTTGCGTTTGTCACTGCAGGAGCAGCAGCACGCAGGCATCGATATCGTCAGCGACGGCGAGCAGACCCGCCAGCATTTTGTCACTACCTTCATCGAGCATCTGAGCGGCGTGGATTTTGATAAACGCGAGACCGTCAGGATTCGTGACCGCTATGATGCGAGCGTGCCGACAGTTGTCGGCGCCGTAAGCCGCCCGAAGCCGGTGTTTGTCGACGACGCCAAATTTTTACGCCAGCAAACCAGCCAGCCGATCAAATGGGCGCTGCCCGGTCCCATGACGATGATCGATACGCTGTATGACAACCATTACAAGAGCCGCGAAAAACTGGCCTGGGAATTTGCCAAGATCCTGAACCAGGAAGCCCGCGAACTGGAGGCGGCCGGCGTCGACATCATCCAGTTTGACGAACCCGCCTTCAACGTATTCTTTGACGAGGTCAATGACTGGGGCATTGCCACCCTGGAACGGGCAATCGAAGGGTTGAAATGCGAAACGGCCGTGCACATTTGCTATGGCTACGGCATCAAGGCCAATACGGACTGGAAGAACACGCTGGGCTCCGAGTGGCGCCAATATGAAGAGTCTTTCCCGAAGCTGCAGAAATCGAATATCGACATCATTTCGCTGGAATGCCACAACTCGCGCGTGCCCATCGACCTGATTGAACTGATTCGTGGAAAAAAAGTGATGGTGGGGGCGATTGACGTGGCCAGCAATACCATTGAAACCCCGGAGCAAGTGGCCGACACCCTGCGCAAAGCGCTGCGCTTTGTCGATGCCGACAAGCTCTATCCTTCCACCAACTGCGGCATGGCGCCCTTGTCGCGTCAGGTAGCACGCGGCAAGTTGAATGCGCTCAGCGCCGGCGCGGACATCATCCGACGAGAGCTTTCCTAGCAGGCGCCTGATATGCCGTCCCGGTGCGTCGTCCGGGACGGCGTGCCTGCCACCTTGTCCGGATCTGCGATTCCCCCGCCACGCACTTACGCCAGCGTCAAGGTATGCACCTGGCTGTTTTCGCAGTCGATATCGACCAGCCGGCCAGCAGCGTCGAATAGCAGCAGGTGATCGTCATTGACATGCACGCGCGCCGCCTGGCACTCGTCCAGCCGCAATTGCGCCAAGGTGGCGCCCGTCCTGCCATCGGCCACCAGGCATTCCAGGGTAGTGCCGTCGTCGGGATAGCTGCGCAGCAGCAGCAACCCTGCGGTCTGGCTCAGCTCGGGGGCGGAGAGAATGACGCGCAATGGCAGCGTGATCGGCGCGGTGGCGCCGCCGTGATGCACTTGCACAGATATCGCTCCTTCTTCGTGCAGGGCACGCACCAGGGTTGGCGCGTCGCGCATGCTATGCGGCAGCAACGCCAGCACGGCATCGTGTGGCGGCGGGAAGCTGTCGCGCTGCAGCAGGCGCCGCGCGGGCAATTCATAGCGCCACTGCTGGAGGTCGTTTGCCGACGCCAGCAGCAAGGTTTGCGAGCCGCGTTCTTCCTGGAAGGCGATCACCTGCCCTGGCAAGTCGGCCACTTGCCAGCTCACGGCCAGCTGGTCCTTGCTGGTGTCGATGGCGACGAGGCAGTTGCCGATCACCGCGTTCCACACCAGGCCGTCATAGTTGTCGGCCCAGAAGCGCAGCGGTTCGACGATCCAGTCCGATACCTTGCGCGCGATCAGGTCGAGGCGGCTGACGCGCCACAGGCGGTCGCGCTGCACCAGCGCCAGCGCGCGCTGTCCGCCGGCCGCCATCACCAGCCGCGTCGCCGGTACGGAAAATTGCGCCAGTTGCCGGCCATGCCGGTCGATGCGCACCACGCCGCCCTCGCCCAGCGCCAGCAGGTAATGGCCGTCCGGCAGGCGGCGCGCATCATGGATGGTCAACAGGCCGCGTTCGGCCAGGTGCACGCGCACGGGTTCGTAGCGCTTGCTCAGCTCATGGGACTGCTCCATCTGCGGCACTGTCAGTGCCGGCAGGTCGGCTTGCAGGACGGCGTCCTGGGACAGTGCCAGCAGCTTGCTCAGTGATTTCTTGTCGAAGTCGATACGTGTGGCCATGCGGTCGGCCAGCAGGGGGCGCAGGAGTGCCGCCGCCACGCGCCGGGTGGCCGGTGAATGCGGCGACAGCGCCAGCAACTCCGTGGCCAGACGCATGCGTTGCTGCGCGCCGTCGTCGCTGTCGTCGTCAAGCAGCTGCAGCACGGCCGCTTCGCTGTCGGCCAGGCTGGCGGGCAGCAAGGCCAGCTTTTTGAGGAGCGCCCGCATGCCCAGCACGCCGCCCGTGCGTTCGCCTTCCAGCAGCCATGCCAGCGCCTTGTCGCGCTGATCCGGCAATGGCCAGACGGCTTCCGCCGCTTCGCTCAGCTGGCCGCGCCAGGCCAGGTCCTCGGCCCACAGCAGGCGCATCGCCGCTGCTTGCGGACTCTGGCGCCGTTCCAGCAGCTGGACCGCCGCAGCGAATGCCTGGCCGAGCCGGGCCAGCTTCACCGCCCGTTCGACGTCGCCCGCCATGCACCAGAGGCGCACGGCGATTTCCGGCGCCAGTTCCATGGTTTCCGCCAGTTGCGCCGCTTGCTTGATGCGGCCCTTTTTCTCCAGATAGTCGACCGCCTCGCCACCGCATTTGAGCAGTTCCGCCAGCACGTAGGTGGCTTCGTCGATCCTGCCTTGACGGTCGAGCCGCTCGAAGGTGGCGCGGTAGGTGCCGCGCAAGTACTGCTCCAGCTCGCCGCCGATGCTGATGGCGGTGCCGGCCTGGCCGGGGCCGGAGATTTCCAGGCTGGTGCGCGGACGCGGCGTGCCGAAGGCGGGACGCCGCGCTGGCGACAGGCTGTCGAGCGGGATCGCATGGCGCAGCGCTTCCTGCACGTCGCCCTGGTCCAGCAGAGCCATCATCTTGCGCAGATAGGCGGCCTGTTGCCAGCCGATCACCTTCGAGGCGCGCGTCATGATCGCCAGCCGGGCCGCCAGCGCGGCAAGGCGTTGCTGCAGCGCCGATGGCGGTGCCTGTTGCCGTCCGCCTTCCGCTTGTTCGGCGGGGGCCTGCTTACCGCCGCCGAACAGCTTGATCAAGCCCAGCGGTATGGCACCCAGCACGGTGGCCGCCACGCCCGCCACGGCCAGCGCGATACCGGCGCCGCGCCGCGCGGCTTTGCCGCCGTGCTGCGCCTTGTCCATCTGGCGCAGGAACGCTTCGCGTTTGGCACTGGGCGCTGCCAGTGCGCCGGCGAAAATGTCGCGCACGGGCAAGGTTTCCAGCAAGGCCGTGCTGGTGGCAGTGGCCGCGACTGGCGGCGGCCGCAACGGTGCATGCAGGGCAATCGCGCCCAGGTCGAGCCAGGCGGCCGGATCGAGACGCGGCGCCGCCGCAAGGCTGATCAATTGCGCCTGTGCCGCGCGCACCAGCCAGATGCCGGACGGGGGCGTGGCCGCCCGTTCGTCCGCCGCCAGCGGCGCGCTGCTGAGGATACCGTCCTGTTCGCACAGCGGCAGGCCGTCCAGCGCGACGCACTGGCCGTAGCGCGGCGTCGCCAGCAACAGCAGGAATCCCTCGTGCACCGCGTGCAGGCGCGCGCCCGGCGCCCAGTGCCGCAGCACGCGGCGACGCGCCTCGGCCTCGCCCAGCAGGGCCAGGTCAAACCACAGCGCATGCACCAGCTGCATGCCGTCATGCAGGGGGCGGCGTACTTTATGACTCATCAATATCTCGATCGCAGGAAATTTGCAGCAGCGACTGCTCGTCATCGATATGGCGCACGACGAGGGTGCTGCTCTTGGCCGTGATCCAGGCGATGCGCGCGCTGGCCGGATCCATGCTGGCTTGCTGTATCGGTTCTGGCGAGGTAGCCAGTTCGTAGCGTTGCGCGCCGACCCGCAATTCGATGCGGCGGCGGCCCGGATGCAGCACCACCAGGCCGGGATGGGGGTGTTTCTGGCTGATGGCCACGCCCAGCACGCTGGCCTTGTCGTCGATGTCCATCACCTCGCCCTTGGCGTGACTGCCGACCCACCAGCGGTTCGTGCCCGTGTTGATCGCCAGCAGGTTACCGCTGTGCCCGGCATGCTCGCCTGTCAAGGCGCCATGCAGCAGCCTGCTGCCTTGTTGCGCGATGCGCTGCATCTTGTGCGGGGTGGCATTCTGGCGGTGCCAGTGATACAGCTGCACGCCATCGCCATCGGCACAGGCGATATACAGCGAGTCGCCCAGCTGATCCGCACCGATCACGTCATCGAGCACGGGGCGGAAGGACACCGTGGAGGCTTCCTTGTGCGATGCTGCCGGGGCGGCCTGCCAGCAGACCAGCCGTCGTTTGGTATCGAGCACAACGACGTGTTCGTGGCGATGGACGGTGTGGTGCGCCAGCAGATAGAACACTTGCAGCCATCGCCCCATGCCGGGCGGCGCATGGAATTGTTCGCGCGGCGGCCGGTCGCACATGACTGGCTTGCTGGAAAACAGCGGACCGGGGAAGTTGTGAAAAGCCAGCGTCCCGCCGGCCGAAGTGATACAGGACAGCGCCGGCTTGAACACGCCTGCGGCAAGGATGGCGCCATGCTTCGGCGCGGCGATGACGCGCGGCTTGCCCGGCTTGGCGGACGCCGATGGCGGCACCTGATAGACGACCGCACCGCCATGGAGTTGCGGCAGGCATACAAGGTGGCCGCCACTGGCGAAGCGCGGCGCCTGTGCGCGCGATGGCATGTGGCCCCGATGGTGGATCACGCCCGCTGCGGCGAGCGGCGCAAATGGTTTTCTCAGCAGGCGCACGCCTGTCGGCGCGTCGGGCAGTTCCAGCTGCAGCGTACGGTAGTCATGCCGCTGCTGCAGGCTGACATTCAGGTGGTTGCCACCGAGTGCGCGGCGGATCGCCACCCGTTCGCGGGCCTGCCTGGGGGCCTCGCCGGCAACGCCGATCAGCCAGCAGTCTGCCAGGTCGTCGCCAAGCCTGGTTTGCCACTGCGCACTCGCGTCAACGGGTGCTGCGAGCAGGGTGCGCGACTGGATCAGCCTGCGCAGCGCTTCCAGCCCGGTGTCCTCGTGCACCACCCCCGGCCGCTGCCAGATGCCCCAGATGAACTGGGCGCCAGCCTGTTGTGCGCGGCGCGCCAGCAAAATGAACAGCGCCAGGTGCGCCAGACGCGGCTCGCCCAGCTGGGATGGCCCCGCGTCGAACAGCGCCACGCTGCGCAGCGAGCGCTGGTGCACCGCCGGCTCGGGGCCGTTGAACAGCAGTTCGCCGCTGGCGGCGCGGCGCAGGAATTCGTCCGGCTCGGCGTCGGCATATACCCACTGCGTCATCAGGAGGCGCTCGTAATGGCCGCGCCGCACGATATTGCCGATGCCGGCCGGTTCGGCGCCGCGCTCCAAGGTGGCGGTACTGAGTTTGCCGAGCAGCGGATGCAGGCGCAGCAGCAGCGC
Source organism: Janthinobacterium amylolyticum (assembly GCF_051380655.1). NCBI lineage: Bacteria > Pseudomonadati > Pseudomonadota > Betaproteobacteria > Burkholderiales > Oxalobacteraceae > Janthinobacterium > Janthinobacterium amylolyticum. The sequence continues at coordinate 347,333 of NZ_JBNYXL010000005.1, forward strand.
GCCGACGGCGGGCGCCAGGTCTGGCGGAAACAGCGTGAGCCACGGCGCCCACGGCTCGAGTGCAGCCGGCAGCGAGCTCATGCCAGCTCCCCGGCGAGCCAGCCCAGCAGGGACGGCGTTAGCGCCTGTGCCGCGGCCAGCGGCAGCAGCAGCTCCGGCGCGTGCCACAGCAGTACCGGGCTGCTGCCGGCGCGCGCGAGCAGATTGGTTTGCACCAGGTCGACCGGCAGCGCCGGTTCCAGATGCGTGGGCATCCACAGATTGGGGGCCTGCGGATGCGGGGCGCAGTAGCGCGCGCCGTCGACCCATGGCAGCGCATCGTTCGCGCCCAGCAGCACCAGCAGGTCGCGCGTCGCCACCGCCGACAAGGCTGGCAACGGCTTGCCGGTGCGCAGGCGCGCCAGCAGCGTGGTGGCCAGCGCGGCGGGCACGACCATGCCAGCCGGCGCCAGCGCAGTGGCGCGCGCTTGCCATGCCATTGCCTGCATCAGGGGTTGCTCGCCACGGCGACCAGCTGCTGGCGGCGCTGCAACAGTGGTTCCGGCAGTTGCGCGGCATCGAAATTGGCATCGATTTCGCGCAGCAGCGCCTCGATGCGCGGGCGGGCATCGGCGGCATCCGTGTTCGCCAGCAGCAGGTCGGCGCTTTCGGCCAGGCGCGCCAGGCGCGCCATCGGCTGCTGCGCGGCTTGTTCGACCACGGCGTGCAACAGCGGATGGCTGGCGTCGGCCAGCAGCTCGCGCAGGATTTCGCGCGCACTGCGCTGGCCAGCGGCCGTCGGTATCACGTACAGCAGCGGCCACAGGTCGGCGCGGGTGGCGGCCGTGCGGCCGGCCAGCACGGCCGCGGCGGCGATCAGCTGCTGCGCCTTGACGATGCGCCGGTCCGACAGCTGGACCTGGGCCTGGCGCAGCAGGCGGATCGCCTGCGCCAGCGCCAGCCGCACGCCCTCCATGTCGACGTGCGGCACCGCCTGGTTCAGCACGTCAAGAGTGGACAGGTCGAGCATGGCCGTCACCTGGTGCTGGCCGGCTGCCCAGCCGCCCGCCAGCAGATCCTCCAGGCGGTTGTCGGGCACCGGTTCGACAAACACGTGCAGCAGGAAGCGGTCGGCGAACGCCGCCAGGCCCTCGTCCTCGGGCAGCGCATTGGCGGCGCCGACGCAGATGCGCAGCGGGCATGCGATACGCGTATGGCCGCGGCGGAACTGGCGTTCGTTCAGCAGTCCCAGCAGGGTATTGAGGATGGCCGTCGAGCCAAGGAAGACTTCGTCGAGGAAGGCGATTTCCGCCTCCGGCAGCATGCCCGCGATATCGGTCTCCACCTGGCCCAGGCGCAGCTTGCTCAGGTTGACGGGGCCGAACAGTTCGGACGGTTCCGTGAAGCGGCCCAGCAGATATTCGAAATACTGGCCGCCCAGGCTTTGCGCCACGCGGCGTACCACCGCGCTCTTCGCCGTGCCGGGCGGCCCGATCACCAGCAGATGTTCGCGCGCCACGGCCGCCAGGATCATCAGTTCGGCCAGTTGTTCGCGGTCGACCAGGCCGGCGGTGGCCTCGCGGATGGCGGCGCGTAAATGCTGCGCGGCTTGATTTACTGGCAATGTCATGGGTGCTCTGGTCTCTCTGCAGAATAATTTAACAATTTAATATTTTAACAATAATTAAATATATTGTCTTGAGGAAATTTCTGTTATCAAGCGCCATGGCCACTGCCGTTCCGCCGGACGCTGCCTGCGCGGGGCAGGGGCGCTGGCGTGCTCGCGCGGATGGCGGCCGCCGATTGCTTCCAAATCGGCGCCGGTTTCTGCTTGCCGCACGAAAATATCCGTCATCCATCGCAGGAGTGCGCTAGTCTGTCATTGTTTGCCGTACAGTTAAGCAACTCCCGTACTTCCCATCGTTCCGGCCGTGTGCCGGCATTGCACCGCCGCGCCCGCCGCTACGATGGCGTCTGGATACCACCGTCTCACCTGGCCCATAGGACTGCATGATTTCTTTTCGTACCCCCCTTCCCCGCGCCGCGCGCCCGCACTGGCGTGGCTGGCTGCTGCCGCTGCTATTGAGCCTGCTGCTGGCTTGTTCCTTATCCACCCCCTCCGCCTGGTCGCAACCCGTCGACGATGCGGCCACGGCCGACCAGCGCCTCGATGGCTTGCGCAAGCAAATTACCACCATCCAGAAGGCGCTCGATGGCGAGGCGGAACTCGATGACGCGACCCTGTCGCAGATGAAGGCCGACGCGCTGGCGGCCAGCGCCGAGGCGGACAAGGTGGCCGAGTCGCTGGCGCCCACGCTCACCAGCGTGCAGGCGCGGCTGGCCGAGCTGGGGGCGCCGGCGGCGGGGACGAAAGATGCGCCCGATGTGGCGGCGCAGCGCAGCCAGCTGGACCGTACCAGCAGCGCGCTCGATGCGCAGGTGAAACTGGCGCGCCTGCTGGCCGTGGAAGCGACGCAGGCCTCGGAGCAAGTGTCGACCGTGCGCCGCGCGCAATTGCAGGCGCGCCTGGGCGAACGCACGCCGTCGATACTTGCCGGTTCCTTCTGGAAACAGCTGCATGGCGAATTGCCGCAGAATTTGCAGCGCCTGCGGGCGCTGGAGCTGGAATTGGCGAACGCGGCGCGCGCCACGCCGTCGTCGGCCTGGGGCGGCTTGCTGGCCACCATCGTGGCTGTCATCGGCATCAGCATCTGGGCTTCGCGCTACCTGCTGGTGGTGACGTCCACGCGCGTGCCGCATGGCCGCCTGCGCCGTTCGCTGCATGCGCTGGCCGTCATCGTGCTGGCGCTGGCCACGCCGGGGCTGGTGGCCGAATTGCTGGCCATGGGGCTGCGCTGGGATGGCAGCCTGTCGGAGAAGACCTCGACTTTCCTCAGCAGCTTGATCGGCATCATCTGCTTTGCCGGTTTTACGGCCGGGCTGGGCCACGCGCTGCTGTCGCCGCGCCGCGTCTCGTGGCGTTTGCTGCCGCTGCCCGATGCGCTGGCGCACCGCATGCGCAATTTCCCCACCATGTTTTCCTTCATCGTCGTGCTGGTCTGGGCGACGGAGCGCGTCACCATCGTCATCAACGCGGGCCTGTCGACGGCCGTGGCCGTCAATTGCATCGTCGCCCTGGTAATGAGCACGACGATCGCCTATGGCCTGATGCGCGCCGAGCGCTGCTGGCGCCAGTTGCGCGAGGCCGATCCCGCCAATCTGATCACGCCGCTGTGGCTGCGTTGCGTCACGGTGCTGCTGTGGCTGGCGCTGGCGTCGAGCGTCATCAGCTTGCTGATCGGCTACGTGGCCTTCGGTAGCTTTGTCGCCAAGCAGATCGCCTGGGTCATCGTGGTGCTCTGCAGCACTTATCTGCTGACGGTGCTGGTCGATGATATCTGCATGCTGCTGGCCTCGACGCCGCCGCCGCCGGACGCAGCCCATCCCGTGCTGGCCACGCCGAAGGCGCGCGACCAGGCGGCCGTGCTGCTGTCGGGCATCGGCCGCGCCATCGTCGTGCTGCTGGCCCTGATGCTGCTGCTGGCGCCGTTTGGCGAAGGTCCGGGCGAGCTGTTCCAGCGCGTCGGCAAGCTGCAGGATGGCCTGGCCATCGGCGAAGTGGCGATCCGCCCGGCCGCCATGATCCAGGCGCTGCTGGTGCTGGTGGTGGGCTTTATCGCGCTGGGCCTGTTCAAGCGCTGGCTGCAAAACAGTTATTTGCCGACCACCAATCTCGACACGGGCATGCAAGTGTCGTTCATCACCCTGTTCGGCTATATCGGCGGCGTGCTGGCCGTGGCGCTGGCCCTGTCGGCGGCCGGCATCGGTCTCGAACGCATCGCGTGGGTGGCGTCGGCCTTGTCAGTGGGTATCGGTTTTGGCTTGCAGGCCGTGGTGCAGAACTTCGTTTCCGGCCTGATCCTGCTGGCCGAGCGCCCCGTCAAGGTGGGCGACTGGGTGTCATTGGGCGGCGTGGAAGGCGACATTCGCCGCATCAATGTGCGCGCCACGGAAATTCAATTGGGCGACCGTTCGACGGTGATCGTGCCGAACTCGGAATTCATTACCAAGACGGTGCGCAACGTGACCCTGGCCAATCCGCTGGGCCTGGTGCAAGTCAAGCTGCCGCTGCCGCTGGGCACGGATGCACAGGCGGCGCGCGCGCTGATCCTGTCCGCCTTTGTCGACAATCCCGACGTGCTCGACACGCCGGCGCCCAGCGTGCAGCTGGACGGCATCGACAATGGCTTGTTGCTGTTCAACGCCACCGGCTATGCGTCGTCGCCGCGCCTGACGTCGGGCATCCGCAGCGCCCTGCTGTTCGAGCTGCTCAAGCGCCTCGATGACGCGCATATCTCGATCGCCAAGCCCAGCACGATGGTGCTGAGCACTGTGCCGGCGCAGCCCGAGGCGCCGGTCATGTCGGCCGTGGCGCCGGCCCCCACGGCGGCACCGACGCCTGTGCCGCCGCTGACGAGCTAGTTAGCAGCAAGTCAGCGGATAGTCGACCACAGCAGCGCCGCCAGGTACAGGCCGATGCCGAACGCCGTGTGCGCCATCAGGCTGCGCACACGGGCGGCGTTCGGGTGCGGCGTCTTGCTGGCGGCCAGGCCGGCGCCCATGCCCGGCTGCAAGATGCAGAACGGCGCCGCCACACTCAGCACACCGGCCAGCAGGGCCGGCGCGAAGGTCGGCGCCTCTACCCACTCCTGCCCTGCCAGCGCCAGCAGCACGGCCGCGAACAGCACGCCGATCGCATAGTGCGCCGTCCAGCCCAGCACGGCTTCATCGCGCACGGGCGCCGCCTGGCCGATGGCCGTGTGGCTGAACGTGCCGCGCGGCAGATGGCCGAGCCAGCGCCCCACCATCGCGTAATTCAGCGAGGGGATGCACCAGAAGCGCTTCAAGGCCACGGCCCACACATCCATCACCGCCGTGGCGCCCACGCCGATGGCCAGCGCGTCGATCCATAGTGCTTGCATTGCTACTCCCGTCTTCATTCAAGTAATTGCTTGAATGTTATAAGGGTGCTAGCATCGTGTCAATGAAAACCGCTGCTATTGATCTCCTCACCGCCCCCGCCGAGTTTGCCCAAATTTTAGGCAGCGCACCCCGCTTGCGCCTGCTCGGCCAGATCGCGCACGGCGAGCATGCGGTGGAGCAATTGGTCGAGCTGACGGGCTTGTCCGTGGCCAACACCTCCCAGCATTTGCAGCAGCTGCGACGCGCCGGTTTCGTGCAGGCCCGGCGCGACGGCAAGCGCGTGCTGTACCGGCTGGGTAGCGGCCCCATCGTGCAGTTGCTGGCTGCGCTGGACGTGTATGCGCAGCACCAGCGCAGCGAATTGCAGGCGCTGAGCCGGGGCGACCATGTGGAAGCGATCTCGGGCGACGAATTGTTCGCGCGCATGCACGAGGCCAGCATCACCGTGCTCGACGTGCGCCCCGCGCAGGAATTTGCCGCCGGCCACTTGCCCGGCGCGATCAATATTCCCCTCGACGACTTGCAGCGCCGCCTGGCGGAATTGCCCATCGACCAGGAGATCGCCGCCTACTGCCGTGGACCGTATTGCGTGCTGTCCGTGCAGGCTGTGGCGGCCCTGCGCCAGCACGGCTTGCCGGCGCGCCGTCTCGACAGCGGCTACGACCACTGGCAGGCGGCGGGCCGGCCTGTCAAGGAAGGGGCCTGATGGCCATCCCCAACAGCAAGCAGGAACTCATCGACGCCATCGACGGCAGCTACGCCAAGCTGCTGCAGGAACTGGCGCAGGTGCCACCCTCTCTGGCGCGGGCGCCCGTGCTGGAAGGCCACGTCAAGGGCACGCGCATGAGCGTGTGCGATCTGCTGGCGTATCTGCTGGGCTGGAATGTGCTGGTCTTGCACTGGCACGCGCAGTTGCGTGACGGGCGACGCATCGAGGACATTGCCTTTCCCGCCGAAGGTTTCACGTGGAACGCTCTGGGAAAACTGGCGCAGCGCTTCTATGCCGACTATGCTGAGCTGGGCATGGACGCCTTGCTGCAGCGCCTGGACGTGGCCAAGAATCAGCTGCTGGCGCTGGTCGAAGCGCACGATGATGCGCAACTGTATGGCCAGCCCTGGAACACGCATTACACGATGGGACGCATGATCCAGTTCAATACGTCGTCGCCGTATGCGAATGCGCGCACGCGCTTGCGGGCCTGGCGCAAGACGCGGTAGTCCGCAACTGAAGCACCCGACAACGGCTTGCACGATTGCATCAGTACGATTGGGCATATTTCAGGCAGGATAGTGGTTTCAAGCGTAACCAATGAAGGAACACCATGCTGACCATCGCCCTTGCCCAGCTCAACCCCACCGTGGGCGACTTCGACGGCAATGTCGCCGCCATCACCGCGCGCATGCAACGTGCCAGCGAGGACGGTGCGGATCTGCTGGTGTGTCCGGAACTGTCGCTGTGCGCCTACTACCCGGGCGACCTGTTCGAGGACGCCGCCTTCCTGCGCGGCCTGCAGCGGGCGCTGGACACCTTGCTGCAGGCCTCCACGCGCTGGCCGGCTCCGTCACCGATTCCGTGGCCCTGTGCGCCAACCTGGGCATCGCCCTGCACACGCACCCGATCCGCGACATCGTGGCGCAGTACGAGACCGGTTACGCGGCCGCCTTCGACGCCAAGCTGCAAGGGCTGCCGCTGGAAAACCTGCAGGCGCGCGTGCGCGGCGCGATATTGATGGAATACTCGAACGCGTTTGGCGCCCTGCTGCTCACCACCGGCAACAAGAGCGAAATCTCGGTGGGCTACTGCACCCTGTATGGCGACACGAACGGCGGCCTGGGACTGATCGGCGACTTGTACAAGACCGAGGTGTTCGCCCTGTCGCGCCACCTCAACGCCAGCGCCGGGCGCGAACTGATTCCCGTCGCCGTGCTCGATAAACCGCCATCGGCGGAACTGGCGCCGGGCCAGCGCGACACGGACAGCTTGCCGCCGTATCCCGTGCTCGATGAAATCTTAAAGTGGCATATCGAAGGGCGCCGCCTGCCGCTGGCGGAGAGCGCGCAGGCGTCGGCCTTTGTCGCGCAGCTGCGCCAGCAGGAGGATGGCAAGCAGCTGGTCACGCGCATCCTTGGCATGGTCGCCCGCAATGAATACAAACGGCGCCAGGCGGCGCCCATCATCCGCGTGCGTTCGCGCGCCTTTGGCAGCGGCCGTCAATTGCCGATCGCCGCCCACTACCCCACCGGAGACGACGCATGACACTCGCCTATTCCGCCGACGCGGCCATCCTGATTGGCCGCTTCCAGCCTTTTCATAACGGCCATGCGGGCTTGCTGCAAAAGGCGCTGGCCACCGCCGCCCACGTGGTGGTGGTGCTCGGTTCCGCCTTCCATGCGCGCAGCCCGAAAAATCCATTCACGTGGCAGGAACGCGCCGCCATGATCGCCGCGACCTTGCCCGAGGCGCAGCGCGAGCGCGTGCATTATGTGGCCGTGCGCGACTACTACGATGACGGCCTGTGGGCCGACGCCGTGCGGCATGCCGTGGCGGGCGCCGTGCCGAAGGCGCAGCGCGTGATGCTGGTGGCCTGCTTCAAGGACGCCACCAGCTACTATCTGCACCACTTCCCCCACTGGCAGCTCTTCAATCTGGAGATCGATGCGGGCGCGCCCATCGGCGCCACGGCGATCCGCAACGTGCTGTTCGAGGCCGAGGATGTGGCGGTATCGCTGAGCGCCGTGGCGCAGCTGCTGCCCGTGGCCATCAGCCAGTATGTGAAAGCGTGGACCCTGCTGCCGTGGTACGCACCGCTGGTGCAGGAATACCGCGCCATCGAAGCGTATAAAGCGCGCTGGCGCGTGGCGCCGTATCCGCCCATCTTCACCACCGTCGACGCGCTGGTGCAGACGGGCGGCCACGTGCTGCTGGTGCGCCGTGGCGGCTATCCGGGCAAGGGATTGTGGGCGCTGCCCGGCGGCTTCCTGGAGCCGCGCGAACGCCTGCTGCAGGGCGCCATCCGCGAACTGGCCGAAGAGACCCAGCTGGGCGTGCTGGCGCCCACCCTGGTCGAGGCGCTGGTCGGCGTGGCCGTGTTCGACCATCCGGACCGCAGCCAGCGCGGGCGCACCATCACGCATGCGCATTATTTTGACTTGAAGACGCGCCAGCTGCCGGCCGTGACGGCGGCCGACGACGCGGCGCTGGCGCAGTGGGTGCCGGTGGCAGCGCTGCCGGCCATGGAAGAGGAATTCTTTGAAGACCACTTCCACATCCTCAACCACTTCCTCAAGCTCACGCACGAGGGGCGCTGAGAGGCGCCAGGCACGCGCCAACGCACCGCTGACGCTCAGGACGTGATGCGCTCCCAGCCATGCCTGACGGCCGCCTTGAAGTCGTCCCAGGCCGATTGCGGATACGTGTGCTCCCAGTTGCTGCGCAGCTCGGGCTCCACCTGCTCCCAGTTTTGCCCCTCGTAGCTGGCGCTGCGCGCCATCGAGTGGCCATAGCGGTAGGCGGGATCGTAGTCCTCGAAGCGCGTGCCGGTGGCTGCGTACTGGCTGCTCCAGTGGCTGCGGTAGTACTGCTCCTCGTCGTAGCTGGTGCCCGGCAGGTTGTCGGCGCCGGGGTAGCGGCGCACGGTGGCGCCGGCGTTCGCGGCCAGATTCGTCTCCATGCCGGCCGTCGGCATGCCGCCGGCGAACTGCTGCGATGCCGCCGTCTCGTTCAGGTTCCCGGCGTTACCGGCGTAGCTGCCCTGCTGCGATGGCGCGTCAGACTGCATGCTGGCGCCCTGGCGCGGCGTAGTGTCTTGCGGCGGCGCGCTGGCGCCTTGCCAGCCGCCGGCGCGCCAGTGCTCCGCGTGCGCGTCGATATCGATGGGCGCGTAGCGTTCGACGAGGTCGGTGGCACGCTGGATGTCGGCGTCGCTGGCCTCTGCCAGTGTCAGCACGATATGCCCGCGCCGTACGGCTTCCGCGTACACGTGGCGGTCGGCATGGCTGCCGAACAGGTCGGAAAAGAAATGCTTGATGCTGTCGAGCAGATTGTCGCCGTCGTGGCTGGCCTCCTGCGCCGCCATGCCGTCGCTGCCCGCATCGTGCAGGCGGATGTTGGCGCTGGAAAAGCCAGCGTTGATCAAGTCTTGCCGCGCATGCTCGGCCATGTCGCGCTGCGCGAAAACTGCTGCCAATGTATGTGCCATGATGGTCTCCATTCGATGAACAACGTCCCTGCAGTGTAGGCCGTGCAAATCGAAACAGGCGCGCGTTTGCCCCGTGGAAATCGTTGTAATTTCAACTGTTTGCAGGCTGATATGGCTGTCAGGGCGCCAGGGCGCCACGTGAAACCTCAGTCCGCCGTACCGACGAAGGCGCGCAGGAAGTCGATGAAGGCGCGCACCTTTTCCGGGATATGCTGGGTGTTCGCATACACGGCATACACGCCCTGCTGTGGAAAGACCACGTGCGGCAGCAGATGGCGCAAACGTCCCGCGCGCACCTCGCCTTCCACCTGCCATTGCGGCAGCAGGGCCACGCCGCAGCCGCCCAGGGCAAAGCCCAGCAGGGCCGAGGCGGAGTCGGACTGGATGACGGCGTCGTCCTGCGCGGCGAAGGCGGCCGGGCCATCCTGTGTCTGCACTTCCCAGCGCAGGGGCGACGCCAGGCGGCTGTGCGCCAGCCAGCGTGCGCGCTGCAAGTCGTCCAGGCTGGCGACGCCCTTGCCGGGCAGGCTGGCCAGGTAGGCGGGCGACGCCACGGGCCAGATCGCGTACGGCTCGATCAGCGCGGCGCGGTAGCTCGAATCGTTGAGTGAACCCATGCGGATGGCGACGTCGTAGCGCCCGGCGATCAGGTCTTCATGCGAGGACGACGACGCATGCTGGATCTGCAGCTGCGGGTGGGCGGCCGCAAAGGCGATCAGCGCGGGGACCACGGTGCGGCTGCCGTATTCGACGGTGGTGGTCAGGCGCAGGGTGCCGCGCAAGCCCTGGTGGCCCTGGCGCGCCGTCTCGATGGCGCCATGCGCTTCGCTCAGCACGCGCTGGCAATCTTCATAAAAACGCCGTCCCACGTCCGTCAGCGCCAGGCTGCGCGTGCTGCGCGTCAGCAGCGACACGCCCAGTTCGGCCTCCAGCTGTTTCAAGTTAAAACTCACCACGGCCTTGCTCTGGCCCAGCACGGCGGCGGCCGCCGTCAGTGAACCGGCGTCGACGATGGCGATGAAAATACCTAAACGGTCAAGACTGATCATGGATAAGAATGAGAAGGCATGCGGATGAGGGATGTTTGTCAAAATTACTTTGACAGTGTAATCGGGGCTGGCACGTTACGCAACTGGCCTGCGGCGCTTAAGCTGGCCGTTTGCCATTCGGAGCACCATGGACTACCGCAAAAAGGTCGCAGCTATCTATCTGCTGGGGTTTTTCGTTGACCTGATCAACATGTTCATCACCAGCGTGGCCTTTCCCGACATCGGCCATGGCTTGCACGCCTCGGTGGCGCAGCTGGGCTGGATCAGCACCGCCTACATCCTCGGGCTGACCATCGTGATTCCCGCCAGCGCCTGGCTGGCTGCCTATTATGGCAGCAAAACCGTGTTCGTGGCCTCGTTGCTAACTTTTTTATTCGCCAGCGTGGGCGCCGGCCTGGCACCGACGATCGAGGCGCTGATCGCCTGGCGCTGCGTGCAGGGCCTGGGCGGCGGGCTGCTGATCCCGCTGGGGCAAAGCATGACGTATCAACTGTACCCGCCTGCGGAGCGCCCGGGCCTGTCGTCCGTCATCATGCTGGTGGGCTTGCTGGCGCCGGCCCTCTCGCCCGCGCTGGGCGGGATGATCGTCGACAGCCTGTCCTGGCGCTGGATTTTCTACCTGAACGTGCCGTTCGCCGCGCTGGCGCTGCTGCTGGCCGTTTGCTGGCTGCGCCCTGATCCGCCCCGTGCGCACGTCCCGCGGCTCGACGTGGCCGGCCTGCTGGCGGGCTGCGTGGCGATCCTGCTGCTGTTGCTGGGCCTGACCATGCTGGGCACGCCGGGCGATGCCCTGGCGGGCGCCGGCGTGCTGGCGCTGGGTGCCGTCTGCGCCTGGGGCTATGTGCGCGGCGCGCTGCGCAAGTCCACGCCGCTGCTCAACCTGCGCCTGGCCAGCGAACCGCTGCTGCGCATCTCCATGCTGATGTACCTGCTGGTGCCCGGCGTCTTCATGGGCGTGAGCCTGCTGGCCATGCTGTATCTGCAGGGCGTGCTGGGCATGTCCGCCTCGACGGCGGGCGCGCTGATGCTGCCGTGGGCCGTGGCCTCGTTCGGCGCCATCGCGCTGACGGGAAAAACGTATCGCCGCGTGGGACCGAAACCGCTGTTCATCGCTGGCGCGCTGCTGCAGGCGGCAGGCATGCTGATGCTGCTGCGGGTGCAGGCGGCGGATCAGCTGTTCTGGCTGGCCGGCGCCTACGCCGTGATGGGTTTTGGCGGCGGCTTGTGCAGCAGCACGGCACAAAGCACGGCCTTTTTGCGCACGCCCGACAGCCAGCTGAGCCAGGCCAGCGCCGTGTGGAACATCAACCGTCAGCTGGGCTTTTGCCTGGGCGTCGCGCTGCTCAGCGTATTGCTCAACAGCCTGCTGGCGGCGCACGGCATGGCCTCGCCGGACGACCCCGCCCAGCATGCCCGCGCGGCGCAGGTTTTCCACTGCTGCTTCGCCCTCGCCGCCGCCTCGTGCGTACTGCCCTTGATGCTGTGCTTGCGCATCGACAACCGCGCCGTGCTCAGTCTTTTTTCTCACCCTCAGGAACGCCAAAAATGAACCCTACCAACCCCTATTTTGACGATGTGCTGTCCACCCATGTGCTGATCCGCGAATGGCTCGGCGGCGAGGCCACGGCAGCCGGACATTGCACCGATCTGCTCGCGCGTTTTTCGCCCGCTTTCACGATGATTTCGCCCGGTGGCGAGCAGCTCGATGCCGCCGGTCTGGCGACGTTTTTCCAGGCTGCCGGCGGCAGCCGTCCGGGCTTGCAGATGCATATTGCGGACCTGATGCTGATTCAGGAAAATGCCGCCGGCGCCACAGTGTCCTACCGCGAGTTCCAGTCGCTGCCGGGCGGTGAAAACACGCAGCGATTGTCCACCGTCGTGTATGAAAAAACGCCGCACGGCAAGCTGCTGTGGCGCCATCTGCACGAGACATGGGCGGTTTTGGCGGCATGATCCTACAAGGTGGCGGCGGGCGCGCCGATGGCCAATGGCGCCGCGGCGGCTAGGCTGAAAGTATTGAGGCGCGCATCGGGAGAGCAGCATGCACAAGCAAAAATCGCAGGCGGGCCAGAACCGCCAGTCGGCCACCGCCACGGAAGAAAAATCCGCTACCGAAAATGATAGTGCCAAGCGCGGCAAGGAGGCGGCCAGCCACACGAAAGCCGGTGCCGGCAAGGGTGCCGGCGGTGGCAAGAAGCAGGGCCGCAAACACTGACGAAACACTGACGCAAGCAGAGCTTAAACGGGCTTGGCCGTCATCAGATAAAACACGATGATGAGGGCGAAGAAGGCGGGCACCCCCAGTACCGCCCAGATGCGCAGGTAGCGCCAGTACAGCGTGGGCAAGGCCAGGCCGTCGCGCGCGCTGACGTGCGCCATGTCGCGCATGCGCATTTGCAGCCAGACGACGGGCAGCCAGCAGGCGCCGGCCACCAGGTACAGCACCACGGACCAGACGATCCAGCGGCTGCTCAAGGGATAGCCGGCCAGGTGGGCCAGGTAAAAGCCGCTCAGCGGCTGGAACACCACGGTGGTGGCCGTAAACAGCCAGTCGGCGCGCACCACGTGGCGGCTGACGACGGCGATGGCGCGCACGTCGCGGCTCAGGCTGGTGAACAGCATGTAGAAGGCCGAGCCGATGCCGGTGCCGAAAAGCAGGGTCGACGAGACGATGTGCAGCCATTTGATGACCAGGTATTCCATTATTTTTCCTCCAGTTGGTACAGCAGCCACAGGGCCGCCAGCATGGGCAGGTTTTTTGTCAGCGGGCCGTACGGATGCCAGAGGAATTCCGGCAGGCGCACAGCGATCCAGACAGTGTAGAAAAGGATCAGCAGGGCCTGCGCCGGCCACAGCCAGCGCCGCCACGGCGGGCGCAGCGCCAGGGTGGCCACGCCCAGCAGCAGATCAAGCAGGCAGGCGCCCGCCAGCAGCGGCGGCGCCCAGGCGGGCGGCACGCCGCTGCGCGTGAGCAGGCCATAGCTGTCTTCAAGCGGATACACGCCGGCCGAGACAATGGCCGTGGCGAGCCACACGATGGCAAGCGACAGGCGCAGCACCGGCAGCAGCCAGTCCAGCCGGGCGCGCAAGGCGGCGCCGCGCGGGTCGCTGATGAACTGTGCCACGGGGCGCGGCGCGTGCCCCAGCAGGCGTCGCGTGGTGCCCGCATCGGCCGCATTGCCGCGCTCGAGCATGCCCAGGGTGGCGCGGTCCGGCATGGCAAAGCCCAGCAGCCTGGCCAGCAGCAGCACGGGCGGCATCAGCCACCGGGGCAGCGGCATGATGCGCAGGCGGCCCAGTCCCATGGCCGCGCGCAGGGCCGCCAGATAGGCCGTCAACGGCAGCGCCTGCGGACCGACGGCGGGCACGCGGCGCGTCTTCTGGCCGCCCACGGCGCCGGCGCCGCGCAGCAGCGCCACGATGAGGTCGCTCAAGTCATCCACATGCACGGGCTGCACCAGCTGCGGCGCGCGGCCGAAGCGCGGATACACGGGCAGGCTGGCCAGCATGCGGAACAGGCGCGCGCTGGCGCCGTCGTCGCCATACACGAGCGAGGGCTGCACGATGACGGCGCGCAGCGGCAGGCTGGCGAGAAAGTCGTCGGCTGCCTTCTTGCTCAGGTGATACGGCGACACGGCGCCTTCGTCCGCGCCCAGGGCCGACAGCTGGATCACCAGTTGCACCTCGCTCTCGGCGCAGGCGGCGAACAGGGCGCACGGCGTCTGCGTGTGCAGGGCGGCGAAGGTCTGCGCGCCATGCTCGGCGATGATGCCGACGCAGTTGATGACGACGTCGATGCCGGCCAGGCGCGGCAGCCACGCAGCCTTGGCCGTGTCATGCGCAAAATCGGCTTCGACCAGGCGCACGCGCTGCCCTTCGCCGACGTGGGCGTGGCGCCGCGCGTGGTGCACCGTGCACACCAGCTGGAAACCTTCGGCCAGCAGCGCGGTCGAAACATGCGTGCCGATGAATCCACTCGCTCCCGTCAGCAGTATGCGCATCGATGTCCTCCTGATGAGGGTTGGATTCGCCTTTTGCATTTCAGTTCATTGCCGCATCCACCACGGAGACCAACCATGCCAGCCTTGCCCTCTTTTGCCCTCTCTCTGCGTCATGGCGCCCTGTCGGGCAGCCTTGCCTCCCTGCTATCCGCCGCCGCGCTGGCCCTGTGCGGGCGGCGCGAAACGGGCAGCGCATTTGCCGCCGTCAACGCCGTCAGCCACTGGCTGTGGGGCGACCAGGCGGCGCGCCGCGACGACGCCACGCTCAGGCATACCCTGGTCGGCTACGTTATCCACCATTGCAGCGCCATCTTCTGGGGCGTGCTGTTCGAACGCTATGCGGCGCGCATCCTTGATCGGCGGCGCGTGGCGTCCACCGTGGCGGCGGCGGCCGGCGCCACGGCCGTGGCCTGCTTTACCGACTACCAGCTGACGCCGCACCGTTTGCAGCCCGGCTACGAGATGCGCCTGTCGCGCCCTTCGCTGCTGCTGGTGTACGGCGCCTTCGGCATCGGCCTGGCGGCCGGCGCGCTGTGGCTGCGGCGGCGCTGAGCCGCTGTATCGGGCGCTGCGCGAGGCGCTTTCCTACATGCCTGCCCGCCGCGCGCCTATCTTGCCGGCGGCCGCGCGCCAGTAGCATGGAACTTCATCCACCCACCGAGGAGAAACGCATGCAGGAAAAACACGGCAATACACCGCAGCATCCCGCCGACCAGGGCCGCAACACACGCATGGACAAGAGCGATGTGAACCGGACGCAGGGCGATGCCTACGCCAACCAGGGCGGCGGCAAGCAGGCCAGCGGCAATGCCAACAGCGGCCACTGGGCCAACGACGTCATCACGCCGCAGGGCGGGCCTGACCCGGTGGAACAGGAAAACCTGCGCAACTTGAATCAGCCCGATGACAACGCGCACGTCAAGGGCGCGGCGCAGCGGCCGCAGAGCGAAGCGGGCAAGCTGGCCGACGACCGGCCGGGGCGCAACGAGTCGAAGGACATCCACAGATCACTGAATCAGCACGAGTAGACCGGCGTGCTGCGAACGAGGAGAACACCATGTTTGCACACAACAAGCGACTGCAATACACGGTCAGGGTGGAGCAGCCCAATCCCGGGCTGGCCAACCTGATGCTGGAACAATTCGGCGGCCCGCAGGGCGAGCTTGCCGCCGCCTGCCGCTATTTCACGCAAGCCTTGTCGGAGGACGATCCGGGCCGCAAGGACATGCTGTTCGATATCGCGACAGAAGAACTGAGCCACCTGGAAGTGATCGGCAATATCGTCGTCATGCTCAACAAGGGCGCCAAGGGCCGGCTGGCCGAGGGTGTCGACCAGGCGGGCGAGCTGTATCGCAATATCACGGGGGCGGGCAACGACAGCCACGTGACGCAAGTGCTGTACGGCGGCGGCGCGCCGCTGGTCAATTCGGCCGGCGTGCCGTGGACGGCCGCCTACATCGACACCATCGGCGAACCGACGGCCGACCTGCGCTCGAACATCGCCGCCGAGGCGCGTGCCAAGATCGTCTACGAACGCCTGATCAACCTGACGGATGACCCGGGCGTGAAGGAAGCGCTGGGTTTCCTGATGACGCGCGAAGTGGCGCACCAGAAGTCGTTTGAAAAAGCCCTGTACTCGATCGAGCCGAATTTCCCGCCGGGCAAACTGCCGGGCGACCCGCAGTATGCCGATGTGTATTTCAATATGTCGCAGGGACCGGGCGAGGAACGCGGGCCGTGGAACCAGGGCGGCAAGTGGCAGTATGTGTCCGATCCGCGCCAGCAGATGGCCGTCGACGGCGGCACGGGCGAGGCCGAAGTGAAACTGCCGCAGGACGAATTGGCGACAGTGCAGCAGATGGCGGCGCGCACGGCATCGAATCCCGACGCCGATCCGCTGACGGGTGCCGAACTGGGCATGCGCGCCAACGGCCGCGATGGCAGCACCTCGTCCATGCCCCTGTAGCGCAGCAGGCCGGGCGCCACCAGCGTGAATACGCCCCGAGCGCTGCTGGCCCTGGCCAGGCACTGGTCCTGGCCCCGCGCACTGGGCTTTGCCCTGTGCGGCGGCGCCTCGCTGCTACTGCTGTACGCGTTGGCGGCCCAGCTGGCGCTGCGCAATGTCCATCTGGCGCCGGTCCTGATCGGCGGCGGCATGGCGGCGGCCGCGACGGCGCTGGGAACCGTGCCGGTGCTGCTGTCGCACACCTTTTCGCAGCGCGGCTACGATGCATTTCTTGGCTTCGGCGCCGGCGTGATGCTGGCGGCGACGGCATTTTCCCTCGTGTTGCCGGCCCTGGGCGCGGCGCGCCTGCATGCGGCCACGCCGCTGGCGGCCAGCCTGCTGGTGGCGCTGGCCATGGCGGCGGGCGTCGTGTTGATCATTGCGCTCAACCTGGCCGTGCGCGTGCGCGTGCCAGCCGGCGCGACCGATAGCATCGTGGCCAGCAGCTTGAAACGGGTGTGGATTTTTGTCTTCGCCATCACCTTGCATAACGTGCCCGAGGGATTGGCGATTGGCGTGGGCTATGCCGGCATCGACCTGGACAAGGCCAATGCGCTGGCGGCCGGCATCGCCATCCAGGACGTGCCGGAAGGCTTGGTGGTGGCGCTGGCGCTGCGCAGCGTCGGCTACGGCCGGCGTCTGTCGGTGGCCATGGGCGCCGCCTCCGGCCTGGTCGAGCCGGTGGCGGCGCTGGCGGGCCTGGCCGTGATCGGTCTCTCGTCCGCCCTGCTGCCGTGGGGCTTGGCGGCCGCCGCCGGCGCCATGCTGTTCGTCATCGTGCACGACGCCATTCCCGAGGCGCAGCGCAGCGGCAATGGCGGTGTTTCCAGCACCGCGCTGGTGTGCGGCTTTCTCCTGATGATGGTGCTCGATACGGCGCTCAGCTAAGTGGCGCTAGCTGAGATCGTGCAAATCCTTTTGCAGCGCGGGGCCATGGCTGAAGTGCGAAAAAACCACCTCCAGGCCACCGCGTTCCGGGGTGCAGCACATGGGCCCTGCCAGGTAGCGCGCGGCGACGGGAAATGGCGCCAGGCGCAGCAGCGGCCACAGTTTGCCATCGGTGGAATACTGCACGCGGATCACGCCTTGCGCCACCGTCACGCGCAGCCAGAAACCATCGGGCATGGGCGGCGCCACACTGACGGCCCAGTCGGATTTATCCACCGTCAGCACGGTGCTGAGCAGCAGCTGGCCGTCGGAGAATTCGACGCCGCACTTGATCCAGTTTTCCGCATCGATGCGCACCATCAAACCGGCCTGGTCGTACAGCGATGCGTACTGCGCCGATACCTGCACTTGCGCCGTAAAATCGCCATCGATCTGCGTGCCGAAAAAGTGGCCGCTGTCGCGGATAAAACCGTATGAGGTCTTGCGCCAGAAATCCGTGTTCGCGTCCGTCGTCACGCGCAATTGCGCGCCGTCGGCGGACCAGTTTTCAGGTGGATTCAGCCAGCTGCCTTGTGTGAACATCGTCTCTCCTTTTGATCGAAAATACTACATAGTTTGCCCCCATCCCAGCGCCTTGTACAGGGCGATCGCATCGATGTAGGACGCCGTTTCCGCCAGCAGCGCTTCGCGCCGGATATCGTACAGGGCGCGCTGGTTTTCCAGCACCGCCTGGTAGCTGCCGGAACCGCCCGCATAACGCGTGCTGGCGATGCCGAGGGCCGCGTTGCCATGCCGTGCCGATTCCAGCAATGCTGCCAATCGCGTCTGGTTTTCCGCCAGTTGCGTGACGGCGTTTTCCACATCTTCCTGTGCGATCAGCAAGGCCTGTGCATAGCGCGCCAGCGCGCCCTGCGCCTCGGCCTGCGTGCCGCGCAAACGTGCCTTGACGCTGCCCAGGCGGAAGGCCGGATAACTGACGGATGGCGCCACCTCGAAAGCGCGCGCGCCGCCGTCGAACACGCCGCTGCCGCGCAGCGCAAAAAAGCCCAAAAAGCCGCCCAGGCTCAGGCGCGGATACAGGTCCGCCGTGGCGGCCCCCAGGTCTTCGCTGGAGGCGGCCAGCAGGCGTTCGGCGCGCACCACGTCGGGCCGCTGTTTGATCAGCTGGTTGACGTCGCCCAGCGGCAGCTGGCCCGCCAGCGGCGCCTGCTGGCGCGGCGTGGTGGCCAGCGCGACGGCCCCTGGCGCTTGGCCGCTCAAGACGTCGAGCCGGTACTGCGCCTGGCGCAAGCCCGCCTGCAGGGGAGGGATGGCAGCCTCGCTGCGCGCCAGGTTGGCCAGCGCGTTATGCCGCTCTTCCGGCAAGCCGCCGCCGGCGCGGATGCGCGCGTCGGTCAAGTCCACCGTAGCGCGCCAGCTGCGCACCTGCGCCTGCGTCAGCGCCAGGTTGTGCTGGTAGCCCAGCGCTTCGTAGTAATTGCGCGCCACCTCGGCGGCAATCGTCAGCTGCACTTGCCGCAAATCGGCCTGCGCCGCGTCGGCGCGCGCCTGTGCCGAGCGGCTGATATGCGCGAGGCGGCCGAACAGGTCGATCTCCCACTGCGCATCGAAACCCAACCGCGTGCTGGCGCTGGCGGCGCGGCTGTCTGGCGTGTCTTGCTTGACTGCCCGCTGCCATCCCGCCTGGCCCGTGACGGCGGGCAGTTCATCGAGCCGGCGCTCGTCGAAAACGGCGCGCGCCGCCAGCAGACTGGCTTGCGCCTGCGCGATATCAAGGTTGTATTCGAGCGCGCTGGCGATCAGCTGCGACAGGCGCGCATCGTCGAAAAACGTCCACCAGTGGGCCTGCGCAGACTGGCTGGCGCCGGGCGCGAATTGCGCGTGCTGCGGGCTGGCCAAATGA
Source organism: Janthinobacterium amylolyticum (assembly GCF_051380655.1). Classification (NCBI taxonomy): domain Bacteria; kingdom Pseudomonadati; phylum Pseudomonadota; class Betaproteobacteria; order Burkholderiales; family Oxalobacteraceae; genus Janthinobacterium; species Janthinobacterium amylolyticum. The sequence continues at coordinate 366,340 of NZ_JBNYXL010000005.1, forward strand.
ATGTCGGGCGTGCCTGGCGTGACGTAGGCGGGGCTGACGGCGCAGCCGGCCAGGATGGGGAAAAGGGCGGCAAAAAGGGAGGCTAGATAGCGGTAATTTTTCATACGGATTCCTTCAGCGCCTGCGACAGGTCGCGCGCGCGCGGCGTGGCATGGTCGGCAGTGTGGCGGCGGGCCAGAAAGGTGTACACGGTGGGCAGCACGAACAGGGTAAAGAAGGTGCCGATCAACATGCCCGAGACGATCACCACGCCCAGGCCGAAGCGGCTGTTGGCACCGGCGCCCGAGGCGAACAGCAGCGGCACCAGGCCCACCACCATGGCGGCCGTCGTCATCAAAATCGGACGCAAGCGGATCTGCGCCGCCTTGCGGATGGCGCTGATGCGGTCGAGCTGTTCATGCACCTGCAATTCATTGGCAAATTCCACCATCAGGATGCCGTGCTTGCTGATCAAGCCGATCAGGGTCACCAGGCCGATCTGCGTGTAGATGTTGACGGTGGCATAGCCGAGCGCCAGCGGAATCAGCGCGCCGCAGATCGACAGCGGCACTGTGATCAGGATGATCAGCGGGTCCGTCAGGCTTTCATACTGCGCCGCCAGCACCAGGTAGATGACGACGACGGCTGCCAGGAAGGCCAGCAGCAGCGCATTGCCTTCCGTGGCGAACTGGCGCGCGTCCGATTGCCAGTCGTAGCTGAAGCCCGGCGGCAGGGTTTTCGCCACGCCATCGAGGAAGGCCACGGCGTCGCCCAGGGTCACGCCCGGCGCCGGCACGCCCTGGAAGGTGGCCGCGTTTTGCTGGTTGAACTGGGTCAGCATGTTCGGCTCGATCTGTTCGCTCACCGACACGACGGCGGACAGGGGCAGCAGGCTGCCATCGTCGGCGCGCACGTACTGCTGCGTCAGGGCTTGCGCCGTCAATCGCTGTTCGCGCGGGCTTTGCGCGATGACGTCGTAGGCACGGCCATCCATGCCGAAGCGGTTCAGGTAATTTTCGCCCACCAGCACGGCCAGCGATTCGCCGATGTCCTGCATGCGGATGCCCAGGCTGTTCGCCTTGGAGCGATCCACGCGCACTTTGACCACCGGGTTGTTGTAATCGAGGTCGCTGTCGACGACGGCAAACAGGCCGCTTGTCCGCGCACGCTGCTTGACGTCTTCCATGGTGCGGAACAGGGTGGCGTAATCCTGCGCGCTGCGCAAGACCATCTGCACGGGCAAGCCGCCGCTCGATCCCGGCAAGGGCGCCAGCTGGAAGGCGAAGATGCTGGTGCCTTCCACGTCGCCCACGGCGTGCTGCAATTCGGCCTGGATGACGGCCGCGTTGCGCGCGCGTTCGGCCCACGGCGTCAGGTTGATGCCGCCGATGCTCGACGCCGGACCTTCACCGCCGTTGATGATCCAGCGGGAGGCCGTTTCCGGCACGTTTTTATAAATGTCATCGAGCTTGTAGGAAAAACGTTCGACGTAATCGAGGTTCGCATGCTGCGGCGCCTTGATGGCCGTCAGCACGCTGGCCTGGTCTTCTGCCGGCGCCAGTTCGCGCTGCGGCAGCAGGTATAAAAACGGCAGGCTGACCATCACCAGCGCGGCGAAACCGGCACTCAGCCAGCGGTGGTGCAGGGAGCGGTCCAGCAGGCGCGCATAGCGGCTGGTGAGACCTTCGAAGAAATGCTCGGCGGCGCGCGCCATGCGTCCTTCCGATTGTTTCGGCTGCAGCAGCAATGAACTCATCACGGGCGACAAGGTCAAGGCCACCACGCCCGACACCACCACGGCGCCGGCCAGGGTCAGCGCGAATTCCTTGAACAGCGCGCCCGTCAGCCCCCCCATCATGCCGATCGGCGCATACACGGCGGCCAGGGTGATGGTCATGGCGATCACGGGGCCGGCCACTTCGCGCGCCCCCACCAGCGCGGCCGCCACGGGCGTCTTGCCTTCCTCGATATGCCGGTGCACGTTTTCCACCACGACGATGGCGTCATCGACCACCAGGCCCACGGCCAGCACCATCGCCAGCAAGGTCAATAAATTGATGCTGAAGCCGAAGGCCAGCATCAGCGCCGCCGCGCCCAGCATCGACAGCGGGATCGTCACGACGGGGATCAGCACCGAGCGCAAGGAGCCCATGCACAGGTAGATGACGATGACGACGATCAGCAGTGCTTCAAGCAGGGTGTGCGCCACCTCGTCGATGGAGGACTGGATGAAGCGCGCCGTCTCGAACGCCAGCTCGACTTTCACGCCCGGCGGCAGGGTTTTCTGGATCTCCGGCAGCAGCTTCTTGATGCCTTCGACGATCACCAAAGGGTTGCCGCCGGGCGTGGGCGACAGGCCCAGGTACACGGCCGGCACGCCGTCCATGATGCCGCTCGTCTCCGTGGCGGCCGCACCCAGTTCCACCGTGCCCACATCCTTCAGGCGCACGAGCGCCGCGCCGTCTTCGCCGGCCTTGCGGACGACCATGTCGCGGAACTGCTCCACGCTGGTCAGATCCGTGTTGACGCTGATGTTGGAGACGACGAACTGCCCTTTGACTTTGCCGGGTGCCGCCTGGTAGTTATTGCGCCGCACGCTATCGGCCACGTCGGCGGCCGTCAATCCCCGCGCCGCCAGTTTGGCCGGGTCGATCCACAGGCGCATGGCCAGCTGCTGGCCGCCGTACACGTCGACTTTCGCCACGCCGTCGATGGTGGCGAACATCGGCTGCACCACGCGCGCCAGGTAGTCCGTCAGCGCGGGCGCGGACACGCTCTCGCTGGCAAAGCCCACATAGGCGACAGCCGAGGAGTCGCCGGCCGAGCGCTCGATGACGGGGTCGAACGCCCCTTCGGGCAGCTTGTAGCGCACCTGGTTGACCTTGGCCATGACTTCCGTCAGCGCCTGGGTGGAGTCGCGGTTCAGCTCCATGCGCACGGTGACCGTGCTGCTGCCCTGCACCGACGACGACGTCAGGTAATCGATGCCTTCCACCGACGATACGGCTTGTGCGATCGGCTGCGTGACAAAGCCCTGCATCAGTTCCGCCGAAGCGCCCGGATACGTGGTTTTCACCGTGATGGTGGACGATTCCAGCATCGGATACTGGCGGATCGGCAGTTGCAGGAGGGCGATCACGCCCAGCATCAGGATCAAGGTGCTGATGACCAGCGCCAGCACGGGGCGGCGTACGAATAAATCCGTGAATTTCATGCTCGTGCGCTCCTTACGAACCGGCCTTGGGCGCGGCGCGTTTCGCCTCGTCCAGGGTATTGGCCACGGCTTGCACGGCCATGCCGTCGGCCAGTTTCAGCTGGCCCGAGGCGACCACGCGCTGGCCTTCGCGCAAGCCGTCGACAATGGCCACGCGGCCCCCTGCCCGCTCGCCCAATTTGACGCCCACGCGCTTGACGGTAAGCGGCTGTTTTCCTTCCTGCTGCGCGACGAACACCGTGTCGCCATACGCGCTGTAGGTCACGGCCGTTTCCGGCACCGTCAATTGCCGGCCCGCTTGGCGCGCCACGCGCACGTTCGCATACATGCCCGGCCTCAAGGCACTGCGGGGATTGGTCAGCGCCGCCTGCACCTGCACCATGCGCGAGCGGGCGACCAGCGGGTCGATGGCGTTGATCTTCGCCGTGAAGATGTCATCGGGATAGGCGTCCACCAGCACTTGCACGGCTTGCCCCGGCGTCAGCTTGGCGCTGCTCTGTTCATCGAGGGCGAAGTTCACCAGCAGCGATTTCGTGTCGATCAGACTGGCCACCGTGTCGGCCGCGTGCAGGTACTGGCCCGCATGCACCTTGCGGATGCCCAGTTGCCCGGCGAACGGCGCGCGGATGGTCTTTTGCGCGATCAGCGCCTGCGTCTGGCGCACGTCACCCAGGGCCGCATCGCGCGCGGCCAGCGCGCTATCCAACTGCTCCTGCGTGGCCGCCTTTTCCTTCACCATCTGCGCCGTGCGGGCATGGCTGCTTTCCGCGTTTTTCAGCTGCGCGCGCTGGCGCAGCAGCATTGCCTGTTCTTGGGCGTCGTTCAGCTGTACCAGCACGGCGCCGGCGGCTACCTGCTGGCCCGATTCGAAGCGGATTTGCGTGATGCGTCCGCCCGTTTCGGCCGCCACCTGCACCTGGCGCGATGCTTCCAGTTCGCCCACGCCGGCGAAAAAGCGTTCCTGCGTGCCCAGCACGACGGGCACCAGCGCCACCTTGGTGGCGGGATAGGCGGCGGCATCGGCCGCATGCGAGGCCGCGCGCGGATAGAGCGCGGCACCGGCGACGGCCAGGGTGATGGCCAGCGCGGAGGCGCCGACGAGTTTCGTATGCATGATGAAGTCCTTATTACAGCGGGAAGAAGAGGCGCAGCGGAGGCTGATCAGGTCCGCTGCGCGTTGAAAAGAAAGAACAGACCCAGGGTCCACAGCAGCAGTACCAGGTGCGTCGTCTGCAAGCCTTCCTGCGCGATCCAGTAACCGAACCACAGGCCGCCCAGGTGCATCAGCAGCAAAAAGGCGGCCATGGCGCACAGGGCCAGGTTCAACCAGGGCAGCGCCTGCGTCAGCGACGCGCCAAAAAACAGCGCCACGCCCGTCCAGGCGGCAATCGCGGCCAGCAGCTGCAAGGCCAGCACCACGCCCAGCGCCAGCCGGTGCAGGGTCAACGAGGTGAGGGCGCGGCGCAGCAGCGGCGTCTGGATGGTCGGGTCCTGGCGCAGCGGGTCCATGCGCATGGTGTTGCCGATGGCCCAGACGGCGCCGTGGAAGGCGTGCAGGTTGTTGATGGTGGCCAGGGTCAGCCAGGTGGCCAGGCCGGTGGCGAGAATGGCGTGAAACAGCCAGATGGAGTGCGGCAGCTGCATGGGAGTCCAGTCGAAGAAAGTGTCTTGCCGGCATGCGGACGTGGAAACTCCTCGACAGCGGGGAGCTACCGGCCTATTATGCAAGCAATTAGTTGGTTAACTGAGCCCATGATAGTTGAGTGAAATGAATTACACAAGTAAACGTTTGGATAATAGCGAGGCGCCGCAAACGACGGAGCGCATCCTGTATTTCATCAAGACCAAGGGGCCCGTCTCCACGGCCACCCTGGCCAAGACCCTGGACATGACGGGCGAGGCGGCGCGCCAGCAAGTGCAGAAGCTGGTGGCGGCGGGCTTGATCGAGGGGCGCCAGGAAGCCCAGGCGGGCGCCGGCCGGCCGCGCCAGAATTGGGTCTTGACGGAGGCGGGCAATGCGCGCTTTCCTGACACGCATGCGCAGCTGACGGTCAAGCTGATCGGCTCGGTGCGCCAGCTGTTCGGCGAGGCCGGGTTGGATAAACTCATCACCCAGCGCGAAGAGGAAAGCCGCAGCGCGTATGCACTGGCGTGCTCGGCGCCGGACTTGCCCACGCGCCTGCGCCAGCTGGCGGCCGTGCGCGATGAAGAGGGCTATATGGCGCGCGTGGAAGAAGACGGCGGCGACTGGCTGCTGATCGAGGATCACTGCCCCATCTGCGCCGCCGCGCGCACCTGCCAGGGTTTTTGCCGCTCGGAGTTGCAGCTGTTCCAGGAAGTGGTGGGACCGGGCGCCAGCATCGTGCGCGAGCAGCACGTGCTGGCCAACGCGATGCGCTGCGTCTACAGGATTTCGCCGCTTTCTTAAGGCTTCGGAAACAGGGGCCGGGCGGCCAGCGCCACCAGCCCCGCCAGCCACCACACGACGGGCCAGCTGCTGGCCGCCAGCAAGTGCGGGATGGCGATCGGCGTGAGGAACAGTCCCACGTAGACAGCCGTGTTCGCCATGCCCAGGGCCGTGCCCGCGTTGGCGCCGCCCGCTTCCGTCGCCAGCTCCGTGTAAGCCACGCCATGCCAGGCGGAAACGGCAATGCCGGCCACCACCACGGCCGTCATCAACACCCAGCCCGGCGCATGGCCGCCGGCGGCAATCCCCAGCAGCACGAAGGTGGCCAGCGCTACCCAGGCCGAGCCGCGCAGCCAGGCGGGCCGGTTCGCGCGGCGGTCCGTGTGGCGTCCGCTCCAGATGCGCATCACCATGGCGCCCGCCTGCAGGGCCACCATCACGGCAGTGATGGCCGCCAGGCCCAGGTGGCCATGGTCGTGCAGGAAGACGGTCGCATAGCTGAGAATGGCAAACTGCGGCACGCACAGCAAGCCGATGGCGGCCACCATGCGCCAGACCTTGCGGTTCTGCAGCGGCGGTGGCGGCTTGATCGCAGACACGCCCGTGGACGCGTTGTGCGGCCCCGTGGCGGCCTCGGCAGAGAAATCGGGCTCATGCATCCAGCGCCACGTAAAAAACGCCGACAGCGCGCATGCGCAGGCCAGGGCGCCAAACACGGGCATGAAGCCGTAGCGTGATGCCAAACTGGGCAGGACAAGGGCGCCGAGCCCGCCGCCCAGCGGCACGGCTGTCTGGCGGATGCTCATGGCAAAACCGCGTTCTCCGGCGCCGAACCAGCGCATCACGGCGCGGCCGCTGGCGCCATTCACGCTGCCGCCCAGCACGCCCACCGCCGCCAGCCCCGTCGCCAGCGCCCACAGGGGCGGCACCGTGCCGCTGGCGGGGGTGATCCACAGCAACAGGGCCAGCAAGGCCAGCATGGTGCCCAGCAAGCCGGTCAGTAGCACGGGCCGGTCGCCCCAGCGGTCGGTGGCTATGCCCCATGGCAATTCAGACAGGGCCACGCCCAGGCCCATGGCGCCCAGCGCCACGCCCAGTTGCGTATTGCTCAGGTGATAGCCGCTGCGCAGCCAGATGGCCGTGGTGGGCATGCCGTTGGCGGCGGCGGAAAACGTGGCGTTGGCCGCCACGCCGACGGCCAGCACTTTCCAGCGGTGGCTGGCAGCATGGGCAGGCGCGGCGACGGGTGTGGTGCTAGGGCAGATGGTATGCATGGCAAGCAGGGAAAGTGGTTGACCCTGACAGTGTTGCGCAGTACGATCGTTCTGAATATCAGATAATTTAATTTGTACCATCCCATAAAACCGGATGATCTACAGGGCGCCATGAACCCACTCAATTTTGACATCGCCTTCCTGCGCAGCTATGTGGCCGGTATCGAGCTGGGCAGCTTTGCCCGCGCGGCCGGCAAGGTGGGCCGCTCCACCTCGGCCGTCAGCGCGCAGCTGAAAAAACTCGAGGAACAGGCGGGCCTGCCCCTGTTCCGCAAAGATGGCCGGGGCCTGGCGCTGACGCAGGCGGGCGAAGTGCTGCTTGGCTATGCGCGCCGCCTGCTGGAGCTCAATGACGAGGCCGCTGTCGCCTTGCGCGGCGTGGAACTGGAAGGCTGGATCAGGCTGGGCTTGCAGGAAGACTTTGGCGAGGCGCTGCTGCCCGAGGTGCTGGGGCGTTTTGCGCGCGCCCATCCGAAAGTGCGCATCGAGGCGCACGTGGCGTGCAACACGGCCTTGCTGGAGCGCCTCGCGGTGGACCAGCTGGACCTGGCCCTGCTGTGGGGCGGCGCGGGCATCGTCGGCCTCGATGGCTATCCGCTGCACCAGCGCCAGCGCATTGCCGAGCCGGCCATGCGCTGGGTCGGTTCGTCCAGCGTGGAATGGCAGCCCCAGGCGGGAGAAGCGCTGCCGCTGATCATGTTCGACCGCGAATGCCTGTTCCAGCGCTGCGCCACGCAGGCATTGGACCGCGCCGGCATCGCCTGGCGCATCGCGTTTACCAGTCCCAGCCTGGCTGGCCTGTGGGCGGCGGCGGCGGCCGGGCTCGGTGTGACGGTGCGTACGGGCCACGGCTTGCCGCCGTCCGTGCGCGTGCTGGACGAGGCCGAGGCAGGCTTGCCCGCCCTGCCCTCGCTGTCGCTGGAATTGCTGCGCGCCGCCTCACCAGCCAGGCCGCCAGTGGAACGGCTGGCGGCCCTGATCATCGAGTCGCTGCAGGCCGGTGCCGCTTAAAACTCTTGCACCGTGGGGCGCAGCACGATTTCATTGATATCCACGCCATCGGGTTGCTCGATCGCATACGCCACGGCGCGCGCCACGGCATCGGCGGGAATGGCTTGCTTGTAGAATTCCTTCAAGCCGGCCGCGCTTTCCGCATGGCTGCTGCCGCTCGGCAACTCCGTGGCCACGGCGCCCGGCAGGATGGTGGTGGTGCGGATGGCGCCGCCCACTTCATGGCGCAAGCCTTCCGAGATGGCGCGCACGGCGAATTTCGTGCCGCTGTACACCGTGCCGCCCGGGCTGAAGACCTTTGCGCCCGCCACCGAGGAAATGTTGATGAAGTGGCCGCTGCCCTGCGCGCGGAAGAGTGGCAACGCTGCCGCGATACCGTACAGCACGCCCTTGATATTGATATCGATCATGCGTTCCCACTCTTCCACCTTCAGCGCATCGATGGGGGCGATGGCCATCAGGCCCGCATTGTTGACCAGCACATCGACCTTGCCGAAGACGGCGCGCGCCGTATCGACCAGGTTTTGCACCTCGCTGGCCTGGGTCACGTCGGTCTGGACGATGGCTGCCTGTCCGCCGGCCGCCGTGATTTCCTCGGCGATGGCGTTGAGCAGATCCATGCGCCGCGCGGCGAGCACGACAGAGGCGCCCAGCGCGGCCAGGTGCCGCGCCGTGGCTTCGCCCAGGCCACTGCTGGCGCCGGTGATGATGACGACTTTCCCTGCAATTGCTTGATTCATGATGGTTTCCCTATGGAAGCAGCATGCTGCTGCGGATGACATCGATGGAGGATACAAACGCCCTGTGGGGTCGCGCGCGCAGTGTGGCGGTGCTGGCGCATGCAGCAAGGTCTGGTAGTGGCCACGCGGCAGGCATAGCTTAGCGTATTTGCCGGCCTGTTTGCTGCAATATTGATAATTATTAAGTGTACGCGATCAGTACCTGCACGGGCGCCATGGGGAAATCGCTGGCGCTGTATTGCTCCACCTGCCGCCATCCGGCCGCGCGCAGCAGTTGCGCCAGTTCCCCCTGCCGCGTCACCGCGCGGCCCAGCATGCGCATCGGCAAATAGTAGGGCAGCACGCGCGCCGCGTCCTCGGGCGCGGTGGCGATTTCCGCCTGCACGCAGACGAGTACGCCACCGGGTTTCAGGGCCGCGTGCATCTTGCGCAGGGCGGCGGGCACATCGGGCACGAAGTGCAGCACGGATGAGCACCAGATCAGGTCGTAATCGCTGCCGATATCGTCGCTGTCCAGATCGCCGCCCAGGGTTTCCAGGCGCTCGGATAGTTGCGCGTGGGCGATGTTCGCGGCCGCCACGGCCACCGTTTCCGGCCAGTCAAACACGCAGCCGTGCAATCCAGCATGGGCTTGCGCCAGCGCAATGGCGACCCAGCCGGGACCGCCGCCCAGGTCCAGCAAGCGCAAGGGCGTGTTGCGGGCGGCGAAGGGTGCTATGCGCTGCATCACGGACAGGGCCGCGCGCATGGTGACGGCGCGCTGCTCCTGGCCAATCTGCTGCTGCGCGGCGGCCGCCCAGTTGACGCCATTTGCCGTGTTATATGGCGACGGCGCGGCCTTGCCGCCCTCGCGCACGAGCGTACTCAACTGCGTGGCGAAGTGGCGCAGCGCATGCAGCCGGTACAGCCAGGCATCGCCGCAAAAGGCAACGGAATCGCGGCAGAAATACTGCAGGGTGGTGGCCGTGCAGCGGTAGCGTTGTGCTTGCGTGTCGGCATGCGCATCGGCCGCATCGCGTTCCAGCACCTGCATGCTCCACAGCAGTTCCAGCAGCAGCGCCGTGTGCGGCGCATGCAGCGACAGGATGTCGGCCAGTTGCGCCGGCGTGTGCGGCGTGGCCAGCACCTCGAAAATGCCCAGTTCCAGGGCGGCGGCCAGACCATCGGCCTGGACCGGGGCGACGGCCAGGTTCCAGTACGGTTGCAAGGGGTGCGAGGTGGTAAACGGCATGGTGCTTCCTTTCGGCGAAGTAAATAGCGAGGTGCATGGCGCGGTGTGCTGCAAGGTATTTTATGGAATAATGAGAATAATTATCATTTGCATTTGTATGCGCGGCGGTGCATTTCGTATGCGCGACGGTGCGCGAGAAAAGAGGGGAAGCGAAGATGGAATACGACAGGGAAGCGGCAGGCTGGACGCGGCGCCAGCTGGGCCACGGGATGGACGATTGCCGCGCCGACCAGCGCCAGGTGGACCAGGGCTTGCTGCTCGTGCATTCCGATTACCGCCCACGGCACGCGCTTGTCGAGCAGTCGAACCACGATGATGCGGGCGGCATGGTGATCACCATCGGCCTGGAAGGAACTTCCGGCTACACCACGCGCGATGGCGGACAGTTGCGTTTCCAGGGCGGCCATACGACGGTGACGGTGTTTCGCCATACCAGCGGCGAACGGCGTTTCGAGGCGCAGCAGCGGGCGGCGCAATTGCGCGTGCTGGTCGACGAGCAGGCACTGGCGCGCTATGGGCAGCCGGGGCTGTCGTCCTTGCTGCCCCACGATGGCGCGCGCCAGCTGGCGCATGCCGCTACTACGGCAGCGTCCGCCCTGCATGCGCGCGCGCTGCTGCGCGCGACGGACCCGTTGGCCGTGCATATTGGCGTGCTCAGTCTGCTGGCGGAACAGTTGCGCGGCTTGCAGCCGGCGCCCGTGCCCGTACCGCGCTGGACCGATGCCGATATCGCCAGGCTCGAACGCGCGCATGCGCTGATGCAGGAGCAGATGGCGCAGGCGCTGACGCTCGATTACCTGTGCGCGCAAGTGGGCTTGAGCCTGTTCAAGTTCAAGCAGGGCTGGAAGTACCGTTATGGCGACAGTCCGCAGCGCACCCTGCTGGCGCTGCGCATGCACCGGGCAAAGTTACTGCTGGAAAATGGTTGCCAGGTGGCGCAGGCGGGATGGCAAACGGGCTACCGCCACCCGTCCAATTTCAGCGCCGCCTTTACCCGCTATTTCGGCCATGTGCCGAAGAGCGTGGGGCGCGCGGGCGCGTAAACAGCCGGTGTAGAATCGGTGGGCAGCATTCATTGATACGACCCACAAGGAGACATGATGGCCCGCAAAATCTTTGTCAATCTGCCCGTCCAGTCGCTGGAACGTTCCGTCGCATTCTTCACGGCGCTGGGCTTCAGCTTCAATGCCCATTTCACCGATGAAACGGCAACTTGCATGATCGTCGCCGACGACATCTTCGTCATGCTGCTCACGCACGACAAATTCAGGCAGTTCACGCCCAAGCAGTTGTGCGATACCACGGTGGCGACGGAAGTGCTGGTATGCCTGTCGGCCGAGAGCCGTGGCGAAGTCGACGAGCTGGTGGCCAAGGCCGTCAAGGCGGGCGGCAGCATCTACAAGGAGCCGATGGATTTCGGCTTCATGTACGGGCATAGTTTCCAGGACCCGGACGGGCATCAGTGGGAGCTGATGTTCATGGAGCCGAACGCCGTATCTGGAAACGCCTGACCAAACCTACTGCGCGTCGCGCTTTGCGGCCGGCGATGCTCACCGTACTAGAGTACGGTTGCGCTTCTCGGCCACAAATCACTGCCGCTCGCTACGGTTTTGTCAGGCGATGCAACAGCCAAGTCAAAACACTTGTTAAGCCCACGCCTTAGCTGGCCAGCGCCAGCAGATCCACCACTTCCAGCCCGGCCAGGTCCTGCGTCGTGTTGCCTGCGAATGCGGCGCGGCTAGCCTGGCCATTTTTCAGCCAGGTGCGCGTCACCGTCTTGATCTGCGCCAGGGTGCAGTTCAGCACGCCGGTGCGGAATTGCTGGCGCACGGCTTCCGTCGTGCCCCGTTGCTGCATGTTCCACGCCGTCAGCGCTTCCGCGTACGGCGAGTGCGGCTTGTCGAGGCCCTTGATGACGCAGATGATGGCTTCCTCGACCTGCTCTTGCGAGAAGTCGCCGTCGAGGATCTGGTCCAGGGTCGTGCCGAAGTCGGCATAGGTGCCGGCCAGGCGCGGATCGCGGTAGGAACTCAGTGTGAACGTGCCGGCGCCGGCCGCGTAGCTGGCGCTGCCGCCATACGCGCCGCCTTTTTCGCGCAGGGCCGTATGCAGCACCTGGTTGGTCATCAGCTCGGCGGCCACGGCCAGGGCCGAGGCGTCGGGATTGTGCACGCCAGGCACGGCCCAGGAAACGAAGCAATGGTTGATCTGGCTCGTCGCATGCAGGGCTGTGTTGGCCAGCGGCAAGGTAGCAGCTGCGGCGGCAATGGCTGGCGCGGCAGCGTCGGTGCTGGCTGCCGGCAATGCCAGCAGGCGGGCCAGGATGAGGCCGTCCTGCTCCAGTCCCGCGCACAGCACGGTTGGCTGCTGGGCGATGATGTGCGCGTGCAGGGTGTCGAGTTCGCGGGCGATTTCCTGCAAGCCGGCCGACGTCTTGCTCAGCTGCTGCAAACGGCGGTAGAACGGCAGCGCGGCCGGGCCGCCGACGATGTCGTCGAAACGGCGCGTGGGCGACAGCGGCGCCATCGAGGCCAGCATGGCGTAGCGGTTGCCCGATTCGGCCAGGCTGGAGAGTTTGTCCTGCACCAGGCTTTCGATCAGGAAAGCCAGACGCTCTTCTTCATCGAAGCGGGGCTTGGCGATCCAGGCCGACAGTACGGCGGCAATCGCCGCGTGTTCTTCGCGCAAGCCGCTGGCCGAGAACGACAATTCCACGCGCATCGCTTGTTGCGGGCGGGGAATGGCTTCCAGGCCGATGTGGAACGATGGCACCATGCTCTGGCGCCAGGCGCTGGCGTCGTCGAACGACATGTCCCCCACGCCCAGTTCCGGCGCCAGGTCCGTGTACAGGCGCAGCCATGGCCACGACGCTTCCGGCAAGCCCGACACGTCGTACAGCACGTTGGCATAGCTGATGCCGTTCGAGGCAATGCTGAAGGCCACGGCGCCGTCGACGGCCGGTGGAATCGGCAGTGCCGGGCGCGGCAGCGGGCTGACGTCGCCAGGGCGGATGCGCGGCAAGACCTCGGAATTCGATGGCAGCTGCTGGTGCGCTTCCAGCGCGGCGGACTCGGCGATGATGTGTTCGCGTTCGGCGTCCGTCAGGCCCGCCTGCAGGGCCGCCAGCTTGGCGTCTTCCTGCGCGGCACGGTCCGTGAAATAAGCGGCATCGGGCACCACGTGCGTCGTCAAACGGGTGGGATTGGCGATCAGCTCGCGCACCAGCTGCTTGAAGAATTCAGGATCGTCGATCTGCTGCTCCAGGGTTTCCAGGATGGCCGCATTGTCGAAGGCATCCATGACGTCGCCGCCATACATGGCCAGCGGCAAGGCGTGCAGCAAGCGGCCCAGGCCGTAAGGCATGCGGCCGCTGCTGATTTCGCGCTGGCTGTATTTGATGTCGCGCAAGGCGGCGTGCAGCACGGCGGCGGGAATGCCCTCTTGCGCCGTTTCTTCGAGCGCCGTCCAGATGCGCTGGTGCGCGTCGGCGATCTGTTCTTTGGTTAAACCTTCCATGCCGATGTGGAACACCATCTGGCGGATGCCCGCGTCGCGGCCATTCATGTCCGATGGACGGCCATAGCCGGCCGATTCCATGGCGCGCATGACGGGCGCCGACGATTCGCCGAGCAAGCCGTGCGACAGCAAATGCGCATGGTAGTAGGCGATCGGGTCGCTCGACTCGCCCATCAGCCAGGCGAACTGCAGGCCGAATTCATCGTCGCGCGCTTCCTGCGACGGAATGTTGACGGTGTTTTCCTGCGGCGCCGTCCAGGCGGGCGCCAGTTGCGGCAGGCGGCGCGGGCTAAAGCCGCTGAGCTTGGACAGCACGCGTTCGGCCACTTGTTCCTGCACCGCCGACGCTTCGATATTGCCGGACGTCATGATGACGGCTTGCGAAGGGTGGTAGTGGCTGGCGTGGAATTCCTTCAGCATCTCATGCGTCAGTTCCGGGATGACCAATGGGTCGCCGCCCGACTCCACTTCGTATGTCGTGCCTTTGAGCAAGGTGCTGGCGATGCCGCTGTCGAGCGCGCGCATGGGGCTGTTGAAAGCGCCCTTCATTTCATTGAAGACGATGCCCTGGTACACCAGCTTGTCGCCCTCGAACGCATGGCGCCAGCCTTCCTGGCGGAAGTTCAGGTAATCGAGGTTGGGGAAGAAGGCCGCATCCAGGTACACGTCGAGCAGGTTGAAGAAATCCTTGCGGTCGGTGCTGGCGAACGGGTACACGGTGCGGTCCGGATAGGTCATCGCATTCATGAAGGTGGCCGTCGAGCGGCGCAGCATCGAGAAGAAGGGGTCGCGCACCGGGTAGCGGGCCGAGCCGCACAAGGCCAGATGTTCCAGGATGTGCGCGCGGCCATCGCTCACTTCAGGCACAGTGGGAAAGGCCACCAGGAACACCATTTCAGCCTGCTCGGTATGCATGTGGATATGGCGCATGCCCGTTGCCGGGTCGACATACTGCTCGATGGTCGCCTGCAAGACTGGAATGAAGTTGCTGCTGACTTTTTCAAATGTGCTCATGCGGTATGGGATCTCTTCGGTAGGTGATTCGGATTGCGGTAGACGTGCATTACATCTGGGGGCAAAGCGGCGAAATGCCAGAGCGGGCGCCACTTTGATGCCTGTGTAAAGTTTTTCCCTATTGTACTAGGAGTGTCGTCACGCCGCCGCCAGGCGCTGATAGACGGCTGCCTGGCGGCCGGAAAAGCAACAGCGGGATGGAATATTGTCATATAGGCCACTTCCAGACAGGTGGCGACCCCGTCCGCAAGCTTAGCGTACCATGCGCCTTTTCCCCCTTGCTGACTGAACCGAAGGCCGTATCTTGTCCAGACTTTCTTTTCGCCAATTGTTATTCGCCGCCTTCATCCTGACGGCAGGCATCTTGACGGCCACCTCCGTGCAAGCCCTGCTGACCCTGGAACACCTGGCGCGGCTGGGACGCGAGACGGCGGCGCAAGCCATTACCCTGACGGAACAGTCGCAGCGCCTGTCCGAGCGCACCCTGGCCATGGAGCGCAGCGCGCGCCAATTCCTCGTGCTGGACGACCCCGTCTTCCGCGAACGCTACGCGGCCGCCCGCACGGAAGCGCAGGCGGCCCTGCAAGTGCTGAACGGCGCGACACCCGAGTTCGCCACGCAGCTGGCCGACGAGTGGACGGCGCAGGCGCAGGCGGCGTGGGAAGTTTTACAAGCCGGCAAGCGCCGCAAGCGCGATGGCCACGCTGTTGTGTATCGCGCATTTGCCCGCATGACGCAGATCAATGACACCTTGGCGCGCGAGAGCAAGACGGAAATCGGCAGCCGCAACGACGCCCTGCTGGTCGAGCTGGAGCGCCAGCGCGGCATGCTGGGGGCGCTGGTCATCGGCGCCGTCGTGCTGGCGGCCGTGCTGGCCACCTGCTTCGGCTTTTTATTGTCGCGCCCGCTGCGCCGCATCAAGACGGCCATCGAACGCCTGGGCGACAAGCGCTACGACCAGCCCATCGTCGTGGGCGGCCCGGCCGATACGCGCCGCCTGGGCCAGCAGCTGGACTGGCTGCGCCAGCGCCTGGCCGACCTGGACGCGGACAAGGAACGTTTTTTGCGCCATATTTCGCATGAATTGAAAACCCCGCTGGCGGCCCTGCGCGAAGGCGTGGCCCTGCTGGAAGACGAGGTGGCCGGCAAGCTCAGCGATGGCCAGCGCGAGATCGCCGGCATCCTGCAGCAAAACACGGCGTCGCTGCAAACCCAGATTGAAGACTTGCTGCGCTACAATACCGCCGCTTTTGACGCCCAGCACCTGGCGCACAGCAAGGTGGACTTGCTGGTCCTGCTGCAAGATGTGGTGGCGGGCCAGCGCCTGCAATGGCAGGCGCGCCGCCTGACGGTCGATGTGGCGGGCGAGTCCCTGATCGTGCAGGCCGACCGCGACAAGCTGGCGACCGCCCTGGCGAACATCCTGTCGAACGCCGTGCGCTTCAGCCCGGAAGGCGGCACCGTGCGCTTTAGCTTGTCCGCCGTGGCGGGCCGCGCGCGCATCGACTGCAGCGACGAGGGCGCCGGCGTGGCACCCGAGGATGCCGAGCGTATCTTCGAGCCGTTTTACCAGGGCGTGCGCCAGGCTACCGGGGCGCGCAACGGCAATGGCATCGGCCTGTCCATCGTGCGCGAATACATCGCCGCCCACGACGGCAGCGTCACTCTTTTACCGCGCCAGGCCGGCGCACATTTTCGGATAGAACTGCCTTTATGATGACGAGAATTTCCGTGGCCGCCATGGCCGCCAGTGCGCTGCTATTGAGCGCATGCGCCACCCAGCCCGCCAGACAGACGCCCGTGCTGGTGCAAACGCCGCCCCGCGTGGTGGTGGTGGCCGATCCCCAGCTCACCGATCTGCTGGCGTACCAGAGCGCCTTGCGCCTGATGACGCCATCGGAACTGGCGAAGGCGCAAGCGGACCTGGCCAAGGCCGAGCATGCGCCGCAGAACACCATCCGCCGCGCCATGCTGCATGCGGCCGTGCGCGGCACGGGCGACCTGGCCCGCGCGCAGGCGCTGCTGGAACCGTTGCTGACGGCAACAGGCAAGGACGCGCAACTGCTGGCGCCGCTGGCGCAATTGCTCAGCAGCCAGTATGCGGAACTGCGCCGCCAGGAAGACAGCATCGACAAGCTCAACGCGCAACTGCGCGACGCCCAGCGGCGCATCGACTTGCTCAATGAAAAACTCGAAGCGCTAAAGAATATCGAGCGCAGCCTGTCCGTGCGCCCTGCCGCGGGAGCGCCGAAATGAGCGAACACGCCCACATCCTATTGGTTGACGACGATCCCGACCTGCTGCGCCTGCTGACCATCCGTTTGCAAGCGGGCAATTACCGCGTCACGGCCGTCGGCAGCGCGGAAGCGGCGCTGGCGCGCCTGGCCGTGGAATTGCCGGCCCTCGTCATTACTGATGTGCAATTGCCCGGCCGCGACGGCCTGGCCCTGTTCGATGAAATCCGCCGCCAGCATGCGGCCCTGCCGGTGATATTGCTCACGGCCCACGGCACCATTCCCGACGCCGTCGAGGCCACGGCGCGCGGCGCCTTTGCCTACCTGACAAAACCGTTCGATGGCAAGTCGCTCATGGAAAAGGTGGCGTATGCCGTCAACCTGTCCACCGTGATGCCGGCGCCGGCGCCCGGTGACGAGAGCTGGCGTGCCGAGCTGATCAGCCGCAGTTCGCAGATGGCCGAATTGCTGGCCGAAGCCAAGCTGGTGGCGGGGTCCGATGCGAGCATCCTGATCCGCGGCCCCAGCGGCACGGGCAAGGAATTGCTGGCGCGCGCGCTGCACAACGCCAGCCGCCGCGCCAAGGCGCCGTTTATCGCCGTCAACTGCGGCGCCATCCCCGAGCAGTTGCTGGAATCGGAATTGTTCGGCCACGTGAAGGGATCGTTTACGGGCGCCGTCGGCAACCGCGAAGGCCTGTTCCAGGCGGCCGATGGCGGCACCCTGTTTTTGGATGAGATCGGCGACATGCCGCTGCCGCTGCAAGTAAAACTGCTGCGCGTGCTGCAGGAGCGGGCCGTGCGCCCCGTCGGCGCCGACCAGACGCGTCCGGTGGACGTGCGCCTGCTGTCGGCCACGCACCGCGACCTGGATGTGGCCATGGCGGAAGGGCAATTTCGCGAAGACCTGTATTACCGCCTCAACGTCGTCACCTTGACCCTGCCGCCGCTGGCCGAGCGGCGCGAAGACATCGCCCTGCTGGCCAACCATTTCTTGCAGAAACTGGCCGCCAAGTACCAGAAGCCGCTGAACGGCTTTGCGCCCGATGCCCTCACGGCCCTGGTGGCCGCGCCATGGCCCGGCAATGTGCGCCAGCTGGTCAATGTCGTCGAGCAAGTGTGCGCGCTGGCCACGGCGCCGCTGGTGCCCTTGAGCCTGGTGCAGCGGGCGCTGCGCGTGCCGTCGCTGGAAGCGCTCAGCTACAACGAAGCCAAGCAGCGCTTCGAGCGCGACTACCTGATTCAATTGCTGCGCCTGACGGATGGCAACGTGGCCGACGCGGCCCGCCTGGCCGACCGCAACCGCACGGAGTTCTACCGCTTGCTGCAGAAATACGAGCTGACGCCGGCCCTGTTCCGCGCCGATGGCGACCCTGTCGCTGAATAGCGACAAAAATAAAGGCTTAATAATCAACGACCTATAAAAAAACATTGATATTGTTGCCATATCCTGTCGCTGCCGGGCGACAAAAAGCCGCTTTTTTCCGGCCAGATCCGTCTGAAACGCGCTGAAAAAACTGGCGGTGAATGTAAGTCGTTGATTTTTAATGAAAATTAAAAGCTGGCACGGTGCTTGCTGTATGGGTAGATGTGACGCTCCAAAGTGTTGCTTTAACCAAGTAAGAAGCTTTTAACTTCATTGAGAGGAACTACCATGCAAACATCGAAACTGTTCAATACCCTGGTTGCCGCTATCGTTCTGTCGGGCGCCTCGATCACCGCTTCGCATGCAGCTGACTCCGCACCAAAAGCACAAGCTCCTGCTGACACCGTCGTGGCCGCCAACGCTGCCGCAGCCGTCCCTGATGAAACCATCACTTCCTCGGCCAAGGCCGCCCTGAGCGCCGATGCGCAAGCCGCTGCCCTGCCAGTCAAGGTAGCAACCCAGCAAGGCGTCGTGGTCCTGTCGGGCGACGTGCCGAGCGCCGAAGCGGGTGACCGCGTCGTGCAGATCGTCGCTTCCGTGAGCGGCGTGAAAGAAATCAAGAACGAGCTGAAAGTCAAAGCCGCAGGTTAATCCCTCGCGCTGTACTTTACTCCGGGTTGCCCTGTCTGCGGACAGGGCATTTTTTTTGCCCGCGCGCTTTGCGCCGAAAGCCAGGCCATGCCGTCAGGCAAGGAGCTGGGCAATGAGGGTAGAATAGCTGGCACTGGCGCCGTTCCCGGCGCTTTTTGTCATCCACGGCACAGTGTTGCACGGCTGCGCCGCTACCAGGCTACTGCATGTCTTCTTTCTCTCCTACCGCCCTGCTGCGCAATCTGAAACCCGATAACTTTACCATCGCCCTGCTCGTCACCGTGGCGCTGGCCAGTTTCCTGCCCTGCACGGGCCAGACGGCCGTGGTCTTCGGCAATATCACCACCGTCGCCATCGGCGCCCTGTTCTTCCTGCACGGCGCCAAGCTGTCGCGTGAAGCCGTGGTGGCCGGCATCATGCACTGGCGCCTGCACCTGCTGGTGCTGGCCAGCACCTTCATCCTGTTCCCCCTGCTGGGCCTGGCCCTGCGCCCGCTGGCGCTGACCTTCCTCACGCCCGAGCTGTACGTGGGCATTCTGTTCCTGTGCGCCCTGCCATCGACCGTGCAATCGTCGATCGCCCTGACGGCCATGGCGCGCGGCAATGTGCCGGCTGCCATCTGCAGCGCCTCGGCCTCGAATTTCATCGGCATCTTCCTCGCCCCCATCCTGGTGGGCTTGCTGGTGGCGAAAGGCGCGGAAAGCAAGTCGTCCGTCGATGCGGTGCTCTCCATCGTCATGCAGTTGCTGCTGCCCTTCCTCGCCGGCCAGTTCCTGCGCCGCTGGATCGGCCGCTGGGTGGACCGCCACAAGGCCATGCTGAAATTCGTCGACCAGGGCTCGATCCTGCTGGTGGTCTACACGGCCTTCAGCGAAGCCGTCAGTGAAGGCCTGTGGCATACGATTTCCGTGGAAACGCTGGTCGCCCTGGGCGTGTTCAGCATCGTGCTGCTGGCGCTGGTGCTGGGCCTGATGACCTTCATCAGCCGCCGCCTGGGCTTTTCCAAGGAAGACGAGATCGCCATCGTTTTCTGCGGCTCGAAGAAAAGCCTGGCCAGCGGCGTGCCGATGGCCAAGGTGCTGTTTGCCACCCACTCGCTGGGCATGGTGATCCTGCCGCTGATGCTGTTCCACCAGATCCAGTTGATGATCTGCGCCGTGATCGCGCAGCGCTATGCGCGGCGCGACGAGGGGCGGGAAGTACCGGCGCCGACGTCCTGAGTGACGGCACCGCTTTCCATACCGCGCGCAGGCGCGATGTTTCTTGGCCTGTGCATAGGGCTGACAGGCAATACCACGGCTGGCGATGTCCGGGAGGCTGCGCACGAATGATGATGGTGCCAGGTCCGGGTTTGATGAGAGAGCAGAGCCGCTTTACATAGTGCAGTGCTAATCCGGGACGGGGTCATGAAATCATTTGCAGGAATAGTCGCCATTTTTTCCTTGGGTGGATTGCTTATTCCTTTTCTTTTTCGTGTCATATGGCATTTTCTTGATCGCAGTGTCCACTCAGATTTGCAGTTCATCGTGTTCAAGCTGATGCTGCTGTTATGGCCGACATCATTGATGGCGTTTGTTTCGACCCAGGAATCGGTAGCTGAAACAACATACTTCTTGTTTTCGATGGCAGCCAATGTGATTTTCTACGCCATTCTTGGCGCGCTGGTGTGGCTCGGATGGCGCAAGCATGGCGCTTTTTTCGCTATCGCAGGCATCGGAATGGGCGTCATATGGTGGAAGCTGTTATTGCTGTAAGAGAAAAGAACGCGTTTTTTGCGAGTTGAATAGCTATTCGCAAGCCACATGCGAGAGGTGGACAGATCACCTGTATCAGCATTGACGACTGCGCGCTATCGCTTGTCCGCCAACTTTCTCTGCAAATTCCTCAGTGACTGACGGCTGCGTTCCCGTTCTCTACGACGCCTTCCAGCAACATTGTCGCCCGCTTCAAGCCATCGACAATCACCCGATACGCCTGCCGCCGGCTCGCCTCATCGGGGGCGCGCAGCACGTATGACGGGTGATATACGCTCACTATCCAGCGCCCGTCACTCTCGATCGGCGTGCCGATCAGCGGCGTCATGCTGGCCGCGCCATCCTGCAGCAGGGACTTGAGCGCCGTGCTGCCGAGCGCGACGATCACCTGGGGCTGGACACGCTGTATCTCCTCTTCCAGCCAGCCGTGGCAGGCGAGGATTTCGCGCTGTGCGGGCGTCTTGTGCAGGCGACGCTTGCCACGTGGTTCCCACTTGAAATGCTTGACGGCGTTGGTCACATACACGCTGTCGCGCGCCATGCCCGCTTCCTGCATCGCCTGCTCGAGCAGCGCGCCGGCCGGGCCGACAAACGGCAAGCCCGCCAGGTCTTCCTGGTCGCCCGGCTGCTCGCCTACCAGCATGATGCGTGCCTGCACCGGACCAATGCCGGGCACGGCTTGCGTGGCGTGCTGCCACAGTGCGCAGCGGCGGCACTGGTCCAGGGTGGTGGGCAGGTCGCGCACGGGCTGGGCACGTTCGGCGGCTATCGGGATCATGGCCGCGCCGCTGCGCTGGCCCACGCTGGCCGTCTGGCCCGTGCGGCGCTCGCCGTTGGCGGCGCTGCTCAGCATGGCGGGCACGATGGCGCCTTCCGGCAAATTTTTCCAGAAGCGCGAGGGGATATGGCTGTGCAGCAAGTCGGCATTCACGCGTGCGGGGTTGAAAATGCTGCGGTAGTAGGTCAGCCAAAGGGCTTCGCCCGCGTCGTCGATATCGGCCGCGCCGCTCATCAGGGCCGGTCCCGCATGCAAGGCGCTGCCGTCCCACAGCATGCTGGCGGCGGGCGTGGCGATCATCCAGCTGGTCGATCCCATGCGGCGCGCGAAGTGGCGCGCCACTTGCGGCAGTACCTCGTGCACGGGTTCGAACCAGGCGACAAAGCGGGGCGCGCCCGCGCTTTCCGCCCGCTCGCGAAAGCGCACATACGCATGCATGTCGTGCTCCTCGCGGTGCACGGCCTTGACCATGGCGTGCAGGCGCGCGCCATCCGCGTCTGCAGGCGAGATCACGTCGTGCTGGCCCTGCTGCCAGCGCCAGAGCACCTGGTACAAAAAGGCCCAGCGGTCAGCCACGTTGAAACAGGCGGCCGTCTGCAGCAGCTCCACCAGCTGGCGCGGCAGGCGCAACTGGGGAGCGTTCGCATCCGTTGCCTCTGGCGCGGCGGAAAACAGGTCGCCTTCGCCGGGGCGCGACTGCCATTGCACGTGCGCCGGCGGCACCCGGAGCGCGATCAGCTCGCGCGCGGCCGCGCGCCACTCGTCGAAGCACTGCGCCAGCCGCACCATCGCGCTCATGCGGCCTGCAGCTCCGGCCACAGGTTCATCTGTTGTGGCGCTTCGGCCATGGCGCGGCGCAGCTGTTCCGAAGTGGTGGTGTCGCGCGCCGGAAAGTAATCGGCCGTGATGATGAAGGGGGCGATTTTCTTCATGCTGCAGCGCAGGCGCGACAAATCGGCGTAGCGCACCTGCCGCAGGCGGCGCAGGTCGATGATGCGCTGGGCATTGCGCAGGCCGATGCCGGGCACGCGGGCGATCATGTGCTGCGCGGCGCGGTTCAAGTCCAGCGGAAAGTGTTCGCGGTGCGCCAGCGCCCACGCCAATTTCGGGTCGATATCGAGCGCCAGGTTGCCGCCCGTGGCGGGCAGCAATTCGCTGGCCTGGAAACCATAGCTGCGCAGCAAAAAGTCGGCTTGATATAAACGGTGTTCGCGCAGCATGGGTGGCGGCGCCAGCGGCACGCTTTTCGGGCTGTCGGGAATCGGGCTGAAGGCCGAGTAGTACACGCGCTTGAGCTTGTAGCTGCCGTACAGGGTTTCGGCCGTGGAGAGAATCTGCTGGTCGTCGCTGGCGTCGGCGCCGACGATCATCTGCGTGCTTTGCCCGGCCGGCGCGAAGCGCGGCGACTTTGGCTCCTCGGCCTTTTCATCGAGCTTGCGGCGGATGGAACCCATCGCCAGCTTGATCGTATGCACGCTTTTTTCCGGCGCCAGCTTTTGCACGCTGTCTTGTGTCGGCAATTCGATGTTGACGCTGAGCCGGTCGGCATAGCGGCCCGCCTGGGCGATCAGCGCGGGATCGGCGTCAGGGATGGTTTTCAAATGGATGTAGCCGCGGAACTGATGCACCTCGCGCAATTCGCGCGCCACCTGCACCAGTTGTTCCATCGTGTAGTCGGCCGACTGGATGATGCCGGAACTGAGGAACAGGCCGTCGATGTAATTGCGCAGGTAAAAGTCGGCCGTCAGTTTCACCACTTCGGCCACCGTAAAGCGCGCGCGCGGCACGTTCGACGTGCGGCGGTTGACGCAGTACTGGCAATCGTACAGGCAGTAATTCGTCAGCAGGATCTTGAGCAGCGAGACGCAGCGTCCGTCCGGCGTATAGCTGTGGCAAATGCCCATGCCCGAGGTGGCGCCAAAGCCCTCCTTGCCGATGGAATCGCGCCTGGGCGCGCCGCTGCTGGCGCAGGAAGCGTCGTACTTGGCCGCATCGGCCAGGATTTCCAGCTTGTCCGTCAATTCCATGGCTGCCTCGATATACTGTGTTTATATACAGTATATCAGGAAATTGGCATGGCACAGCCTTGACTTGCTGCATGGCAGAACGTTATATATCGGTGTATATTACGGGCCTGGTTCTCTTCTCATTAAGGATACGATCATGCGCCTCACCTCCCTCGCCAAACTGCTCGGCGCCGCCCTCTTTGCCACCGCCGCCTCGTCCGCCCTTGCCGGCGAAGTGGTGGTGTCGGCCGCGGCCAGCCTGACGAATGCGTTCAAGGATGCGGCGCACGGGTATGAGGCGCAGTATCCGGGCAGCAAGGTGTCCTTGAACTTCGCCGCCTCGGGCGTGCTGCTGCAGCAGATCGTCAAGGGCGCGCCTGTCGACGTGTTTGCCTCGGCCGACCAGGAAACCATGGATGCGGCGCAAAAGCAGGGCCTGGTGCTGCCGGCCGACCGCCAGGACTTCGTCAGCAACAGCCTGGTGCTGATCGTGCCGCACGACAGCAAGCTGGGCATCAAGAGCCTGACGGACCTGACGCAGAAGGGCGTGACGCGCGTGGCCATCGCCAACCCGGCCAGCGTGCCCGTCGGCCGCTACTCCGAAGGCGCATTGAAAAAGGCCAAGCTGTGGGATGCCGTGCAGCCGAAGGCTATCGGCACGCAGAACGTGCGCCAGTCGCTCGATTACGTGGCGCGCGGCGAAGTCGATGCGGGCTTTGTCTATGCCACCGATGCGGCCATCATGAAGGATAAAGTCAACGTGGTGCTGGAAGTGCCGCTGGACGCGCCCGTGCTGTACCCGATCGCCACCATCAAGGATAGCGGCAATGCGGCCGAAGCCAAGCGTTTCGTCAGCTATTTGCAGACGGCGCCGGCGCAAGCCATCCTCGCCAAGTACGGTTTTAAAAAGCCATAAAGCAAACGACTGCACATGGATATCGCCTGGACCGCGCTGGCCCTGTCGCTGAAAGTGGCGGCGTGGGCCACGGCGCTCAATTTGCTGCTCGGCATCGGCACGGGCTATCTGCTGGCGCGCACGCGCTTTCCCGGGCGCGAACTGCTCGACGCCCTCTTGACCCTGCCCATGGTGATGCCGCCTACCGTGCTTGGCTACTACCTGCTGGTCCTGCTGGGCCGGCGCGGCACCCTGGGTATCTGGCTGCAGGACAACTTCGGCATCAACCTGATTTTTACGTGGCAAGGCGCCGTGATCGCTTCCACGGTGGTGGCGTTTCCCCTCGTCTTCAAGCCGGCGCGCGCCGCCTTCGAAGCCGTCGATGGCCAGCTGGAACAGGCCGCCCGCGTGCTGGGCATCTCGGAAATGGCGATCTTTTTCCGCGTCACCTTGCCGCTGGCCTGGCGCGGCATCCTGGCCGGCGTGCTGCTGGGCTTTGTGCGCGCGCTGGGCGAGTTTGGCGCCACCCTGATGGTGGCCGGCAGCATTCCCGGCAAGACGCAGACTTTGTCCGTCGCCGTGTATGAAGCCGTGCAGGCGGGCCAGGACGACGTCGCCAACACCCTGGTGCTGATCACCTCCGTCGTCTGCATCGTCGTGCTGCTGTCGGCGGGCCGCCTGGCGCCCGGGCGCATCGCGCACAAATGACGGCCAGGATGACGCCCATGCAACTCGACCTCGACCTCCGCGCCACCTTGCGCTCCGGCAAGCGCCGCTTTGACTTGCAGGTGCAATGCAACTCCACCAGCCAGCGCATCGCCATGTATGGCCCGTCCGGCGCCGGCAAGAGCATGACCTTGAAAGCCATTGCCGGCCTCTTCACGCCGGACGCGGGCCATATCCGCCTGAACGGACGCACCCTGTTCGATTCGGCCGCCGGCATCAACCTGCCGCCGCAGCAGCGCAACGTGGCGTATCTGTTCCAGGACTACGCGCTGTTCCCGCACCTGACCGTGCGCCAGAACGTGGGTTTTGGCCTGGCAAGGGGCTGGTTCAATCCGCGCGCGCGCGAAAAATTGGCCAAGGTCGAGCATTGGCTCGACGCGTTTCACTTGCAGGAACTGGCGCACCAGTTCCCCGACGAGTTGTCCGGAGGCCAGCGCCAACGCGTGGCGCTGGCGAGGGCGTTGGTGGCCGAGCCGGCGGCCTTGCTGCTCGATGAACCGTTTGCCGCCCTCGATCCGGCCTTGCGTGTCAAAATGCGCCTGGAATTGAGCCAGTGGCAGCAGCGCCTGGAAGTGCCCATGATCCTGATCACGCATGATCCGGAAGATGCGCGCATCCTGGGCGAACATGTGCTCTACTTGCGCGACGGACAGATCGACCGCATGGACGACAACAGGGAATTGGACAACAAGGCATTGGATGAGCGAATCGGATAAATCAGCGGCAGCGGAAATCGGCCTGCAAGGCTCCGTATGGATGACGGTGGGGGGCGAGAACCTGGGCGGTGCCGGCCGGGTGGAATTGCTGGGCGCCATCGGCGAGTGCGGCTCCATCACGCAGGCGGCCAAGCTCGTCAAGATGAGCTACAAAGGCGCCTGGGACGCCATCGACGCCATGAACAACCTGGCCGGCGAACCGCTGGTGGAACGCCTGACGGGCGGCAAGGGCGGCGGCGGCACGCGGCTGACGCCACGCGGACGCCAGCTGGTCGACAATTTCCGCATCATCGAGCGCGAGCATGCACGCTATTTGCGCCAGCTGGGCAGCCAGGCCGAAGGCATCGCCGACGATCTTTTACTCATACGCAGGATGGCCATGAAAACCACGGCACGCAATCAATTTCTCGGCAAGGTGGCCGAACTCAAGACGGGCGCCGTCAATGATGAAGTGATCCTGGAATTGCCGGGCGGCCAGCACATCGTGGCCGTCGTCACGCAGGGCAGCACGACCAGCCTGGGCCTGGTGCCGGGCGCGGAAGCGTTCGCGCTGATCAAGGCCTCGTCCATCATCCTCGTACAAGACAGCGAAGGCGCGCGCTTTTCCGCCCGTAACCAGCTGGCCGGTACCGTCACGCGGGTGCAGACGGGCGCCGTCAACACGGAAGTGGTGCTCGACCTGCCGCGTGGCGGCACCATCGCCGCCATCATCACCAATCAAAGCTGCAGCGAGATGGGGATTGTCATCGGCAGCAGCGTGACGGCGATGTTCAAGGCGTCGAGCGTGATTCTGGGTGTGCCCGCATAAATTGCGCAGGTCGGATTCGCGGCGGCACGCCGCGTCATCCGACAAGATGGTTGGCGCATCAAGTCGGATTACGCGCAAGCGCCAATCCGACCTGCTGTTTTAATCCTCCAGCCGCGACAACCACTGCGTCGCCGCCGCCAGCGCCCGTTCCAGTTCTTCCCCCACCACCGCCAGCAGCGCCGGCACGGCGTCGTAGCGGCCAGTATCGATGGCTTCCTCGGTGGCGAAGGCGGCGCGGATCAGGCGTTTCGTGCCCAGGGTGCCGACGGAGCCGCGCAAGCCGTGCAGGATGCGCGCCACGTCGCTGTGGCGGCCTGCCTGCAATGCCGCTTCGGCGTCGCGCACGGGCGTCATTCCCTTGTTCAGCGCGTCTTCCACCATGCGCCGCAGCACGCCGCGTCCCTTCGCATCGCGGCCCATCACGCGCATCAGCGGGGCCATGGAAAACACCTCGTCATCGTCGGGCGCCGCCGCGCCAGGCGCCTGCACGGGCGGGCGTTTCGGCAAGTGGCGGTTGATGACTTCCATCATTTCTTCCACCACCACGGGCTTGGCGATGAAATCGGTGATGCCGGCCGTCATGCAGCGTTCGCGCTCGGAGGCCAGCACGCCGGCCGTCATGGCGATCACGGGCAGGTTCAGCCGCAGTTCCGTGCGGATCAGCTGGGTGGCGCTGAAGCCGTCCATGACGGGCATCTGCATATCCATCAGCACGATGTCGTAGCGCAGCGCTTCCGTGCGCAGCCGCTCCACGGCCTGCAAGCCGTCGCCCACCACGTCCAGGGTGGCGCCCATGTGTTCGAGGATGCCGCGCGCCACGGCCTGGTTCAAATGGTTGTCTTCCACCAGCAGGAAATGCACGCCGGCCAGCTCCGTGCCCAGCGGCTGGTGCAGCATGCGCGGCTCGCCGCCGTCTTCCTTGGCGATCAGCGCCTGGTGCAGGGCGTCGAACAGGCTTGAACCGGTGATCGGCTTCATCAGTACGACATCGGCCTCGGCGGCACTGGAAATTTCCTCCAGGTGATTGCGCGCGAAGGCGTTGACCATCACCACGATGGGCTGGCGCTGGCCGGATGCCGCTTGCCGGATGGCCTTGGCTGTGGCCAGGCCGTCCATCACCGGCATGTGCCAGTCGGCCAGCACCACGTCGTACGGTTGCTGCTGCGCCAGGCGTTCGCGGTACAGCTCGATGGCGGCGAAGCCCGAGTCCACCTCGTCCGCGTTCCAGCCCCAGGCGTGGATCAGCTTGACGATCAGTTCGCGCGTGGTGCGGTTGTCGTCGGCCACCAGCAGGCGCAGCGGCCCCAGGGTGGGGGTGCGGCGCGTCTCGGCCGGCTGCGCCAGGACCTCGAAGGGCACGCTGAACCAGAAGCGGCTGCCCTTGCCTTCGCTGCTGGCGACGGCGATCTCGCCGCCCATCATGTGGATCAGATGCTTGCTGATGGCCAGGCCCAGGCCCGTGCCGCCGAAGCGCCGCGTGATGCTCTGGTCGCCCTGGGAAAAGGCCGTGAACAGCTGGGCCTGCTGCTGTTCCGTCATGCCGATGCCCGTGTCGCGCACCTCGAAGCGCAGCCAGGCCCGCTCGTTCTTGCTTTCCGCCACGCTGACGGCCACCACCACTTCGCCGCTTTCCGTAAATTTGATGGCGTTGCCGGCCAGGTTGACGAGGATTTGCTGCAGGCGCTGGGCGTCGCCGACGAGGCGGCGCGGCACCTCCGGTTCGACCGCGATGGCCAGTTCCAGTTCCTTTTCGCCCGCATTCATGGTCATCGTCGTGGCCAGGGTGTTCATGACTTCATCGAGGTCGAACTCGACGGGCGACAAGTCCATGCGGCGCGCTTCGATCTTGGAAAAATCCAGCACGTCGTTGAGGATGCCCAGCAGCGACTGGCCCGCCACGCGCACCATGGTCAGGTACTTGCGCTGCTCGGTGTCGAGCTTGGTATTGCCCAGCAAATACACCATGCCCAGCACGGCATTCAAGGGCGTGCGGATTTCATGGCTCATGTTGGCGACAAAATCGCTTTTCGCGCGGTTGGCCGCCTCGGCGCGGTCGCGCTCCCGCTCCAGTTCGCTGGCGCGCGCCTCGATCTCCTGCTGCAGCCGGTCGCGTTCGCTCATCAGGCCGTTGAACGCTTCCGTCAGCTCGCCGATTTCATCGCGCTGCTGTACCGGCACGGGCGTAAAGCGGCTGCCGGAGCGGCGCAGCGACAGCAGGGTGTCGCGCAGGCGCACCAGCGGCGACAGCAGGCGCACCGTGACCCAGGCCAGCACGGCGGCGGCCAGCAGCGAGGCGCCGATACTCCACAGCACCAGCCGGTACAGCACGCCATTGAAGGGCTCGAACGCATCGGCCACGGGCAGCGAGGCGGCCAGCAGCCAGTTGACGGACTTCAATCGCTTGAAGCTGTTGACGGCCGTCACGCCGCGGCTGTTGGTGCTGACCATGCTGCCCTCGCCATCTTCCTTCAGCAGCTGCGTCGTGACGGGGTTGGCGTTGGGCGCGCGCGGCTGCAGCAGCCGGCTGGCATCGGGGTACAGCACATAGCGCGGCACGGCTTCGCGCGTGAGGATGAAGTAATAGCCGCTCTTGCCCACCTTGGCCGTGCGCAAATGGCCCAGCATATTGTCCTTGTACAGGCGCAGCACGCCGATGACGATGCCGGCCACCTCGCCGTTGCTGTCCAGCACGGGCGCCACCATCTGCACGATGGGCAGATGGCTGGTCTTGCCCAGCATCGGTTCCGTGATCATCGCCTGTTTCGTGCGCATCACCGTCTGGAAGTAGGCGCGGTCGGCCACGTCGACACCGTTACGCCCTGGCACTTCGGGCACGTTGGCCACCACCTTGCCCTGCGTGTCGAGCACCAGTACATCGTCGAACAGGGCCAGCATGGCGCGCTGCTTGTAGTACTCGCGCAACTGGGCGGTGTCGGCCATCAGGGACGCAGGCTGGTGGCGCGCGGTCTGGGTGATGATGTCGAGCAGCATGGCCAGCTTGTCGTCGAGCTCGTCTGCGGTGCGCTCGATCAGGGCCGTTTGCTGGCTCAGCAGGACTTGCGTGAAATCGTCGCGCATGTGTTTCACCTGCACCATGGTAACTACGGCGATCATGGCGATCGACGTCAAACTGGTGGCCAGCGCGACTTTTGCTTTAATGCCGAGAGGCTTCATGATTTCCTTTTCAGTCCCAGAGGACAGGCGGCAGATAATGCTGTCAGGAATTTTCCTATCAATACGTTAACTTGGCAAGCACGGCTCGTCGAATTCCACGCCCCGGCGCAGGCTTTTGTGGATGTTGCCATAAAATTAAATGCCGAACGTCGTTTATTCAGTGAAATTACGGGGAATTAGGGTGAAATTGGCGTGAAATTGGCACATGGCAACGCACTATGCAGTAAACTTGTTGTTGCATTTTTCTAAAAGGGTCTGACATGACAGAAGCGCTACTCTCTCCAGCCTTGCCCACCGTGAACGTGGAAGCGTTGCGTGCGCGCTGCTCGACGTGCAGCATGCATCAATTGTGCCTGCCGATGGGCCTCGATGTGGGTGACATGGACAGGCTGGACCAGATTATCGGCCGCCGCCGCAAGGTCGTGCGCGGCGCCTCGCTGTTCCGCATCGGCGACTCGTTCCAGAACCTGTACGCGATCCGCCTGGGCCACTTCAAGACGTACCAGATCAATCCTGGCGGCGAAGAGCAGGTGACGGGTTTCCAGATGGCGGGCGAACTGCTGGGCATGGACGCCATCAGCGCCGACCGCCACCACTGCAATGCCGTGGCGCTGGAAGACAGCGAAGTATGTGAAATTCCGTTTTCCAGCCTGGAACAATTGCTGGGCAATATGCCTACCCTGCTGCGCCATTTCCACCGCATGATGAGCCAGGAAATCACGCGCGAGCAAAGCGTGATGCTGTTGCTGGGCAATATGCAGGCGACGCAGCGTTTTGCCGCCTTCATCGTCAACCTGGCGTCGCGCTACGAGGCGCGTGGCTATTCGGGCAGCAATTTCCAGCTGCGCATGTCGCGCGAGGAAATCGGCAACTACCTGGGCCTGACCATCGAGAGCGTCAGCCGTTTATTGTCGAAGTTCAAGAAGGAAGGCTGGCTGCGCGTGTCGAACCGCGAGATCGAGATCTTGCAGCCGGCCAAACTGAAGGCCATCACGGCCGGTACGGACGTCTGCAAATAAGGCTTATAACTCTTCATCCGCATGCAGCGCGATGCTGCGTTGCGCTGGCCAGGTCCAGATACCGGACAGGCGCCACTCGCGCGTCGTGTTTTCCACCAGCACCTGCCAGCGGCTGCGCTCGAGCATCGGCAGCGCCACGGAAAAATTGCCGGCCGCATCGGGCTGCACCAGCAGCTTGATGTCTTTTTCCGGCAGGGTCGCATGCGCCAGGTGCAGCTGCAACGGTGCCTGGTAGGCCTTGCCGAAGCTGTGCACGGAACCCGTCAGGCGCGCCTGCGCCACGTCATACGCGAGGCTGGTATCCATGGCCAGGTTGCTGGCGGCCGTATCGCGCCGCAAGTCCTGGTTGATGGCCTTGCCCTGCTTGTAGTAGTCGCCCACCACCAGCGCGTCGGGCTGCGTAAATGCGATGTAGCCCATGAAGCTGCCGACGACGACGGACAGGCCGGGGCCGATCATCAGCAGCCATGGCCAGCGGTGCTTGTACCACGGTGCAACGGGGGCTTGCAGTTTCAGACTGTCGGACATGTTGTTCTCCTTGGGGCCAGACCCTTTGGCTTTGACCCCAGCTTTTGCTTCTGGGTTGAAAATACAGTAAACCTGCCGCAGGTTTGATGCTGCCCCTACGGCGAAATACCGGGGTCGGACCCAGGGGATCCGACCCCGGATCAACATCACCGCGGCACGATGAACACGGCGCTTTCACGCACATGCAGCGACGGGTCGTCCAGCGATTGCAGCTCGATGGTGATCTTGTTCGAGCCCTTCTCGCCCACGCCGTGCGGCATGCGCAGGCGGATCGGCCAGCCCAGCGTTTCCGTCGGCTGCAAGGTCACTTCTTCGCGCGTCAGCAAGGTCAGGCCCGGCAAGCCGGCCACGCTGATCTTGAAATGCTGGCTTTGCTCGGAGGTGTTCATGATCTGCAGGCGGTAGACGTTTTCGATCATGCCGTCTTCCACTTCGCGTCCCATGGAACCGCGGTCGCGGATGACATCCATCTTCAATGGCGTGCGCAGGGCCAGCGAGGTACACACGGCGATGATGATCAGCGCCAGGATGGACGTGTAGATCAGCACGCGCGGGCGCATGGCGCGCTGGCGGATCTGCTGCGAATTGAAGTTGTTTTCCATCGCATGGTCGGTGCTGTAGCGTATCAGGCCACGCGGCCGCTCGACCTTGTCCATCACGCTGTTGCAGGCATCGACGCAGGCGGCGCAGCCGATGCATTCATACTGCAGGCCATTGCGGATATCGATGCCGGTCGGACACACCTGCACGCACAAGGTACAGTCGATGCAGTCGCCCAGCTTGGCGTTGTTGCCGGCCTTCTTGCTCATGGCGCCGCGTGGTTCGCCGCGCTTGGCGTCGTAGGTGATGATCAGGGTGTCCTGGTCGAACATGGCGCTCTGGAAGCGCGCATACGGGCACATGTATTTGCACACCTGCTCGCGCAGCCAGCCAGCGTTGCCGTAGGTTGCCAGGCTGTAGAACAGGACCCAGAACCATTCCCAGGGACCGAAGTTCAAGGTGACCACCGATTGCGCCAGTTCCTTGATCGGCGTGAAGTAGCCGACAAAGGTAAAGCCCGTCCACAGGGCGATGGCGCCCCACACCACGTGCTTGGCCGTCTTCTTGAAGGCCTTGCGCAGGGACGGGCCCTGCTTGTCGAGGGCCATGCGCGCGCTGCGCGTGCCTTCGATCTTGCGTTCGACCCACAGGAAGATTTCCGTGTACACCGTTTGCGGGCAGGAGAACCCGCACCATACCCGCCCGGCAATGGCCGTGACGAGGAACAGCAGATAGGCACAGATGATCAGCAGGGCCGCCAGGTAAATAAAATCCTGGGGCCACAGCACGACGCCGAAAATGTAGAACTTGCGCGTGGTCAGATCGAACAGCAGGGCTTGCCTGCCATTCCAGGTCAGCCACGGCAAGCCGTAGAACGCCAGCTGGGTAAGCCAGACGCATACCCATCGCCAGGTAGCGTAGCGTCCTTTGGCCTCGCGAGGGTAGATTTGCTCGCGGGCCGCATACATCTTGATGACTTGAGGTTCCATTTTTACTTGGCGGGCGCCTGCGGATTCGACAGGCTCCAGACATACGCCGACAGCACGTGGACCTTCGATTCACCGAGGAAATCGCTGAAGGCCGGCATGGTGTTGCTGCGTCCCTTGCGGATGGTTTCCATGATGGTATCGGCGCTGCCGCCGTACAGCCAGGTCTTGTCCGTCAGGTTCGGCGCACCCAGCAGCGGGTTACCCTTGCCATCGGCACCGTGACAGACCATGCAGGCGCCAAACTTGGCCTTGCCCAGCACCGACTTGACGGGATCCGCGGTGGAGCCGGACAGGCTCAGCACGTAATGGGCCACGTTCTCGACATCCTTTTCGGAGCCCAGCGCGGCGCCCATCGGCGGCATCTGGCCATTGCGGCCGTGCAGGATGGTGGTCTTGATGACGTCAGGTTCGCCGCCATACAGCCAGTCCTTGTCCGTCAGGTTGGGGAAGCCCTTGTTGCCGCGCGCATCCGAGCCGTGGCATTGCGCGCAGTAGGTCAGGAACAAACGCTGGCCGATGGCTTGCGCCTGCGGATCGGCGGCCACCGTCTTCAAGTCCTGGCTCAGGTACTTGTTGAACAGGGGACCGTAGTCGGCTTCCGCCTTCTTCAGCTCTTCCTCGTACTGGCCCGTCGATTTCCAGCCCAGGCTGCCCGCATAATTGCCCAGGCCCGGATACAGGAACAGGTAGGCCAGCGCGAAGACGATGGTGATGTAGAACAGCCACATCCACCAGCGCGGCATCGGCGTATTGAGTTCCTTCAAGTCCTCGTCCCAGACGTGGCCCGTGGTGCCGTCGGCAGGGGCGCCCTCGACCACTTTGATTTTCGACTGCGAGTACAGCAGCACGCCGCAGCCGATGATGCCCAGCAGGGACAGCACGACGATGTAGATATTCCAGAAGCCATTGGTAAAGTCAGCCATGGTGATGCTCCTTCGCCAGGTTCATCTCGGCCTCGGCCGGATAGTCGAGCGCGTCGTCGGCGAACGGCAGGCGTGCCGCCGCGTCGAAGTCGCTGTTGCTGCGACTGAACGTCCACCACAGGATACCCACGAACGTCGTAAAGGAAACCACCGTCATGACGCTGCTGGCGCTGTCAAACAGGTTTTCGATTGCCATGCTAATTCCTTGTTTTGATTAATGTACCGAGGCCTTGCAGATAGGCGACCAGGGCGTCTTCTTCCGTCTTGTCCTGCAGCTGCGCGGGGCCGGCGGCGATCTCTTCATCGCTGTACGGCTGGCCCAGGCGTTGCAGGGCGCGCATCTTCGGCATGATCTCGTCAGGCACCAGCTTGGTCTTCGCCAGCCAGGGGTAGGACGGCATGTTCGACTCGGGCACCACGTCGCGCGGGTTGTTCAAGTGCGTGCGGTGCCATTCGTCGCTGTAGCGCGCGCCCACGCGGGCCAGGTCCGGCCCCGTGCGCTTGGAACCCCACTGGAACGGACGGTCATAGACGAACTCGCCGGCGACCGAATAGTGGCCATAGCGTTCCGTTTCCGCGCGCAGCGGACGCACCATCTGCGAGTGGCAGTTGTAGCAGCCTTCGCGCACGTAAATGTCGCGGCCCGCCAGGCGCAGCGGCGAATACGGCTTCAGGCCGGCGACCGGCTCCGTCGTGCTCTTCTGGAAGAACAGGGGGACGATCTCGACGGCGCCGCCGATGCTGATCACCACCGTGACCAGGGCGATCAGCAGCCAGGGGTTTCTCTCAATCCATGCATGTGAAAATTTCATTTGCTTATGCTCCTATCAGGCGTGCGCCGCGTTCAGTTCCGGAATGCGGGCGACGGGGAGTTTGCTGCCGCGCAGGGTCATCCAGGTGTTGTAGCCCATGATGCACATACCCGACAGGTACAGCAGGCCACCGGCCACGCGCACCACGTAGTACGGATACGTTGCTTTCACGCTTTCGACAAAGGTGTAGGTCAGGGTGCCGTCCGGGTTGACCGCGCGCCACATCAGGCCCTGCATCACGCCGGCGATCCACATTGCCGCGATGTACAGCACGATGCCGATGGTGGCCACCCAGAAGTGCACGTCGACCAGGCGCGTGCTGTGCATCTGCGTGCGGCCCGCCAGGCGCGGCAGCAGGTAGTAGATCGAACCCATGGTGATGAAGCCGACCCAGCCCAGGGCACCCGCATGCACGTGGGCCACGGTCCAGTCGGTGTAGTGCGACAGCGAGTTGATGGTCTTGATCGACATCATCGGACCTTCGAAGGTGGCGATGCCGTAGAACGACAGCGAGACGATCATGAACTTCAGGATCGGATCGGTGCGCAGCTTGTGCCAGGCGCCCGACAGGGTCATGATGCCGTTGATCATGCCGCCCCAGCTTGGTGCCAGCAGGACCAGCGAGAAGACCATGCCGATCGATTGCGTCCAGTCAGGCAATGCCGTGTAGTGCAGGTGATGCGGGCCGGCCCACATGTAGGTGAAGATCAGCGCCCAGAAGTGGACGATCGACAGACGGTACGAGTACACGGGGCGCTCGGCCTGTTTCGGGATGAAGTAGTAGACCATGCCCAGGTAGCCGGCGGTCAGGATGAAACCCACCGCGTTATGGCCGTACCACCACTGGATCATGGCGTCCTGCACCCCCGCATAGGCGGAATACGACTTGGTGAACGAGGCTGGCATGACGGCGCCATTGACCACGTGCAAAATCGTCACGGCCAGGATGTAGGCGCCGAAGAACCAGTTGGCCACGTAGATATGCTTTACCTTGCGCTTGATCAGGGTGCCGAAGAAAACGATGGCGTAGGCGATCCAGACGACGGCGATGAGAATGGCGATCGGCCATTCCAGTTCCGCGTATTCCTTGCCGCGTGTCATGCCCATGGGCAGGGTGACGACGGCGCACAGGATCACGGCTTGCCAGCCCCAGAAGGTGAAGGCAGCCAGTTTGTCGGAAAACAGGCGCACCTGGCAGGTGCGCTGGACAACGTAGTACGAGGTGGCGAACAGGCCGCAGATGCCGAAGGCGAAAATCACCGCATTCGTGTGCAGCGGACGCAGGCGTCCGTATGTCAGCCATGGTATGTCGAGGTTCAGGGCAGGCCAGGCCAGCTGCGCGGCGATGATAACGCCAACCAGCATGCCGATGATGCCCCATACCACAGTAGCGACCGCGAATTGCTTCACGATCTTGTAGTTATAGTTCAGCGATTGATCCACAAAGACTCTCCCTGGAATTACTATTTATGATGGTGGCCAGAGAGTAAGTGTTTGACCGCTAAAAAACTTTGATGTGGATCAAAATTCCCCGGATGAAATAAGCGTAGTTAACTGACATCAAAATAAAATGCGATTCAGCTGGAAAAAGCCATGCAAGATCCCTGCAACGGCAGGTACATGCGGGGGGAAAGCAGCGGCGCCGGCCATGGCGCGCCTTGCGCCAGCCGGGCTGTGAAATCAGACGTGCGGTGCGTCGTCGGGACGAGTGTCAGCGGTCGTATCGTCGTCCTGCAAGACGCGCAGGCCTGGTCCGACGAGGTCGTCGAACTGGCCGCTGTCCGAGGCCGTGAAATACACCCACAGGGCGATGAAGACGACGACGACACTGAGGGGGATGAGGAGGTAGAGGGCTTCCATCAGACTTTCCGCAGGCGCAGGGCGTTGGCGATGACGACGGCCGAGCTGGCGGCCATGCCGACGCCGGATAGCCACGGGTTCAAAAAGCCCAGCGCGGCGGCCGGGATGGCCGTCAGATTGTACAGGGTGGCCCAGCCCAGGTTTTCGCGGATGATGCGCATGCTGCGCGCGGCCGTCTTGGCCGTATCCAGCACGGACACCAGCTGGTTTGAGAGCAGCACCGTGTCCGCATGCGCCTGTGCCAGGGCGGCGCCGGAACCCATGGCAAAGGACACGTCGGCGCCGCTCAGCACGGCGGCGTCGTTGATGCCGTCACCGACCATCGCCACCACGGCGCCCGTGGCCTGCAGCTGCTGCACGAAATCGAGTTTTTCATCGGGCAGGCATTCGCCGCAGGCCGTGGCGATGCCCAGTTCGGCCGCCACGCTTTGCGTCAGCGCTTCCTGGTCGCCGCTCAGCAGCACGACCTGCTTGCCGCGCCGGTGAAAATACGCGACGACGTCGCGCGCTTCCGGGCGCAGCGCATCGCTGAGTAAAAAGCGCGTCAGCCAGCGCCCCTGCGTGCCCAGGTACAGCGGCGTCATGCCCTGCATGCCGACGGCCGTGTCGCCCAGCGGCGGGCCGGCGATGGCGGCGACAAAGGCCGCGTTGCCCAGACGGTAGCGCACGCCGTCGACGCTGCCTTCCAGGCCTTGCCCCTGCACTTCCTGCAATTGCTGCGCATGCGCGCGCGGCTGTTCCTTGGCCGCATCGAGTATCGCCTGCGCCAGCGGATGGGCGCTGCCCGCTTCCAGCGCGGCGGCCACTTGCAGGCAGGCGTCGTCGCTCAGGCTGCCGAGGCTCTCGATCTGTTTCAGCACGGGCCGGCCCAGGGTCAGGGTGCCCGTCTTGTCGAAGACGATGTGGGTGGCGCGGTGCAGGGTTTCCAGCACATGCGGCTGGACGATCAGCACGCCGCGCCGCAGCAGGCTGTCGGTGGCGGCCGCCAGCGCCGTCGGCGTGGCCAGCGACAGTGCGCACGGACACGACACGACCAGCACGGCAATCGCCACGGGCCAGGCCTGCGCCGGGTCATGCCAGCTCCAGAAGGCGAACACGGCGATGGCGAACAGCAGCAGGCCCAGCACGAACCAGGCGGCGACCTTGTCGGCCCACTGCGCGATCTGCGGCTTGCCGCTGCCGGCCCGCTCGATCAGTTTCAGTAAATCGGACAGCGTGCTCTCGCGCGCCGGTTTCAGCACGCGCAGGATGAGCGCCGCGCTGGCGTTGATGGCGCCGCCCGGCACGCGCTCGCCCGTCTTCCTGCGCTGCGCCGCGCTTTCGCCCGTCAGCAGCGATAAATCGAGCGCGCTCGTGCCTTCGACGATGACGCTGTCGGCGGCGATCGCCTCGCCCGGTTTGACGAGGATGACGTCGCCCACGGCCAGGCTGCCGGCCGGCACCAGGGTGGTGGCGCGGTTGTCGGGAAAGCCCGCCATCAGCGAGGCGGAGGCGGGCAAGGCGTGCTGCAAGCGCTCGAGCGCCGAGGCGGCCTTGCGGCGCGCCTGCAGCTCGAAATAGCGGCTGCACAGCAGCAGGAAAATGAACATCGTGGCCGAGTCGTAATACACCTCGCCGCGCCCCGTAAAGGTCGCCACCACGCTGCCGAAGAAGGCCGCCAGGATGCCCAGCGCGACGGGCACGTCCATGCCCAGGGTGCGCGCGCGCAGGCTGGCCCAGGCGCCCTGGAAGAACGGCATGGCGGAGTAACAGATGGCGGGCAAGGTCAGCAGCAAACTGGCCCAGCGCATCAGGCTGGCCATATTGTTGTCCAAGGTGCCATCCTCGGCGGCCAGATAGGACGGCGCCACGTACATCATCACCTGCATCATCGACAGGCCGGCGACGAACAGCTGGCGGCCCAGCGTTTTGCTGGCTTTTTGCAGGCGCTCGCCATGGCGCACGGCGTCATACGGATAGGCCGTGTAGCCGACTTGCCGCACGGCTTGCAGGATGTCGCCCGGTTCGCACTCGGCGCGGCTCCAGCGCACGTACAGGCGCTCCGTGGCGACGTTCAGGCTGGCTGCCTGCACGCCCGGCAAGCGCGTCAGCTGGCGCTCGATCAGCCAGACGCAGGCGGCACAGCGGATGCCTTCGACGGACAGGGTCGCTTCGCAGCTGCTGGCGTCGCGCGCGAACTGCGCGTCGTCATTGCTGTACAGGCGCAGCTCGGGCGGCACCATGGTCGCATCAGCTGCGTTGACGGCATATTCGTCGCGCTCGCGGTAGTACGCGCTCTGGCCGATGTCGACGATGGTTTGCGCCACCGCTTCGCAGCCGGGGCAGCACATGGCGCGCGGCACCTCGTCGATGGTGACGTTCCAGTCGGACCCGGCGGGCACGGGAAGGCCGCAATGGAAGCAGGCGGAGGGTTTCAGGACAGCATTCATAAGTGTGTTTTCATGCGCCTTTTCATGGATGGCCCGTGACGCACAGGGCGTCGAGCCAGCCCAGCGAGACGCCATTCGCGGCGCGCAGCAGGCCCAGCAAGCCAAAGCCCAGCACCAGCACGCCGCTGGCGATGCGCACGGGACGGCGCTGCAGCTGCGCGCGCAGGCGCGTACCCAGCAGTCCCATGCCGAACAGCATGGGCAAGGTGCCGAGGCCAAAGGCGCCCATGGCGGCCGCGCCCTGCAGCGCCGAGCCTTGCAGCATGGCCGTCAGCAGGGCGCTGTAGACCATGCCGCACGGCACCCAGCCCCACAGCGCGCCCACGGCCAGCGCCTTGAAGGGCGTATCCATCGGCATCAGCGGTTTCAATAAAGGGCGCACGCGGCGCCAGATGACGTTGCCGGCCGCCTCCACTCTGGCCAGGCCGCGCCAGGCATCCATCAGGTACAGGCCCAAGGCGACGAGCATCAGGTTGGCCAGCCAGTAGCCGGCCACTTGCAGTGTGGCGATGTGCAGCATGCCGGCGCCGGCGATGCCGCCCGCCACGCCGCCGGCCAGCATGTAGCTGGCGATGCGCCCGCCGTTGTAAGCCAGCACGCGCAGCACGTTTGCCTGGAGTGCGGGGCGCGCCACGGCGATGGCAATCACGGCACGCGCGGGCGCCGCCGCACCAGCGCCACCGCCCAGCGACAGCGCGCCGACGATGCCGCCGCACATGCCGATGCAGTGCACGCTGCCGGCCAGGCCGACCATGAACAGCGGCAAAAAGCTCAGGGCATTCATCGCGGGTGCGGTCTTACACCGTTTTCGAGTAGCGCAGCGGCTGCGGCGCATCCGGCGTGGCGCTGGCGCGCGCCAGGGTCAGGTAGCGGTCGAAGACCATGCAGATATTGCGGATCAGCAAACGCCCTTTCGGCGTCACCGTCAGCCAGTCTTCCTCGATCACCAGCAAGCCGTCGCGCGCCAGTTCGCGCAGCTTTTCCAGCTCGCTGGCGAAGTAGCTGCGAAATTGCACGGGGTGCGCCTGCTCGATGCTGGCGATCGACAATTCAAAATTGCACATCAGCATCTGGATGATGATACGGCGCAGTAAATCGTCCGTATCGAGCTTGATGCCGCGCGCGATCGGCAGCACGCCCTCATCGAGTTTTTCATAGTACGCGTCGAGCGTCTTTTCATTCTGGCTGTAGACGGCGCCGACGGAGCTGATGGCCGACACGCCGCAGGCGATCAGGTCCGCTTCCGCGCGCGTGGAATAGCCCTGGAAGTTGCGGTGCAAACGGCCCTGGCGCTGCGCCACGGCCAGATCGTCCGTCGGCTTGGCGAAATGGTCCATGCCGATGTAGACATAGCCGGCGGCCGTCAGGCGCGCGATGCACAGGCCCAGCATGGCCAGCTTGGTGGCGCTGTCGGGCATGTCGGCGTCGAGGATGCGGCGCTGCGGCTTGAACAGGTGCGGCATGTGCGCGTAGTGGTACAGGGCGATGCGGTCGGGGCTGGCGTTGATCACCTTGCGCAGCGTTTCCGTCATCGTTTCCAGGTTCTGCTTCGGCAAGCCGTAGATCAGGTCGATGCTGATCGAGCGGAAACCGGCGTCGCGCGCGGCCTGCATGATGGCCACGGTTTCCGCTTCCGGCTGGATGCGGTTGACGGCTTTTTGCACGTCGGCGTCGAAATCCTGCACGCCCAGGCTGATGCGGTTGAAGCCTTGCGCGCGCAGCGAAAACACGCGTTCGCGCGACACCGTGCGCGGGTCGATCTCGATCGAATATTCGCCGTCTTCATCGGCGGCGAACTCGAAATGCTGGCGCAAATGCGCCATCAGTTCGTCCATCTGCTTTTCGCTCAGATAAGTCGGCGTGCCGCCGCCGAAGTGCAGCTGCTCGATCTGGTTCATGCCGGCGAACAGCTTGCCCTGCATGGCGATTTCCTGCTTCAGGTAGCTGAGGTAGGTGGCCGCCTTGCTGCGGTCTTTCGTGATGATCTTGTTGCAGGCGCAGTAGTAGCACAGGGTGTCGCAGAACGGCACATGCACGTACAGCGACAGGGGGCGGCGGCCGCCGCGCATGCGCAGGGCGGCCAGGGCTTCGAGGAAGTTGCCATAGCCAAAGTCGCCATTGAAACGGTCGGCGGTCGGGTAGGACGTGTAGCGCGGGCCGGACTGGCTCATCTTGCCGATGATGACCGGGTCGAATTCGACGACTGCGTCCAGTTCGGCGGAAGCACTGCTGAGTAGTGTAGGCATGATGTGGGTTCAGTCTTGAAAGGTTTAGGCGGCCAGGCGTTTCAGGCCGCTGGGCTTGCCGGCATTCGCGGCACCGGCGGCGCCCGATTTGCCGCCTGGCGTGGCGACGCGGCGCGGCGGCGGCATCTTGCCGAAATTGAACAGGCTCACGGCTTGCGACAGGCTGGCGGCTTCTTCCGCCAGGCGCGTGGCGGCCGCGGCCGCTTCTTCCACGAGGGCCGCGTTCTGCTGCGTCACCTGGTCCATGTGGGCGATGGCCTGGTTGACCTGGTCGACGCCGATGCTCTGTTCGCGCGAGGCGATGGAGATTTCCTGCATGATGGCCGTCACCTGCTTGACGGAGCTGACCACCTGCTCCATCGTGGCGCCGGCGCGGTTCACCTGCTGCATGCCGGCGCCCACCTTGCCGACGGAAATCTCGATCAGCTGCTTGATATCCTTGGCCGCTACCGACGAGCGCTGCGCCAGGTTGCGCACCTCGCCCGCCACCACGGCAAAACCCTTGCCTTGTTCACCGGCGCGCGCCGCTTCGACGGCCGCGTTCAGGGCCAGGATGTTGGTCTGGAAGGCGATGCCCTCGATCAGGCCGATGATGTCGACGATCTTCTTCGACGAGGTGTTGATTTCGTCCATGGTGGTGATGACGTCGGAGACAATCTCGCCGCCCTGCACCGCCACTTTCGAGGCGGCCATGGCCAGTTCATTCGCCTGCACGGAATTGTCCGCGTTCTGCTTCACGGTGGACGAGAATTCCTCGATGCTCGACGCCGTCTCTTCCAGGCTGGCGGCCTGCGATTCCGTGCGTCCCGACAAATCCATATTGCCGACGGCGATCTGCTTGGTGGCGACCGCCATGGTTTCCACATTGATGCGCACGTCGCGGATGGTGGCGATCAGGTTGCTGTTCATCTGCTGCAGCGCGCGCAGCAGCTGGCCCATTTCATCGGTGCTGTCCGTTTCAAAGCTGCCCGACAGGTCGCCGGCGGCAATCGCCCGCGCGCCGTTCAGGGCCTTGCCCAGCGGTTTCAGCACGGACATGCGCAAGGTGTACCAGAGGAAGACGTTGATCAGGAAACCGAACAGGGTGGCGCCGAAGATGGCGTAGTTGGTGATTTCGCCGCCGCTGGCGAACAGGCTGATGATGCACACCAGCAGTTGCAGGCAGTTGACGATGGAGGTCGCGGCCCAGATGCGCAGGTTGAGCGACATGTGCGTCAGACTGTGCAGCAGGTGCGCCAGGCCCGGGCGCACGATCTGGCCGTTCTTGATGACGATATTGCCGCCTTCCTTGTTGCGGATGGCCGCGTACGCTTCCTCGGTAGCTTTCACCTGATCCTTGTCGGCTTTCACGCGCACGGACATGTAGCCAATGGTCTTGCCCGCTTCGCG
Organism: Janthinobacterium amylolyticum; assembly: GCF_051380655.1. Lineage (NCBI taxonomy): Bacteria > Pseudomonadati > Pseudomonadota > Betaproteobacteria > Burkholderiales > Oxalobacteraceae > Janthinobacterium > Janthinobacterium amylolyticum. Next base: position 408,568 of record NZ_JBNYXL010000005.1, read on the forward strand.
GATGGGCGTGACGTTGGCGCGCACCCAGTAAAAGTCGCCGTTCTTGCAGCGGTTCTTGACCAGGCCCGTCCACGGCGTGCCCGCCTGGATCGAGGCCCACAGGTCGGCGAAGGCCTCGGCCGGCATGTCCGGGTGGCGCACGATGTTCTGTGGCGAACCGAGCAGCTCTGCCTCGCTGAAGCCGCTGACCTGGCTGAAGTACGGATTCACATACACGATATTGCCGTTCATATCCGTTTTCGACACGATGGCCTGATCGTCCAAGACGAGGACTTCACGGTTAGTCACTGGCAAATTTTGGCGCATGGTCGCGGCTTCCTGATCGGTTAAATGAGCAATTGGTGAGTAAGACTTGCACGATTGCAAGAACGGAGATCAGTGTAAGGAGTCGACTACGCAAATTTATTGATGTAGATCAAAATCCTCCAGATTGGCTCGGCTAATTTGCCGCGGCGCGCAAGCGAGCAGCGGTTTCGTCACGGCGGCTTTTGGTTTATAGTGCCAAATTGGCTATTTCTTTTGCTAATCTGCACTATTTTCCAGCACGGCTTTCCAGGAGACCCATGGGTTTATTCGACTTTTTCCGCCGGCCGCCCACGCGCGCGGCGTTTGCGCAGATCATCCTGCGGCAGATCGCCCAGCACCAGCTGGCGCCCGATTGCCGCTATGACAGCGAACAGTTCCGCATCGTGGCCGCTGGCGTGGACGGCATCATTTTCAACCTGGACAATGCCTACCGCGACTATTGCGCCGCGCCGCGCCAGCAGCGGGCCGCCGTCGTGCAGCAATACCTGAGCATCTACTCGTCTCCCGGCATGCCGTCCAGCTTTGCCGAGGCGCGCGCCAGCCTGATGCCCGTGCTGCGCAGCCGCCAGCAGGGCGACCATCTGCGCCTGCTGGCGCAAGCCGAGCCGCAGCGCGCGGCCTTTGTCACCGCTTCGCAGGACTTCAGCGAGGATATGGTCATCATGCTGGCCTACGATACGCAGACGAATATGGCCACCATCGGCCAGGCCAGTCTGACGCAATGGGGCGTGACGTTCGAGCAGGCGCTGGCGGCGGCGATGGACAATCTGCGCGACCGCACTGCGCAGCGCTTTGTGGCACTGGGCAATGGCTTGCTGATGGGCGATTGGAACGATGCCTATGACTCCTCGCGCCTGCTGCTGCCCGATTTGCTGTACCGCGCCTGCCAGGGCGGCGAACCGCTGGTGATGGTGCCCACGCGTGGCCGCCTGCTGCTGGCATCGTCGAACAATGCGGCGGCACAATTGAGCATGTTGGCGCTGGCCGAGCAGCTGGCGCGCGACGAGGGGCGGCATGTCTCGAGCGCCATGTATGGTGTGCGGCAGGGCAAGGTCGTGGCTTGCCAGCCCGCCGATGCTGGCGTTGCCGCGGCGTTGCGGCGCCACCGGACGATCATCGGCGCGGATCTTTACAATCAGCAGAAGCTGGAGTGGGAACGCCTCAACGCGAGCACGGGCGAGGATGTTTTTGTTGCCACCTGCCTGTTGATCGAGCGGCAGTCGGGCGAGCGCGTCGTTTCCGTGAGCAGCTGGGCCCGCGACGTGCATACCTTGCTGCCGCGCACCGATGTGGTGGCCATCGAGCTGTACGATGAGCACGGTGAGCGCAGCGGCAACAAGATGCTGGCGTGGGACGATGCGCAAGCGATCGACGGCGGCCTGATGGAGCAGATCGATTGCTACCCGGTGCGCTACCGCGTGCGTGCGTCTCCCGATCCGCAGAGCCTGGCGGCGGTGCCAGCCTGCGAGATCTGAGCGCTGGCGGCTAGTCGCTGCCCGCCGTCAGCGGCCGCAGGCTGCCCACGGCGTAGCCTTGCGCGTAGTCGATGCCCAGCTCGCGGATGACGGCCAGGGTTTCTGCGTCTTCCACGTATTCGGCCACGGTTTTCAGGCCCATCACGTGGCCCACTTCATTGATGGCCTTGACCATGGCGCGGTTGATGGCGTTGCTGGCGATGTCACGCACGAAGACGCCGTCGATCTTCAAATAATCGACGGGCAGGGCCTTCAGGTAGCCGAACGAGGAAAAGCCGCTACCGAAGTCGTCCAGTGAAAAGCGGCAGCCCATGGCCTTGAGCTGGTGCATGAACGCCTGCGCCTTGGGCAGGTTGGCGATGACGGCCGTTTCCGTGATTTCAAAGCAGATCTGTTCGGGGGCGATCGCATAGTACACGAACTGCTCGGTAATATAGTCTTGCAGCTCCGTGTCGGCCAGCGAGGCGCCAGACAGGTTGATCGAATACAGGGCCGGGGCGCGGCGCTGGCTTTCGGCCATGGCTTCGAGCGGCGCCAGGCTGTCGCGCACGCTCTGGATATGCTGGCAGACGGCGCGGATCACCCAGCGGTCGATGGACAGCATCATGTCGTAGCGTTCGGCGGCGGGAATGAAGGCGCCGGGCAGGATCAAATCGCCCTTGCCGTTGCGGATGCGGATCAGCACTTCGTCGTGGAATTCCGGGCGGTCGCGCAGGTGCACGATGGGCATGGCGTACAGGCGGAAATAATTATGCTCGAACGCTTCGTTCAGGCGCGAAATCCACAGCATTTCGCCATGCCGCTGCGCCAGCATGACGTCGGACTCCTGGTACACGTGCAGGCGGTTGCGGCCCTGTTCCTTGGCCAGGTAGCAGGCCTGGTCGGCCGCGCTCAGCAGCTCGCTCATGGACTTGCTGTCCTGCGAAATTTCCACCATGCCGATGCTCACGCCCAGCTCGAAGCTGCGGCTATCCCAGGCGAAACGAAAATCGCGGATCGACTGGCGCAGCTGTTCGCCGACCACGCGCGCATGGTCGAGCGGACAGTGCGGCAGCAGCACGCCCAGCTCGTCGCCGCCCAGGCGCGCCAGGATGTCGCTGTCGCGCATCTGCTGTTGCAGCATTTTTGCCAGCAGCTGCAGCAGCACGTCGCCGGCGCTGTGACCGCAGGTGTCGTTGATGACCTTGAACTGGTCCAGGTCCAGATACAGCAGCGCATGCACATGGCCCTCCTGCTTGGCCGTGTGCAGGGCGCCGGCCACCAGGTGCTCGAATTCGCGCCGGTTGATCAGGCCCGTCAAGGTGTCGTGCGTGGCGTGCCATGACAGTTGCTGGCTCAGCTTGCGCTCGTGGCTGACGTCGCGAAACACGACGACGGCGCCGAGGATCTCGCCGTTGCGCGACCAGATCGGCGCGGCCGAGTCCTCGACGGCGATGCGCCGGCCGTCGCGCGTGACCAGCTGCGCATGCGTGGAAATACCGATGGCCTGGCGCTGGCGCAAACACTTGATGGCCACGTGGTCGAGCGGCTGGCCCGTGTGCTCATCGACCAGGTGCAAGGTTTCCCAGATGTCCAGGCCCTGCGCCAGCTGGTTGCTCCAGCCCGTCAATTGCTCGGCCACCCGGTTCATGTAGCGCGTTTTGCCGAACGGGTCGGTGGTGATCACGCCATCGCCGATGGAGCTGAGCGTCACTTCCGCCAGTTCCTTGCTTTCGGCGATCATCAGTTCGCGGGCCATGTGCTCGGTGATATCCCAGATGATGCCCAGGGTGCGGTCGGGCTGGCCGTCTGCATCCGTGAAGATGTGCGCCTTGGCCGCCAGCCAGTGCTCGCTGCCATCGGGCCACACGACGCGGTACTGCAAAGCGTAGCCGCCGCGCCGGCGCACGCCGTCCTGCAGCACGTCCAGCACCTTGTCGCGGTCGCCGGCATGCACGCAGTCGAGAAATTCGCGGAACGGCTGCGTCAACGGGCGCTCTTCCAGGCCCAGCAGGGTGGCGCCCCTGGCCGACCAGGTCACCGTGCCGTCGATCACCTGGCCGTCGACGATGCGCGAATCCCAGATGGCCATGTTGGCCGCTTCCAGTGCCATCTGCAAACGTTTCTGCTGGTCGCTCATGTTGCTCTCCCCCGCGTGGATATACAGGTAGACGCGCGGGCGGCGACTAGGTTCCCGCGACCTCGCCGGGCAGGCCGGCGTTGGCGCGCGCCACGTCACGCACGTTCTTTTGCACGGCCACGGCGGCAAACAGGCTGAGCAGGAATGCCATGGCATAAAAACCCTTTTCGCTGTTTTGCAAGGTGGCGTTCCACAGGCCCACCGTCAGCAGCAGCAAGGCCAGCAGCACGGAAATCCAGCACAGGCCAAAGTAGATGCCCGTCACGGCGATGCCTTCCGTGCGGTCGCGCACGGATTTTTGCAGCGAGATGGCGGCGAACAGGCCGTACATGAGGATGGTGAAGTAATAGCCTTTCTCGTTGAGCGCCATGCCGGCGTTCCACAGGCCCGCCAGGTAGGTGATGACGCCGATCAGCAGGGCCAGCCAGGAGGCGCCGATGAAGGCACTGCTGGGACGTTGGAAAGGGGATGTCTGCATAGGATCTCATGGGCGGGCAGGCGCCGCGGCATGGCCGGGGCGGCAGGCACGGATGCGCCTGCCGCCCCATCAGACCAGAAAAGTTATTTGCCCGATTTGACCAGGCGCAACAAAGCCGAGACGGCCTTGACGCCGGCCAGCACCAGGGCGCCGGCGATGACGCCGGCCACGGCATTGATCAGGCTGGGCGTGATGGCCGCCAGCACGGGGCCGATGCCGGCCACGCCGCCGACGGCTTGCTCGGCGTGGTGCAGCATGCCGCTGGCCCATGGCCAGCCGTGCGTCAGGATACCGCCGCCGACCATGAACATGGCCAGGGTACCCACCACGGAAAGGAATTTCATCAGTTTCGGCGCCGCCGACACCAGCATGCGGCCAAAGCCGCGCACGCCATCCATCAGCACCCCCGCGCCCTTGCGCGCGGCCAGATAAAAGCCGGCGTCGTCGAGCTTGACGATGCCGGCCACCAGGCCATACACGCCCACCGTCATAAGGAGGGCGATGCCGACGACGACGGCCACCTGCTCGGCGAAGGTGGCCGTGGCCACCGTGCCCAGCGCGATGACGATGATTTCCGCCGACAGAATAAAATCGGTGCGGATGGCACCCTTGATCTTGTCCTTTTCCAGCGCGACGAGGTCGACCTGCGGATCGCGCAGCGCCTGCGCCAGCTCGGCCTTGTGGCTGTCGTCCGGGTGCAGGTATTTATGCGCGATTTTCTCGAAACCCTCGAAGCACAGGTAGGCGCCGCCCACCATCAAGAGCGGCGTGATGGCCCACGGTGCAAACGCGCTGATGGCCAGCGCAGCGGGCACGAGGATGGCCTTGTTCTTCAGCGAGCCGACGGCGACGGCCCAGACCACGGGCAGTTCGCGCTCGGCGCGCACGCCGGCCACCTGCTGCGCGTTCAGCGCCAGGTCGTCGCCCAGCACGCCGGCCGTCTTCTTGGCGGCCACCTTGGTCATCAGGGAAACGTCATCGAGGATGCTGGCGATGTCGTCGAGCAGGGCCAGCAGGCTGGAGCCGGCCATCTCAGCGCGCTCCCACGGCGGTGGCAGGGAATCGTGGAGCGAGGAAAGTGTTGTTTTTCATGATGTTATTCTTGGTTGAGCGGCAATGGATGATGTAGGTACGGCATGACTGCGATCTTACCCCAGGGATGGCCGGCAGGGCCGCACGGGGCGAGGTAAAATTGCTCACCATCTCATTTTTCGGACACCGCATGCCCTTCGCCACCTGGATCACCTTTGTCATCGCCGCTTCCATCATCGCCGTCTCGCCCGGCTCGGGCGCCGTGCTGTCGATGTCGCACGGCCTGTCGTACGGGGTGAAAAAGACCAGCGCCACCATTTTTGGCCTGCAGCTGGGGCTGCTGGTCGTGCTGGCCATTGCAGGCGCCGGCGTCGGCTCCCTGCTGCTGGCGTCCGAAGTGGCCTTCAACATCGTCAAGACGGTGGGCGCGTTGTACCTGATCTACCTGGGCCTGTCGCAGTGGCGCGCCAAGGTGGCCGTGGCCGGCGACCTGCATGCCGACGCCGTGGTACCGTCCTTGCGCCGCCGCGTGCTGACGGGTTTTTTGACGAATGTGACCAATCCCAAGGGCATCATTTTCATGGTGGCGGTGCTGCCGCAATTCATCAGCCCGGCGTCGCCGCTGCTGCCGCAGCTGCTGATACTGGCCGTCACCATGTGCACCATCGACCAGATCGTGATGCACAGCTACGCCTTCCTTGCTTCCTCGATGCAGCGCTTCTTCCGCGACGCGCGCGCCGTGAAAAAGCAGAACCGTTTCTTTGGCGGCCTGCTGATGGCCGTGGGCGCGGCCTTGTTCTTCGTCAAGCGCGGCGGCCAGGCAGCGGCCTGAAGCAGACAATATGCAAACATTTGTAAGCCCGCTTGCGGTGCCGGCCCGATAGGACTGTAATCGGGGTGTTGTCTACCTTTCATCTTTGTCCGTCCTGCCTGGAGCGCGCCATGCGTCCGACCCTGTCTCTCCCGTTGTTGAAAACCATCTGCGCCATGCTGCTGTCGTCGGCATGTACGCTTGCCCTGGCGCAGGACCCGCCCGCCCGCGTGGGGCGCATTTCCACCGTCGAAGGGCAGGTGCTGGTGCGCGCCGGCGATGGCGAGGCGCAAAACGCCCTGCTGAACTGGCCGATTACCACGGATAACCGCCTCACCACCATGCGCGGCGCGCTGGCCGAGTTCCGCGTCGGCGCGGCCGCCGTGCGCCTCGATGGCGATGCGGAACTGGAAGTGAGCGAACTCGATGACGACAGCGTCAAGCTGCACCTCGGCTACGGCACGGTGAGCGTGCGCGTGCGCAATGCGGAGGCGCTGCGCGGCGTCGAGCTGACCACCGCCGAGGCCCGCGTGATCCTCACCCAGCCGGGCTGGGTGCGCATCGATGCCGGGCGCCAGCCCGGCACCAGCGTCGTCAGCGTGCTTGAAGGGGCGGCCGACGTGGATGGCGCGACGGGCAGCGTCACCTTGCGCGCCGGCAAGCGCGCCGAGCTGACGGACGAGGAACTGCGCACCGGCTCGCTGCAGCGCGTGGCGTTCGACAACTGGCCCGAAGCCATGCCCGCCGCCACGCCGGCCTTGCGCTATGTCACGCACGATACCACCGGCTATGAAGAGCTGGACCGCTACGGCGCGTGGCAGGAAGATGCGGAATACGGCCCCCTGTGGCTGCCCGGCAGCGTGCCGGCGGGCTGGGCGCCGTACAGCGACGGGCGCTGGACCTGGATCGCGCCGTGGGGCTGGACCTGGGTCGACAATGCGCCGTGGGGCTACGCGCCCTCGCATTATGGCCGCTGGGTGCTGCGCGGCCAGCGCTGGGGCTGGGCACCGGGCCGCGACCGCGCGCGCGTGCCTTGGGCGCCGGCGCTGGTGGGCTGGGTCGGCGGCAATCACGAAGCCCATCACGGCCAGCGCCCCGGCGTCGGCTGGTTCCCCCTGTCGCCGCACGACCGCTACGTGCCCGGCTACCGCGCCAGCAGCGAGTACGAACGCCGCCTCAACCGCTACGCCGACGGCCGCCGTCCCGTGGCGGGCGAGCGCGAACGGCGCGAAGGCATGACGATGCTGCCCGGCGAGCGCTTTGGCGGCCGCACGGTGGATGTGCCGCGCCGCAACCGCACCACCATGCCGCCGCCCGTCCTGCAAAGCTTGCCGGTGAGCGCGCCGCCGCCGCCGGCGGGCAACTGGCAGCGTCCTGCGGACCGGCCGCGCACGGATGGCGGCCCGCGTGGTCCGCGCGACTGGGTTTACCGCCCTGGCCGCCTGCAGACGGACGATGGGCCGACACGCCTGGCGCCGCGCCCGGCCATGCCATCCCAGCCGGCCCGCCCGCCGATGCAGACTGTCCCGCCATCATCGGTGCAGCCGCCGTCGCCGCCCGTGCCATCGCAGCCCGTGATGCCCTCCATGCCCGCCTTGCCGCCCGTGCAAGACCATGTGGCGCGCCCGCCCCAGTGGCGTGGCGACGAGCGCCAGCGTGACGAGCGTCCGCGCGCCGAGCGGCCACAACGCCCCGGCATGGAACGTCCCGCCGACCTGCAGCGCCACGACGAGGGCCGCTGGGAGCGCGAACGCAGTGCGCGCCGTGAAACGCTGCAAACGTCTCCGCCGCCGTCTCCACCGCCGGTAGCTGCACCGCGTCCGGCGCCGCCGCCGATGCCGGCACCGGTGGCCCGTCCACCGGAGCCACGTGCGCCCGAGCGCGCCACGCCGCCGCGTGAACGGGGCAATGAGCGCGGCGGCGAGCGCGGCAATCCTGGCCGGAACGGCCGGCAGATGGAAGCGGACCGCTGACGCCAGCCGCCATCCCACGCCACTTCACGCTCCCGCCTGGTCGCGCCTGGGCGACGTTCATGCCGCCAACGCGGCAGTTCGTCACATGCCGCAGGCCAGGCGGCGGCGTTTTGTCTACAGTGGCGTCATTGCGGAACTGCGCAATCCTTGTGGTGCGAGAGCATCAATTTTCCGGCTATTTTGGTCAAACGAAATAGTTTTTGCCAGCTTGCACAGCTGGCTTTTTTTTGCGCCGGCGCCGGCGCAGCCACAACGGGCGCAGCCGCCCCCAAAGTTGGCTACAATACGCTTTTATGCAGCCGCCGCGCGCGAGGTATGCCGCGCCGCCTGTCCTGACCGGCACTGATTGGAATTCCCATGCAAACCACCCCTCCTACCGAACATATCATTCCGCCCAGCGAATCGCTGATCGAATACCCGAGCGACTTCCCCATCAAGATCATGGGCCCGACGCACGTCGACTTCGCGCCGACCATGCTGGAACTGGTGATCAGCCACGATCCGACCTTCCACGCGGGCCGCATGGAAGAGCGTCCATCGGGCAAGGGCAATTACACGGGCCTGACCGTGACCGTGCGCGCCATCAGCCGCGAGCAGCTCGACGCCCTGTACACGGCGCTGTCGGGCCACCCGATGGTGAAGATCGTCATGTAAGGCGTGCTGCCGCCACGCTGGCCCGGCTCTTCGTGAGCAGCCAGACGGCGGCAAACGCGCCACTGGCCGCCGCCGTCACCCATAGCAACGGTTTTTCCGTGCCGTCCGTGATGGCGGCGATGATGGCGCCGCAGACGGCCGTGATGGCCATCTGCACAAAGAAAAACAGGCCCGAGGCGCTGCCCGCCTGGGCGCCATATGGCTGCAGCACGGCCAGCTGGCAGGCCGGAATGGCCATGCCCACCGACACCATCACCAGCAGCATGGGCGCCACCAGCGAGGCCACGTGGCGCGGCGCCAGGCTGCCGGCCAGCAGCAAACTGGCCGCACCCGCCACATTGATCAGCACCGCCACCCCCAGCATGTGCTCGGCGCCCAGGCGCGGTCCCAGCTTGCGAAACAGGCTCGATCCCGCGATATAGCCGCTCACCGTCAGCGCAAACACCAGCGCATAGGCGTGCGGCGACAGCTGCATGCCCCGTTGCAGCAGCACCGACGATTCCGCGATGAAGGGAAAATAGGTGCAATACACACAGCCGATGGCCAGCGCGTAGCGCAGGAAATAGCGCTCGCCCAGCAGCCGCCGGTACAGCGCCAGGGTATTTCCTTGTGGCACGACGCCGGCTGGCTTGGTTTCCGGCACATATGCGGCGATCAGTCCCAGCGACAGCGCCCCCAGCGCGCACAGCACGCCAAACACGGCGCGCCAGCCGAAGGCCGCGTCGAGCACGCTGCCGGCCAGCGGCGCCAGGATCGGCGACAGGCCCATCACCATCGAGATTTGCCCCAGCATGCGCGCCTGCGTGGCGGGATCGAAGCGGTCGCGCACCATGACCCGGCCGATGATGGTGCCGCTGCAGCCGCCGAACGCTTGCAGCAGGCGCGCGGCGAGCAGCACGTGGACGTCGGTGGCCAGCGTGCAGACGATGCTGGCGAGCACATAAATGGCCGTGCCGGCCAGCAGCACGGGACGCCGGCCCCAGCGGTCCGCCAGCGGCCCGCAGGCCAGCATCGACGCGGCCGAGCCGGCCATGAACAGGCTCAGGGTCAGCTGCAATTGCGCATCGCTGGCATGCAGGGCATCGGCCATGGCCGGCAGCGAAGGTAAATAGATATCGATGCTGATGCGCGACAGGCACACCAGCAGCAGCACGATGGCGCCCCAGGCCCATAGGGGAAGTGTTGTTCGTTGATTCATGTTTTTCGATAAGCAAGAGATGGCAGACGCACCAGAACGGTGAGAGTAAGATGGTTGTGGTGTAATGCGAAGTGCCAGTCATCACAAAATTCATTGGACCACTTGGACGACCATTATCATGCCGCGAGGAAAATCACCGCACACCCTGGACTTGCCGCGCCCCACCAGCTGGCTCGACAAGGCAGGCGTCAGCAAGCAGGACGGCGCCTATGAAGCGCTGCGCTCGGCCATCCTGACGAAGCTGCTGCCGGCCGGCAGCCGTTTGCCGTCCAGCCGCACCCTGGCGGAGCGGTGGGAATTGTCGCGCGGCACGATCGAAACCGTGTTCGACCGCTTGCACGCGGAAGCGTATGTGACGCGCGTGCCCGGTTCCGGCACGCATGTGTGCGCCGTGGTGCCGGAACGCTTCCTGATGGCGGAAGCGGGCGACGCCATCCCGGCCGGACCAGCGGCGCAGCCGGCACCCGTGTCCGATACGGGCGTGCGCGACGGCTTGCCCTTCGTTGCGCGGCGCGCCGATGCCAGCCTGTTTGCCGTCGCCGCGTGGTCCAAATGCGCCACGCGGGCGCTGGCCGCCGCCACGCCGGAGCAGCTGTGCAGCGCCGATCCGGCCGGCGCCTTGCCGCTGCGCCAGCAGGTGGCCGATTACCTGGCCAAGTATCGCGGCATCCGCTGCGACCCGCAAGACATCATCGTTACCACGGGCATCCGCCATGCGCTCGACTTGCTGGCGCGCAGCGTCGTGCGCGATGGCGACAAGGTCTGCCTGGAAGACCCCGGCTACCCGGCCGCGCGCGCCCTCTTCGGCCTCTGCGGCGCCGTGCCCGTGGACATTCCCGTCGATGCCGAGGGCATCGATTGCGCCGCCCTGCGCCTGCATGGCGACGCCCGCCTCGCCTATGTGACGCCGGCGCACCAGTCGCCGCTGGGCGTGACCATGTCCGTCACGCGCCGCCTGGCCTTGCTGGAATGGGCCAATGACAGCGGCGCCTGGGTGGTGGAAGACGATTACGACAGCGAATTCAATTACCAGAGCGCCCCGCTGGCCGCCCTGAAGGCGCTCGACCAGTACCAGCGCGTGATTTACTGCGGCAGCTTCAACAAGACGCTGTTCGCCGGCCTGCGCGTGGGTTTCATGGTCCTGCCACCCGCCTTGCGCGCGCCGCTGTTGCGCACCTTGCAATTGACGGGACGCTCCGTGGGCATCACGGAACAGCTGGCGCTGGCCGCCTGGATGGAAGAAGGCGCCTTCGTGCGCCACTTGCGCCAGGCGCGGCTGGCCTACAAGGAACGGCGCGACCTGCTGCTGGCCTGCCTGGAACAGTTCGCCCCCGGGCGCTACACCATTTCCGGCCAGCAAGCGGGCTTTCATTGCGTGCTGTGGCTGGCGCCAGGCGGTGACGAACGCGCATTTTGCGCGCGCGCGGCGCAGGACGGCCTGGCGCTGCAGCCGCTGGGCGACTTTTGCCATGGCGCCCAGCTGGCGCCGGCCGTGCTGCTGGGCTACACGGCCCTGAGCCTGGCGCAAGTGCGCCACGCTGCACAAAAATTGGGCAGGTTGCTGTTGCCAGTGGACTACGCCTGAATGAAACAGCGGCCTGGCTTATAATCACGGCTTCGCCGCAGCGTCCGCAGGGCGCCGGCAGCTGACCACAGAATCTGTCATGACCACCACCCGCACCGAAACGGCGCTGATCCGCGAACTGGGCCGCGTCGATTACGAGCCGACCTTTGCCGCCATGCGCGCGTTTACCGATGCGCGCACGACGGACACGCGCGACGAACTGTGGATCGTCGAGCATCCGCCCGTGTTTACCCTGGGCCTGGCGGCCGACCGCGGGCATTTGCTGGCCGGCGCCGCGATTGAAGAAAACGCGATCCCCGTGGTGCAGACGGACCGGGGCGGCGAAGTCACCTTCCACGGCCCCGGCCAGGTGGTGATTTACCTGCTGATGGACTTGCGCCGCAACAAGCCGGGCGGCAAGCTGTATGCGCGCCAGTTCGTGCATAAAATCGAGCAAGCCATCATCAACGTGCTGGCGGCGTATAATCTCGCTGGCGAGCGCATCGATGGCGCGCCTGGCATTTATATTGCCGGCGGGCCAGACAAGGGTGCGAAGATCGCCGCGCTGGGCTTGAAAGTGCGCGGCAACGGCTGCACCTACCATGGCGTATCGCTCAACGTGGCGATGGACCTGGCACCGTTTTCCTGGATTAACCCCTGCGGCTATTCCGGCCTGAAGACGGTGGACATGCGCAGCATGGGCGTGGTGGCGCCGCTGGCCGAGGTGCAGCGGGCCCTGGCCCATGAATTGACCGTATTACTCGATGTAAGCGAAGCAAACAGCGCCGCAGGCGCGCCTCAGGCAGCGGATGCCTGAGCAAACAAACCAACACCGCCCGTCAAGGGCTTGCAGCCATGACTTCTGAGACCATTTCCAGCACCGCCCCCGCCGCGACCGCCGCTCCCGCGTACAACCCGAGCGAAAAGCAAAAAGGCGCCAGCAAGACGTCGCGCATTCCGATCAAGATCATTCCGATCGAGCAAGTCGAGCGCCTGAAAAAGCCGGACTGGATCCGCGTCAAGGCCGCGTCGGCATCGACGCGCTTCTATGAAATCAAGGACATCCTGCGCGAAAACAAACTCGTCACGGTGTGCGAGGAAGCCAGCTGCCCGAACATCGGCGAATGCTTCGGCAAGGGTACGGCCACCTTCATGATCATGGGCGACAAGTGCACGCGCCGCTGCCCGTTCTGCGACGTCGGCCATGGCCGTCCTGATCCGCTGGACAAGGAAGAGCCGGCCAACCTGTCGAAAACCATCGCCAAGCTGCGCCTGAACTACGTCGTCATCACTTCCGTCGACCGCGATGACCTGCGCGACGGCGGCGCCGGCCACTTCGTCGAGTGCATCCAGCAAACGCGCGCCCTGTCGCCGAACACCCGCATTGAAGTGCTGGTGCCCGACTTCCGCGGCCGCCTGGAAAAAGCCCTGAACCTGTTCAAGGATGGCTTGCCTGACGTCATGAACCACAACCTGGAAACGGCGCCGCGCCTGTACAAGGAAGCGCGTCCCGGCTCCGACTACCTGCACTCGCTGAAACTGCTGAAAGACTTCAAGGCCATGTACCCGGACGTGAAGACCAAGTCCGGCATCATGGTAGGCCTGGGCGAGACGGACGAGGAAATCCTGCAAGTGATGCGCGACATGCGCGAGCACGACATCGACATGCTGACCATCGGCCAGTACCTGGCGCCATCGAACAGCCACTTGCCCGTGCGCCGCTACGTGCACCCGGACGTGTTTAAAATGTTCGAGGAAGAAGCATACAAAATGGGCTTCACCCACGCCGCCGTGGGCGCCATGGTGCGCAGCTCGTACCACGCGGATGAACAGGCGCACAGCGCCGGCGTGGAATCGGCGCTGAATTTTTAAGCACCTTGTGCCGTATCAAGCCGCCCGCTGTAGAGCCGGGCGGCTTTTTTTTGCCTGTCCGTATCGTGCCCGCCTCATGCGGCCGGGCGTCCTATACTGGCGTGCTGAAAAAGCATGGTTGATGGATAAGCTATGAGGTGAGTGATGGACGTACGCATCGACGCATCGTGGAAGGCGCGGCTGGAGCGCGAGTTTGTCCAGCCGTACTGGGAGCGCCTGGCCGCCTTCGTGAAGGAAGAGTACGCGGCGGGGCCGTGTTTTCCTCCCGGTAAAGCCATCTTCCGCGCTTTCGACCTGACGCCGTTCGAGCAGGTCAAGGTGGTGATCCTCGGGCAAGACCCGTACCACACGCCCGGTGCCGCCATGGGCTTGTGCTTTTCCGTGCCGGACGGTCATCCCGCGCAGCCGAGCCTGCAGAATATTTTCAAGGAATTAGCCACCGACATGGGCGTCGAGCGCACGCGCACGGATTTGTCCGACTGGGCCGAGCAAGGCGTGTTCCTGCTCAACAGCGTATTGACTGTGCGCGCGGGGGCGGCCGGTTCGCACGCGGCCAAGGGCTGGGAAAAGTTGACGGACAGCGCCATCCGGCATTTGTCCGCCGAGCGCGACAACCTCGTCTTCATTCTGTGGGGCGGCTATGCGCAAGCCAAGCGTACCCTGATCGATCCCGGCAAGCACCTGGTGCTGGCGGCGCCGCACCCTTCTCCCTTGTCGGCAAGCAAAGGTTTCTTTGGCAGCAAGCCGTTCAGCCAGGCGAATGCGTATTTGCAGGCGCACGGCCAGAAAGCCATCGCCTGGGCATGATGATGAAATGGTACGGCAGCCGACAGCGGCAGGCGTTGCTCCCTGCCGCTGTCTTCGCGCGTAACTCTGAGAACATCTATCAAAACCTGCTGCGCGTCGCGCGTCGCGGTTTCCGAAGTTCGCTGACCTGGCGTTCCGTGCATACGCACCGTGCCGCGTCTCAAGCACAACGCACATCCGCCCGCTACGGTTTTGCCAGCTGTTGTTAGAAGCTTGTTGATAAACCCGCATAGAAACTGCGGCGGGCACCGTACTGCGGTGCACCCACGCCGACGCCGGAACCGTCGCGCAGCAGATACGATTTGTCGAACAGGTTGATCAGGGCCAAGCGTCCCTCGACTTTGCCGACAGGCGTGTTTTTCCACGTGTGCGTGAGCGCCGTGTTGACGGTGAAATAGCTGGGCAGATGGCCGGAATTCGGTGCGCCGCCGTCCGGTGTCAGCCGCAGGCCGCTGCCGTACAAGAAGTCAGCGCTCACTTGCGAATCGCCGAAATGGTAGTGGCCGCCGCCTGACATCGTGTATTTCTGGTCATGATCGAGATAGACATAGTGGGAGCTGATGTAGTTCAACTCATCGGCGCCAAACAGGGCCTGGCCGGAATTGATGTTGCGTCCCTGCGCCTTTTGCGTGCTGGCGTTGAGGAACAGGCCCCAGTTTTTCTCGCTGTAAATAGCCGACAATTCCAGGCCCTTGGCGTAGCCGTCCGCGTAGTTGAACGGCGTCAAAATCAGTGCCTGGCCGAACTGGCCTTCGTCCAGCAGATTGCTGATTTTTTTGTAATACACATCGGCCGTCAAGGTCAGTTTGGAATTGACCTGGTGGCTGATGCCGACGTCGTAGTAATGCGTGCGCTCGGCCTTGACGTTGTCGGACTGGCCGATTTCCGGTGCATTCGTCGTGTTGGCGTACAGGTCGATGCTGCCTTGTGCGGCCAGTTCCTGTGGCGGCGGCGTGAAATAGCGCGAATAGCCCGCGTGCACGGCCGTTCCGGGCGCCAGCTGATACGCGAGGTTGATGCGCGGACTCCATTGCTGCTCGCTGGTGTAGGCCGAGATCTTGTCGAAGCGGGCGCCATAGTTCAGGGTCAGCGGCTTGCTGATATGCCATTCATCCTGCAGATAAACACTGGCCAGGGTACCCGTCTTGCCGCTGTTGTCCAGCACCGTGATCGGCGTGGTGGACGATTGCGCGCCATCGATCGCCGGGAACACGGCCACCGTGTTGTCGCTCGTGGTTTTCTGGCGCGTGTAGGCCAGGCCCGCGCGCAGGGTGTGATCCTGGTGCAGTTTATAACTGATGTCGAACTGGGCACCGGACGCGCTGTTCGAGCGGCGCGAGTCGGACGCCACGCCGTTGTAGATCAGGTCGCCAATGGGATCGGGCGTGAAGTGCAGTTCCGAATACTGGTGGAAGGCGGACAGCTGGTAATTGATGTCGCCCAGACTTTTTTGCAGCGAGACGACGAGGAAGCGGTTCACTTCGCGCTGGTTTTCATCGAGCTGCGACGACGGCAAGGTCGACGTGCCCGCCTGTGCATCGCTGTGGCCGGCAAGCGAAAAGCCCGGCGCCTGGTCCGGGTTATTCGGGATCTGGAAGCGGCCGTTATAGGTGCCGAACATGGCGCCCACGCGCGTATTGTCATCGAGGAAATACGACAGGCTGCCGAAGGTTTTGTTCTGGCGCGTCTTGTCGTGCAGGGCGCTGCGCGTGTCTTGCGGGTTTTCCACGCCCAGCGCATTGCCCAGGTAGCTGCCGGACAGGTAGTAGTTGAACTTGCCGACGCTGCCGAAAAATTCGGCACTCGGCTCCACATGGTCGTGGCTGCCCACCAGGATGCCGATGCGTCCGCCTGGCGTCATGCCGCCCTCTTTCGTTTCAATGTCGACGATGCCGGCCGTGCGCAGGCCGAACTGGGCCGGCAAGGCGCCCGTGATGAAGTCCGTCTTGTCGATCAGGCGCGTGTCGATCGACTGGCCGAAGCCGCTGATGCTTTCCGGCAGTTGCACGCCATTGATGCGGTATTGCACGTTGGCATGGTCGTCGCGCACGTGCAGGGCGCCCGAACCTTTCGAATCCTGCGACACGCCCGGCAGGCGCAGCAGCACTTCATTGAACGGCGTGTTGTCACCTTGCCCCAGCATGCCGACCATGTGGCTGTCGATGCTGTAGATGGTGGTGCCGACTTTCGGCGACAGCTCGATGCGCGCGCTTTTCAGGTGGGCGGACGTGACTTCCACCGTCTGCATGGCTTGCGGCGCAGCATCGGCTGCCGTCGCGGCCGTGGTATCGGCAACGGCGATGGCGGCATCCGCAGGCTCGGCGGCATGGGCGGAAACGGTAAACAGGCTGGCAAGGGCGAGCGACAACGCGCTCAAGCGTGGTGTGTGTTGCATGATAAACCTCAAAATAGTCGACGCCAGGCGGCACGGCACGCGTCAGAACGAGAACGCGGCGGTGCAGCCTGCAAAAAAGAA
The DNA here is from genome assembly GCF_051380655.1 of Janthinobacterium amylolyticum. Lineage (NCBI taxonomy): Bacteria > Pseudomonadati > Pseudomonadota > Betaproteobacteria > Burkholderiales > Oxalobacteraceae > Janthinobacterium > Janthinobacterium amylolyticum. Next base: position 425,333 of record NZ_JBNYXL010000005.1, read on the forward strand.
AAACAGCGTGGGAACTACAGAGAGATGGCAGGCGGGCCGCGCACGGGCGGCAAGGCGAGGATGGCGACAGGCGCCACGGTGGCTGGCGCGATGGCCAGCAAGCGGTACGGCAATAACTGGGCCGGCGGCTCGACGATGACCGGCGGCACGGCGATATCGGCCACCTTGTCGATGACGGTGGCGCATAGCGCGCACTCTTCCGCGTCCAGGCTGGTCTTGTGCAGGTGCGAGGCGGCCGTCGACAGCAGGAACACGAGGGCCAGCGCACTGAACAGGGCCACGCACAAACGCCACGGCGTGCGCGCAAAGGCGGCGGCACCGTGATGAGCAAGCTTGCGGGTGGGCTGGCGGGAAGACATGGGCGAATAGTAGCAAGAAAAACCCGTCGCTGTCAGCGCTTGTTGCAATTCATTTGCTTTATGCAAGCGCCGGATAATGTTTTTCACGCCCCTGCTTTCATGCTATCGTTCCGCAGCCCAAAATTCCCACAGCCTCCTTGCCTCCCATGTCCCAACGCCCGATCAAGTACTTGTTCGCCAAGTTGCACCTGTATGCCGGCCTGTGGTTCGGCACGCTGTTCGTCCTGCTGGGCTTGACGGGTTCTGCCATCGCCTGGATGCCCGAGCTCGATGCGTATCTGAACCCCAGCCTGTTGCAGGCCAGCAACCCGGCGCCGGGCCAGGTCTTCCAGGTGACGCCGCGCACGCTGCAAATGGTGGTGGAGCGGCTGGCCGCCGACCCTGTTTATGGCAAGCCGAGCCAGATCAATCCGCCGGCCGATGCGCGCGACGTGTACATGGCCTCGTACCGCCAGGCGGACAAGCCATCGCCGTTGCGCCAGGCCATCGTGCGTCAGGTGATGGTCGACCCCTACACCCTGCAAGTCAAAGGCGAGCGCGACTGGGGCCGTTTCGGCCTCACGCGCCCGCTGCTGATGTCGGGCATGTTTCATTTGCACCGCTATCTGCTGTCGGGCGAGGTGGGCAAGACGATTACCGGCATTTCCGGCGTAATGCTGCTGCTGATGGCCATCAGCGGCATCTATCTGTGGTGGCCGCGCCTGCAGTGGTCGGCGATCAGGCGCGCCCTGACGGTGTCGCACGGCGGCTCCTGGCCGCGCTTTAACTATTCGCTGCACAAGGCGGCCGGCTTCTTTGCCGCGCCCGTGCTGGCCGTGCTGGCCTTTTCCGGCATCTATTTCAATTTGCCGCAGCTGGTGGTGCCGCTGGTGGACCTGGTGTCGACAGTGCCGGACACGGCGAAACTGAAAAATGCACAGCACGACGGCGCCGTGCTCGACGCGGGCCAGGCCATGGCCGCCGCGCAGCAGCTGTATCCGCAGGCGCGCGTCTCGCGCATCGTGCTGCCGCCGAAGCAGGACCAGCCATACGAGATCCGCGTGCGCCAGCCCGATGAAATCGCGCAGGGCGACGGCGCCACGCGCATCACCCTGGATGCGCGCAGCGGCCAGGCCCTGCGCATCCGCGACCCGCTGACGGCGCCATATGGCGAACGCTTCCTGGGCTGGCAATTCCCCCTGCATTCGGGCCAGGCGTTCGGCGTGGGCGGGCGCACTTTTATTACCGCCTTCGGCCTGATGCCACTGCTGTTCATGTTGACGGGGACTCTCGTGTGGTGGAAACGGCGGCGTCCCCGGAAATAAGCGGCCGCCAAACTGATACGGGAAAAGTTGCTATCATCATAGTAGTTTCCGGCAGCCTTTGCGCTGTCCGGCATCCTCACGACAACAAGGAAAAGCAGAGACCATGAGCCATCCCGAGATCACCGTAGCACTACTGAATGAACGCGGCGTGGGCCGTTTGCCCGGCCATCTGGGTATCGTCATCACGGAAGTGGGCGACGGCCAGCTGACGGCGGAACTGCCCGTGCTGCCGCATTTGCTGGCGCCGAATGGCTATCTGCACGCGGGCAGCGTGGTGACCCTGGCCGATACGGCTTCCGGCTATGGCTGCATCGTCAACCTGCCGGAAGGCGCGACGAACTTCACCACCATCGAACTCAAATCGAACCACCTGGGCACGGCCCGCGAAGGCACGCTCACCTGCACGGCCAAGGTCGAGCACAAGGGCCGCAACACGCAAGTGTGGGATGCCGTGGTGAAAAGCAAGGACACGGGCAAGACGATTGCCCTGTTTCGCTGCACGCAGATGATTCTGTATCCTAAATAACCCAAGGGCAAAATACGTCAACTGCTGGGGTCAGACCCGGCGGGGGAATTTGCCCCAATGGGGGAAATTCGGATCCCGAAGGGAACGACCCCGGCCCTTGCTTTTGGGTTTGCTAGATTTTCACCCAGTTACCTTTATACAAAATCGGTCCCGTCGGTCCATTCGGATCGGGCGAACCGCCTTTCGGCTCCAGGGTGACGGCCAGCAGGGCCACGTCGTTGCCGATGGCGCGTTCGGACAGGGCCAGTTTCACGCTGCCCTTGTCGGCCAGCAAGCCGAGAGAGCGCGGATTGCCGCTCTTCGGCACGGCCCACAGTTCCAGATCCTTATCGCTCGGCACCGGCGCGTTGCCCACCATGCGCACGTCGAGGGCGCCGTGGCGGCTGTCGGCTGTCAGCAGCAGGGCCGTTTGCGCTTTCTCGTCCGTCAGGCTGGCGACATAGCTGATCTGTGGCGCATCCAGCATGCGCGTGGCCACGACGATCACCAGCAGCGCGGCGATGGCGCTCGAGGCCATGCCCAGCGAACGCCAGAATGACAGCGAATCGCGCCACAGGGCCCAGCCGCCTTGCGGCGCCAGGTGCAAACGCTGCTCGATCTGCTTCCACACGCGCTTGGGCGGTGCCACCGGCGTGGCGAATTCGGCCATCGGTTCCAGGCGCTGGCGCCATTCCGCCGTGATATTGCGCAAATCGGCGTCGTTGTGCAGCCAGCCTTCGAAACGCCGCCGCGCGCCCCCTTTCAGGGTGCCCAGCACGTATTCGGACGCCAGTTTCTGGCGCAGGGTGTCGTTGCCACGGATATTCATGATGCCTCCCGTTTTGCCAGGCACGTGCGCAGCCGTTCCAGGCTGCGGCGTATCCAGGTCTTCACGGTGCCGATCGGCAGCGACATCTGCTGCGCCACTTCGCTGTGCGACAGGTCATGGTAGTACGCCAGCGCAACCACCTGCCGGTGCAGCCCTTCCAGGGCGGACATGCAAAACGCCAGCGCCTTGGCATCACCGCTCATCTGCAGCGATTCGATCGGCGTGGCCTGGGGGTCTCGGAGTGCGTTCATGACTTCACTATCAAACTGGTCGGCATCGATTTCCACGGTATCGTCGCTGCGCCGCAGCACATCGAACGCCTTGTTGCGCACGATGGTGGCCATCCAGGTCATCGGCGCCGCCAGATGGCTCTGGTATGTGGCGGCGTTGTTCCAGATGGCGACGAACCCCTCTTGCAAGGCTTCTTCAGCGAGCTCTTGCTTATGCAATATACGCAGCGCGAAGCCAAACAGTTTCGATGATGTGCAGTTATATAGCTGACGGAACGCGATGGCGTCCTTGTTGCCGGCGGCAAGCAGCCAGGTTTTGAGTTGTTGCAGGTCGGGCGGTTGAGCGGCTAGGGACACGGCTGGCCTTCACAAGGTGAGTGGGATCACGCATGGGAAGGTTATAACAAATTAGTAATTCTTAGCAACAAGGTTTTATGCCGTGTTCTCATCGCCTTCAACGCCCCGCAAAAGCGTAGCGAGCGGAAGTGAGTTGCGGCAGAGAAGCGGAACTGCGCCTGAGCACAGTGAGCATCGCAGGCTGCAAATGGCGACGCGCAGCAGCTGATGTGCGACGTTTATCCGGCGATGGCCTTTTCCAGCAGCTTGTGCAGTTCGGCAAACTCGGGCTTGCCCACATAGCGCTTGAGGATCTTGCCCTGCTTGTCGAGCACGAAGGTGGTCGGCGTCAGGGCCACGTCGCCGTAGGCCTTGGCCGCTTCGCCCGTCACGTCGAGCGCCACCTTGAAGGGCAGCTGGCGCGTTTCGGCAAAGTTCAGCACATAGTTGGCCGGATCGTATTTCATGGCCACGGCCACGAATTCCAGGCCCTGCCCCTTGTACTTGTTGTAGGTATCGACCATGTCCGGCATTTCCGCCACGCAGGTGGTGCACGAGGTGGCCCAGAAATTGACCATCACGACCTTGCCGCGCAGGCTCGCCGAGGTGATTTTCTCGCCGTGGATGCCATGGAAGGTCACGTCCGGCGCGTTTTGCTTGTCGTTCAGCGACAGATAAGCAGCCGCTGCCACGCCCGCGACGAAGACGGCGATGAGGGCTGGCTTGATACAGGACTTGCTGGCGGATGGCGAAGTTGACATGTCGAAGTTGAATAAGTCACTTGAAAAGCGCGGCACAGACGCCACGATGCGGCTATTGTAGCCGTATCGTGGCGTCCTTGCTGTAGGTCAAACGGCGGAGACGACGCTTACTGCTGGACCGTATCGCTGACCGTGCTGGTGGTGCGCTGCTGCGGCGCTTCCGGCTGCAGCTGCTTGAGTTCCGCTTCCGAGATGTAGTCGAACAGCTTGACCACTTTCTGCACGCCGCTCACGCCGCGCGCCACGTCGGAGGCGACGGTGCCTTCGCGCTGGGTCACGCGGCCCATCAGGAAGACGGTGCCGTTTTCCGTGACGACCTTGAACGAGGCGGCCGAGATGGTTTTCATGTCCACCAGGCTGGCCTTGACCTTGCCCGTGATCAGCGCGTCGTTCGAGCGCGAGGTATAGCTGGCGGGACCGGCGATGATCAGTTCATTCGCCACCGATTCCACGCCTTCGATATTGCGCACTTCGCGCTCGACGGCATTTTTCATCGCTTCATCGCGCACTTCGCCCGTCAGCAGGACGCGGCGGTTGAAGCTGGTGACATTGACATGGCCCACGTCGCCGACGATGGAAGGAATGCGCGACTCGCCTTTCAGGGCGATCGACTTGTCTTCGGTCTGCGCGCCCAGGGTGCGGCGGTCCGCCGCGGCGACGCCGCCCATCACCGCGCCGCCGACCATCAGTTCGATGCAGCCGGTGAGCGAAGTGAGCATGGCACCGCACAACAGGGCGGTGGCCAGCGGGCGTTGTACGCGTTTCCAGCCTGGGCCAGTACCGAATTTAGTCATTCACGTCTCCTCCGAATAGCGCGACGTCGATGCCGTCGCAGATGCAATGTATGGTGGTCAGATGGACTTCCTGGATGCGCGCCGTGCGTTCGGCCGGCACGCAGATATGCACGTCGGCATCCGTCAGCATCTTGCCGATGGCGCCGCCGTCCTTGCCCGTCAGCGCCACGACGCGCATTTCGCGCTCGAGCGCCGCTTCCACGGCGGCCATCACGTTGGCCGAATTGCCCGACGTGGAGATGGCCAGCAGGATGTCGCCAGCCTGGCCGAAGGCCTGCACCTGTTTCGAGAAGATCTCGCGATAGCTGTAGTCATTCGCCACGGCCGTCAGGATCGAGGTATCCGTCGTCAGCGCCAGGGCTGGCAGCGGAAAGCGCTCGCGTTCGAAGCGGCCCACCAGTTCGGCGGCAAAATGCTGGCAGTCGGCGGCGGAACCGCCATTGCCGCAAGCGAGGATCTTGTTGCCGTTGGACAGGGCGTAAAACATCAGCTCGATTGCCTGCGCAATCGGTTGCGCCAGTACGGTGGCGGACTGGATCTTGATTTCGGCACTTTCGTGGAAGTGCGAGAGGATGCGTTGATTATTCATAGTCTGCCGATTATAGTGCAGGCGCGCGGCATGGCGAACAAGCACTGTTAAAAATGCTTACATATCCAGGATGTTTTTCAGCCAGCTGATGCGCCCGCCGTCGATGCACAGCGCGTCGAAGCGGCAGGCCGGCAAGCGCTGTTGGCCCAGCAGCCAGGTTTGCGCGGCCAGCACCATGCGCCGCTGCTTGGCCGGCGTGATGCTGGCCAGGGCGCCGCCGAAGCGCGCGCCGCTGCGCAGCCGCACCTCGACGAAGACGACGCTGGCGCCATCGCGCATGATCAGATCGAGTTCGCCACCCCGGCACAAATAATTACGTTGCACCAGCAGCAAGCCCTGCGCCAGCAGATACGCGAGCGCGGCATCTTCCGCCTGCCGCCCCCGTTCCTGCCTGTCTTGCGTGGACGCTGGCGACATGGCGTGTCCTTATTCTGCCTGCGGCAAGGCGACGGGCGTGGGCGCGGCCGGCGGCCAGGTGCCGAGTGCGCCCTGCTGGTAGGTGGCGGCTTGCTCCGTGCGTTCAAACACCGTCTGGCCATCCTCGAAACGCACGGCCAGGCGGCCCGTCACGCCATCGAGCGTGAATGGCGCATTTGGCCGCAGCGCCACTTCGCGCGCCACGCGGAAGGCATCGATGCCCAGCGCGTACAGGCGTTCCATGTCGGCCGTCAAACGGGCATCGGCCGGTTGCGGCGGCTGCGGGTACACCATCACTTGCGGATGGTCGCGCTGCACTTGCCATGGCAAGTCCAGCAGGCGCGCACCGTCGAGTTCAGGACCGCTGGCGCCGCGCCCGGCGCCGGGATTCAGGGACGAGGTGCCATACAGGGGCAAGTCGCTGCCGATGGCCACGCGCAGCTGGCGCGCCTGGTCGGCGTCGAGTGCGGCAAACAGCAGGCCTGGCGGCGTGGCGGCCAGGCGCGCGCGCAGTTGCACCAGTTCAGCGTCGCTCAGGTAGCCGTTTGTCGCCGTCAGGTCCATCGTTTCGATCTTGCCGCCCTGGCGCAGCCATTCCTGCTTGAAGGCGGCGCTGGTGCGGCGCTGCGAGGGCGAGCCGGCCGACAGGATCAGCGCGCTGGCACCCGGTTGTTCGCTGGCGGCCCAGGCGGCGACCTGGCGTGCTTCCGCCTCGATCGACAGGCCCATGACAAGCATTTTTGCCGGCAGGCGCGCTCCGCCGCGGTTGTCCGGGTGGTTCAGGGCGATGGTTGGCTTGCGTACCAGGTCGCTGTTCGCCACGGCCGTGACGGCCGAGCGCGACAGGGGACCCACGACGATGTCCTGCTCTTCCTGCGCTTGCGCAAATTTGTTCAGCACGTCGCTGCTGCCGTCGCCCGTGTCGATCACCGTCACCTCAAAGCCGCTGCGGTCACGCTCATATGCGGCCATGAAGCCGGCACGCAGCAGTTCGGCGGCCGGCCCCAGGGAAGCCGAGCGTAGCGGCAAGAGCAGGCCGATGTGATGAACCTTGCCGTCGGCCGGCGCCGGCGCCGTGGCGGCCGGCATGTCGAGCGCGGTGCCGGTGGCCGGCTTGGTATTGATGGGCGCCAACGGGGCGCCGTTGCTGTCGTAGGCGGTAATATCGGGTACGGCCACGGCAAAGGTGACGGGCTCCGGCGCCGGCGGTTTCGGCGGCACGGGTGGCGGCAGTGGCTTCGGTGGTGGTAGCGGCCTTGTGTTAGATTCAATAGGCGCGCACAATTGCCCGGGCGCGTCGCAAGGCGTGCTGCAAGCGCTCAGCATGCCGGTCGCGGCACAAACAAGCAGTAACTTCACACTATTAGCAAGCATTTAACCTCCAAAATGACCGTACAAGAAATCAGTTCCATCGCCAGCCTGCCCATCATGACAGAGGCGGCGCACCAGGTCTATCCTATCGCAACATTGTATATAGTGGCCACGCCGATCGGCAATGTGACCGATATCAGCCTGCGCGCGCTGCATTTGCTGAGCCTTGCCGATGCCGTCGCCTGTGAAGATACGCGCAACACGGCGCACCTGTTGACGCGCTTTGGCCTGAACAAGCCGTTAATTGCGGCGCATCAACATAACGAACGGGAAGTGGCGCAAACCCTGATTGCCCGCCTGCATGCCGGCGAACGCATCGCGCTGGTGTCCGACGCGGGCACGCCCGCCGTCTCCGACCCGGGCGCGCGCATCGTCGACGCCGTGCGCGCGGCCGGCCTGCGCGTATTGCCCCTGCCCGGCCCCTCGGCGGCGATCACCGCCATTTCCGCCAGTGGCCTGTTGAATGACCAGTTTTACTTTGTCGGCTTCCTGCCGGCCAAGGCCAAGCAGCGTGAAAACATGCTGCACAGCTTGCGCGGCGTGACGGCGACGATGGTGTTTTATGAAGCGCCGCACCGCATCCTCGATTGCGCCACGGCCCTGGCCGAAGCGTTCGAGCCGACGCGCCAGGTGGTGTTCGCGCGCGAACTGACGAAACTGTTCGAGGAAATCCACCGCTGCCCCCTGTCCGAGGCGGAAAGCTGGATACGCGCCGACGCGCACCGCGAAAAGGGAGAATTCGTCGTCCTGCTGGAAGGCGCCACGCAAGCGCAGGACGCGGAAGACGTGGAAGCGGAGCGCATCCTCAACATCCTGCTGGCCGAGTGCAGCGTCAAGCAGGCGGCTAACCTGACGGCGCAGATCACGGGGCGCAAGAAGAATGCCCTGTATGAGCGGGCGTTGCAGTTGAAGGGGCAGGAATAATTTTACCCGCAGGCCCATTGCGGGCGTGTTATTAAACTATTACCACTTGCAGCCGCTGTCCTTCTTGTCCAGCAACATCAGCACGGGCGCCAGCAAGCCTGCGCCTGAATAGGCGGTGCGGCAATCGCCGCGCTTGCCTTGCGCGATGTCGCGCGCCAGCTGGCTTTCCGTTTGCAGGGGCTTGTCGGGGATTTGCCCCACGGCCGTGCCCACCTTGGATGGATCGCGCTCGCCCGCCATCTTGCGCGCCGTTTTCCTGGCCGCGTCCATGTCGAATTTCGGTGTTTCCGGGGTTTCTTGCTTGATGCTATCGGCACTGGCCGCCGGCGTGGCCGGTGAGACTGGTGCGACGGTGATGGCTTGCGGGCCGGCTGCCGGCGCGTTGGCCGCCGCCGGCGTTTCCCGGGTGGTGGCAAGCTTCGGCTTGCGGATGGGCTTGGGTTCGCGCTGCGGTTTGACAACGTCGGCGGGTGGCGGTGGCGGCTTGGCGGCCAGCGGACGTATCCACACGGCGATCGATTCCACCTTGGCGCCTGCTGGCGCCAAGGTGGGCGGCTGGGCATGGCGCCACAGATACACCAGCGCGCCATGCAGCAGCAAGGACACGGCAATGCCCAGCGCGACGCCGCGGCGATCCGGCAGGGGCTGGCCGCCACTGTTTCTTTCCATCCTGAATTCCATTGCCGTCGTCGCCTTCATGTCTGATCGGGAAAACTTGCCAAGCCAGTGTCGCATACTTCAATCGTTTTGAAAAATACATGTATCCGAGTAACGCGCGTAAATAATTTACACAGAGTTTCACCTGACCCTTGACCGAAGTCGATACGGCCTGTATTATCTTGGTCTTCGGAGTGTGGCGCAGCCCGGTAGCGCACCTGGTTTGGGACCAGGGGGTCCAAGGTTCGAATCCTTGTACTCCGACCAAATTTGTAGAAAAAAACCCAAGAGCTTCGGCTCTTGGGTTTTTTTTCGTCTGTACGGTTTACGTACGCCGGGGGCGGTCGGGTAGGTCGGGTTAGCGCGCAGCGCGTAACCCGACAACAGTGTTGGCTATGTCCTTGGTGGCGTCGGATTACGCGCTTGCGCGCTAATCCGACCTACACAGCTGCGCGTTTCGCCGCGATGGCGTTGCCCGCGCGGCTGGAGCCCTTGCGCCCCAGCTGCTGCGAAATGAACTGCCCCGTGTCGACCACCAGGTCCAGGTCGATACCGGTGTCTATTCCCAGGCCCTGCATCATGTACAGCACGTCTTCGGTGGCCACGTTGCCGGTGGCGCCCTTGGCGTACGGGCAGCCGCCCAGGCCCGACACGGACGAGTGATAAATCGCGATGCCTGTTTCCAGGCTGGCGTAGATATTCGCCAGCGCCTGGCCGTAGGTGTCGTGGAAGTGGCCGGACAGCCCGCCCACATGGAAGGCGGCAATCGCGCGTTCCATCACCGCCTGCGTCTTGCGCGGCGTGGCCACGCCGATGGTGTCGGCGATGTCGATCTCGTCGCAACCGAGGTCGCGCATGCGGCCCACCACGTCGGCCACGGCGTCGAGCGGCACGTCGCCCTGGTACGGGCAGCCGAAGGCGCAACTGATGCTGCCGCGCAGGCGCAGGCCGTGCTGCTTGGCCGCCTTGGCCACGCCTTCGAAGCGGGCGATCGACTCGGCGATGGAGCAGTTGATGTTCTTTTGCGAGAAGGCCTCCGAGGCGGAACCGAAGATCACCACTTCATCGGCCTTCGCCGCCAGCGCTGCGTCAAAGCCTTGCATGTTCGGCGTCAGTGCCGAGTACATCGTGCCGGGGCGGCGCGCGATTCTCTCCATCACTTCCGCGCTGGTGGCCATCTGCGGCACCCATTTCGGCGAGACGAACGATGCCGCCTCGATATTGACGAAGCCGGCCTGGGTCAGGCGGTCGACCAGCTCGATCTTCACGGCGGCGCTGATGGTTTCCTTCTCGTTTTGCAGGCCGTCGCGGGGGCCCACTTCGACGATCTTGACCTGTTTCGGCAAACTAGCTTGAGCATTCATTTCAGTATCCTTGCAAACGGTTGACGATGCCGGCAACCACTTCTCCGGCTTGCAGGCGGCGCATCTTGGCGGCGATCTGCGCCACGCTTTCGCGGCGCAGGGTGGCGGCCGAAATATGCGGCGTGATGGTGATGCGGGGTTCTTGCCAGAACGGGTGCTGCTGCGGCAGTGGCTCGTTGCGGAACACGTCGAGCGTGGCGCCGGCGATATGCCCCGAGCGGATCAAGGTCAATAAATCCGGTTCGGCGATATGCGCGCCGCGCGCCACGTTGATGATGTAGGCGCCCGGCAGCAGCATCGACAGGCGGGTGCGGTCGAGCAGGTTGTGCGTGTCCGGCGTGAGCGGCAGCATGCATACCAGCACGCGCGTGCCGCGCAAAAAGGCGTCGAGTCCCTCCTCGCCGGCGAAGCAGTCCACGCCATCGATGTGTTTCTGGCTGCGGCTCCAGCCACGCAGGGGAAACTCGAACTGTGCCAGCGCATCGAGCACGCGCGTGCCCAGCACGCCCATGCCCAGCACGCCGACGGGAAAATCCGCCTTGTCGAACGCGGGCAGCGGCTGCCAGATGCCGGCGCGGCCCTGCGCCTCGTAATCGTCGAAACGGCGGAAGTGGCGCAGCACGGCGTGGCTCACATATTCGGCCATCTGCACGCCCATGCCCGCGTCGTCGAGGCACACGAGCGGCACGTGGTCCGGCAGCGCGTCGCCGAACTTTAAAAGCGCGTCGACGCCGGCGCCCGTATTGAAAATGGCTTTGACCTTGGCCAGCTCGGGCAGCATGGCGGCGGGCGGCTGCCACACGACGGCGTAGTCGCATGGTTCAACCGCTTCGCCTTCGCGCCAGAAATGGATTTCGGCCTCGGGCAGCAAGTCGCGCAGGTCGCTGATCCACGCCGCCTCCTTGCCGTCCGAACGTTGTAACAGGATGCGCATGGTGGCTGCCTTTATGCGGCTGCCTTGAAGGCCAGCAGCGGCGCGCCATCGGCCACCTGGTCGCCGACCGCATACAGCACGTCTTCCACCAGGCCGTCGTGCGGCGCGGCGATCGTGTGCTCCATCTTCATGGCTTCCATGATGACCAGCGGCTCGCCCTTCTTGACGTCCTGGCCCTTGTTCACCAGTACGGCGACCACCTTGCCCGGCATCGGCGCCGTCAGGCGCCCGCCTTCCGCTTCCACTTCGCCCGCATGCGCCATCGGATCGTTGTAATGCAAGGTATGGTGCAAGCCGCCGGTAAACACGTGGAACTGTTCGCCGTCGCGGCGCACGGTGCCGTGCACGGCCCGTTCACCCAGCTTGATGTGCAGCTCGTTGCCTGTGTGCGCCGTCAGGGAGAGGGGCTGGCCGTTGAACAGCCAGCCATCCGTCTTGTAGGCGATGCGCGCCGCATAGGCCTTGTTGTCGCTGGCCAAGGTGAATTCATCGGCGAACGACAGGCTGCGCCCCAGGGTGCTGTTCAAACGCCAGCCCAGGGCATTGCCCCACGGGTCGGCGCGGTTGGCCGATTGCGTTTCGGCCGCCGCTTTTTCCTCCAGCAGCAGGGCCACGGACGCCAGCGCCAGGGCCGTGTCGGGCGCCGCCTGCAAGGCGGGGAACAGCGACGCCTGATTGCGCTCGATGAGGCCCGTGTCGAGGTCGGCGCTGGCGAAGGCCTGGCCTTCGACCAGGCGTTTCAAGAAGGCGATATTGCTGGCCAGGCCGACGATCTGGTAATCGGCCAGCGCCTGCGCCATGCGCGCCAGTGCCTCGCGGCGGTCGGCGCCCCAGACGATCAGCTTGGCGATCATCGGATCGTAGAATGGCGAAATGGCGTCGCCCTCGCGCACGCCCGAATCGATGCGCACGGCGGCCGGCACCACCGTGCCACCGAGTTCGAACGTGACGGCCGAAGGCGACTGCATGTGGCGCAGGGTGCCGATCGATGGCAGGAAGCCCTTCTCCGGATTTTCCGCATAGATGCGCGCCTCGATGGCGTGGCCGTGGATGGTCAAATCGCTTTGTTTTTTCGGCAGCGGTTCGCCAAAGGCGACGCGCAACTGCCATTCCACCAGGTCGGTACCGGTGATCATTTCCGTCACCGGATGCTCGACCTGCAGGCGCGTGTTCATTTCCATGAAGTAGAACGAACCATCCTGGTTGGCGATGAATTCCACCGTGCCCGCGCCGACATAGCCGACGGCCTTGGCGGCGGCAACGGCCGCTTCGCCCATGGCCGCGCGGCGCTCTGCCGGCATGCCCGGCGCCGGTGCTTCTTCCAGCACCTTTTGATGACGGCGCTGTACCGAGCAATCGCGCTCGAACAGGTAGATGCAGTTGCCGAGCGTGTCAGCGAACACCTGGATTTCGATATGCCGCGGACGCGACAGATATTTCTCGGCCAGCACCTTGTCGTCGCCGAAAGAGCTGATCGCTTCGCGCTTGCACGAGGCCAGCGCGGCCTTGAAATCGGCGCTGTTCTCGATGACGCGCATGCCCTTGCCGCCACCGCCGGCCGAGGCCTTCAGCAGCACCGGGTAGCCGATCTTGTCGGCCTGGCCGTGCAGGAAGTCCGCATCCTGTTCTTCGCCGTGGTAGCCAGGCACCAGTGGCACATTGGCTTTTTCCATCAGCGACTTGGCCGCCGACTTGGAACCCATGGCGCGCATGGCCGATGCCGGCGGGCCGATGAAGACCAGGCCGGCAGAGGCGCAGGCGTCGGCGAAGTCGGCGTTCTCGGACAAAAAGCCGTAGCCGGGGTGGATCGCCTGCGCACCTGTCGCCAGCGCCACGGCGATGATCTTCTCGCCGCACAGATAGCTTTCCTTGGCCGGCGCGGGACCGATCAAGACGGCTTCATCGCACACGGCGACGTGCTTGGCGTTGGCGTCCGCCTCCGAATACACGGCGACGGTCTGGATGCCCATGCGGCGCGCGGTAGCGGCGACACGGCAAGCGATTTCGCCGCGGTTGGCGATCAGGATTTTAGTGAACATGGTCTCTCTCTATTCTCTCAAAAAGGGGCAGCTGTCTCTTGGCGGACCTTGTCTGCTGGCGTGTCGGCTTACGCGCTTTGCGCTAAGCCGACCTACGCATTGGTGAGGCGGTATTCGTAGGTCGGGTTAGCCGGCACGGCGTAACCCGACAAGGCAGGCATCAGCAGCCGCACTTCTCTTTCTGCACCGATTCAAGCATGGCGCCGCGCGTCTGCAAGCCCAGCTTACCGAGCAAGACGCGGTCGTCTTCCGCTTCCGGGTTGTCGGTGGTGAGCAGCTTGTCGCCGTAGAAGATGGAGTTGGCGCCAGCCAGGAAGCACATGGCCTGCACGGCTTCGCCCATCTGGCGGCGGCCGGCCGACAAGCGCACGCGCGCCTTTGGCATGGTGATGCGGGCCACGGCGATGGTGCGCACGAATTCGAACGGGTCCAGCGCTTCCAGGCCAAACAAAGGCGTGCCTTCCACCTGCACCAGGTGGTTGACGGGTACCGATTCCGGATATGGATTGAGGTTCGCCAGTTGGGCGATCAGGCCCGCGCGTTGCAGACGCGTCTCGCCCATGCCGACGATGCCGCCGCAGCACACTTTCAAGCCTGCTTCGCGCACGCGGCCCAGGGTGTCCAGGCGGTCCTGGTATTCGCGCGTGGAGATGACGTTGTCGTAGAACTCGGGCGCCGTATCGAGGTTGTGATTATAGAAATCCAGACCGGCGTTTTTCAGGCGGTCCGCTTGTCCCTCTTCCAGCATGCCCAGGGTGGCGCAGGTTTCCAGGCCCAGCGCTTTGACTTTGCTGACCATTTCCTCGACCTTGTCCATGTCGCGGTCTTTCGGGCCGCGCCAGGCGGCGCCCATGCAGAAGCGCGTGGCGCCGTTGGCTTTTGCCTGGCGGGCCGCGTCGAGCACCGTGTCGATGTCGAGGATTTTTTTCGCTTCCACGCCCGTGTCGTAACGGGCTGCCTGCGGGCAGTAGCCGCAGTCTTCCTCGCAGCCGCCCGTCTTGATCGACAGCAGGGTCGCCAGTTCCACGTCGCCATCGGGGAAGTTGATGCGGTGGGTTTGCTGGGCCTTGAACATCAGGTCATTGAACGGCAGGTCGAACAGGGCCAGCACATCATCGATGGGCCAGGTGGCCGCTTCCGGCAGGGTGATGCGTGCGGCCGGACGGTGCAGTTCGACGGTTTTTGCTGCTTCTTGGACTACGGACATGGTGATTCCTTCGCTTCTATTTTTGGATACGATTAATTGTTTGGTTTAAGTGTTCGACTGTTGCGCCGGCCAGTTCGGCAGGCCGGTGAAATCGAGATACGCGGCCGCCGCTTGCGCGCTCGGTTGCGCCAGGCGCGGCACCCTGCCCAGCAGCGGCGCCGGGATGCGCTCGATCAGCGCATCGATATTTTCGTCGAGGAAGCGCATTTCCACTTCCAGTGTATTGGCGACCCAGCCGATGACCGTCAGGCCGCGCGCTTCGATGGCTTCCAACGTCAGCAAGGCCTGGCTGATGCAGCCCAGGCGCATGCCGACCACAAGGATCACGGGCAGGTCGAGCTGCTGCGCCAGGTCGGCAGAATCGAAACCGGGAGACAGCGGCACGCGGAAACCGCCCACGCCTTCGACCACCACGGCGTCCGAGGCGGCAGCTATTTCCAGGTAGGCGGCCAGGATGGGCACGGATTCGATGCTCACGCCTTCGAGCGCGGCGGCGATGTGCGGCGCAGCCGGTTCCTTCAGCATGTAGGGCGTCGTCAGGCTGCGCAGCATGGTGACGTTGCCGGCGGCGATCAGGCTGTCGGCGTCTTCATTATGCAGTTCGCCATCGCGCATCTCGGCGCCGGCGGCCACGGGCTTCATGCCGCAGGCGCGCACGCCGCGCGCCACCAGCGCGTGCAGCAGGGCCGACGACGTCAGGGTCTTGCCGATTTCCGTGTCGGTGCCGGTGACGAAACAGGCAAAGCGCGATGGCAGGCCGGTGGTGGCCGGCGCCGGCTGCACGGCCGGTGCCAGGTCCGCCAGCACGTCCGCCACGATAGGGTCATCAAGGCTCATGGCGAGTCCTTTCCAGAGTGTTGACTGCGTTGATCAATTGCGCCACTTCCTGCGCCGTGTGGCCGGCCGACAGGGTCGCGCGCAGGCGCGCCGTGCCAGCTGGCACGGTGGGCGGGCGGATCGCGCCGACCCACAGGCCCTGCTCGTACAGTTGGGCGGCGACGGCCAGCATGTGCGCGTTTTCGCCGATGATGACGGGCTGGATGGCGGTCACTGAAGGCAAGGCTTGCCAGCGTTGCAGCTGCAAGCCGTCGTTCCACTGCGCCACCAGCGCCGCCAGGTGGGCGCGGCGTTGCTTTCCTTCTTCACCGGCGATGATGTCCAGGCTGGCCAAGAGCGCATGCGCGAGCGCGGGTGCTGCCGCCGTGGTGAAGATGTAGGGGCGTGCCTTCTGGATCAGCGTGTCGATCACGGCTTCGTGCGCGCACACAAAGGCGCCGCCCACGCCGGCCGATTTTCCCAGGGTGCCCACATACACGAGGTAGGGCGAACGCAAATTGAAATGTTCGAGCGCACCGCGGCCATGCTCGCCCAGCGCGCCGAAGCCGTGCGCGTCGTCGACCACCAGCCAGGCGCCGTATTGTTCGCACAGGGCCAGCAGCGCGGGCAGCGGCGCCAGGTCGCCATCCATGCTGAAGACACTGTCGGTGACGACGATCTTGGTTTGCGCCGTGCTGGCTGCCAGCAGGCCCGCCAAGGCATCGAGGTCGGCGTGCGGATACACGCGCGTTTTCACGCGGGCCAGGCGCGTGCCGTCGATCAGCGAGGCGTGGTTCAGCGCTTCCGAAAAAATCTCCGCGTCCGGGTCGCCGGCCGACAGGGCCGTGAGCACGGCCAGGTTGGCCATGTAGCCGGTGCAGAAATACAGGGCGCGCGCCTGTTCCAGGTTGGCGCCGACGAACGCCGCCAGCCGCTCTTCCAGCTGCGCGTGGGCGCGGCTATGGCCGCTGATCAGGTGCGAAGCGCCGCTGCCGGCGCCATACAGGTCGGCGCCCTCTTTCAGCGCGGCGACGATGCGCGGATGCGCGGCCAGGCCCAGGTAATCATTGCTGCAAAAGGCCAGCATGGCGCGCCCGTCCACCGTCAGGCGCGGCGCGCATGGCGTGTCGACGGTGCGGCGGCGGCGGATCAGGCTGCGCTCTTCCAGTCCGTGCAACTGCTGCTTCAAGCGCGTGAGCAGTTCCATCTCAGGCTCCCGTCACGCTGTTGAAGACGGCCAGGGTCTGCTGGCCCAGGCCGGCGATTTCCTCGTCGTCGAGGATGTACGGCGGCATCAGGTAGACGGTGGAGCCGATGGGACGCATCAGCAGTTCATGTTCCAGTGCCGTGCTGAAGAAGCGGCGCGAGAAATCGGGCGCCGCATCCACCGCATCGAAGGCCCAGATCATGCCCTGCTGTCTGAAGTTTTTTACCTTGTCATGCTGCGCCAGCGGCGCCAATGCGCGCGTGATCTTGGCGGCGCGCACGCGGTTGGCCACCAGCACGTCGTCTTCCTCGAAAATCGACAAAGTCGCCAGCGCGGCGCGGCAGGCCAGCGGGTTGCCCGTGTACGAGTGCGAATGCAAAAAGCCGCGGCGTACGTCGGTGCTGTAGAACGCCTGATAGATGTCTTCGCGCGTCATCACCAGGGACAGCGGCAGGTAGCCGCCGCTGATGCCTTTCGACAGGCAGACGAAATCGGGCCAGATGCCGGCCTGCTCGCATGCAAAAAAGGTGCCCGTGCGGCCGCAGCCGACGGCGATTTCGTCGAGGATCAAATGGACTTGATAGCGGTCGCACAGGGCGCGCACCAGGGACAGGTACAGCGGGTCGTGCATGGCCATGCCGGTCGCGCATTGCACCAGCGGCTCGATGATGATGGCGGCGATTTTGTCGGCTTTTTGCTGGAACAGGTGTTCCACTTCACAGGCGGCGCGGCGCGCCACATCTTCAGCCGTTTCGCCTTCGGCCGCCTGGCGCAAGTCGGGCGACATCACGGTCTGCGTGGCACGCAGCAGCGGACCGTAGGCATCCTTGAACAGGGCGACGTCCGTGACGGCCAGGGCGCCGATGGTTTCGCCGTGGTAGCTACCCTTTAAACAGACGAATTCCTGTTTCTCGCTCTTGCCGCTGTTGCGCCAGGCGTGAAAACTCATTTTCAGGGCGATTTCCACGGCCGAGGCGCCGTCGGAGGCATAAAAACTGTGGCCAAGCACGCCGCCGGTGAGCGCAGAGAGCTTTTCCGACAGTTCGATCACCGGTTCATGCGTGAAACCGGCCAGCATGGCGTGTTCCAGGCGGTCCAGCTGATCCTTGAGTTCCGCATTGATGCGCGGATTCGCATGGCCGAACAGGTTCACCCACCAGGAGCTGATGGCGTCCAGGTAGCGTCGGCCTTCGTGGTCATACAGCCAGGCGCCGCGGCCATGGCTGACGGGGATGAGCGGTACAGTCTCGTGGTGCTGCATTTGCGTGCACGGATGCCACACGCTGCGCAGACTGCGTTCGACCCAGCCCGATTGTTTTTCTGCTTTCAAAACTGCTCCAATGATATTCTTAGACCATGGGCTTCAGACTATTCACTAGCCCATGAGCCAAGCCGGCTTGCGCTTGTCGAGGAACGATTGCACGCCTTCGCGGCCCTGTTCCGAGGCGCGGATCTGCGCGATGCGCTCGGCGGTATCCGCCAGCAGCGCGTCGTCGACCGGCAAGCCGGCGATCTCGCGCACCAGCGTTTTCGCTTGCGCCACGGCGTGCGGGCTATTGCCCGTCAGCGCTTTCAGCACCTCCGCCGTTTTCGCGTCCAGCGCGCTTGCCTCGACTACCTCGTGGGCAAAGCCGATGCGCAGCGCCTCTTGCGCGGAGAACCGCTCGGCGCTCAGGAAATAGCGGCGCGCCGCGTTTTCGCCCATGGCCTTGATGACATACGGTGAAATAGTGGCCGGGATCAGGCCCAGCCGCACTTCGCTCAGGCAGAAATGCACATCTTCCGCAGCCAGAATGATATCGCATGCGGCGACCAGGCCCATGCCGCCCGCATAACAGTCGCCCTGGATCTTCGCCACCACGGGCTTCGGGCACAGGTAAATCGTGCGCAGCATCTGCGCCAGCTGCAGCGCGTCGGCCTGGTTTTCGGCATGCGTGTAGCCTGCCATCTTCTTCATCCAGTTCAGGTCCGCACCGGCGCAAAAGGCCGCGCCATTCGCCGCCAGCACGATGGCGCGCACCATGTCGCTGCGTCCCAGGCCCTCGAAGGCGCGCGCCAGTTCGGCGATCGTCGTCTCGTTGAAGGCGTTGCGCACGTCAGGGCGGTTCAGGGTCACGGTGGCGACATTGCCCTCGATGACCAGTTTTAAGGTTTCAAATTCCATGATCTTCTCCCTGAATGCCGCTTACATGCGGAACACGCCGAACTTCGTGTCCGGGATTTCCGCGTTCAAGGCGGCCGACAGGCCCAGGCCCAGCACCATGCGGGTGTCGGCCGGGTCGATCACGCCATCGTCCCACAGGCGCGCGGTGGCATAGTATGGGTGGCCCTGGTGTTCGTATTGGTCCTTGATCGGCTGCTTGAAGGCCGCTTCCTCATCCGCGCTCCACTGCCCGCCCTTGCCCTCGATGCCGTCGCGCTTGACGGTCGCCAGCACGGAGGCGGCCTGGTCGCCGCCCATGACGGAGATGCGCGCATTCGGCCACATCCACATGAAACGGGGGGAAAACGCGCGCCCGCACATGCCGTAGTTGCCGGCGCCGAAGCTGCCGCCGATGATCACCGTGAATTTCGGCACGGCCGCCGTGGCGACAGCGGTCACCATCTTGGCGCCATTGCGGGCGATGCCTTCGTTTTCATATTTGCGGCCCACCATGAAGCCCGTGATATTTTGCAGGAAGACCAGCGGGATCTTGCGCTGGCAGCACAGCTCGATGAAGTGCGTGCCTTTCAGCGCCGATTCGGAGAACAAAATGCCGTTGTTGGCGATGATGCCGACTTTCACGCCATAGATATGCGCGAAGCCGCAGATCAGGGTGGTGCCGTAGCGGGCCTTGAATTCGTCGAAATCGCTGCCGTCGACGATGCGCGCGATCACTTCCCTCACGTCGAACGGCTTGCGCGTATCGACGGGGATCACGCCATACAGTTCCTGCGTCGGGTATTTCGGCTCGACGGAGGCGCGCAAATCCATCTGCTGCGGTTTTTTACGGTTCAGGTTTGAGACGATGGTGCGCGCCAGCGACAGCGCGTGCAAATCGTTCTGCGCCAGGTGGTCGACCACGCCGGACAAGCGCGTGTGCACGTCGCCGCCGCCCAGGTCTTCTGCCGTCACCACTTCGCCGGTGGCCGCTTTCACCAGCGGCGGGCCGCCGAGGAAAATCGTGCCCTGCTCCTTGACGATGATCGATTCATCGCTCATGGCCGGCACGTAGGCGCCGCCGGCCGTGCAAGAACCCATGACCACGGCGATTTGCGGGATGCCCTTGGCCGACAGGTTTGCCTGGTTGTAGAAGATGCGGCCGAAATGGTCGCGGTCGGGGAAGACGTCGTCCTGGTTCGGCAGGTTGGCGCCGCCCGAATCGACCAGGTAAATGCACGGCAGGTTGTTCTGGTCGGCGATTTCCTGGGCGCGCAAATGCTTTTTCACCGTCATCGGGTAATACGTGCCGCCCTTCACAGTGGCGTCATTGCACACGATCACGCACTCCTGGCCCGAGACGCGGCCGATGCCGGTGATGATGCCGGCGGCGGGCGCCGCATCGACGCCCTTGACGTCCTGGTACATGGCGTAGGCCGCCATCTGGGAAAACTCAAGGAAGGGCGTGCCGGGATCGAGCAGCATCTGCACCCTGTCGCGTGGCAGCAGCTTGCCGCGCGCCAGGTGTTTGGCGGCCGCCGCCTCGCCGCCACCGGCCGCGATCTTTTCCACCTTGTCGCGCAAATCGTCGACGATGGCTTGCATGGCCGCGGCATTGGCCTTGAAATCTTCACTGCGCGGATTGAGTTTGCTTTCGATGTGCGGCATTGCGGTTCCTTTTTCTTATCGCCCGGTCTCTCGGGTCGCGCTATTCGGGAAAACTGCCGTCGAGATAAAACCAGCGCATGCCGCCGTCACCAGCTTCGCGCACGAAGCGGCTCACTTCATGCAGGCGGTGCGCGCGGCCGTTGACCTTGTAGCGGGCCACGAATTCGACGCTGTCGCGGTTTGTCTCTTCGGCTTGATCTGCTGATATTGCTTTACGTTGACGTAAACGTAAAGCAGATTTTACCTCAAGTCCCAGCCAATGGACTTTTTCTTCTTCGGCAAATAAAGCGTCGGTGGGACGGGTGCTGGCATGCCAGGTGGCCAGCAGATACGGCTCGTCGCGCAGGGTGAACGCCGTGTAGCGCGAACGCATCAGCGCTTCGGCCGTGGGCGGCAGGGCGTCGCCCGCGATGTACGGGCCGCAGCAGTTGGCGTAGGCGGCGCCGCCACAGGGGCAGGCGGACAATTTCGAAGGTGTGGGCATGCGCTGGCAAATAGGGGAACTGAAAAGTTCCGCAATTATCCGCCATAACGGTGGCGCCGCGTGCGCGCCGCCTTGGCCGGCTATTTTTTCGGGCTGAGGAAGTCCAGCGCGAACGGCGGCGCCTTGCCGGCCATGAGGTCGGCAAGGATGCGCGCCGTGCCGGCGGCAAAGGTAAAGCCCAGCGGCCCATGGCCCACGTTGAGCCACAAGTTCGCATATTTGCTGGCGCCGACCAGCGGCGCGCTGTTTGGCGTGGCGGGGCGCAAGCCGGCCCAGGCCGTGGCCTGGTCGTAATCGGCTGCCTGTGGCATGGCTTCGCGCGCCAGTCGCGTCAGGCCGGCGATGCGGTTCCAATCGATGCGGTTGTCTGCGCCCACCATGTCGACCATGGCGGCCACGCGCAAGTGGCCGCCAATGCGCGCATACAGCACCTTGCGTTCGAAATCCGTGATGCTGATCTCGGGCGCCTTGTCCTGCGTGCGGATGGGCGCCGTCAGGCTGTAGCCTTTCAGCGGGTACAGCGGCAAATAAATGCCCGCCGTGGCGGCCAGGTCGCGGCTCTGGATGCCGGCCGCCAGCACGTAGTGGTCCGCTTGCAGCAAACCCAGGCTGGTATCGACGCCGCTCATCTTGCCATTGCGCGTGACGAGGCCGCGTGCTTGGCCTTTCAGCAGGAGAGAAAAGTTAGGGTGCTGCAGCAGGCGCGCTTCGAGGGTCAGGCAAAAGGCGTGGCAATCGGCCACCGCTTCGCCGGGCGTAAAGATGCCGCCCGCCAGGGAACCCTGCAAGGCGGCCAGCGCCGGTTCGCGCTGCACGGCTTCCAGCGGCGACAAGACTATGCGCGCCTCTTCCGATTCGGGGCGGGCCACGGCGCGCTGGAAGATGGCCGGCGAGCGGTAGACGATGAGCTTGCCCGCATCGCGCCAGGCATACGCCTCGGGCGGCACCGTCAACTCCAGCTGCGCCATGCCAGTGCGGCTCAGTTCGCCCAGTTCCAGCAGCTTGGCCGTCGTGCGGGCATTGCTGGCGCTGTTACAGTTGCGCAGGAAACTGGCCATCCAGCGCCATTGGCGCCAGTCGGCCTCCGGGCGGAAGCGCAGCGGTCCGTCTTTTTGCAGCAGCCACTGCAGGGCCTTCAGGGGGACGCCGGCGTCGGCCAGCGGTGCCACATAGCGATAGCTGAGCTGGCCGCCATTGCGGTAACTGGCGGCGACCGCCACTTCTTCATTGCGTTCCAGTAAAGTGACCTTGTAGCCGGCCTCGGCCAGCCACCAGGCCGATGTCAGACCGACGACGCCGCCGCCGATGATGATGACTTGTTGCTGCATGTAGCCTCGCTGCGTTGCGCTCCCATGGTGCGGGAGCATTCGGGAAGAGCTTAGAGGCTGGGCGTTATGGGAGCCAATGAAACATCATGGTGCAGCCATAACTTTCAGGAATGCACCATTTCAAGGCAAGGGGGGACTGTTGGCAATCGCACCACGGTATAAGGCCGTGAGTATCAATTCCTCGCTGCGCCCCATGGCGGAGTACGTGCCGGGGTATTGGCCGGGATCGCTGCCCGTGCCGCCCACCAGCATCACCATGCCGTTCCTGTTCTTGAAATCGAGCACGAAGGCGGAGACCAGGCCATACGCGTCGCCCAGGTGGCCCACGGCGTCGAAGCTGGCGCCGTCGGCCAGGCCGTTGCCCTGCCCTGCCACCGCATCGAATTGCTGGTTGCCCAGGCCCCAGGCGCGGTACAGGCCCCGCTCGCTGTCACCGTTGCCGCCAGCGGGCGCCAGTTGCCATTGCCGGCCAAACATCAGCGCGATGCTGGCCGGCTGCACGATCTGTTGACCCTGGTAGCGCCCGCCATCGAGCAGCATCTGCATGATCTTGCCCAGGCCGGCGGCGGAAATGCGCAAGCCGCCCGTGGGACTGAAGACGGTGGCATTGCTTCCGATCACATAATGTTCAAGGCCGGCCGGCGCGGCGGGTGGGCGCGCATGGAAATCGTCAACCTGCGCGATCCACGGCCCGTGCGGCTGCCACGCTTCCGTGTCAACGGTGCGCTTGCGGTACAGGGTAGCCGTGTTTGCCACGTCTTGCGCCGGGAACGCCGCCGGGTTGTAGCCGCCTGGCACGTCCATGGGATCGAGCAGCAAACGCCGCATCAGCAGGTCGAAGCGCTCGCCCGTGACTTGCTCCATCACCGTGCCGATCACGCCCCAGTTCAGGTTGGAATACGTGAAGTAGCGCCCTGGCGCCGCGGTCGTATCCCACATGAGGTCGCCACCGGCCGTAAACACGTCGCGCAGGCTGCGCTCCGGTCCCCAGGCGTAGCCGCCCGCATCGCGCAGCGAGGAGGTATGGCTGAGCAAGCTGCGCAAGGTCACGCTCTGCTGGGGGAAATGCGGATTGCGCAGGGAAAAGCCCAGATAAATACTGACATCCTGGTCCAGGCTCAGCTTGCCTTGCTCCACCAGGCGCATCAGGCCAAGAGTGGTCATCATCTTGGAGACCGAGGCGATGCGAAACAGGGTGGCCGGCGTCGCTGGCAAGTTGCTGTCCGGCGTAGCGCCCAGGTGGCGGTAGCCAAACTGCTGTTCATACGACACCTTGCCGTGGCGGATGGCCAGCACGGACAGGCTGGCCAGCGGGTGTGCAGGGTCATCGACGATGGCCGACAGGGCCGCATCGAGCGCGCGCTGCTGTGCGGGCGGCAGCGCTGGCGCGGCGCCGCTGCCGGGCGGCGCGGCCAGCGTACTCCAGGTCGTACCCAGCAACAGCAAGCCCAGCAAACCCGTCATTTTATTGATCATGCTTTCCCTGTGTCATGGTAGATGGAGTGCAGCACCAGCATAGGGTGGGAAAGTGTCCAAGGCCAATGAAAATTGCTTATTTATCTATAATGCAAAGCTATACCCATGGTAAAACATTGTTTTTTTAAGTGTATAACCGTTATTTATAGCTATTTTCCATTTATTCATGGGCGGACGGGATACGCGCAAGCGCCATCGCTATTACACTAGGAGGACAAGGAGAACTGTATGAGCCAGACCAGCGTAGAACTCAAGGTCGATTTAAATGACAATTCGCCTTTATATATGCAGATCGCCCGCAAGCTGAGCGATGACGTACGCAACGGCCGCTACCAGGTAGACCAGGCCCTGCCATCTGAACGTACCCTGTCCGAACTGCTCGACGTATCGCGCGTGACTGCCCGCAAGGCCATCGACCAGCTGGTCGAGCAAGGCCTCGTGGTGCGCCGCCGTGGCTCGGGCAACTATATTGCCCCGCGCATCGAGCAGCCGCTGTCGAACCTGTCGAGCTTTTCCGAGCAGCTGCAGCAGCGCGGCTACCGTCCCGGTTCGCGCTGGCTCAAGCGCGATGTCGTCATCGCCAGCAGCGATGAGCAGCTGAGCCTGGGCCTGGCCCAGAATACCAAAGTGGCCCGCCTGGAGCGCTTGCGCCTGGCCGACGACGTGGTGATGGCGTATGAAGTGAGCGTGCTGCCGTTCAGCGTGGTGCCGGACCCGGGCGCCGTGGGCGACTCGCTGTATGCATACCTGAGCAACATCAAGAAGGCCCCCGTGCGCGCCCTGCAGCACATCCGTGCCATGAATGCGACGGCCGAGCTGGCCAAGCAGCTGGGCATCCCCGATGGCCAGGCCGTGCTGTTCATCACGCGCATCGCCTATCTGGAGTCGGGCGAAGCGGTGGAACTTACGCATTCGTATTGCCGCAGCGATCATTACGATTTTGTCGCCGAAATGCGCCGTTCTCCATAAAGCTCGCGCGCCTCCCTGACGAGTCAGCATCGACCGGCTCGCCAGGAAACCGCTCCCCACGGCTGCTACGCGCTGTCTGAATTACTGCTCTATCAGGCGGATCATGGATTCCGCCACGCCGACGGACGACTCCCAGCTCATGCCGGTCACGAGCCGGCCGTCAACCTCGACGTGACTCTTGCCATTGGCGCCGTGCCTGAATATGCCGCCATGGCCCTTGATGCTGCCTTCCGCTGAAAAGGGATAGGCCTTGTAGACCGGCGATTCCTTGTTGAGATACGCATCGGGGAACGAGGTCAGCACCTTGCCCTGGATGAGGAAAGTACCGTCGCTGAGCTTCAGGTTCTTGACACCCTCGGTGCCATGGCAGATGGCCGCGATCACCCCGCCTTGTTGTTCGTAGATGCGCAAGGCGATGTCCTGCAGCGGCTTGTTGTCCGGGATGCCGACGATGGCCGAGCCGCCGCCGACGAAAGCCATGCCCGCATACTCGTCCGCCCTGACCTCGGCGACGGGCCTGGTATGGGCAAGTGCCCACATGAAATCACTGTCGTACAGATGCTGCTTGAGCAGCGGGTCCGACGTGACGAGCATTTCCAAAGGAACGGCGCCCCCCTCGGGACTGACGAAGTCGACCGCGTACCCTGCCTTGCGAAAGACTTCATAGGTATAGGCAAGTTCGGGGAAGTTATTGCCTGCGTTAATTTTGGTGCCGGGATATTCATGCACGTTCGACACCACCAGCAGCACCTTGCGTGCGTGGCGCGGGGCTGCCGGCTCGCGATCGGCCGACTTGCTGATGATCTTCCAGTTGCCGGCGATCTTTTTCAAAAGAAAGACATCCACATAGCGCACCCCTTGCTGGGGAATGTGGATCTCGGCCTTGGCGGTGGCCACCTTGCCGCTCACCTCCACCTTGATCAATCGTCCGTGGCGTCCATTGAATTGCCCTTTTTTCTCCTCGGTAAAGAGTTTGGCGTATTCCGGACCGCTCATTTCCCATTCCGCATCGTTTTTACCGTCCAGGTAAAGGCGGGCGGTGGCATGGAAGGCCTGGTTGATCTCGCTTTGTATGTTGAAGCTGGTGCCATGCAGATACAAGCCCACGGTTTCCCGGATGGCATTTTCGTCCTGGTCCGCAGTGGCGGCGGTAGCGACGGCGGCGATGCTTAGGAAGCAACAGGCGAGTATGGTTCGCACAAAAAACTGAATCATGGATTTACCCTGCATGAAGAATACGTTTATCGGAGCAACGACGATTTCAGATCGTTGATGGTCGATAATTTATCGAAATGCAGGGAAATTAATGTCGCCAAACAGGATGTCAGACTCCTGAATGGCGATTCCGGAGTGGTTTTACACGGGAATGGCCCCGGCCGCCTGGCCAGATTGGGCGCGGTAGCTGGCGGGTGTCTGCCCAGCCACTTTCTTGAAGGTCGAGTAAAAGGTGGAACTGGAGTTGAAGCCGCAGCGCTCGGCAACGGTATCCATGTTCAGTTGCGGTTCGCCGCTCAATACCTGTTTCGCTTCGGCGATACGGTATTCGTTGACGTAGTTAGTGAAGCTCTTGCCCAGCTTGTCATTGAGCACCTGCGACACCTGCGCCTGCGTGCATCCGGCCCGCTTTGCCAGTTGGGCCAAAGTCAGATTCGGGTTCAGATAGGATTGTTGCCCGCTCATCTGTTGTTCCAGCGCGGCGAGCACGGCCAGCGCATCGTCGTGCGCCAGGCGGCTATTCCGGTATTTCTCCTTCGGCTCGGCAGGCGTCGCGGTTTCCTTTCTCAGCAGAAAGACCATGACCGCGACGTGCAGCGAGAAGGTAAACGACAAGGCGCCGACAATATAGGACGTGAACGGCGTGCTCGCGTAGGCCGCCAGCATGATGCAGCTGCCTGCGAACACGCTCAGCAGGAGCACGTTGCTGGTCGCCATCCGCTGTCCGTCGTGCCACCATGCATGGCGGCTGTGCCAGAGCAGCCTTGCCGTTGCCAGCAGGTAGCCTAGCCAGAACACATGGATGGCATGGCTCGACAGATCCCACACAGAACGATACGCGGAATACGGAAAGGCAACGCCAATGCCAATCAGCAGGAAGGACACGCCCAGATGCCAACGCCATTGTTGTCCAGCAGGCAATTGCCCGCGCCCGGCCAGAAAAGCGCGCACATATAGATAGGTCAAGGGACCGATCAGCAGGCAGGCCGACAGGCCCAGCTGGCGAAATTCGATGGCAATCGCCGGGTTGAAGTAAAGAAAGGCGGATTTGGCGGTGCGTACCCCGACGGCCAGCAGCAATGCGCCCAGCAGGCAGTCGGCCAGGCAGCGAGGCCGGCGGCTGAAGAAATAGACGGCCAGAAAAATACCGTTGATGGCGCCCAGGGCGCTAAACAGGAACAGCAATTGGCGAGCGATCATGGGGCGGTCGTGGAGATAGGCGTCGAACCGCAGTATAGACACAAACGGCGCTGAAACTTGGCTCCGGCCCCCTGAATGCACAAATTGCATGGCAATGGCGGTACACGACGCTGTCCTGGCCATAAACTCCCGTTATGCCTGCCCGTCATCCTTTCATGGCTGATCTTGCACATCGGTATTAAACTGGTTTCACCTTCAACCATGTTCTGAAATCATGTTGAAAACTGAAACCCCGAGCCGGCGGCATCCGGATCTGGATCTGTATCCGGTGGAACAACTGGTGGCGGCGCTGGTTGATGACCAGTTCTGGGCCGTCGAGGCCGTGCGGCTGGCGTCGCCCGACATTGCCGTCGCCATCACGGCCGCTCTGCCCCGCATCGCCGCCGGCGGGCGCCTGCTGTACGTGGGAGCGGGCACGTCGGGACGCCTGGGCGTGCTCGACAGTGTTGAACTCACTCCCACGTTTTCCTGGCCACCGGAACGGGCCGTCGCCATCCTGGCCGGCGGCGCGGGCGCCATGTTCACGGCCGTCGAAGGCGCCGAAGATGATCTGCAACAGGGCGAGCGGGACTTGTCGGGACTGCAGCCGCAGGAAAATGATGTCGTGATCCTGCTGGCCGCGTCTGGCGCCACGCCGTATGTGCTGGGCGCCCTGCTGGCCGCGCGCAAGGCCGGTGCCTTGACGATCGGCATCGCCAACAACGTGGACGCTCCCGTGGCGCACGAGGCACAATGCGGCATCGTGCTCGACACGGGCACGGAAGTCATTTCCGGCAGCACCCGTTTGAAAGCGGGCACGGCGCAAAAAATCACCCTGAACACGATTTCCAGCGCCCTGATGGTCGGTTTGCATAAAACGTATGGAAACTTGATGGTAGACTTGAAGCCGACCAACGCCAAGCTGATCTGGCGTGCGGTGCGACTGACCATGCATGCCACCGGCGCCAGCGAGGCGCAGGCCAGGAGCGTGCTGGAGCAATGCCACTATCACGTCAAGGTGGCGATAGTTGCCTTGATCAAAAAAATCAACACAAACCAGGCACAGGCATTGTTGGCCAGAGCGGACGGCAGTGTGCGGGCGGCACTGGCGGCCTGATCCGATGGCGCGGCATTCTTCTGTCTGGGAGACAATGAAGGATGTATGGAGCTTGTGAAACAAACCGCCCCGGCGCGCGCGAATAAGCCGTCAAATAAGCCGTGGCTGTGGATCCCTTCCCTGTATTTCGGCCAGGGCATCCCCTATGTAGTGGTCATGACCTTGTCCGTGATCATGTACAAGAATTACGGCTTTTCGAATACGGATATTGCCCTGTATACCAGCTGGTTGTACTTGCCATGGGTCATCAAGCCGCTATGGTCGCCCTTCATCGACATGTACCGCACCAAGCGTTTCTGGATCATCGGCTTGCAGCTGGTGATCGGCGCCGCGCTGGCGCTGGTGGCGTTGACGACTTCCCTGCCGCATTTTTTCCAGATCAGCCTGGCCATCTTCTGGCTGATGGCCTTCAGTTCCGCCACGCATGATATCGCCGCCGACGGCTTCTATATGCTGGGCCTGGAAGAACACCAGCAGGCAGCCTTCGTCGGCGTGCGCAGCACGTTTTACCGCCTGGCGATGATCGCCGGCCAGGGCGGCCTCGTTTACCTGGCCGGTTACCTGACGCATGCGACGGGCAATGTGCAGCTGGCCTGGTCCGTCGTGTTTGCCATCCTGGCGGGCCTGTTCATCGCCCTCTTCCTGTACCACTATTTTGTCTTGCCGAAACCCAAGGATGACCGTCCCAGCATCCAGGGCGCCGGCGTGTCTCCGCTGCAGGAATTCGTCGCCACCTTTGCCTCCTTCTTCAAGAAGAAGGATATTGTCGTCATCCTGGGCTTCTTGCTGCTGTTCCGCCTCGGTGAAGCGCAACTGTTGAAGCTGGCCGCGCCCTTCCTGCTTGACCCCGTCGCCAAGGGCGGCCTGGGCCTCAGCACGGAACAAGTGGGCCTCGTCTACGGCACCATCGGCGTGATCGCCCTGACCCTGGGTGGCTTGCTGGGCGGTTACATCATTTCCCGCTTTGGCTTGAAACGCTGCCTGTGGATCATGGTGCTGTCCGTCCATTTGCCGGACCTGGTGTTTGTGTACCTGGCCACGGCCTTGCCCAGCAACGTCTATGTGATCGCCGGTGGCATTGCGTTGGAGCAATTTGGCTATGGCTTCGGTTTCGCCTCCTACATGTTGTACATGATCATGGTCTCCGATGGCGCGCATAAAACGGCCCATTACGCCATTTGCACGGGTTTCATGGCCCTGGGCATGATGTTGCCCGGCATGGCCAGCGGCTGGATACAGCAAATGCTCGGTTACCAGCACTTCTTTATCTGGGTCTGCATCGCCACCATTCCTGCCTTCATCATGGCCGCCCTGGTCAAGATCGATCCGGAATTCGGCAAGAAGGCCGCGGCCTGATTCTTTTGCCGTGCGCGCCCGCATGGATGGCGGGCGCACAGTAAAATGCCCGCACCGATAGACCTGCGCTCCACCACTGCAAGGAATTGTTTTGTTGTCTACTTTCAAAAAACGCCTGGGCGCCAGCGCCGGCGTACTGGCCGCGCTGGCCACTGCCACATTGCTCAGCAGCTGCACCAGCACCAGGATGCCTTCCGCCGTGCCGCCAGGGGACGCGGGCTTGCCCGCCGTGCCGCCCGTGCAGCACATCACGGGAGAAGTCCCGCCGCCAGCGCCGCGCGAGTTCCGCGCCGCCTGGGTCTCGACGGTGGCCAATATCGACTGGCCCAGCCGCAGTAACCTGCCTGTCGCCAAGCAGCAAGCCGAAGCGATCGCCATCCTCGACCGCGCCAAGTCTTTGAACTTGAACGCGATCGTGCTGCAGGTGCGTCCCAGCGCCGACACGATTTACCCGTCGCAACTGGAGCCATGGTCGGAATACCTGACCGGCAAGCAAGGCCAGCCGCCATTGCCCATGTATGACCCGCTGGCCTTCTGGGTGGCGCAGGCGCATGCCCGTGGCCTGGAATTGCACGCCTGGTTCAATCCTTACCGTGCCCGCCACGCCACGGCCAAGTCGCCGCTGGCGCGCGACAGTTTCGCCTCCACCAATCCGGCGTCCGTCAAGCAATACGGCCGCTACCTGTGGATGGACCCGGGCGACGCCGCCGCTTCCAAGCACACGACGGACGTGGTGCTCGACGTGGTGCGCCGCTACGATATCGACGGCGTGCACATCGACGATTACTTTTATCCGTATCCGATCGATGCGCCCGGTGCCGGTGCCGGTGCGGAAACGGCCGCGCTGGACGCGGGCAATGGCGGCGCCAAGCGCGAATTGCCGTTTCCCGATGAGCCTTCCTGGCAGCAATATCTGCTAGCCGGTGGCCAGCTGGACCGCCCTTCCTGGCGCCGCCAGAACGTCAACCAGCTGATTGAAGCCTTATATACAGGCATCCACCGCGAAAAGAGCTGGGTGCGTTTCGGCATCAGCCCGTTTGGCATCGGCCGTCCGGACCGCCGCCCTGCCGGCATCGTCGGCTTCAGCCAGTACGATAAATTGTATGCGGATGCGGAACTGTGGCTGGCCAAGGGCTGGCTCGACTATCTGTCTCCGCAGCTGTACTGGCCCGTGGCGCAGGCACCGCAGGCGTTTGGCGTGCTGCTCGACTACTGGCTGGCGCAAAATCCGTATGGCCGCCATGTGTGGCCTGGCCTGTACACGAGCCGCATCGACAATTCTGCCAAGTCCTTCACGCCGCAAGAGATCATCAAGCAGGTGGAAGTGACGCGCACGCGCCCTGGCGCGAATGGACAAGTGCATTTCAGCATGGTGCCTTTGATGCAGAACCGCAAGGGTGTCAGCGACCAGCTCAAGGCCAGCGTCTACCAAAGCCCTGCCCTGATTCCCGCCACGCCGTGGCTGGGCAAGGACGCGCCCGGCACGCCGGCCGTGGCCACGCGCCGCGATTCCACCAGCCTGAACCTGAAATTGACGGCGGGCGGCGGCAAGCCCGTGGCGCAGTATGCGGTCTGGGCACGCTATGGCGAAGACTGGCGTTTTACCGTGGTGACAGGCACGCAGGGCGAACTGACCCTGGTCGACGACGCCGTCGGCAAGGTCAATGCGGTGGTGGTCAGCGCCGTGGACCGTCTGGGCAATGAAAGCCCGCGCGTCACGATGCGCGCACCGTTTACGGCCGCTGCCAAGTAGTTGTTGACCGTTCACTCCTAGTCCATAACCTGCAGGCATGAAACATGCGCAAGCTTTCATGCCTGCCGGGAGCGCTTCGCTTTACACTCATGCCATGATTTCCTTCCCTACAGCCAATATTGATGCTGCCGTCCTCGGTCTGGGCATCGACGCGGGCGGCACGCAAACGCGCTGGGCCTTGGCCGGCGCGGACGGCGCCATCGTGGCGGACGGCGCCGTGGAAGGCTTGTCTGCCTTGCAAATGAGCAGCGCAGCTGGCCGCAGTACACTGCACGCCACGTTTGCGAAGCTGGCTCAGGCCGTGCTGGCCATTGGCTGGCCGCGCGCCGTGGTGGCGGGCTTGACGGGGTTTGGCGGCGACGACGTGGTTTTGACGCAAGCGCTGGCGGACTTGCTGGCGCTGCAGGCCGGTGACGTGACCATCTGCAACGATATCGAGATCGCCTATCGCGACAGTTTTGAACCAGGCGAAGGTTATCTGGTCTACGCGGGTACGGGCTCGATTGCCGCCTGGATTGATACGGATGGCGTGTTTCACCGTGCGGGCGGGCGCGGCGTGCTGCTCGACGATGGCGGCGGCGGCTACTGGATCGCCCGTGAAGCGTTGCGCCAGATCTGGCGCCGCGAAGACGAAGCGCCCGGCAGCTGGCAAGCCTCGCCCATGGCCGAGGCCGTGTTTGAACAGCTAGGCGGCAGCGACTGGTCACTGTCGCGCGCCTTCATGTATGGCGAGGATCGCGGTAGCATCGGCCGGCTGGCGCTGGCCGTGGCCGCCAGTGCCGACATTGACCCGCTGGCGCTGGACATCTTGCAACGTGCCGGGCAGGAATTGGCGCGCCTGGCCCTGGCCCTGACGGCGCGCCATGGCCCGCGCCCCGTGGTGCTGGCGGGCCGTGCGGCACAATTGCACCCGGCCATCGCGTCAGCCATGCGCGCTGCTTTGCCGGCATCGTTGACAATGGAGCAGAAAGTTGCCCGGGCACATGAGGCGGCCGCCAAGGTGGCGGTGAAAGCGGCGCTCAGGCGCTTGTAAAAACTGAACATTTTATTAACCCGAATACGGATCTTTCATGAAAAAAATCGCTCTCGCCATGCTGGTGGCCCTGCTTTCCGCCTGTACCACGCCCGCGCCGCACCTTGACCATAGCTTGAGCGCGCGCAGCCAGAGCCCGCGCGTGAAATTCATCGTCATCCATTACACGGTCAGTGACCTGCCCCGCTCGATCAAGATCCTGACGGAACAAGTGGTCAGCAGCCACTACCTGCTGACGGACACGGACAAGCCGAAGTTTTACGTGCTGGTCGACGAATCACGCCAGGCCAATCACGCCGGTGTGAGTAACTGGAAGACTTATACACAGTTAAATGTCAGCTCGATCGGCATCGAGATCGTCAATCCGGGCTTCAAGGACACGCCGGAAGGCCGTCTCTGGTATCCGTTTCCCCAGGCGCAGATCGATGAGCTGATTCCGCTGTTAAAAGATATCCAGGCCCGTTACAACATCGCGCCGGAAAATATCCTCGGCCATAACGAGATCGCGCCGCAGCGCAAGCAGGATCCGGGGCCGCTGTTCCCGTGGCGCCAGCTGGCTGATGCGGGCCTGATCGTCTGGCCGGACGCCAACCGTGTCGCTGCGCAGCGCCTCATTTTTGAGCAGCAGGTGCCGGACGCCGTCTGGTTCCAGAAAAAGCTGGCCCAGCACGGCTATGCGACGCCCAACACGGGCGTGTTCGATGAAGCGACGCGCAATGTGCTGATCGCCTTCCAGATGAAATACCGCAACACGCTGTTCGATGGCACGCCGGATGGTGAAACGGCGGCCCTGCTGGAAGTGCTGACGACCCCGGCCCCGGCTGTTGTTGCAAAGTAGCACGGCCGTTCCAGCCCATGACTTTTTCTTATATGCTGAACGCTGACGGCCCAAGCGGCCATGGCAAGGTAAAGGAATAGCTCATGCGGCTGCGTCATATCGAAGTGTTTCACGCCATCATGCAAGTTGGCACCATCAGCGGCGCCGCCCAGGTGCTGCATATCTCGCAACCGGCCGTGACCAAGGTCTTGCAGCATTGTGAGTTGCAACTGGGCATGCCGCTATTCGAGCGCGTGCGGGGCAAGCTGTATCCAAAACCCGAGGCGCACCGGCTGTTTGTCGAGACGGAAAAGCTCAACCGCGACTTATTGGGCATCCGCCGCCTGGCAGCCAGCCTGAAGGGGCATGCGGTGGAAACCATCCGCCTGGTCTCCACGCCGACGATTGCCATCAGCGTCTTGCCCTTCGCCATGACAGAATGGCGGCGCGACTTTCCCCACACACGTTGCCAGCTGGCCACGCATCACACGGGGGAGATCGTCAATACCTTGCGCCTGGGCGAAGCCGACCTGGCCGTCTCCCTGCAAGACCCGCGTCATCCGGGCATCGTGGCCGAGCCGCTCGCGCATGGTGTCATGACGGTCATCGCTCCGTCCGGCACCTGGCATGCGGCCGATTGCGGCACGCCGTTGACGGCGCATGGCCTGAATGGCGAGCTGATCGGTCATGCCGACAATGATCCGCTGGGGGAACTGGTCGTCGCCGCCTGCGAGGCGCAGGATATCCATCCTGTCTTCAGTACCGTGGTGCAGACCTATCAAATCGCCCGCTCGCTGGTGGAAGCGGGCGCTGGCATGGCCGTCGTCGATCCTTTTACGGCCGCGTCCGGTTCGCCCGAGCGCCTGCAGCGCCGGCCATGGGCGCCCACGATACCGATCCAACTGTATTTATTGACGGCCAGCCACTCGCCGCTGTCGCATGGCGCGCGGCGCCTGGCCGACAGCATCGGCGTGGCGGCGCGCAACTGCCTGGAAAGAGGAGTCTGATGTCTGTTGCAAGTTTGCAATTGGAAGCGGTCAGCAGTGATCCGCAATTTCGCCACCTGAGCAGCATTGCCGGCATCGCCGTCGATCTGCGCTATGCCACACCCGACAATTTCGTCGGCCGCGATTTATACAGCCCCATCGATTGCGCCTGGCTGCACCGCGATGCGGCCGCCGCCCTGGAAAAGGCCGTGGCGTGGCTGGCCGAGCGGCGGCCTGATCATCATCTGCTGGTGCTCGACGCCCTGCGCCCGCAGCGGGTGCAGCAGCAGCTGTGGGATGCATTGCAGGGAACGGAGCTGCTCGGCTATATCGCCGAGCCGTCGCGTGGCTCCATTCACTCGTTCGGCATGGCGCTCGACATCACCATCGTGGGGCCGGATGGGCAGGAACTGGACATGGGTACAGGCTTTGACGACCTAAGTGAGCGCTCGCACCCGTCACTGGAGCTGGTGTTGCTGGAAAAGGGAGAAATTACAGAGGAACAAGTGGGACATCGCCGATTGTTGCGCGACGCCATGTTCCAGGCGGGCTTTTTCGGTATCAACAGCGAATGGTGGCATTTCGATTGCGGCGACCGGGTGCTGGTGCGCCAGACCTACACCCGGGTACTCTGATCAAAAGACCTGTAAACCTTTCAGCATCACGATCAGGATCAGCACGGGCGAGACAAAGCGCAGCAGGAATAGCAGCACATGCGCCAGTTTTATATTCTGCAACTGGCCGTGGTTGCTGATCGCTTCAATAAAGTTGTGCTTGCCCCAGGCCCAGCCAGTAAACAAGGCAATCGCAATACCGCCCACGGGCAGGAAGATGTTCGACGAGACAAAGTCGAACAGATCAAACATATTCAAGTTAAACAGCTTGAAGTCTGCCAGGGCGCTGTTACTCAGCGCACACACGGAACCGAGCACGGCCAGCAGCAACATGGTCACGACGGTGGCCTTGGTGCGTGTCCAGCCGAAGCGTTCATGGAAGATCACCACGGGCACTTCCATCAGCGACAGCATCGCGCCTGTGGCGGCCACGGCTGCCAGGATGAAGAACACCACCATCAGGGCTTGCCCCATGGGGATTTGCGAGAACACGGCCGGGATCGTGATGAATACCAGTGATGGGCCCGCACTGGGGGCGAAGCCAAACGTGAACACGGCGGGGAAGATGGCGATGCCGGCCAGCATGGACACGCCCAGGTCGGCGGCCATCACGCGCAAGGTGGTGACGGGGATATTCTGGTCGTCGCGGAAATAGCTGCCGTAGGTCATCATGGTGCCCATGCCGACAGACAATTTGAAGAAGGCCAGGCCCATGGCCGTCAGCACGACGGAAGCCGTCAGTTTGGAAAAGTCGGGACGGAACAGAAAAGCCAGGCCTTCGCCTGCTTTATCCAGCGACAGGCTGACCGCGCAGAGCAGCAGTAGCAGCAGGAATAGCAGCGGCATGAGTTTCTTGGCGATCGCCTCGATGCCCTTGGTCACGCCCAGCATCAGGATGCCGCCGATAAACAGCAACACGCCCCATTGCCACAACAGCGATTGCACGGGATTGCTGATCAGCGAAGCGAAGGCGGCCTCCGTCACCACTTTGTCGCTGCTGAGGATGGAGCCATCGACGGCCTTGGCAATATAGGCGAACACCCAGCCCACCACTTCCGAATAGAACGCTACGATGAGGAAGGCGGCGACCATGCCGATGAGGCCGACCAGCCACCAGGGCTTGCCCTTGGGCGCCAGTTGTTCCATGGTCGAGATAGGATTGACCTTGGCGCGGCGTCCCAGGGTGATTTCCGCGATCATCACGGGCAATCCTACTAATAAGGTGGCGAGCAGATAGATGAGCAGGAAGCCGGCGCCGCCATTGGCACCCGTCAGGTAGGGGAACTTCCAGATATTGCCGAGACCGACTGCGGAACCGAGGGTGGCGGCGAGCACGCCGAAGCCAGTGGTAAAGCCAGCCCGTTTCAGGGTCAGGCCTGATCCTTGAGCTTGTTGTTTCATGGTGAATCTTCTATGGTGGGGCGCGGATTTGCGCTGAGGGGGCGAAATTGTAGCAGTTGGCCGCAAATACCCGGGAAAAGCCTTGCTTCCGATGGGGCGCTTTGCTATAGTTCGCCTCCCCAATGAGACGCACTAGTTTGCGGCACAAAAGGGACAGCCTTCAGAGGCTGGGTAGTAGAAAAGAAGGAGTTGACGATTGTGCTGAAATGCTTCATACTCTTCCTTCTTCGCAGCTGACAAACACAACGCTTTGTCGATAGCGCGAAAGTAGTGCAGAATACAGTTCTTTAACAATTAACAGTCGATAAGTGTGGGCATTTGATGTCAGTGCAGCGTCAATCTTCGGATTGGCGTCTAACTTAAAATATCAAATGTTCACAAGAAATAATGAAATAGGATACTTCTTCGGAAGTAGCCTGTCAGTTTTTTGAGTGAGCGACCCGTCAGCAATGACGGTGCCGGTAAAACGGCAAAGTAACAGAGATTAAACTGAAGAGTTTGATCCTGGCTCAGATTGAACGCTGGCGGCATGCCTTACACATGCAAGTCGAACGGCAGCACGGAGCTTGCTCTGGTGGCGAGTGG
>NZ_JBNYXL010000006.1:0-443557 GCF_051380655.1 Janthinobacterium amylolyticum
ACATGCTCAAAGAATGGAACCATCACTACAACTGGCACCGGCCGCATCAGGGCATTGCTGGCAAAGCCCCAATGTCACGGCTCAGATCCGGCCAGAATAACCTCTTGCAACTTCACAGCTAGGCGGAGCGGCCTTAATGCAGATTGCCGGCCTTTTCCTTGATGAGCGGCCATGCCAGCCGCAGGTAATAGAACATCGACCACACCGTCAGCACGCAGGCGATCCACAGCAGCTTCTCGCCCCACACGTGGGTGTCGATCGCGCCGAAGATCACTTCGTGGTACAGCAGCAAGGGAATGGCCGTCAT
This sequence comes from Janthinobacterium amylolyticum, assembly GCF_051380655.1. NCBI lineage: Bacteria > Pseudomonadati > Pseudomonadota > Betaproteobacteria > Burkholderiales > Oxalobacteraceae > Janthinobacterium > Janthinobacterium amylolyticum. The sequence goes on from NZ_JBNYXL010000006.1 coordinate 308, forward strand.
TTGCGCGGCCGTCTTGATCTTGCCGATCGAGCTGACAGCCACTGATTTCGAGGCGCCGATCTGCGCCATCCATTCGCGCAGCGCGGAAATCGTGATTTCGCGGCCGATGATGATGAAAGCCAGCACGGCATTGACGCGGTCCAGCTGCACCAGCACCAGCAGAGCGCCCGCCACCATCAGCTTGTCGGCCACCGGATCGAGGAAGGCGCCAAAGGCCGACGTCTGGTTCCAGCGCCGCGCGAGAAAACCATCGAACCAGTCGGTGACGGCGGCAACGATGAAGACCAGGGTGGCAACCAGGTTCTGGTCGCCATGCAGCAGCATCGACGGCGGCAGGTAAAACACGCCGACGACAAGCGGAATCAGCGCCACGCGCAGCCAGGTCAGGAGGATGGGAATATTAAAAGGCATAGGAAAGCAATCGGCCGACGGGTAAATTGAACATGAAGAAAGCGTGAAGAAAGCGCCACTAGTCTACATGGCCCAGGGGTATTAGCCTAGTCCGGTTGCCGCGGCGCCGGACCGGGCCATCCATTCATCAATGCAACTGCTTGTAGATTTCTTCCGCCAGTTGAGTCGAAATCCCCTCCACCGACATCAGATCCTCGACGCTGGCATCGACCACGCCGCGCAAGCCGCCAAAGCGCGACAGCAGTTTCTGCCGGCGCTTGGCGCCGCATTGTGCCCCTTTCTATCTCTTCCAGGCGCGAGGTCTGGCGCGCCCGTTAGAGCATTAATGCAACTGCTTATATATCTCTTCCGCAAGTTGAGTGGAAATCCCCTCCACCGACATCAAATCCTCGACGCTGGCATCGACCACGCCGCGCAAGCCGCCAAAGCGCGACAGCAGTTTCTGGCGGCGCTTGGCGGCGCATTGTGCCCCTTTCGATCTCTTCCAGGCGCGAGGTCTGGCGCACCCGTTAGAGCATTAATGCAACTGCTTATATATCTCTTCCGCAAGTTGAGTCGAAATCCCCTCCACCGACATCAGATCCTCGACGCTGGCATCGACCACGCCACGCAAGCCGCCAAAGCGCGACAGCAGTTTCTGCCGGCGCTTGGCGCCGATGCCTTCTATCTCTTCCAGGCGCGACGTCTGGCGCGTCTTGGCCCGCTTGGCCCGCATGCCGGTGATGGCGAAGCGGTGCGCCTCGTCGCGGATCTGCGCGATCAGCATCAGGGCCGCCGATTCCTTGCCCAGTTCCTGCGGCGCGCGGCCGTCGACGAACAGCAGGGTTTCCAGCCCCACCTTGCGCCCCTCCCCCTTGGCCACGCCGACAATCAAGCTGATATCGAGCCCCAGTTCGGCGAACACCTGGCGCGCCATTTCGATCTGTCCCTTGCCGCCGTCGATCAGGACCACGTCGGGCATCACGCCGTCGCCATTCGCCACTTTTTCATAGCGGCGCATCAAGACCTGGCGCATGGCAGCGTAATCGTCGCCGGGCGTGATGTCGTTGATGTTGTAGCGGCGGTACTCGCCGTTCTGCATGGCGTGGTGGTGGAACACGACGCAGGACGCCTGCGTCGCCTCGCCCTGCGTGTGGCTGATGTCGAAGCATTCCACGCGCAGGCTGTCGAGATCTTCCGTTTCCAGGCGCAGCGCTTCGGCCAGCGCGCGCGTGCGCGACTGCTGCGAGCCCTGCTCCGACAACAAACGCGCCAGCGAAATCTCGGCACCCTTCTGCGCCATTTCCAGCCACTGGCGGCGCTGCCCCTGCGGCTGGAAGATCAGGTTGATGAGGTGGCCGCACTGCTCCATCAGGGCCACCATCAGGGCCGGCTGGTCGAATTCGATATTCAGGATCAGGGTGCCGGGAATGAATTTTTCCGTGTAGTGCTGGGCCAGGAATGCGGCCAGCACTTCCACCTCGATGGGCTCTTCGGCAATCGCGGCCGCATCGCTGAGCTGGCTGGGGAAATACGCGCGGTCGCCCAGGTGGCGCCCGCCGCGCACCATGGCCAGGTTGACGCAGGCGCGTCCGCCCTGCACCAGCACGGCGAGGATATCGACATCGGCGTCGCCCGTCGTTTCCATGCTTTGCTGGTGCAGCACGCGCGACAGCGAGGCGATCTGGTTGCGCACTACCACGGCCTGCTCGAATTTCAGTTCGGCGGCAAACGCGTGCATCTTTTTTTCCAGGTCGGCCAGCACTTCGCTCTGGCGCCCGCGCAGGAAGCGCGCCGCGTTTTCCACGTCGTTTTTATACTCTTCCTTGCTGATCAGGTCCACGCACGGCGCGCTGCAGCGGCCGATCTGGTGCAGCAGGCACGGCCGCGTGCGGTTGGCGTAGACACTGTCCTCGCAGGTGCGGATCAGAAAGACCTTCTGCAGGATCTGCATCGATTCCTTGACGGCCCAGGAACTGGGGAACGGCCCGAAATACTGGTTTTTCTTGTCCACCGCGCCCCGGTAATACACCATGCGCGGCGCATCGCCATTGGTGATTTTCAAATACGGATACGATTTGTCGTCGCGGAACAGGATGTTGTAGCGCGGCTGCAGTGCCTTGATCAGGTTGTTTTCCAGGATCAGCGCTTCCGCCTCGCTGTGCGTGACGGTGGTTTCCAGGCGCGCGATGCGCTCGACCATCATGGCGATGCGGGGGCTGGCCAGGTTCTTCTGGAAATAGCTGGAGACGCGCTTTTTCAGGTCGCGCGCCTTGCCCACATACAGCACCTTGTCGGCCGCATCGAAATAGCGGTACACGCCGGGCAGGTTCGGCAGTTTGGCAACTGTGGCCAGCACCTGCGCGCGCGGGTCGGGCGGCGTTTCCGCCACGGTCTGTTGCAGGGTTGGTTCTGGGCTTGCTTCGGTCATTGCTGGCTCTTAAATGGGGTCAGACCCGCCGGGGGAATACGTCCCAGCGGGACGCATTCTGATCGAAAAGACTGACCCCGGCAGTCGTCTGCATTACGGCGCTTGCTCCACAATCACAAACGCCACCGCATATTCTTCTTCATCGCTGATGGTCACTTGCGCGCTCAGCCGGTTTTTTTCCATAAACTCGGCCAGCACGCCACTGCAGACGATCATCGGCTTGCCGCTGGGGTGGTTCAGCATCTGCGCGGCGGGCCAGGTCATCGGCATGCGCAGGCCCAGGCCGATGGCCTTGGAAAACGCCTCTTTCGCCGCGAAGCGCGTGGCCAGGAAGCGCACGCCGCGCACGGCATTCTTGGCGCTGCGGGCGCGGAATTTCTCCAGCTCCTGCGGTCCCAGTATCTTCCTGGCGAAACGCTCGCCGTGCCGCGCCAGCGCCGCCTCGATGCGGGGAATCTTGCAGATATCGGTACCGATGCCGTAGATCATGCCGCCTCCTTGCTATCTGTGGTCAAGCCCGGTGGCCGAGCCGCGTGGCCACCATGATGGCCTTCATTTCGCGCACGGCGTTTTCCCAGCCGACAAACACGGCATGCGCGACGATGGCGTGGCCGATGTTCAGTTCGCTAATATCGGGAATGGCGGCGATCGCCTGCACGTTGGTGTAATGCAAGCCGTGGCCCGCATTGACCTTCAAGCCACGGCCCACGCCGAACAGCACGCCCGCCTTGATGCGCTCCAGCTCCGCCAATTGCTCGGCGCCCTCGGTGTCCGCATAGCGCCCCGTGTGCAGTTCGATCACGGGTGCGCCCAACTCGGCGGCGGCGGCGATCTGCTGCTCGTCGGCATCGATGAACAGGCTGACGCGGATGCCCTCGCCTTGCAATTGCTTCACCGCCGCCTGCACTTCCTTGAAGTAGCGCACCACGTCCAGGCCCCCTTCCGTCGTCACTTCCGTGCGTTTTTCCGGCACCAGGCAGACGTCCGCCGGCTTGATGCGGCAGGCAAAATCGATCATCTCGGCCGTGACGGCCGCTTCCAGGTTCATGCGCGTGAGCAATTGCGGCGCGATGGCGATCACGTCACCATCCTTGATGTGGCGGCGGTCTTCGCGCAAATGCAGGGTGATGGCGTCGGCGCCCGCCTGCTCGGCCAGCAGGGCCGCGCGGACCGGGTCCGGATACTGCGTGCCGCGCGCATTGCGCAAGGTGGCCACGTGGTCGATATTGACGCCCAGGTCGATGACGGGGCCGGAAGGCTGCAAAAAGCTCATGGTGATGGTATCCGTAAAGTGCCGTAATGCGGTAAAGCACTACTATAGCTGCATTAAATCGATCAGTATCTGGCGCGTGTTCAAGGTGGCGCCGCCCAGCTGATGGGCCAGCAGAAAGCGCATCAGCAGCTTGCTCTGCGCCTGCGTGGCCACATCCGTATATTCTTCGCGCTCCATGTCGAGCAGGGTCTTGCCCGTGATCTTGGGCCAGGCATCGGCGGCGCGCGCGGGGCGCGGGCCCCGCTCCGGGTCGACCACATACACCTGCCCCGCCTCGACAGCCTGGCGCGTGCCTGTGCAGCGCGTCAGGTCGGCCGCCACGCCCGTTTCCTTGAGCAGGGCGCGCTCGAACTTGCGCAGCACGATGGGCGGCGGCTCATTGTGCGCCAGTTGATTCAAGGTGGCAACGTAGTGGTCGAACAGCACCGGATGCGGGTCGTCGCGCGCCAGCAGTTTGACCAGCAATTCGTTCAGATAAAAGCCGCACAGCAAGGCGGTCTTTTCCAGCGGCAGCATGCCGCCCACCCATTCGGCGCCCGTCAGGATGCGCAGCTCGGACTTGCCCGTCCAGCCAGCCTGCAGGGGCTGGAAGGTCTGCAGCACGCCGCGCAACTGCGAATGGGGCCGCTTGGCGCCCTTGGCGACAAGCGCGATGCGGCCATATTCGCGTGTAAACACGTCGACGATGAGGCTGGTTTCCTTGTGCGGATAGCTGTGCAGCACGAAGGCTGGCTGGCCCGTGACCTTGCCGTCGCGCGCGGGCGGACGGCTGCGCCGCGGCGCGGCAGGAGGGACGGAAGGTGCGGCCGGCGGCGCGATGGCCACCGGCGCGGGAAGCGGTGCGGAGGCGGCAGATAAGGCTGGCGCAGGATCGTGCTGCGCTGGCGTGGTGGTGCTCATGCGTGTGGCGTCGCCCCCGGGTTGCGGATTACTCGTAGCCGTAGGCGCGCAAGCCCGCCTCGTTGTCGGCCCAGCCCGACTTGACCTTGACCCAGATTTCCAGGTACACGGGGCCGCCAAACAGCTTTTCCATGTCCAGGCGGGCCTGGGTCGAGACTTCCTTCAGGCGCGCCCCCTTGTTACCAATGATCATGGACTTGTGCGTATCGCGCTCGACCAGGATGGCGGCGAACACGCGGCGCAAGTCGCCTTCCTGCTCGAACTTCTCGATCAGCACGGTGCTCGTGTACGGCAGCTCGTCGCCGACGAAGCGGAAGAGTTTCTCGCGCACGATTTCCGAAGCGAGGAATTTCTCGCTTCGGTCGGTGATGTCGTCCGGGCCAAAGATCGGCTGGTTTTCAGGCAGGAAGCGCTTGATCTCGTTCTGCAAGCCTTCCAGCTGGAAATGCAGCTTGGCGGACACGGGCACGATGGCGGCGAAGTCGCGCATGGCGGCGATCTTTTGCGCGAACGGCAGCAGCACGGCCTTGTCCTTCACGCGGTCCGACTTGTTGATGACGAGGATGCATGGCACTTCCTTCGGCAGCAGGTCCATCACTTGCTGGTCGGCCGGGCCGAACGTGCCCGCCTCGATCACGTACAAAATCACGTCCGAGGAAATCAGGGTGTTGGTGACGGTCTTGTTCAGCGTCTTGTTCAGCGCGTTCGAGTGGCGCGTCTGGAAGCCAGGCGTGTCGACATAGATGAACTGCGCGTCCGGCACCGTCTGGATACCCGTGATGCGGTGGCGCGTGGTTTGCGCCTTGCGCGAAGTGATGCTGACCTTCGCGCCGATCAGCACGTTCATCAGGGTCGATTTGCCCACGTTGGGGCGGCCCACGATGGCGATATAGCCACAGCGGAAGTTGTCGGGCATTTTGGTGGCAGTCATGCTAGTGTCGATTCTGTTTAGTGTGAGCGGCGATCGCCGGGGCCGCAGGGGCTGGCGCGTCGTCGCTCTGGATGGTGGCAATGCCGGCCAGCTTGAGCTGGGCGGCGCGCGGTTTGGGCTTGCGGCTGGCGGCAGGCGACTTCAGCAGCGCCTGCTCGGCCACGTCCAGCGCCAGTTTGGCGGCGGCTTGCTCACCGGCGCGGCGGCTTCCGCCACGGCCGTAAACCTGGATATTCAATTTCGGCACCAGGCATTCGATCTCGAATTCCTGGCTGTGGGCGGCGCCGTGGGTGGCCACCACATTGTACTGTGGCAGCGAAATTTTCTTGCTTTGCAAAAACTCCTGCAGCAGGGTCTTGGCATCCTTGCCCAGGGTCTGCGGATCCACAGAGTCAAGGATGGGAATGTAGAAGGCGCGGATCACCGTGCTGGCGGCATCGAAACCCGTGTCGAGGAAAATGGCGCCCAGCAAGGCTTCCAGGGTGTCGGCAAGGATCGATGGACGGCGGAAGCCGCCCGATTTCAGTTCGCCTTCGCCCAGGCGCAGGAATTGCGACAATTCCAGCTTTTGCGCGATTTCATACAGCGACTGCTGTTTCACCAGATTGGCGCGCAGGCGCGACAGGTCGCCTTCGTCGATGGACTTGAAACGTTCGTACAGGATGGAAGCGACCACGCAGTTGAGAATGGAGTCGCCGAGGAATTCCAGCCGCTCATTATGCAAACTGCTGTGGCTACGATGCGTCAAGGCTTGCTGCAACAGGCCAGCATCCTGGAACGTATAGCCTAAACGGGTTTGCAATAGCTGAAGATTCATTGTTGTTTCTGTGTCATCTGATTGATTCGGCTGGCCGCCGCGCGGGGAATCGGCGCGGCAGCCATGCGGGCGGCTTAGTGTATGCCGCCCACTCTTTTCGGATTGCTGAAGTTCATCCACACCAGGAAAGCCTTGCCGACGATGTTTTCGTTCGGCACGAAGCCCCAGTAGCGGCTGTCCGCGCTATTGTCGCGGTTATCGCCCATCATGAAGTAGTTGCCTGCTGGTACTACGCAAGTAAAGCCGTCTTCGTTATAGTTGCAGGCATCCTTGTGGGGGAAGTCCTTGACTTCACGCAAGTTCAAGGTCGGAGCCGGCTCGTCGTTCAGGATGCGGTGGCTGACGCCGGTCAGGTTTTCTTCCAGCTGCTTGTGATACACGGTGCTTTCGTCATCGAGGTAGTCGTCCAGCGGCGTGTACTGCACTTCCTTGCCATTCACCGTCAAGCGCTTGTTTTCATAGGTGATTTTATCACCGGGCACACCGATCACGCGCTTGATGTAGTCTTGCGACATATCTTTCGGGTACTTGAACACCATCACGTCGCCGCGCTGCGGATCGTTGACTTCAATGATGCGCTTGTTGACGATCGGCAAACGGATGCCATAGGTGAACTTGTTTACCAGGATCAGGTCGCCGACCAGCAGGGTCGGCACCATCGAGCTCGACGGGATCTTGAACGGCTCGTACAGGAAGGAGCGCAGGCAAAAGACCAGGGCGATGACGGGAAAAAAGCTGCCCGAATACTCGACCCAGGTCGGCTGGCGCAACAGATCGGCCTCGATGGTGGCACGGCGGCTGCTACTGCTGCCATCAGACTTGATGCCTTCAGCCAACGACTTCGCCTGACGCGCATCGAACTCGGCCAAGGCCCGGTCGGCCGCCAGGCGGCGCTGCTTGGACAAATAAAACACATCCAGGCACCAGACCAGACCCGTCAGCACCATCAGCACGAACAGGATTAAAGCGAAATTTCCTAAGATCACTTGCAGGTTCATTTATCGTCCACTTGTAAAATTGCCAGGAATGCTTCTTGCGGGATCTCCACGGAACCCACTTGCTTCATGCGCTTCTTGCCCGCTTTTTGTTTTTCCAGCAATTTTTTCTTGCGGCTGATATCGCCGCCATAGCACTTCGCCAGCACGTTCTTGCGCAAGGCTTTCACGTTTTCACGCGAAATGATGTTGGCGCCGATGGTGGCCTGGATGGCCACGTCGAACATCTGGCGCGGGATCAGTTCGCGCATCTTGGCAGCCACCTGGCGGCCACGGTACTGGCTGTTCGAACGGTGGACGATGATGGCCAGCGCATCGACTTTTTCGCTGTTGATCAGCATGTCGACCTTGACCACGTCGGCCGCGCGGTATTCCTTGAACTCGTAGTCCATCGAAGCGTAGCCGCGCGACGTCGATTTCAGGCGGTCGAAGAAGTCCAGCACGATCTCGGCCATCGGCATTTCGTACACCAGCTTGACCTGGCGGCCGTGGTAGCTCATGTCCATCTGGATGCCGCGCTTGGCGATACACAGGGTGATCACGGAGCCCACGTATTCCTGCGGCATGTACAGGTTGACGGTGACGATCGGCTCGCGCACTTCTTCGATGCGCGACGGATCAGGCATCTTCGACGGATTGTCGACATTGATCAGGGTGCCATCGCGCTGGATCACTTCATACACCACGGTCGGCGCCGTCGTGATCAGGTCCATGTCGAATTCGCGCTCCAGGCGTTCCTGCACGATTTCCATGTGCAGCAAGCCCAGGAAGCCGCAGCGGAAGCCGAAGCCCAGCGCCTGCGACACTTCCGGCTCGTACATCAAGGCGGCGTCGTTGAGCTTCAGCTTTTCCAGCGAGTCGCGCAGGGCATCGTACTGGTTCGCTTCCACGGGGAACAGGCCGGCGAACACTTGCGGCTGCACTTCCTTGAAGCCAGGCAATGGTTCGGCGGCAGGACGGCTGACCAGGGTGACGGTATCGCCCACTTTCGCCGCCTTGAGTTCCTTGATGCCGGCGATGATGAAACCCACCTGGCCAGCGGAGAGTTGCGGCAAGGATTGCGAACGGGGCGAAAATACGCCGATGTCTTCCACCAGCTGCACCGAATCGGTGGCCATCAGGCGGATCTTGTCTTTTGGCTTCAGGGTGCCGTTGACCACGCGCACCAGCATCACCACGCCCACGTAGGAGTCGTACCAGGAGTCGACGATCAGCGCCTGCAGCGGCGCGTCCGGATCACCCTTCGGCGGCGGCACCTTGGCGATCAGCGATTCAAGCACATCCTGCACGCCCAGGCCCGTCTTGGCCGAGCAATGCACGGCGTCGCCCGCGTCGATGCCGATCACGTCTTCGATTTCGGCGATCGCATTCGGCGGATCGGCGTTCGGCAAGTCGATCTTGTTCAGCACGGGCACCACTTCCACGCCCAGGTCCAGCGCCGTGTAGCAGTTGGCGACCGTCTGCGCTTCCACGCCTTGCGAGGCGTCCACCACCAGCAGCGCGCCTTCGCAGGCGGACAGCGAGCGCGACACTTCATAGCTGAAGTCGACGTGGCCTGGCGTATCGATCAGGTTCAGGTTGTAGATCTGGCCATCGCGTGCCTTGTAGTGCAGGGCCGCCGTTTGCGCCTTGATGGTAATGCCGCGCTCGCGCTCCAGATCCATCGAATCGAGCACCTGCGCCTCCATCTCGCGGTCGGACAAGCCGCCGCACAATTGAATGATGCGGTCAGCCAGGGTCGATTTACCGTGGTCAATATGGGCGATGATGGAGAAGTTGCGTATGTTGTTCATTAACTAATATAAGTGCGAAGTTGACGACACTGCTTTAACAGGAATCAGGGGGATCATGTCCGGGCCAAACAGGGCCAGAAACGGGCGCCCCACTCATGATGAAAAAAGCGCTCCGAGCAGGACATCTGCATGCCCAGGCGAGCGCTTTTGAAGCGACAGAAGCTGCTGCCTCGGACAGTAGCTTTTTCGACCTCCCCATTTTACCGGATTTCAGAGTAGAAAGCCCGTCTTTCAGAGGCTGGCACGGGGGCAAGGCTGCAATTTCGCCTGTTTTCAGCACCAGAATGGTGCAATGCGGTGTCAATATTGATATTTAAGCTATGTCAGGTGGCGGCGCACGGCCGCCTCGTCGAGGAAATAGTGGCATAGCTCCGGCTGCGCCAGATCGCCGAACAGCACCGGCACCAGCTCGTCATAGCGCGCCAGCAAGGTGGCGTCAGGCGCGGCGTCAATGTCGATCACATCCACCGTGAACGGCTTTCCGGGCGGCTGCAGCAGCAGCAAGGCGTCCAGCATGTCCTGACACAGATGGCAATAACTGCGGGAATAGAGGGTGAAGTGCATATTTTATCGCGACGCAAAAGAAGGCTGGGGTCAGACGGGGACGCCTGGTCCCGACGGGGGAATTCAAGCCAGTGGCTTGAATTCCGATCCCGAAGGGACCGACCCCAGCCCTTGCTGGGTGAGGGTTGAAAAGTTACTTCGCCGACGGACGCAGGGAAACGAACTGCGCCACGTCGCCACGGCGCACCAGCACGGCAGCCGTTTTCTTCGGATCGAGCTTGGCCACCAGCGCGTTGAACTGCTTGGCATCCTTCACGGCAACGTTATTCAGTTGCAAGATGATGTCGCCAGGCTGCAGGCCGGCCAGAGCGGCCACGCCATCGGCATCATCCACCTGCACGCCGCCATCGATCTTCAGCTCCTGCTTCTTGGCGGCCGGCACATCGCTGACCTTCAGGCCCAGCGCGTTGACGGCTTGCGCTTCCGGCTCCTTGGCACCTTTCTTGGCCGCCTTGTCGCCTTCCAGCTCGACGACGGTGACAGGAATGTCCTGCTGCGCGCCCTTGCGCCACACGGTGACGGTGGACTTGCCATTCACGGGCGCGCCGCCAACCAGGCGCGGCAGGTCGGACGAACGTTCGATCTGCGTGCCGTTGAATTTCAGGATGATGTCGCCCGGCTTGATGCCCGCCTTGTCGGCCGGACCGCCCTCCTCCACCATCGACACTTGCGCGCCCTTGGCGTTAGGCAAGCCCAGCGATTGCGCCACTTCCTTGCTCACTTCGCCAATCTGCACGCCGATGCGCCCGCGCACCACTTTACCTGTCTTCTTCAACTGCTCGCCCACGCGCATGGCTTCATCGATGGGCACGGCAAACGAAATGCCGTTATACGCGCCCGACAAGGTGGCGATCTGCGAATTGATGCCGATCACTTCGCCCCGCATATTGATCAGCGGGCCGCCCGAGTTGCCGGGATTGACGGCCACGTCGCTCTGGATCAGGGGCAGGTAGTCGCCCGTGTCGCGCGACTTGGCGGAAATGATGCCCGCCGTGACCGTGTTTTCCAGGTTGAACGGCGAGCCGATGGCGATCACCCATTCGCCCACGCGGATCTTGTCCGAGTCGCCGATGGTCAGGCGCGGCAGGTTGCCGCCTTCGATTTTCAGCAGGGCCACGTCGGTGCGCGCATCGGCGCCGATCACCTTGGCCTTGAATTCGCGCTTGTCCGTCAGGGTCACGTAGACCTCGTCGGCGCCATCGACCACATGCGCATTGCTCAGCACATAGCCGTCAGCGGAAATGATGAAGCCGGAACCGACGCCGCGCTGCACTTCCTGCTCCTGTGGCACGGCACGGCGGCCGCCGCGCGGGGCTTGCTGGCGCGGCGTGGGCATGGCGCCGCCAAAGAAGCGGCGCAGGAATTCCTGCATTTCCTGCTCGTCCTGGCCGCCCATGCCGGCACCGGCGCCGGCGCCGCCCATTTTCAGGCGCTCGGTGGTGCGGATATTCACGACGGCGGGCCCGACAGCATCGACTAGGTCCGAAAAATCAGGCAGCTTCACGGCCGGCACGGCGGCATGCGCCTGCGGCGCCAGCCCCAGCATGGCCGGGGCGAAAAAGACGCCAGCCGTACCGAACAATAAGGCGGAAAGCGCCTTCACTGAAAACGTCTTGCTGGCGGCACTCAGGTTTTTTTTCATGGAGAGGATCTTTTCGAATATATATACGGAACAAAACGCGGATCAGGCGATTGCCTGCGTGCATGATTCGCCGTCATCGCCAAATCTCAGGGCGGACACACCTGACAGCACGCATGGCAAACCATGCAACAATATATCGCAAAAGCAAGATATTGCCTGTTCATAGTGTCAATCGTACCGAAGGCCAGTGTCAAGAGGATGGCGGCGACATTAAGCCTCGCGTAAGGCGCGCCCCGGGAAGGGCATGCCGGATGCCGGCATGCGCGCGGCAACGGATGCTGGCAGACCGGCTAGCGCGGGCTCGGCGGCCCCGCCTCCAGCGGTTCGATCAGGCCGGGCGGCACGAGGGCCGCAGATGGCGATGCCAGCAGTTCCGCATGGGGCGGCACCTCCTGGGCCAGGCGGGCGGCCAGGCGCGCGTCGAATTGCGCACTCAGCACATGGCCGCGCCGCTCCGAGCGCAGCACGTCGCCGATGTGGCGGTAGGCGTCCCAGACTTGCCGGCCCGAATCCGTATCGAGGGCGGCAAACGCCAGCTCCAGTTCGGCAGCCGCCAGTTCGCCGTCGGCTAGCGCGGAGATAGTCTCGTGCAATCGTGTATGCGTATCCATGATAGGCCTGCCATTTAAAGAGGATCGGTACGGAAACCGGGCGCAGCCATGCCAACCCCATACTCGTCAGATTACCAGCGCTTGTCAATCGGCATGTCCAGCAAAGGCTTCAACTTTTCCGCGATCACTTCGCGCGCGCGAAAAATGCGGCTGCGCACGGTGCCGATGGGACAGGCCATGATCTCCGATATTTCTTCATAGCTCAGCCCTTCGATTTCGCGCAGCACGATGGCCGTGCGCAGCTCGATCGGCAGCACATCCATGGCCGCATTGACGGTTGCAGCAATCTGCTTGCTGGCCAGCACCGATTCTGGCGTATTGTTGTCGCGCAATTTATTGCCGTCATCGAAGGACTCCGCCTGCTCGGCGTCGGCATCGCTGGACGTGGCGGCACGCCGCCCCTGGGTGACGAGATAATTCTTGGCCGTATTGATGCCGATGCGGTACAACCAGGTATAGAAGGCGGCGTCGCCGCGAAAATGGCGCAGCGCCCGATATGCCTTGATAAAGGTTTCTTGCACCACATCTTCGGCCTCCGCCGGGTCATGCACCAGGCGCGACACCAGACGCATCAGCCGCCGCTGATACTTCGATACCAGCACGTCAAATGCGCGCTTGTCGCCCGCCTGCACCCGCTCGACCAGTAACTGGTCATACTCGCGCTCTGTCCTCACGGCCACTATCCCTGTAGTCATGCAGCGTGGGCGCCTGTATGGATATAGAGTTGGCCCGCTGCAAGAAGTTCAGTGTTCGCCCCACTTTATTCTTCCCCTCCCCGCGCCGCGATCGCCCGGCACGCCACGGCCAGCGGACGGAACATTGCGCAGCCGCGTCCGCGCTGCACCAGTACGCTGCTGCGCCGTCCGGCGCCGTCGGCCAGGCACAGCACCAGCAGCGCCGGCCATAAAGTCGAGCCCGGCATCAGGCGCTGCAGGCCCGCTACCGGCTGCAATGTCTGCACCGGCGGCACCGGTGGCAGGATCCCAGGCAGCGGCCCGGACAGTGCCGCCACCGCCCGGGTGACGGCGCAGCGGGCCGCGCCATGCTCCAGATATACCGCCAGCCGCAACTGGCCAACCGGCGAAATATCAAGCCGTAACGGCTTTCTGCGCCAGCGCAGCAAAGCCAGTAAAAAGCCGCCCGAAACCGCACTCGACAGTGCCCAAAGCCAGCCCAGCGCATAGCCGCCCACGCCCATACCGGGCACAGGCGCACTGCGCCACGCGCCGGACAAAGGCCAGGCGGCCAGCACGGCGCACACGCCCAGCAGCGCTTGCAACAGACGCAAACAGACAGGCGCACGAATCACAGCCGCTATCGCGATGGACATACAACATGGGAAGAAAAAGGCGCGCCGGCAACATGCCGGGCAAATTCAGCCGCCAACGAACGTTGGCGGCGAATCAGCGCTCACTACGGTTTGACCGTAGCGAGCGCTTGAAAGTTCCTGCTTATTTCGCTTTGCCGAAAATCAGTGTGCCGTTCGTTCCGCCGAAGCCGAACGAATTTTTCACTGCATAATCGATCTTCATTTCACGCGCCGTGTTGGCACAGAAATCGAGATCGCAAGCCGGATCCTGGTTGAAGATGTTGATGGTCGGTGGCGACACCTGATGGTGTACCGCCAGGACCGTAAACACGGCTTCCAGACCGCCCGCGCCGCCCAGCAAATGGCCTGTCATCGACTTGGTCGAGTTGACTACCAGATTCTTGGCGTGCTCGCCGAAGGTGCGTTTGATGCCCATCACTTCCGCCACGTCGCCTTGCGGGGTCGACGTGCCGTGCGCGTTCAGGTACTGAATCTGATCCGGGTTCAAGCCTGCGTTGTTGAGGGCCGCGATCACCGATTTGCTGCCGCCGCTACCATCTTCCAGCGGCGAGGTCATGTGATAAGCATCTGCGCTCATCCCGAAACCATGCACTTCGGCATAGATCTTGGCACCACGGGCTACCGCGTGCTCGTACTCTTCCAGCACCATGACACCAGCGCCCTCGCCCAGCACGAAGCCGTCGCGGTCGGTATCCCACGGACGCGATGCCGTTGCCGGATCGTCGTTGCGGGTAGACAAGGCGCGTGCCGAGGCGAAACCGCCCAGGCCCAGCGGCGACACGGTCGATTCGGCACCGCCGGCAATCATGACGTCGGCATCGCCGTACTCGATCATGCGTGCTGCCGCGCCGATGCTGTGCAAACCGGTAGTACACGCCGTCACGATCGCCAGGTTCGGGCCCTTCAGACCATATTTGATCGAAAGGTTGCCAGAGATCATGTTAATGATCGAGGCAGGCACGAAAAATGGCGAGATACGGCGCGGACCGCGCTTTTCGTACTCGGACTTGGTTTCCTCGATCAGCGGCAAGCCACCAATACCGGAACCGATGATGACACCGATACGCTCGGCGTTCTCTTCGGTGACTTCCAGACCGGAGTCCTGGATCGCCTGGATGCCCGCAGCCATGCCGTAATGGATAAAGGTATCCATGTGGCGGGCTTCCTTACCGGAGATGTAATCTTCGATATTGAAGCCTTTGACTTCACCGGCGAAATGCGTGGTGAATGGCTGTGCATCAAACTTGGTAATCGTGGCAATGCCGGATTTACCTTCAATGATTGCGCCCCATGCGTCGGCAATAGTATTGCCGACAGGTGAAACGCAGCCCAGGCCGGTGACAACAACGCGACGGTTTTTAGAACGGCTCAAGCGATTCTCCTGAAGTCGGTCAGACAGGCTTAGGCCTTGACGTGTGCGGTGGCGTAGTCGATCGCCTGTTGCACGGTGGTGATTTTTTCAGCTTGTTCGTCAGGGATTTCCATTTCGAATTCGTCTTCCAGGGCCATGACCAGTTCCACGGTGTCCAGGGAATCGGCACCCAGGTCGTCGACGAAGGAGGATTCGATTTTGATGTCTGCTTCTGCAACGCCCAGTTGCTCAGCGACGATTTTCTTAACGCGTTGTTCGATATCCGACATGTTATGGCTCCAAAGTGTGTGTTACGGAAAGTGCGCGCATTTTATCAGGTTTGCGCGTCCGAATACTAATTTCGGTGTCTGCTGCTAATTCGACCGAAGCTGCTGCTAAAAGATGCGATTATAGACAAAAACGGCCAGTGAATCATGCCACAAATGGCCGCCCCGTCCAGCTTTCACATCAATTCATATACATTCCGCCATTCACGTGCAGGGTCGTGCCCGTGATATATGCCGCTTGCGGCGACGCCAGGAAGGCCACGGCGGCGGCCACATCTTCCGGCTTGCCCAGGCGGGACAGGGGAATTTGCGTCAACAGCGCCGCGTGCTGCTCTTCGCTCAGCGCCTTGGTCATGTCGGTATCGATGAAGCCTGGCGCGATGCAGTTCACGGTAATGTTGCGGCTGCCGATTTCACGCGCCAGCGCGCGGCTCATGCCTTCCACGCCGGCCTTGGCCGCCGCGTAATTCATTTGCCCCGGATTGCCCGACGAGGCAACTACCGACGTGATATTAATGATACGCCCAGTTTTGGCTTTCATCATGCCGCGCAGTACGGCGCGCGACAGGCGGCCGACGGCCGACAGGTTGGTGGAAATGACGCTGTCCCACTCTTCATCCTTCATGCGCATGGCCAGCTGGTCTTGCGTGATGCCCGCATTGTTGACGAGGATCGACAGGCTGCCATAGGTTTTCTGCACTTCGTCGACGACGGCCGCGCAGCGCGCCGCATCGGTCACGTTCAGGACCAGGCCCTTGCCCGTCACGCCTTCGGCGGCCAGGTAATCGGTAATGGCTTGCGCGCCGCTTTCCGAGGTGGCGGTACCGACCACGGTGGCACCCTGCTTGCCCAGTTCGGTGGCGATGGCGCGGCCGATGCCGCGCGATGCGCCCGTGACCAGTACGACTTGATTTGCTAAATTCATGAGTATCCTTAAAGATGGCTGGCGGCAGGCATCACTGCCCTGCCGCTCGCTGTTTACTTGAGCTGCGTCAAAATGCGTTCCAGCGTAGCCTGGTCGACGATGGCGTCGCCCACCAGCACCGGATCGATGCGCTTGGCCAGGCCCATCAGGACCTTGCCCGGACCGCACTCGATCACTTGCGTGATGCCGTCGGCAGCGACCTTCTGCATGGTCTCCACCCAGCGCACGGGGCTGGCCGCCTGGCGCACCAGCGCATCCTTGATGCCGGCCACATCATTGACGATGGCCACGTCGACGTTGTTGATCAGGGCGATCTGCGGCGCCGAGAAGGCCAGGCCGGCCATGTATTCGCGCAAACGGTCCGACGCCGGCTTCAGCAGCGACGAGTGGAAGGGCGCGGAAACCGGCAGCTTCATGGCGCGCTTGGCGCCCTTGGCTTTCGCCAGCTCGCAGGCGCGCTCGACCGCAGCCGTGTGGCCGGCGATGACGACTTGCGCAGGCGCATTGAAGTTGACGGGCTCGACCACCAGGGCCGGGTTTTTCGCCGCCGCTTCCGCGCACACGGCGCGCACATCGTCGTCCGACAGGCCCAGCACGACAGCCATCGTGCCCTGCCCGACGGGCACGGCTTCCTGCATGGCTTGTGCGCGGAAACGCACGAGCGGCACGGCATCCTTGAAGTCGATGACGCCTGCGGCGACCAGCGCCGAGTATTCACCCAGGCTGTGGCCGGCGACGACCGTCGGCACGGGGCCGCCGGCGGCCAGCCAGGCGCGGTAAAACGCCACGGCGGCCGTCAGCATCACGGGCTGCGTATTCGTGGTCAGGTCCAGCTCTTCCTTCGGACCTTCGGCGATCAGCTTGCCCAGGTCGAATTGCAGGGCGTCCGACGCTTCGGCCACGGTCTGGGCCACCACCGGATTGCCGGCGAAGCCGTCGAGCATCGCAATCGCTTGCGAACCTTGGCCTGGGAAAACAAATGCAAATTGTGTCATGCGGACTCCGTTTGAATTTTTATTTGGGTAGGGTAACTTTTAACCCTGACAGCAAAGGCTGGGGTACGTCCCTGCGGGATCGGAATTCACTCCACTGGAATGCATTCCCCCGACAGGTCGGACCCCGAAGTCAGCCTTCGGTTTTTACATCCTTGCCAGCACGGCGCCCCAGGTAAAGCCGCCGCCCACGCCTTCCATCATGACGTTGTCGCCCTTCTTCACACGGCCATCGCGCACGGCGATGTCGAGTGCCAGCGGGATCGAGGCGGCCGAGGTGTTGCCATGCTGGTCCACCGTGACCACCATCTTTTCCAACGGCAAGCCGAGTTTCTTGGCCGTGCTGTTCATGATGCGGATGTTCGCCTGGTGCGGGATCAGCCAGTCGATCTGGTCCTGCGTCATGTTGGCGTGTTCCAGCGCTTCATGCGCGACTTTTTCCAGCACGGAAACAGCCAGCTTGAAGACGGCCGGACCATCCATGTACAAAAAAGCGCTGCCGTCGAGCGCGCCGCCGGCCAGGCTGCCAGGGACGCTGAGGATATTCGAGTGGCGGCCATCGGCGTGCAGCTTGGTGGCCAGGATGCCTGGCTCTTTTGACGCCGTCATGACGATGGCGCCGGCGCCGTCGCCGAACAGCACGCAGGTGCCGCGGTCGTCGAAATTGAGGATGCGCGAAAACACTTCGGCGCCGATCACCAGCACGTTTTTATGCATGCCCGACTGGATGAAGCTGTCAGCCGTGGCTACCGCATACACGAAGCCGCTGCAGACGGCTTGCACGTCGACGGCGGCGCAGTTATTCGTGATGCCCAGCTTGTTTTGCACGATGCAGGCGGTGCTGGGGAAGCTGCCAAAGAAATCCGGGGTCGAGCTGGCGACGATGATCAGGTCCAGGTCGTTGCCGTTCAGGCCGGCCATTTCCAGGGCCTTTTTGGCCGCTTCGACGCCCAGGTCCGAGGAATTTTGCGACGGCGCCGCGTAATGGCGCGCCGAGATGCCGCTGCGCGAGACGATCCATTCATCCGACGTCTCGATGCCCTTGGCGGCGAGCTGTTCGGTCAAATCCTGGTTGGTGACGCGCTTCTCCGGCAGGTAGCTGCCGGTACCGATAATTTTGCTGTAAGTTCTGCTAAAAACAGTCATGCAAGTACCCGTCCACTAAATGGTAGAGCTTGTTGATGTAGGTTCGTCCGGTACTGGCGTGCGCGGCATCAGCTCGGCGATCAGGCTGGCCAGGTGCGCTTGCACGTCATTTTTTGCCGCATCAAAGGCGCGGCGCAAGGCCCATTCAAACGAATAGGCATCGGCGCTGCCATGGCTCTTGAAGACGAGACCACGCAAGCCCAGCAGGCTGGCGCCGTTATATCGGGAAGGATTCAAGCGGTTGCCGATGGCCTTCAGGGCGCCGCGGGCGATCAGCGCGCCCAGCATGGTAATCGGATTACGCTTGAATTCGGAAGTGAGCACGTCTTTCATGAAGCGCGCCAGGCCTTCGATGGCTTTCAGGGTAACGTTGCCGACAAAGCCGTCGCAGACGACGATATCGGTGGTGCCCTTGAAGATGTCGTTGCCTTCCACGTTGCCATAGAAGTTCAGCGCGCCGCGCTCGTGGTCGGCCTGCAGCAGCTTGGAAGTGAGTTTCACCACTTCATTGCCCTTGATATCTTCCGTGCCCACGTTCAGCAAGCCGATCGTGGGACGCGCGATGCCCTCCATGGCGGACACGAGCACGGAACCCATGATGGCGAACTGGTGCAGGTGATGCGGTTCGCAATCGACGTTGGCGCCCAGGTCCAGCATGTAGGTCGGGCCGTTCTTTTGGTTCGGCAAGATGCTGCAGATGGCCGGGCGGTCGACGCCGGACATGGTTTTCAATACATAGCGCGACACGGCCATCAGGGCTGCCGTATTACCGGCGGAGACGGAGGCTTGCGCCACGCCGCTCTTGACCTGTTCGATGGCCACGCGCATGGACGAGTCCTTCTTGCGGCGCAGTGCCACTTCCAGAGGGTCGTCCATGGTAACTTGTTCGGAGGCATGCAGCACCGACAGGCGCGGATGCGTGTCGGCTTTATGTTTTTTTAGCTCGGCACGGATCACGTCTTCCAATCCAACAAGGATCAGTTCTGCTTCAGGCTCATGTTTTACGAAGGAAATTGCTGCGGGGATAGTGACTGAGGGACCATGATCTCCGCCCATGCAGTCGATAGAAATTTTGATTGTCATTTGGTTTGATTCAGTACCGCTGCGGGCTTGCGGCAAGATGTGAATCGGACTGGAGCATACCAAGGCGGCATATATCACCACAGCGCTGGCAAGCTTGATTCAAAATGACGGGTGTGCAAGATGAATTGCAGCCGATAAAAAAGAAGAAGCGGCGCCACGCCGAATAACCACGTAACACCGCTTTCATCTTACCCAACAAAAACGTCGATTACTCGTCGTTTTTGGTCTTCAGCACTTTACGGCCACGATAGAAGCCGTTAGGGCTGATATGGTGACGCAGGTGGGTTTCGCCGGTAACTGGCTCAACGCTCAATTGCGGCGCGACCAGGAAGTCGTGCGAACGGTGCATGCCGCGCTTGGAAGGGGTTTTCTTGTTCTGTTGAACTGCCATGATGACTCCTAATACATAAGTTCTAAAATTTTAGCACATTCGATTAGCAAATACATGCGAATCGAGTATCCCAGCGGCAAAGACTACCCGAAAATAGTCCGGACCGACATCGTTTATTACTACTACATTTCACTACACTTGCCATACTCGATTACAACACGCGTTTGACACGTTCTCAAGCGGGACCTCACAACCTGCGGTTTTTGAGACCCCCTATAAACTGCAACTACTACTTATTCTGGCTTCAAGTCCTTCAGTGCCGCGAACGGCGACTTCTTTTCAGTCTTGAGAGCATCGAGCTGCGCCGTATCGGGGCAGACCTCGTGTTTGGGTACCTGCGGCAGGGCCAGCAAGGCTTCATCTTCAATCAGGGCCGCGGCATCCATGTTGCGGCTGCCGACAATCACGTCGATCGTTTCATCGTTGATGATTTCTTCGATCTCGTCTGCATGCTCGTCATCCTTGCCCAGCATCAAAACAGTCGAAGAATCAATTACGTAAGCATACGGAGCCAGGCAGCGCTGGCAAACCAGCTGAACGGTGCCGTTGACCGACAAGGTCAGTTGTGGGTAGCCCAGCTTGCTGGTGCCGCCAACGACCTTCCAGGCGATGTCGCCGGAAGCATCTGCACAATCCTTGGTCAACCGGGTCATTTCAGCGACAGGAGTTACACCCTCGCGGCTCCCGCTGATACGACAAAAATCAAAGGCGTCGATCACAAAAGCATTCATTGGTAGAAAATTTCCCCGGAAAACCTGCGATAATAACAGGGTTTTTAGCACGGAGTCAAAGGCTAAGCATCTTTTTTGACGCAATCATTGCCATCAACATGACATTTCATCAACACTGCCATGCCGCATGGAGCCTCAGTTATAGGCTCTGCGCCCTGGAATTTGCATGAAATTCCACTGACATCGACCAGCGCGGCCAGGCCGGCCGCCATCCACTACCGAATGATACCAACTTCCGCCCCATTGCGCTTGATTCTTGCATCGAGTTCAAGCTACCGCAAGGAACTGCTGCAACGCCTGCGCCTGCCTTTCGAGGTGGCCGTGCCCGATCTCGACGAAAGCCCGCTGCCAGGCGAAAGCCCCAGCGCCACGGCCCTGCGCCTGGCCCAGGCCAAGGCACAAGCCGTGCTCGACCGCTATCCTGGCAGCCTCGTCATCGGTTCCGACCAGGTCGCCACCCTCGATGGCGCGCAGATCGGCAAGCCGGGCAACCATGCGCGTGCCTTGCTTCAACTGCAAACCATGCGCGGGCGCCAGACCGTCTTCCACACGGCCCTGTGCCTGCTCGATGGCCGCCAGAGTCCTCCCGTGGCGCAAGTGGAAGACGTGCAGACCCTCGTCACCGTGCGCGACTTGCCCGACGCCGAACTGGACGCCTATCTGCGCATCGAACAGCCGTATGACTGCGCCGGCAGCGCCAAGAACGAGGGACTGGGCATCGCCCTGCTCGAACGCATAGCCACCAACGACCCGACCGCCCTCACCGGCTTGCCGCTGATCGCCCTCACCGGCATGCTACGCAAGGCTGGCGTGACGTTTTTTATATTTTAATCACCCTGGGGTCAGACCCGACGAAAGAGTGCGTTCCAGTGGAGCGCACTCCGATCCCGAAGGGACTGACCCCGGCCAATACAAAGCTAACAAGATGACCGGCACCCTGTACCTGATCCCCAACCACCTCGGCCTGTCCGACAGCCCGGCCGACCCGCTGGCCCATATCATTCCCGAACAAGTAAGGCAGATCACGTCCCAGCTCGATTATTTCGTCGCGGAAAACGCCAAGACGGCGCGCGCCTTTTTAAAGCTGATCGGCAACCAGCATCCGCTGGCCAAGCCCTTGCAGGAAATCACCATTTCCGAACTCAACGTGAATACCCCGGCGCAAGCGCTGGCCGGCTTGCTGGCGCCGCTGCTGGCGGGCCGCGACGCGGGCCTGGTGTCGGAAGCGGGCGTGCCCGCCGTGGCCGATCCCGGCGCCGACCTGGTGCGCCTGGCGCATCAGCACGCTATCCGCGTGCGTCCGCTGGTGGGGCCGTCGTCGATCCTGCTGGCCGTGATGGCCAGCGGCCTGAACGGCCAGAGCTTTGCCTTCAACGGCTACCTGCCCACGGACGCGGCCCTGCGCGCCAAGCGCATCAAGGAACTGGAAAGCCGTTCGCGCAATGAAAAGCAGACCCAGCTGTTCATCGAGACGCCGTACCGCAACGCCGCCATGCTCGAAGCCCTCGTGGCGCAATGCGCACCATCGACCCTGATCTGCGTCGCCACCGACCTGAGCCTGGACACGGAAAGCGTGCAGACATGGAATGGCGGACAGTGGAAGAAACAATTGGCCGCCGGCAAGGCACCCGACTTCCACAAGAAGCCCACCGTGTTCCTGTTGCTGGGACAGTAAACGACAAACGCCACGGAAATATTTGCCGTGGCGTTTATTTACTTTGCTCAACTACGATAGTTACGACACCTGACAAAACCGTAGCGAGCGGAAGGGAGAGGTGGCTAAGAAGCGCAACCGTACTCTAGTACGGTGAGCATCGCAGGCCGCCTATACCGACGCGCAGTAGGTTTGGTCAGGTGTCTTCAGACTCGACGGGTGCCCGTGTTCTTTTGTCCGCCTTTGCCCGTCTCCAGCACGAACTTGGCGCCATCGTCGCGGCCCAGCACTTTTACCAGATACGGCATGACTTCGCGCAGCATCGGCTCGAGCGTGTATGGCGGGTTCAAAATGAACATGCCGCTGCTGTGCAGGCCGAAGCCGTCCGGCGACGGCGTGTTCACCGTCAGGGTCACGTGCAGCCAGTCCGAGCTGGGCAACTGCTTGAGCTTGTCGGCGAACTGGCGCGATTCCATGCGTTGCAGCACCGGGTACCAGACGGCGTAGATGCCCGACGGGAAGCGCACGAGCGCGTCGGCCAGGGTGTCCTTGACCTTGCGGTAATCCATCTTGTCTTCGTACGGCGGGTCGATCAGCACCAGCGCGCGGCGCGATGGCGGCGGCAGCAGGGCTTTCAGGCTCTGGAAGCCGTCCGCCTTGGTGATGATGACGCGCTTGCCGCGCACGGTCGGACGCTCGCCCTGGGCCAGCGCATGCGCCTCGACCTTGCGGAAATTGTCGGCCAGAATCTTGGCATCGGCGGGATGCAGCTCGAACAGGCGCAGACGGTCTTGCTCGCGGCTGACCTTGTCGGCGCAGTACGGCGAACCCGGGTAGTAGCGCATCTTGCCGCTCGGATTCATCTCCTTGATCAGCTTCATGTACTCGGCCAGCGAGGCCGGCAGGTCCGTGCGATCCCACAGGGGCGCGATACCCGTTTCGTACTCGGCATTTTTCGAGGCATAGCCGCCGTCGAGCGCATACACGCCCGCGCCGGAGTGGGTATCGATATAACTATAGGCGGTATCTTTTTGATTCAGGTACTGCAACAACTGAATCTGCACATAATGCTTCAACACATCGGCGTGATTACCCGCGTGAAAAGCGTGGCGGTAACTCAACATAAGCTGGCTAATTCCATAATAAAAATAAACAAAGGCGGGAGCGCTGACACCGGGCAGGGCATGAAAACAGACTGGAGGAGTCAGGCTGCGGGGCCAGGAAACAGCATGGCCCAGCGTAATCAGCGCGCAATTACCAGCATTATCCACTAGAAAGGTGAGTTACATCAAAAAACCCGGCTAAACAAGCTCATGCATTCTTGGGACTGGCGTGGCCGGGCGCGGTAGAATACGCGCATCGGGCGCCTGGCGCCCAGCAGCCTAGAATACAGAAACCATGCACAGCCTGACCCTCACTACCGATAACCGCGGCGACGTCGCGGCAGCCCTGGCCGGCCCGCGCTGGACGGTGGCCTGCCTGTGCGCGCTATGGTGCGGCACGTGCGGCACCTACCGCGCCACGTTCGAGGAACTGGCCGCGCGCCACCCGGACACGGTCTTCGTCTGGATCGACATCGAAGACCAGGCCGACGTGGTGGGCGACCTCGATATCGAAAACTTCCCCACCCTGCTGATCCAGCATGACGACGATGTCGCCTTCTTCGGCACCGTACTGCCCGACGGCGGCCTGGCGCACCGCATGCTGCAGGCGCAGCAGGCGCTCAGCGCCGCGGAACTGGCGGCGCTGTCGGCCAGCACGCAGGAGCGGCGCGACTGGCAGCGCGACTGCAACTTGCGCAGCATGCTGGCCGCCACCTTGGCTTGATGTAGTTACCCCAGCCGCAGCGGCAGGCTGCGCAGCCTTTTCCCCGTCAGGATGAACACGGCATTGGCCACGGCCGGCGCGATCGGCGGCGTGCCCGGCTCGCCCACGCCTTCCGGATGTTCGGCGCTGGCGATGATGATGGTCTCGACCAGCGGCTCCTGCCCCATGCGCAGCACCGGATAGTCGTGGAAATTGCCCTGCAGGGCCTTGCCCTCCTTGAAGGTGATCTCGCCGCCCAGCGCCGCCGACAGGCCGAACAGCACGGCCGACTCCATCTGCTGGGCGATGATGTTCGGATTGACGGCGATGCCGCAATCGATGGCGCACACCACGCGCCGCACGCGGATTTCACCGTTTTCCACGGCCACCTGCGCCACCTGCGCCACGATGCTGCCGAACGACTGGTGCAAGGCCACCCCATGCGCATGGCCGGGCGGCGCGCTGCCCGCCCTGGCAACCGCCGCATCGAGCACGGCCAGGTGGCGCGGATGCCGCGCCAGCATGCCACGGCGGAAGGCGACACCATCGCGCCCCGCCGCATGCGCCAGTTCGTCGATGAAGCTTTCCTTGAAAAACGCGTTGTGCGAATGTCCCACGGAACGCCAGTAGCCGATCGGCACGGCACTGTCCGCGATCACGTGGGCGATGCGCTGGTTGGCGATTTCGTAGGGCATGTCGAATTCGCCTTCGGCCGTGGTCTTGTCCGGCCCCGCGCCAGGCAAGCCGAAATTGCGCTGCAAGAACTGGTGCGTGATGGAGCCGCTGACGGATTTGTTGTCCCAGGAAGCGATGCCGCCCTGCGCATCGAGGCGGGCGGAAAAACGCGCCAGCGCGGCGGGACGGTACATATCGTGCTGGGTATCCTGCTCGCGCGTCCACACCAGCTGCACCGGCGCGCCATCGCATTGCAGCGCGATGGCCACGGCTTGCGCGATCATGTCCACTTCCAGGCGGCGGCCAAAACCGCCACCCAGCAGCAGTACCTCGATGACGACGTCCTTCGCATCGACGCCAGCCACTTTCGCCGCCACGTCGACGGCGATGCCGGGTGCCTGCGTCGACACCCACAGCATCACCTTGCCATTTTTCACCTGCGCGGTGCAGTTGACGGGTTCCATGGCGGCGTGCGCGAGGAAGGGTGCGCGGTATTCGGCGCTCACCTGGCGCAAGCCCTGCACGTCCTTGCTTTCCACCTCGCCGCTGGCGTGGTAGGCATAACCTGCCTCGCTATCGAGCAGGCGGGCAAACTCCGCGTAGACGCCGGCGCTGGACAAATTCGATTGCGGGCCGGCCCGCCATTGTGTCGGCAAGGCGGCCGCCGCCTGTTTCGCGCGCCACCAGGTGTCGGCCACCACGGCCGCACATGACACACTGCGCTGCGCCAGCCGCGGCGTCAGGTCGATGACCTTTTTCACGCCGGGCATGGCCAGCACGGGCGCCGCGTCGAACGCGGCGAGGGTATCGCCCAGGCGCGGCGGCAGATGCAGGGCCGCGTACAGCATGCCGGGCGGACGCGCGTCGATGCCGAAGCGCGCGCTGCCATTGACTTTCGACGGCGTGTCGCGGCGTGGCGCCGGCTGGCCGATCAATTTGAAATCCTTCGGCGCTTTCAGCACCGGCGTGCCCGGATCGATGGCGGCGGCGCGCTGCGCCAGGCTGCCATAGCTGGCACGCCGGCCGTCCGGGTGCAGCACTTCGCCATTTTCCGTGCGGCACTGCGCGGCCGGCAACTGCCACAACGCGGCAGCAGCCCCCACCAGCATGGCGCGGGCGGACGCTCCCGCCTCGCGCATGGGCCCCCAGCCATCCTTCACGCTCGACGAGCCGCCCGTGACGATGACGCCCAGTTCGCGCGCCGCCTTGGCCACCGTCCATTGGGCCAGCGCTTTGACGCGGCCCCGGTCGTCCGGATGGAAGGGCAAGCCATCGGCAAGCATGGCGACATTGCCGAAGATCTTGTCCATCGGCGCCTGGATCAGCTTCACCTTGCTCAAAGCCACGTCGAGTTCCTCGGCCACCAGCATCGGCAGGGCCGTGTGCACGCCCTGCCCCATCTCGCTGCGCGGCATGGCCAGCGTGACAGTGCCGTCCGTAGCGATGGCCAGCCAGCCATTCAAGGCCACGGCGCCATCGGTCACGGGAAACGGTGCGCTGCCATTCAGGCGCTGGCGCGGCGGCAGCACGCCCCAGCCCAGCACCAGGGCGCCCACGCCGGCCACGCCCAGGCCCAGGCCTCCGAGCAGGAAACGGCGACGCGACGTGTTTTTTTCTCCAGCCATGGCATACCTTTAATTAGTTGACGGTGGATCCAGCGGATCGATCCAGCGCTCCAGCATATCCTGTGCCAGCACCGGCCGGCTATAAAAATAACCCTGCGCCAGCTTGCAGCCGTGGCGCAGCAGGAACGCCGCCTGCTCTTCCGTCTCCACGCCTTCGGCGATCACGGACAATTGCATGCTCTTGCCCAGCTGGATGATGGCAATGGCGATGGCTTCATCATTGACGTCGGTCGAGATATCCTTGATGAAGGAGCGGTCGATCTTCAGGGTCTGCACGGGCAGCTGCTTCAGGTACGCCAGCGAGGAATAGCCGGTGCCGAAATCGTCGATGGCCAGGCCCACGCCGATGGCGTGCAGGTCGTTGATGAAACCGAGCGCGTCGCCCGTGTTCATGATCACCGATTCCGTCACTTCCAGCTGCAGCCGCTGCGGCTCGAGTCCCGTTTCCTGCAGGATGTCGGCCACCATGCCGGCGATGCTGCCCCGTTCGAACTGTTTCACGGACAGGTTCACGGCCATCTTCGGCACGCGCAAGCCCTGCGCCTGCCAGCGCATCATCTGGCGGCAGGCTTCGTCGAGCACCCATTTCCCCAGCTGGTTGATGAAGCCGCTGTCCTCGGCCAGCGGAATGAAGCGCGCCGGCGGCACCAGCCCCAGTTCCGGGTGGTTCCAGCGCACCAGCGCCTCGACGCCCACCAGGCGGCCCGTGTCGATTTCCACCTGCGGCTGGTAATTGAGGAAAATCTCGTGCTTCTCGATCGAGCGGCGCAAAAAGGTTTCCAGGCGCAGGCGCTCGACACCCTCGCCCGTCATCGACGGCGCATAGAAACGGTAGCCATTGCGCCCGCGCGCCTTGGCCTGGTACATGGCCACGTCGGCATTGCGGATCAGCATGTTCAAGTCCAGCGCATCATCCGGATACAGGCTGATGCCCACGCTGCAGGTGACGAACAATTCATGGCCGGCCACCGTGAACGGCTGCTCGAACATGGTCACCAGCTTTTCCGCCACCTGGGTCGCGCCATATTCGCCATCGATGCGTTCAAGCAGCACGATGAATTCGTCGCCGCCCAGGCGCGCCAGGGTATCGCCTTCGCGCAGGCGCGCCGTCAGCTGGCCCGCCACCTTTTGCAGCAATTCGTCGCCCACGTGGTGGCCCAGGGTATCGTTGACGTTCTTGAAGCGGTCCAGGTCGATGAACAGCACGGCCAGCTGCTCGTCGTCGCGCGCGGCGCGCAGCAGCGCATGCTGCAAGCGGTCGTGGAACAGCAGCCGGTTCGGCAGCGCCGTCAGCGGATCGTGGTGCGCCATGTGGTCGAGCTTTTCCTGCGACTCCTTGATCAGGGTGATGTCGCTGAACACGCCCACGTAGTGCGTGGTGGTCGCATGCGTGTCGCGCACGGCGCTGATGGTCAGCCACTCCAGGTACAGCTCGCCATTCTTGCGCTGATGCCAGATCTCGCCGCGCCAGAAACCGCTGGCCTTGAGCTCATCCCACATGGCCTGGTAGAACCCCGCGTCGTGGCGCGCCGAACGCGTCAGCGAAGAATGCCGGCCTACCGCTTCGGCCTCGGTATAGCCGGTGATCTGCGTGAAGGCGGGATTGACGGTGACGATGATGCCGTGCGCGTCGACCACCATCACGCCATCGGCGATGTGCTCGAGCACGGTGGCCGACAGGCGCAGCTTTTCCTCGGCTTCCTTGCGCGCCGTGATGTCGGCGTACACCCAGATGCTGCCTTCATTGGGCCGCTGCGGATCAAGCGCGCAGCCGCTGACGAGAGCCCAGAACAGGCTGCCGTCGCGGCGCTGGTACTGGCGCTCCTCGCTGAAGTCGCCGCCGGCCGCCAGGGCCGGATACTGGCGCTCGCCCGCCTCCTCGAAATCGTAGGAACTGGTAAACACGATGGCCGTCGACTTGCCCATCATCTGGCCCGGATCGTAGCCGAACAGGTCTTCGCAGCGGCGGTTGACGGAAATGATGCGGCGGTGGCGCACGAACATCACGCCGAACATCACGTTGTCGAGAATGGCGCTCTGCTCGGTCAGCAGCGCTTCGATGCGCATTTCGTGGTGCTTGCGCTGGCTGATGTCGGCGATGATGCCGTCGACCCAGGTCACGCCCTGCTCGCCCGCCTGCGGCTGGCCATTCTCGGCCACCCAGCGTTCGGTGCCGAAGGAGTCGATGATGCGGTACTCGAGCGCATACGGCTGCACCTCCAGGACGGCCTGCTTGACGGCGCGGCGGTGCGCGCGGCGGTCTTCTGGGCAGATCAGGTCGACCCAGGCATGCGTGCTGCCGCGCATGAACTGGCGCGCCGAGTAGCCGGCGATTTCCTCGATCGCATCGCTGACGAAATCGATGGGGCCGTCGGGCCGGTAGCGGAAGACGGCGCCCGGCACTTGCGTGACGATGGTGCGGAAGCGCTCCTCGCGCTGGCCCACATCCTCGAACAGCTGGCGGATGGCCGCGCGCATCTGTTCGAGCTGGGCGGCCAGGCGTCCCAGTTCGTCGTGGCTGCCCGACACCAGGCGCGTATCGAAATCGCCATGCGACAGGCGGTCGGAAAAGCGCATCAGGCGGCGCAGCGGTTTCAGCAGGCGGCGGTTCAGGAACAGCACGATCAGCGCCATCGAGATGGCCAGTTGCGCGCCCAGCACGAAAATATACGACACCTGTTTTTCGCGCAACTCCTGCTGGCTGCGCGCATCGTCCATCTCCACCACCACGTGGCCGATGCGTTCACCGCGCACGAGGATATCGCGCTCGGCGCGGTACAGATTGCCCACCGGGCGCTGCGGCGCCTGCAGGCTGATGAATTCCGTGTCGCCCTGCCCCACCACCTTGACCAGCAGCACGGCACGGTCGCGCATCACCGATTCGACCAGCGAATGGGCCGATTCCGCATTCATGTTCCACAGCGATTCCTGCATGCCCAGCGCCAGGATGTCGACATTGCGCTGCAGGGCCTCGTTCAGGCTGGTGCGCGCCGACTGGCGTTCGTGCACGCCCACCAGCAAATAGCTGCCGATGATGGCGGGCAGGACCAGGCCGCCAAACACCACCAGCAGCAGGGCGCCATAGATCGACGAGCCATACAGGGCGCTCAGGCTGGCACGCAGGCGTTGATAGAGGGAATTAGACATGCAGGGACAGGGCAACAGGGACCAGGCGAGCGCTCATCGAACTTTACGGGGGAATCAGGGTGGACGGGGCGGGAAGAAACTTTTTCAGAAGCAATTATGCATGGAAAAAGCAGGGTAAGTCACCAATAAACACACGCCGGCAGCTACCTCATGTCATATAGACAGGGCCGAAAAACCACACGTTCCATGGCACAGCCGGCCAGCGCCAGCAGAAAAGCGCGCGGCTTGCTATCATCGCGCCACTTCACCTAGAGGAACCACCATGACCTTCTCCATCTATTCCGCATCGATCCCCGTCTTCAAACAAATCCTGGGCAGCCTGGCCGCCATCCTGGACAAGGCGGAAACGCACGTGCAAGACAAGAAAATCGACCCGAACGCCCTGCTGCAATTCCGCTTGTTCCCGGACATGCTGCCGTTCGTGCGCCAGATCCAGATCGCCACCGACTTCGCCAAGGGCTGCGGCGCGCGTCTGGCCGGCGTGGCCGTGCCGCCCTATGAGGATAGCGAGCAGAGCTTTGCCGAACTGAAAGCGCGCATCGTAAAAACCATCGCCTTCCTGGAAAGCCTGCCGCAAGCGGACATCGACGGCAGCGAAACGCGCGCCATCACCACCGGCAGCGGCGAAAAGACCAAGCACTTCACGGGCCAGACCTATCTGTTCCACTACGCGCTGCCGCACTTCTTCTTCCACGCGACGACGGCCTACGACATCCTGCGCCACAACGGCATCGAAGTCGGCAAGAAGGATTTTATCGGCAGCTATTAATAGTTGACGCCAATAGTACCGGGGTCAGACCCTCAATACCGCTCACACAAAAGTCATCGCTGACATGTGAGGGGGTCTGACCCCAGCAGTTGCAGTCGGGTTAAATCAAGTATTCCTGCGCGGATACCCCTGCGCCAGAATACGCACCCACACCACTTCCTTCTCCTCATCCGTCATCGACACCCAGTGGGCCACTTCCACCACGGTACGGCCGCAGCCGCGGCAGATTTCATCGAAGGTGGTCGAGCATACGGCCACGCAGGGCGTATCGGGACGCGGCGGCAATTCCTTGTCCGCCATCAGGATGCCTTCGGCAAGCCGAGTTGTTGCCAGCCTTCGATGCCCAGCTTTTCCAGGGTGGCGATATTCTTGTCGAAGATCTCGGACGCTTCCGGGAAAGCCTCGACGGCGCGCTCGATGCTGTCTTCGCGCAGCAGATGCAAGGTCGGGTACGGCGAACGGTTGGTGTAGTTGCTGATGTCGTCTTCGAACGTTTCGGCAAACTGGTAGTGCGGGTGGAAACTGGCCACCTGCAGCTCGCCGGCCAGGTGCATGTCTTCCACTGCCGCGTCGGCCACATCGAGGAACTCGTTGTAGTCGAGGAAATCGTTCAGGGTGTACGGGTGGATCAGCAGGGTCGTGTCGATCTGCTCGGGGTCCGTGTCGGCGAGGATTTGCAGCTCGTCCATCAGCAGCGCCAATAAATCTTCCGGATTGCTCGATTCGCACACCACGTAGCGGATCTGCTTCTTGACGTGCACGGCCTTGGCGAACGGGCACAGGTTCAGGCCGATCACGGCCTTTTCCAGCCAGGCAACGGTATTGGCGATGATGACGGCGTTGTCGTCGTCGTGACGCGGCGGGGTGTTCATATGCATGACTCTCTATCAATAAGGCAGCCGGCATCTGGATGGCCGGCCAAAGCCAAATTGTACGCACTTTTGCGCAGCCTCATGCCCGGCGCCTGCCAGGCTTGCGCCAGGGTCGGCGCCATCTATGCTATAACAGCGGCCGAACCGCGCATCCGGCAAATTAAATTTGTAATAATTGCACTATTAGCGAATGGAAACATCGCTATTGCCGCCTATGTGCCGTCATCATGCTGACATAATTCTTGACTCCGGCATGTGGATATACGTACACTCGCACCTTAATCATGGGTCTGTCCGATGTTTCTCCGACGACAACAATGGAACACTATGCACGAAAACTCCTTTAAATCTACCGTCCTGGCGGCGTTGGCCCTGGCGCTTGCGCCCGCCCTCAGCCAGGCGTACGAAGCCGGTGTTGAGAGCGATAACGCGCCAGTCGCCGCCGCCACGCCTGCCCTGATCCCGATGACCGCCCAGGTCACGGCGAAACTCCCCACCCTCGATAACCGCCTGCAAAAGACCGACCGTCTGCTGAAAAACCTCAGCGACAGTTCCGATCCGCTGCGCGAAGCCGACGTCTGGGGCCGCATCCGCAGCGGCTATGCGATTCCCGACATCAACAACCAGCTGGTGGCCAACCACGTCAACTGGTATGCCACCCGCCCCGACTACATCGCCCGCACGACGGCGCGCGCCTCGCGCTATATTTTCCACGTGGTGCAGGAACTGGAAAAGCGCGGCATGCCGACGGAACTGGCCTTGCTGCCATTCATCGAGTCCGCCTTCAACCCGCAAGCGTTCTCCAGCGCCAATGCGGCCGGCATGTGGCAATTCGTGCCCGCCACGGGACGCGATTTCAACCTCAAGCAAAACATGTTCAAGGACGAGCGCCGCGGCGTGCTGGCCTCGACCGATGCGGCATTGACGTACCTGCAGCGCCTGTATGACATGTTTGGCGACTGGCAACTGGCGCTGGCCGCCTACAACTGGGGCGAAGGCTCGGTGCAGCGCGCCATCAAGAAAAACCAGGCGCTGGGCAAGCCCACCGATTTCGAAAGCCTGGCCGACCTGATGCCGGCCGAAACGCGCAACTACGTGCCGAAACTGCAAGCCGTCAAGAACATCATCGCCAATCCGGCCCAATTCGGCCTGACACTGCCGGTGGTCGACAACCAGCCGTATTTCACGGCCATCGACAAGACCAGCGACATCGACATCACCGTTGCCGCCCAGCTGGCCGAGCTGTCGATGGATGAATTCAAGGCCTTGAATCCGCAATTTAACCGCCCTGTCATCATCGGCGGCGAAAAGACCAAGATTTTGCTGCCACAGGAAAACGCCGCCAAGTTCACCACCAACCTGGCGCAATGGGGTCATGCCTTGTCGAGCTGGACCACGCACAAGATCACCAACGCGCGTGAACGCATCGAAACCCTGGCGTCGAAATTCGGCACCACGGCCGACGTGCTGCGCCAGGCCAACAACATTCCCCAGCGCACCCGTTTGCGCGCCGGCTCCACCATTCTCGTGCCGAAAACCTCGGCCACGATGAACAAGGACATCACCCAGGAAATCGCCGACAGCGCCACCATGCTGCTGGAAGCGGACCGTCCGGAACGGGCCGCCAAGGCCGTGCGCCGCGTCGCCAAGGGCGGCAAGGTACAGGCAGCACCCATTTCGCTGGTAAAACCGCGCATCCAGCGCGGCGGTGGCAGCAATCGCGCCAAGGCCCGTCACTGATCGCCTGATCCATATAGATCCACCTCACCGGCCGCCACAGCTTTGCTGTCGCGGCCGGTTGCACATCCGCCTTACCCGCCCACCTACCCAGACAGGAGTCGTCATGGCTTTCCTACAAGGCAAAAAAATCCTCATCACGGGCTTGCTGTCGAACCGCTCCATCGCCTACGGCATCGCCAAGGCCTGCCACCGCGAAGGCGCCACCCTGGCCTTTACCTATGTGGGCGAGCGCTTCAAGGAGCGCATCACGGAATTCGCGGCGGAATTTGGCAGTGAACTGGTGTTTGACTGCGACGTGTCCAGCGACGAGCAGATCAGCGCCGTCTTCAGCGACCTGGCGCAGCACTGGGAGCAGCTCGATGGCCTGGTGCACGCCATCGGCTTCGCCCCGCGCGAAGCCATCGCCGGCGACTTCCTCGACGGCCTGTCACGCGACAGTTTCCGCATCGCCCACGATATTTCCGCCTACAGCTTTCCCGCCATGGCCAAGGCCGCCCTGCCCCTGCTGCACCCGGGCGCTTCGGTGCTGACCCTGACCTACCTGGGCGCCGTGCGCGCCGTGCCCTATTACAACACCATGGGCCTGGCCAAGGCCTCGCTGGAAGCGTCCGTGCGCTACCTGGCCGAATCGCTGGGTCCGCGCGGCATCCGCGCCAACGGCATTTCCGCCGGTCCCATCAAGACCCTGGCCGCCTCCGGCATCAAGGATTTCAGCAAGCTGCTGGGCTTCGTGGCCGAGCACGCCCCGCTGCGACGCAACGTCACCATCGAGGAAGTGGGCAACACGGCCGCCTTCTTGCTGTCCGACCTGGCGTCCGGCATCACGGGCGAGATTACCTACGTCGATGGGGGCTTTTCGCAAGTGATGGCGGTGAATCCCGAAGTAGAGTGAGCCAATGATGGCCGATTATCTTGCGGTTGTCACTTGACAACCGCAAGATATCGACCTACCTTGCACCCATAGCATGGTGCTCCTCGCCCCCGAAGAAAAACATCAAAGCGGCGCTGCGTTACGCAGAAAGCCAGGGCTGGCGCGTGGAGACAGGCGGCAGCCCTGCTGGGGAAAGATGCATTGCCCCTGCAACGATGACGGCTGCCGCTGCGGCGAGTTCTGCATCGCCTGCATCTGGAGCACGCCGAAAAATCCCGGCAATCACGCCCTGACCCGGCAAAACATGCACAAGCTGATGCACAAGCACCGCCACAGTTTTCCCGCGCCCGTGCACGAAGGCAGCGCCACCATCTGGCACCTGGCCGATGTGCTGTCATGGCTGCACGCCAGGGGCAACTATCAGCTGGAACGCAGCTGATCGAACTGGCGCAGGCGAGGCGGCAAATCAACCACGCCAGGAAGCGGCGCAGGCAGCGCCAATTCCGGCCGATATCGTGGCCATGCTCGGCGCCTGACGCAACGCATGCACGTGCTGAAAACTACGTATCTTTACTGATTTCACATAGGAAACATACGAAAAACGTGGTAGGACTTTCGTTTCTTCCCATTTAGACAGTGCAAAACGGCGGCAAATACGGTATAGTGTCGTTGTGCGCTGCAATATGTTCCCTTGAAGCGATGGCAACACCGCAGTTAGATGCACTACAAACTTAGCAGCTTCGCAAGCCTTAGCACATCCACAGGATGTCGCTTATAAAGCCCTCCCGCCTTGTGTGTCGCACCTGACACCGTCCCGGCGCAAAGCTTTTGTGCCGAAATTTCTTTCTAGTTGAGTCATTTCGTTTTGGTTGGCGTTGCTATTTTGCGTTCTGCTTTTTGCAAGAACGCTGATTTTTACGAAAGAAAAGAATGACATTTGAATCCTTAGGCCTGCATCCGTCCATCATCGCCGCTCTGACCGAATCGGGCTACACCGCGCCAACCGCGGTACAGTCGCAAGCGATTCCAGCCGCGATCGAAGGCCGTGACCTGCTGGTCTCGTCGCAGACCGGTTCGGGCAAGACCGCGGCTTTCATGCTGCCGTCGCTGCACAAACTGGCCAGCGCCGAACAAAGCGCCGCCGGCAAGACGCCAAACCAGGAAATGCAAGCATCGCGCGCCCGTGGCGAGCGTCCACGCTTCAAGGCTGCCCAGCCAAAAATGCTGGTGCTGACGCCGACGCGTGAACTGGCCCTGCAAGTGACCACGAATACCGACAAGTACAGCACCGGCATCCGCCGCATCAAGGCTGTGTCGATTCTGGGCGGCATGCCTTATCCTAAACAGATGCAATTGCTGGCCAAGAATCCCGAGATTCTGGTCGCCACCCCTGGCCGTCTGATCGACCACATGGATTCGGGCAAGATCGACTTCTCGCAACTGGAAATCCTGGTGCTGGACGAAGCCGACCGCATGCTGGACATGGGTTTCATCGACGACATCGAAAAAATCGTCGAAGCGACGCCGGAAGGCCGTCAAACCATGCTGTTCTCGGCAACGCTGGACGGCGTGGTCGGCAACATGGCCCGCCGCATCACGAAAAATCCGCTGGTCATCCAGGTGGCAAGCTCGAGCAACAAGCATGAAAACATCACCCAGCGCGTGCACTTCGTCGACGATCTGTCGCACAAGAATCGCCTGCTGGACCACCTGCTGCGCGACGAAACCCTGGACCAGGCTGTTGTGTTCACCGCCACCAAGCGTGACGCCGACACCATCGCCGACCGCCTGAACATCGCCGGTTTCTCGGCTGCCGCCTTGCACGGCGACATGCATCAGGGCGCGCGTAACCGCACCCTGGACGGCATGCGTCGCGGCCAGGTCAAGGTGCTGGTTGCCACCGACGTTGCCGCCCGCGGTATCGACGTGCCAACGATCACCCACGTGTTCAACTACGATCTGCCGAAGTTCCCGGAAGACTACGTCCATCGCATCGGCCGTACCGGCCGCGCTGGCCGCAACGGCCTGGCCATCTCGCTGGTGAACCACGCTGAAGGCATGAACGTCAAGCGTATCGAACGTTTCACCAAGCAATTGATCCCGGTCAATGTCATCGAAGGTTTCGAGCCTAAGAAAACGGCATCGGCTCCCCGTTCGAGCGCCCGTCCAGGCGGCTGGAAACCAGGCGACAACCGTGGCGGCGCGAAGCCGGGCCAACGCACGTTCAGCAAGCCGGGCGCACCACGCAAAGACGGCGCGCCAAGCACCGGCGGCGGCTACAAGGGTTCCAACCCGCGCAGCACCGACGGCGCACGCCGCAGCTACGGCGACCGTTAATCACGGTTTGACCTTGCCTCACGGCATGCAATGAAAAACGGCCACCAGATCACTCTGGTGGCCGTTTTTTTATGCCCGTCACGCTTATTTCTTCGACACTTTCTGGCGCGACAGCTTGCGCAGCTTGGCCTGCTCGAAGCGCGCGTGCTGCTCCGGCGTTTCCAGCACCAAAGGCGGCACGGCTACCGGCTTGCGGTTGGCGTCCACCGCCACCATGGTGAAGTAGCAGCTGTTGGCGTGGCGCACGAGACGCTGCTGGATGTTCTCCGTCACCACGCGGATACCCACTTCCATCGATGTCGTGCCCGTGTAGTTGATCGACGCCAGGAACGTCACCAGCTCGCCCACGTGGATCGGCTGCAGGAACATCACCTGGTCCACCGACAGGGTCACCACGTAGCTGCCCGAGTAGCGGCTGGCGCAGGCATAGGCGACGCTGTCGAGATATTTCAAGATGGTGCCGCCGTGCACGTTACCGGAAAAGTTGGCCATATCGGGCGTCATCAGGACCGTCATCGTCAGTTCGTGGGCCGACCAGTTCATCGCGCTGTCCAAAGTGTTCTCCAAGAGGGAAATAAGAAAAAGGGTGGGGATGTGAAAACCGGCCCCAGGGGCCGGTTGCAGGGACAGGCTGTTACAGTCCCAGGGTGTCGATATCGGCCAGCGAGTCGCGGCCCTTGTCGGAAATGTCGTGTCCCTCGCCTTCGGCGCGCGCCACGATGTGGGCTTTCTTGCCCAGGAAATAGGCCACGTCCGACTCCAGCTTGGTCAGCGGGTCGGCGGCCACGGCGCGCAAGCCCATGATGCAGCGGCGCAGGAACAGCATCTGCTGCGCCTTCTCGGTGATGGACAGGCGGCCATCGCGCGCGTAGCTGAGCAGCTTCAGGCCGGACAGGCGCTTGGCATTGCGGGCAACGCAAGCGCTCGGGCGCTCGGTCTTGATGCCGCGTGCAACTTGCTCCAGCGCGTCATATTCATCGGTTGTTAATTTCTCGTTCTTCATTACTTTTCCATAAAAGGCCAGGTGTTCGGCCCCCATGGTACGCGCCCCGCTGCGCATCGGCAACAGGCAACGTCATTCAGTCGCCGCCGGCCCTGCGCACGGCGCGCTGAAAAGGCGCGCGCAGCGCGCTTATTTGTAGCTGCGCAGCAGCAGCCACGCCAGGCCGCAGCCGGCCACGGCGCCTGCCAGCGCCAGCGCCACCAGGTTTTTGCTGGTAATCACAGGGCGGCGGCCCAGATAAATTTTGTTATGCAAGGAATTGCCCATGATGGTCTCCTGTACAAGAATTTTTATGATGTCTCATTATAAGAACAGAATCGTGACAGCCGCATGACACTCAGCGCTTAGTCTTTGATTTGTATCCAAGGGGCAACAT
The DNA here is from genome assembly GCF_051380655.1 of Janthinobacterium amylolyticum. Taxonomy (NCBI): domain Bacteria; kingdom Pseudomonadati; phylum Pseudomonadota; class Betaproteobacteria; order Burkholderiales; family Oxalobacteraceae; genus Janthinobacterium; species Janthinobacterium amylolyticum. Next base: position 37,766 of record NZ_JBNYXL010000006.1, read on the forward strand.
TTATTGGCTTTTTTGTTGTTTAAATGGCGTGGCAATCCCGTCGCCCGCGCATTCCATTTCTAATCGGAAATAAAGTGCGCGCGCGGCCTGGCAGCACGCCTGCCGTTCAACCCCTTCAAGCCATCTTGACGGGCGGCGGTGGCGGCGTCGGTTCCTCGACGGGCACGGGATCGATGTGTGGCGGCGGTTCGGCCGGCGGAATGCGCGGATCGCCTTCCGGCGGTGGCGGCATATCGGGTTCTGGCGTGCTGTGCGCACGCAACGGGGCATGACGGGACTGTAGCGGCATGGTGACCTCCTTTGCCGCCACTTTAGCCGATGCGGGGAAAGCCTGGCGCCCGCAAGTACAGGGAACCAAATGCGCCGACCGCACTCCAACCCTGCATACAGCGGGCGAACGCCGTCCATCATCGCCGACCACGCAAGACTCCAAAGACTCCATCCAATGGCGCGCACCAGCATTCTTTTCATGGCCGAGGCAGTGACCCTGGCGCACGTCGGCCGCCCCCTGAGCCTGGCGCTTGGCTTGCCGGGAGATCAGTACGACATCCATTTCGCCTGCGCCGATGGCTATGACTTTTGCTTCAAGCAAACACCATTCCACCGCTGGCGCATCAACAGTCTGTCAACGCAGCAATTCCTGCAAGCGCTGGCCAGCGGCAAGCCCCTGTACACGGAAAGCACTTTGCAAGCGTATGTGGAAGACGACTTGCGCCTGCTCGAGGCCGTCAAGCCCGATCTCGTGATCGGCGACTTCCGCCTGTCGCTGTCGGTCAGCGCGCGCCTGCGGCAGATCCCGTATATCACCGTCAGCAACGCCTACTGGAGCCCGTACGTGCGCCAGCATTACACGGTACCCAGGCTGCCCCTGACGGGGGTCTTGCCCATCTGGCTGGCCAATCCCCTGTTCCGCCTGATCCGCCCGCTGGCCTTTGCGACGCACGCCGTGCCGCTGAACCGCGTGCGCCGTCGCCACGGCCTGCCATCGCTGGGAAGCGACCTGCGCCGAACCTATACGGATGCGGACCGTACCCTGTACGCGGATATCCCGCAGCTGTTCCCGCCGCACGCCATGCCGCCCACGCACGACTACCTGGGTGCCGTCATCTGGGCGCCGCCCGTCGACCTGCCGCCCTGGTGGCAGCGGGCCGAGCTGAGCAGCGGCAGGCCCATCATCTATGTCACCCTGGGCAGTTCCGGCCAGGGTACGCTGCTGCCGCGCGTACTGCGCGCGCTGGCGCCCCTGCCCGTCACCGTGCTGGCGGCCACGGCCGGCACCATCCGCATCGATGCCGTGCCGCCGAATGCCTTTGTCGCCCCCTTCCTGCCCGGTGACGCGGCTGCCCGGCGCGCCAGCCTGGTCATCTGCAACGGCGGCAGCCCCACCAGCCAGCAGGCGCTGACGGCAGGTGTGCCGGTGATCGGCATCGCCGGCAACCTCGACCAGTTTCTCAACATGCACGGCATCGTGGCGGCCGGCGCCGGCCAGCTGCTGCGCGCCGACCGCTTCCAGGAAACCGCCCTGCGCCATGCCGCCACGCGCCTGCTGGACGATGGCCCAGCCCGCCTGGCGGCACGCCAACTGGCCACCGCCTTCCGCGACTTTCTTCCGGCACAGCGCCTGCACGCCCACATGCAAGCCCTGCTGGCCACGACGCCACAAGACGGCCAGCCCTGAGAAAAGTCGGCATTTCTTACAGCGCCCCAGGCAACACCTGCATTACGTCAACAAAAGTACGCCAAGTGCTTGATTTATAAGCCACCTCGTGTCTTGGCATGGAAGTCGCTTAAGTCTGGCCATGAGCACCTGCCCACAGGGCTCAGGCAAGACTTCCTGTCCCACTCAACCACGAGGTAAGCAAAATGAAACTGTCTCATTTAAAACTGATCCCGGCGGCTGCGGCGCTGGCCATGCTGTGCGCGGCCGGTAGCGCACAGGCGGGCGCCTACGGCTATTCCTACAACAACATCTTCGGCCTGGTGATCGCCGTACCAACGGGCCAGATCACGGTGGCCAACAGCACCACCATTTCGCGCAGCACGGCCACCCTGAACGGCGTCAGCGTCATCCAGGGTGGCTCCGGTTCGCTGGACGCGCCGCGCGCCAACGTCGGCGCCGTCACCAAGGGCCAGAACGATTTCACGCAACAGGGCCCTTCGGGCGACTACTCGCGTGGCGATGCGCAGATCGTCAGCACGCAATTCCCCTCGTTTCCTGCCGGCTCCACTTCCACGCAGGTCGTGAACGTGGCCGAAGCCCACCTCGACGGCCCGGCAGGCACGGCCGATGCATCCGGGCGCAACGGCTCGACCACGGGCTTTTCCGTCGATTTCATCGTCGGCTCGCCCACGGCCACCCTGAGCTTTGACTTCCTCGCCTCGCCATTCATGCAAGTCTTCCTGCAAAGCACAGTCGGCCAGCTGTCCACCGCGACGGCCAACCTGGTGGTCACCTTCACCATCACGGATGCAGCGGGCCTGACGGTGTTCAACTGGGCCCCCGATGGCGTGCTCGGCTCCATCTTCGGTGGCACGGAAAATGCCGATGGCGCCAACCTGAACACCAGCCTGGCCACCAACTTCCTGACGCGCGGCAATCTGTTCACCTACGATCCTTCCGGCTGCGGCACGCCCACGGGTACCGGTGTCGGCACGGCGTGCGGCAGCAACTTCAGCTCCGTCAGCAATGCCTTGACGGCCGGTAACTACACCTTGACCCTGAACGCGGTGGAAAGCGTGGATCTGGTGAAACAGGCGGCCACGCCCGAGCCAGGCACCCTGGCACTGCTGGGCCTGGGTCTGGCAGGTCTCGGCTATGCCCGCCGCCGGAAAGTCAATGGCTGAACCATGCAACAGGGGGTATTCACAGGCGAGGGGCATCTCCTCGCCTTTTTTATGCTGACGCTGTCGGTTTTCCTTACAGCGGGCCGGCATCCGCCACCACGCGGTACCGCCGCCGTCCGGCCAGGAGACGAGGATTTTTCATGACGCATTTTTCTTGTACACGATTAACAAGGGCCATGCTGGCCCTGCTGTTGCTGGGGAGCTGCGGCACTGCCGGCGCCGCCGCGTATGGCTATGCCTATACCAGTGTCTTCGGCTTGGTCATCAGCAATCCCACGGGTTCCACCACCTTGCTGAGTAACATCGATTTGTCGCGCACCACGGCCACCCTCAATGGCAGCAGCGTCATCCACGGCGGCGCCAACGAGATCGATGCAGCGCAAGCGACGCGGGGCGCCGTCAGCAAGGGACAAAATGATTTCACGCAGCAAGGCATGGGCAACGCCTCGTTTGCACGCGGCGACGCGCAGATCGTCACTTCGCAAATCCCGCCCTTCCCGCCCGGCTCGACCAGCACGCATACGGTGAATGCGGCGGAAACTTTTTTGACGGGCGGCGGCAGCGCCGATGCCGCCGGACGCAACGGTTCCACCACGGCCATGGCCGTCAACTTTGTCGTCGGCGAACCGGGCGCGACCCTGGCCTTCGGGTTCCAGGCCCTGCCCTTCATGCAGCTGTACCTGGACGCCACGGCAGGCACGGGCTCGGCGGCCAGTACCTCCCTGGCGCTGACCTTCAGCATCATCGACGAAGGCGGACAGATCGTCTTCAACTGGGCGCCCGACGGCAGCCTCGGCTCGGGCATCCTGGGCGGCAGCGAACTGGCCGATGACGCCAACCTGAACACTGGCTACGCGCAAACGCCGCTGACCAGCGGCAGCATGTTTACCTACGATCCCAGCGGCTGCGGCACGCCCACCGGCACGGGCATCGGCACCACGTGCGGCGGCCAGTATGGCGCCGTCACCGATAACCTGGTGGCGGGCAACTACACTCTGGTATTGAACATGCTTAACAGTTCCGAACTGGCTTACGTGCCCACCGCCGTGCCAGTGCCGCTGCCGGGCACCCTGCTGCTGCTGGCGCTGGGCCTGGCCATGCTGACCCTGACGCAGCGCCGCCGCTGACGTGCCGCGGCGCCGTTGCCGCCAGTTATTGCGGCGTGGCCGGCGCCACCAGCAAGTCTTGCAGGGGCCGGCGCAGCGAGCGCGCCTGCGGCGCCGGTCCCGCGCCCAGGCGGCCGAGAAACACGGCCCGGTCAAACGCCGTGGCCCCCAGCACGGCCTGGCATTGCACCGCCAGTTCCTGCGCCAGTTCCTGCATGCCATCGGTGCGTGAAAAAGTGCGCCGCTCGCGTACATAGCGGGCAAAGATCAGCGGCGTCAGCTCCGGCTGCATTTGCAGGCCCAGCTGCGTGGCCGTCAGCCAGAAGCGCTGCATGGCGCGCCCCGCCGCCACGTAGTCGTCCGTACTGCGCGGCGGCGCATCGGCCAGCAAGACAAAATGCGCGGCGCAATAGAGACCGGGCAGCAAGTCCATCTGCAGCCGGGGTGCCACGGTTCCCGCCAGCCAGGTATTGAAGAAATCCACGCGGCGCCAGCTTTGCATGACCCAGCGCATCAGCCGCGCCGTCATGGGATCGACGCCCAAGGCTTGGTCCGGGATACGGTCGGCGCTGAAGCGCGCCCCCCACTCGATCACGTCGCGGTGCACCTTGTGCGCTTCAGGCATGGTCAGGCGCAGGCGCGCGTTGTCGAACATCAGGCGGGCGCAGGCCAGGCGCGCGCGCCAGCCCTCGAACCACTGCACGCTGTAGCCTGGCGGCAAACACGCGGCCAGCGCGGCTTTTTCGCTGGCGCGCAGGCTGCGCGTACTGAGCCGGCGCCGCTGCACGCTGCGGCGCGGCAAGAAAGCCGCCAGCGCATCGGGCGGCATGCCGGGGCTGTCGATGAGGTGCACGTCAAACGTGGGCAAGGTCTCGGGCATGGCCGTGCGCCGCCGCGCTTCCATGCGCAAGCCGTGGCCGCTGGCCGCCAGCGCCATGCTTTCCAGCAAAGCGCCCAGCGACAGCTGGCTGGGGTGGCCGTCCAGGTCATACACGCAATGGCTGCGCGTATCAAAACCATGCACGACCACATGGCGCGGCGCGATGATTTCAAAACGCCACGGCTGCGTGTTGTCGCCGCTGGGAGCCCAGCGCGCCTGCTCAAGGATATTCTCCAGCACGGGATCGATCTGCATGGACTGCGCCATTATGCCCCCTGCGCGGCGCGGCGCCGCTTGATGAGGGCCATCGCCAGCCGTTGCAGCGGATGGCGGTTGCCGCCCGGACGCCAGGTATGCACGAGCTTGTTGCGGTAGGCATCGAAATGCATGCCGTGGGGCGCCGCCATCACCTTGCCGCGTTTCAATAGAATCTTCAACGCCTCGGTGGCGGCCGCACCCGCGCACAGCTGGCAGCCCATGATGGTCGATGGCCCGCGCCGCTCCTTCAGGTTGATGGCGGACGGGTCGACCAGATACGGGCCATGCAGTCCGGCCGGCGCCAGCCCGACGAGGAAGCGCAGGGCTTTTTCTTCTTCCGGCAAGTCGCCCCAGCCAAAGTATTCCTCGAACGTCATGCCGCCCGGCATGAAGCTGAGCACGGCCGTGCCCATGCCCAGCGGCGCGGCCGTGATGGCGGGGATGCCCAGGCGCGCGCAGCGGGCAAATGTGGCCTGGCGTGCGGGAAAGGCGAAGAAATCGAGGCCATCCACGTACAGGTCGACGCCGTCAAAGAACTCGGCCAGGTTGCTGTCGTGTACGCCATCGGGGAATTGCCTGATATCCAGCTCGGGGTTGATATCACGCGCCATCCGCGCCAGCACGGCCGCCTTCGGCTGGCCCAGGGTGGACACCATGGCGCCCGCCTGGCGGTTGAAATTGGCGATGTCGAAGGTATCGAAATCGGCGATGTGGAAGGCACCGACGCCCAGCCGGGCCAGGGTCAGCAGATGTACGCCACCCACGCCGCCCATGCCGGCGATGGCCACGCGCTTGCCGCGCAAGCTGTCCTGCTCCGCTTGCGTGACCCTGCCCAGGTTGCGGGCGAATGCCGCGTGATAGGAAAAACCGTCTGTCATGCTCACCTCTTCTATGCGTCCACGGCGGACGAAGAAATTTGGACAGGTGAGCGAGGCGTAAGTTCCCGCCATGACAGAAAAAAGCTAGCGCGCCAGGCGGCGCGGCGTTGCCGCCAATACCGGCGCCGGCGCCGACGCGCCCACCTTGAACACGCTGACGATCTGCGCCAGCCCTGCCGCCTGCTCGTTCATCGCCTGGGCCGCCGCCGATGCCTGCTCGACCAGGGCCGAGTTTTGCTGCGTCATGTTGTCCATCTCGACGATGGCCTGGTTGATCTGTTCGATGCCGGCGCTCTGCTCGGCACTGGCAGAGGAAATCTCGGCCACGATATCGGTCACATGCTGCACGCTGGCAACGACCTTTTCCATCGTCTCGCCCGCCAGCGCCACCAGTTTCTCGCCGGCGCCCACTTGCTCGGCGGAACTGTCGATCAGCAGCTTGATCTCCTTGGCGGCCGCAGCCGAGCGTTGCGCCAGGTTGCGCACTTCGCTGGCCACGACGGCGAAGCCACGTCCCTGTTCCCCCGCGCGTGCCGCTTCCACGGCCGCGTTCAAGGCCAGGATATTCGTCTGGAAGGCGATGCCATCGATGACGGCGATGATGTCGCCGATCTTTTTCGACGAGGCATTGATGGCGCCCATGGTCTCGACCACCTGGCCCACCACGCCACCCGCCTGGCTGGCCACTTGCGAGGCGGAAATAGCCAGCTGGTTGGCCTGGCGCGCATTGTCCGCATTCTGCCGCACGGTCGAGGTCATTTCCTCCATGGTCGAGGCCGTTTCCTCCAGCGAACCGGCCTGCTGCTCCGTGCGCGCCGACAAATCATGGTTGCCGGAAGCGATCTCGCCCGATGCCGTGGAAATCGATTCCGCGTCGGTGCGCACCTGGCTCACCAGGTGCGCCAGGTTGTCGCGCATGGCCCTGATGGCCATCAGCAGGCTGGACGTGTCGCCCGGGCGCGTCTCGATGTGCGTGGTCAGGTCGCCCTTGGCGATTTGCGCGACGATGGCGGCAGCGTAGTCGGGCTCGCCACCGAGCTGGCCCAGGATGCGGCGCAGCATCAGGGCCGCCAGGCCGCCCACCACCAGCATCAGCGCACCGCCGATGGCCAGCAGCACGCCCGCCTGGGCCCAGAACTTGTGGTTGATGTCATCGATATACGTGCCCGTGCCGACCAGCCAGTCCCACGGCGCAAATTTCACCACCGCATACATCTTTGCCACAGGGTCCTTCACGCCGGGACGCGTGCCGTCCGCCTGCACCAGGCCGATGCGGCTGTTGGCCAGCGCCGCACGGTAGCGGTCACCCGACTGCTTCATGTTCTTTTGCGGCGTGCCGATGCGCGACGCATTCGGGTGCACGTACAGCAGGTCCGTGCTGAAATCGCGCACGAAATAATACATTTCGTCCTTGACGAAACTGCCGATGGCCAGCTTGGCTTGCTGCTGCGCCTGCTCACGCGTGAGCTTGCCGGACTGTTCCAGCGCGTACGCCTTTTCCACCGAGGCATTGGCCAGTTCCACCAGCACCGTCAATTGCTCGACCCGCTCGGCCATCATGGTCTGGCGCAGGGAATACAGGGAAAAGGAGGCGATCAGGACGATGCCCAGCAAGGTGCTGAAGCACAACAAAAGAATGCGCGAACGAAGAGTCATGGAAACCTGGAGTGAGTGAGAATAAATTGCCCGATGGAAATCTTTTCAGAAAAGCAAAACGGGCGGCGCTACCGGGCTGTGCCCGGCAGGCACCGCCCGCTGTGAGTCTTGCTTGAAGATCAGGCCAAGGCTTCCTTGGCCGCCTCTTCCGGCGTCAAGCCGTCATAGAACTGGTCGGTAAACCACTCGACCTGCTCTTCGATATGGTCTTGCGCCTGCGCCACGGTGGCGCCACCGGCCACGAGGAAGCCTTCGACCTCGATACACCAGTTGATCAATTCCAGGGTTTCCGGATCGAGTTCTTCTTTCTTAGCCATCGTGCATTCCTTGCTTGTTAAATTGCGATATCACATCAATAAGCGGCAGTTTAACAGCTTCGTCGCCCTGCCGCCCCCGCACGTCAACAATAAAGGTTACTTTTCTGCAACATTTTTGCGCTCCGGATACAGCACCACTTGCACATAGTTATCCATGTTCAGGTAGCGCTGCGCCGCCTGTTTGACGGCTTGCGGCGTGATGGCGCGCACGCGCTGCTCGAAACGCAGGATGTGCGCGGGGTCGCGGCCCTGCGTCACGGAACCCATCAGCTGGCTCATCCAGTAGCGGTTTTCGCGCAGCGACTTTTGCTGGCGCGTGATCCAGTTCAGCTTGACCTTTTCCAGGTCGGCCGCCGACGGCCCGTCCGTCTTCATCTTGTTGATTTCGGCAAACGCGGCGGCGATCACCTTGTCCACGTTTTCCGGCCCCGTCGGCAAGTTCAGCGCCACCGAGTAATGGCCGTACGGATGCTGGCCCATGGCCGTCTGGAAACCACCGCCATAGATCATGCTCATCTTTTCGCGCAGCACTTCGATGACCTTCAGGTTCAGCACTTCGCCCAGCGCCTGCAGGGTCAGCTTCTGCTCGTCCGAATAGGCCACGTCGCCATTGAAGGTGATGGAAATCGTGCTTTTGGGCTCGCTGCCCATGTAGACATCCTTCTTCACCACCCCGCTTACCGGACGCATGCCCACATCGCGGTAGGCGTGCGCCACTTCGCCCACGGGCAAGGTGCCCAGGTAGCTGGCGATCAGCGGCTTGATCTTGTCGAGCTCGAAGCTGCCTGCAAAAATGAAGGTCATGTCGCGCGCGCTGGAGAAGCGCTGCTGGAAAATATCGAGCGCCTTGTCCAGGCTCACCTTGTCGAAATCGGCCGCGCGCGGCACGCCTTCGACACGGGGATTGTCGCCGAATGTGGCGTGCTGAACGGCATCGTAAAACACGGCTTCCGGCTGCGCCATGCTGTTTTTCGCCAGATCCTGCTGCTTGCCGATGAAGGACTGGTACAGGCCCGCATCCTTGCGCACATCGTTGAAATACAGGTGTACCAGTTGCAGCATGGATTCCACGTCGGCGCTGCTCGACGAGCCGCCAAAGCCCTCGCTCAGCTCGCCCAGCGAGGCGCCCACGTTGACGGTCTTGCCGGCCAGGACTTTCTGCAGGTCCAGCGGCGCCAGGTCCTTCAAGCCCATGCTGCCGACGATGGCGCTGGCGTAGCGCGCGTTATAAATGTCCGCGTCGCCGAACAGCGACTGGCCGCCGAAACGGGTCGAGCCCATCAGCACCTGGTCATTCTTGAAATCCGTGGGCTTGAGCAAGACGCGCACGCCGTTGCCCAGGGTCAGTTCCGTCACGCCGATGGCGCTATTCAACTTTTCGGAAACGATGCTGCCGCCGGCAGGCGGGCCATCCATCAGCTTGCTGGCGAGGACTCTTTCCATGCGCGGCTCGATGGTCTGCTGCTCCGCCCTGGCGACCGCGTCGAGCAGCTGCTGCTGCGTCGGTACGCTTGAGGCCGTATCGCCGGCCTTCGGCTCCGCGCCCATGAAGACAACGAGTTTCTTTTGCTGGTCGGGAATCACCTTGGCGACCGTCTCATTGACCTCTTGCAAGGTTACTTGCGGCAAGAGTTCCTGCGCATACAGCAGCTCGTTGGCGATGCCGGGGATGGCTTCCTGTTCCAGGAAGTTGCGCGAATACTCGGCCACGAAACCGGCCGAATCGGACTTGTCGCGCTCGCTATATGCACGCTCGTAGTTGCGCAGCATGTTCTTGCGCGCCCGGTCCAGCTCATCCTGGCTGAAACCGAAGCGGCGTGCCCGCTCATCTTCCTGCACCAGCGCATCGACAGCCGGCTGCACGCCGCCCTTGCCCAGCAAGGCATATGCGCTGAACGATTCATAGCCACGCACCAGCTTGCCCATGCTGCTGCCGCCCTGGATGAACGGCGGATTGGCTTGCTGCGACAATTCCTGCATGCGCGCGCTGAGCATCTGGCCATACAGGTTTTCGATCATCTGGCGGCGGTAGTCGGCAATGGTGACGGGTTCCTGCGCCGGGCGGATCGGGTAGCGGATGAATACGCTATCGTCCGCCGCTTCCTTGTCCGTGATCACCAGCGCTTCCGTCTGCGAGCGCTGCGGCACTTCCGCGTACACGCGCGGGCGCGGTTGCGCGGGGTTCTTCAGCTTGCCGAAATGCTGGCGTATCATCGCTTCGGCCCGCTTCGGTTCCACGTCGCCCACCACCATCACGGCCATCAGGTCGGGACGGTACCAATCTTTGTAGAAACGCTTGATGGCTTCCGGCTTGAAGGTTTTCAGCACGGATTCCTTGCCGATCGGCATGCGTTCCGCATAGCGCGATCCGTTCAGCAGCTTCGGATACAGCACCTTGTTCATGCGGTCGCCGGCGCCCTTGCCCAGGCGCGCCTCTTCCAGCACGATGCCGCGCTCGCTGTTGATATCGGCCGGATTGAATTTCAAGCCATGCGCCCAGTCTTCCAGCACCAGGAAGCCTTTTTCCAGGTTGCCCTTCTTGTTCGTCGGGATCGGCAGCACGTAAACGGTTTCATCGAAGCTCGTGTAAGCGTTCAGGTCGGCGCCGAATTTCACGCCGATCGATTGCAGGTACGAAATCAGTTCATTGCGCTTGAAATGCGTGGAGCCATTGAAGGCCATGTGTTCGGTGAAATGCGCCAGGCCTTGCTGGTCGTCATCTTCCAGGATGGAACCCGCCTTGACCACCAGGCGCAATTCCACTTTCTGCGCCGGACGGGCATTTTTCTTGATGTAATAGGTCAAGCCATTCGGCAATTTTCCGACGGTAACTTCTGGTGCCACTGGCAGGGGATCGCTCAAACGGATTTCCGCCTGGGCCATGCAGGCGCAAGCCAGCAGGACGGCGCCCGAGACCAGGCGTAATTTACTCAGCTTCATGTATTCTCTACGGTAAGATTCAGTAAGCGTACCTTACACCGAATTCCAGTTTCCGCCATTAAAAACAGCTTAGGAAAAACCGTTTTTCCCGGGCAACTTGCTCCTTTGCCGGACTGAAGCATCGCCTGCCGCTTTTTTTCATCTGTGCTAAAGTATTGCCGCCGGTCATGTGATCGGCACAACAATACGTCTTCGGGGCGGGGTGCGATTCCCCACCGGCGGTAAGACCGGCAACGGTCAAGCCCGCGAGCGCCTGTCAAGCATCGTTTGGCAGGGTCAGCAGATCCGGTGTGATTCCGGGGCCGACGGTATAGTCCGGATGAAAGAAGATGTGCAGTAGTGTGATGTCCCATCGCCACGGCGATGCGGCCAGTTGCGTCTATTCGCTTGCCCTGTTGCGTTTTTCGCTGATGCGAGGAGCGTTTCACCATGTTAGTCAACAGCTATACCCTGGTTTCCAACGACCTTGAAGGTCGCATTCAATCGGCCCTGGCCGCCATGCGCGCCGGCGTGCCCGTCATCCTGCTCGACGATTTCGACCGCGAAAACGAAGCTGACCTGATTCTGTCGGCCGAGAAACTCACGAACGAAACCATGGCCCTCCTGATCCGCGAATGCAGCGGCATCGTCTGCCTTTGCCTGCCGACGGACGTCGTCAGCGCGCTGGAATTGCCGCCCATGTCGCCGGACAACGGCAGCCGCTACGGCACGCCATTCACCGTCTCCATCGAAGCGCGCGACGGCGTCACCACAGGTGTGTCGGCCGCCGACAGGGTCACCACCATCCGCTCCGCCATCGCCCCGCACGCCAAGCCGGCCGACCTGGTGCGCCCTGGCCACGTCTTCCCCCTGCGCGCCGCGCCCGGCGGCGTGCTCGAGCGCCGTGGCCACACGGAAGGCTCGGTCGACCTGTCGCGCCTGGCGGGCCTGAACCCGGCCGCCGTGCTGTGCGAACTGATGAATCCGGACGGCACCATGATGCGCGGCGACGCTATCGAACGCTTCGCCGAACTGCATGGCATGCCGATCCTGACCATCGAAGAACTGGTCGAATGGCGCAACAAGCACAAGCAGTAAGCCGTCAGGCGGCCAGCGCCTTCGGCACATGCACGTGGCGGTAGACAAGGCCAGCTGCCAGGCCATACGCGGCGGCGATCGTCGCGTAGGCCAGCGGCAAGCGTAGCGACCAGTCCGGCACCATGTGCAGGATGCTGCCGATCAGCGCCACGCCCACCAGCGCGCCAATTTGCCGGTTGGCATTCAGGGCCGCCGCCGCGCTGTTCGCATGCTGCTTGCCAGCCACGCGCATCACGGTGGCTGTCATGGCGGGAATGGCGATGCCGATGGCCACGTTCATGACGGCCGTGCCCAGCGCCAGCAAGACGTACGGCGTACTCGGGCGCAAGGCCATCAGCAGCAGGGCCATCACGGCGCCCACCAGCAAGCCGGCCAGCATCGGCAAGCGCGTGCCACAGCGGGCCGCGATATTTCCCGCCATAAAATTCCCAACCGTATAGGCCGCCATCATGGGCAGCAGGCGCAAGCCCGACTGCAAGGCATCGGCGCCGCCCGCCTGCTGCAGGAACAGGCTGAGTAAAAACAGCTGGCCGAAGACGCAGAAATTGATCAGGAATCCCACGCCAGTGGCCGCGCCAAAGCTGCTGCTGTGAAACAGTGCACGCGGCAACAGCGGATGGCTGCCGCTGCGCTCGCGCCGCAGCAGTTGGCCGGCCGCCAGCACCGCCAGCGCCAGCGCCGCCAGCACGCCGGGCGACAGCCAGCCCAGCACGGGACCTTCGATCAGCACGAAACTCAGGCCCGCCAGCGCCAGCACGCCCAGTGCATGGCTGAACAGCGACAGATCGCGCGGCTGGCGGGCCGGCGCGGCCAGCAGCACTTGCGCCATGACGATGGCCAGCACGCCGATGGGGATATTCACCCAGAAGACGCTGCGCCAGCCGAACTGGTGCACGAGGATGCCGCCGATCAAGGGGCCGGATGCGCCAGCCACGCCGACCAGCGCCGACCAGGCACCCAGCATGCGCGTGCGTACTTTTTCATCGTCGAAACTGAGCGTCAGCAAGCTCAGTGAGCTGGGCATGAACAGGGCCGCGCCCGCCCCTTGCAGCAGGCGCGCGGCCGTCAAAAAATGCCCGTCGGGCGCGGCGCCGCACAGGATGGAGCCCAGCAGGAATACCCCCAGGCCACCCTGGTACACGGCTTTCGGCCCGTAGCGGTCGGCCAGCGCGCCGCCGGCCAGCAGCAGCGCGGCAAACGTCAGGGTGTAGCCGTCGACCACCCACACGAGACCCGTGAGGGGAATGGCCAGGTCCAGCGCGATATCGGACAGGGCCACGTTGACGGCCGTGACGTCGATCATGGCCATGACGAAGCCGAACGCCAGGGTCAGCAGGATCAGGCCATTGGCGCGGCGCGGTGTAGGGACAGACATGATTTTTCCTTGCAGGGACAGCGGGGCAGCCATTATGCGAGCGTTGCACAATGCAGTAAACAGGCATAAAATCAGCGCTATGATGCAAAAATGCATCAGCAATCACTAAGGAGCGGAACGATGGACTGGGATAACGCGCGCATCTTTCTGGCCATTGGCCGGGCCGGCACCTTGCGCGGCGCGGCGGCCCTGCTGTGCATCGACCAGGCCACCTGCGGGCGCCGCCTGGCCGCGCTGGAAACGTCGCTGGGCGCCACCCTGTTCCTGCGCACGCCGTCGGGCTACGTGCCCACGCCGGCCGGCGAGCTGGCGCTCAGCGCGGCCGAAGCCATGGAACGGGCCGCCGACAAGCTGCAGCGCGAAATGCAGGGCGTGGACAACCGTTTATGCGGCCTGGTGCGCGTGGCCACCACCGACACCATGGCCAGCCATTTCGTCATGCGCGCCATGCAGCGGCTGCACGCGGCCCATCCGGATATCCGCATCGTGCTCAACGTGGCGCCGGCGCTGGCCAGCCTGACGCGGCGCGAAGCCGACCTGGCCGTGCGCGGCGTGCGCCCCACCGACCCGGACCTCATTTCCCGCCACCTGGTCAAGCGCAGCCTGGGCCTGTATGCCTCGAAAGCCTACCTGGCGCAGCGGGGCGAACCCGTGCGCGGCACGGCGCTGGCCGGGCACGACATCGTCATCTACCACCATTCCGTCACGCCGCGCCATGCGGACAAGATCGCCGGCGAAGCTGTCGCCAACGCCAGGGTGGCCATGGAAGTGAACTCGGCCATGATGCTGCAGGAAGCCACGCGCGCGGGCCTGGGTGTGGCCGAACTGGCCACCCACCTGGCAGATCTCGATCCGCAGCTGGTGCGCATCTGGCCGGAACGGGCGGAAAGCTATGACGTGTGGCTGGTCATGCATGCGGACTTGAACCGCTCGGCGCGGGTGCGCGCGGCGGCCGACGCCATCATCGCCAGCGTGGCCGAGGTGGACCAGCAATAGCGCCGCCACGCACGGCTGCACGGCAGGACAATCGCTTGTGCCGAACGCATCCAATGTTAAGATGCCATGATGACCCTATCCGTCTCCCTCATCATCGGCCTGCGCCGCCTGCACCGGGCCACCATGGCCTGGCTGGGCAGCTGGTGGCGCCTCGTGCATTTCGCCATCCTGGTGTTTTCGCTGGCGCTGTCGCCATCGAGCTATAACCGCGACAACCGCCCCATCCTGGCGCACCGCCTGGTGTCGAACACGGCGCCCAACCTGGTGTGGTTCAGCGTCGCCTGTGCGCTCGTCAGCCTGGTGCTGATACGCATCGTCGTCGTCAGCGCGCAAAGCTATGGCCTGTCGCGCTATGCGCTGGAAATGGTGGTGCGCGTGCTGGTGCTGGAACTGATCCCGCTGACGGCCGCCCTGTTCGTCGCCCTGCGCCTGACCCTGCCCGACGGCATCGCCTTCGCGCAGATGCGCTCCAGTGGCGTGCTCGATACCATGCAGCGCCAGGGCGTCGACCTGCTGCGCCGCGAGTATTTTCCCCGCGTGATGTCCGGCATTTTCGCCGTGTGGATGCTGGCCATCGTCAGCTGCGTCACTTCGCTGGTCCTCGCCTATCTCACCATCTACGGTTTTACGCCATGGGCGCTGCAAGGCTACACGCGGGTGGTGGGGCAGATCTTCAATCCCGCCGTGGCGCTGATCCTGATGCTCAAGGTGATCTTCTTCAGCTTTGCCGTGGCCCTGATTCCGCTCGCCTCTTCCTACTATCCGGAAGAGCTGAACAAGCGCCGCGGGCGCATCTGGGCCGCGCACGGCCTGTCCGAAATGCTGCGCCTGTTTTCCGTCATCCTGCTGATCGAAGTGGCCTCGCTGATGGGAAATTACTACTGATGCCCGCCCGACGCCAGCGATCCCGATTCCACCCATACCAGAGCCAGAAGCCATGAGCCAACCGCAAAATCCCGACCAGACCGACGTCACGGCGCCAGACGCCGTATTGCCCGCGCCGCCGCCCGTGCGCCACGCCGAACTCAAGGCCGCCATCCTGCTCGTCTTCATGTTCGTACTGGTGGTCGGCTCCGTCGTCTACCTGATGTATGCGCGCGGCGCCTTCGAAGCCACGCAAACGCTGGTGCTGACGACCGAGGATTCCGACGGCGTCGGCGTGGGCGCCGACCTGACCTTCTCCGGTTTTCCCATCGGCCGCGTGCAGCGCATCGAACTGGCGCCGGACGGCAAGGCGCGCGTCATCATCGACGTGCCGCGCAAAGATGCGCACTGGCTGCGCACCAGCTCCATCTTCACCCTGGAACGGGGCATCGTCGGCGGCGCCAAGCTGCGCGCCTACAGCGGCATCCTGACCGATCCGCAGTTGCCCGATGACGCCACGCGCGACCTGCTGGTGGGCGACATGGCGGCGGAAATCCCGCGCCTGCTGTCGGCGGCGAAGGATTTGCTCAACAACGTGGCCAGCCTGACGGGCAGCGATTCCGCGCTTGATGGCACCTTGCGCAATGTGCAGGCCGTGACGGGCAAACTGAGCGGCCCTGGCGGCGCCATGGGCCTGCTGACGGGCGACGACAAGCAGTCGCAATTGCTGGTCGAGCGGGCCAACGCCCTGCTGGCCACGGCCGACAAGCTGGCGCGCCGCACGGATGGCCTGGTGGCCAATGCGGACACGCGCGTGTTTGGCGAAAAGGGGGTCATGACGGATGCGCAGGCAACCATCGTGCAGCTGAACGCGCTGCTGGCCGACACGCGCAACAGCCTGAAAAAAGTCGACGCCGTGCTGGTCGAGGCGCAAGCCGTGGGCGCCAACGCCAAGGCGGCGACGGCCGACCTGGGCCCGCTGCGCGCCGACGTGGAAAGCAATCTGCGCAAGGTCGAGCAACTGGTCAATGAAATCAACCGCAAATGGCCGTTCAAGCGCAATCCGGAGATCACACTGCCATGAAAACACTGAATATCGCACTGTCGGCCATGGCCATGGCTGCCCTCGCCGCCTGCTCCAGCGGCCCGCCCGTGCCGGACTGGAAGATGAACGCGCAAAGTTCGATCGAACGCTTTGAGGCGGCCTACCTGAATGGCAGCGCCCTGGTCGAACAGACGGAATTCCAGCGCGCGCGTGCGCAGGTCGGTTCCACCGGCAAGATCGACCTGATCGCGCGGGTCGAACTGCTGCGCTGCGCCACGCGCGTGGCCAGCCTGGTCTTCGAGGATTGCACGGGCTTCGAAGCGCTGCGCGCCGACGCCACGCCGGCCGACCGCGCGTATGCGGACTACCTGGCCGGCAAGGTGCAGCCAGCCGACATCGCCCTGCTGCCCGAAGCGCAGCGCGCGGTGGCGGCGGCAAGCTCCGACACCGCCGCATCGACCGCCGTTGCCACCGTCACCGATCCGCTGTCGCAGCTGGTGGCCGCCGGCGTGCTGCTGCGCGCCAGCCGCGCCACCCCGGCCCTGCTCGACACGGCCGTATCGACGGCTTCCGACCAGGGCTGGCGCCGCCCGCTCCTGGCCTGGCTGGGCGTGCAGCGCCTGCGCGCGGAGCAGGCCGGCGACCAGCAGGCAGCGCAGCGCATCGGGCGCCGCATGGACATCGTGGAAAAAAGCGGCAAGCCGCTGTAGCAGCCGAGGGTCTGGCAAGCGCGCTTGCTTGCCCAGGTGGCCTCAATCCGGGGCCAGCGGCCGCTCATGCCAGAAGGGGAATGCGCCACCATGACGGCAAAAAACTGCTGCGGCATCCACTGATGCCGGCCGACCCTGCCTTGCCCTTATGGGAACGTCAATTCCAGACCAAGCATGCTGACACAGAAGAAGGTGACGATCCCCAGGCTCAGGAGCAGTAGCACGAAGATGGCGACCACCTTGCCGCTCGCGCGCAGCACCGCGCGATTCTGCTTCGCCTTATCCTTGTCTTTCTTCCCTTGATCGTAATGCCACTTGATGGCATAGAACATACCCGTGCAGAGCACGAGAGCCTTGAACGTCACGAAGACTATAGGGGTCCAATCCATCATTTTGCATCTTTCCAGTTATTACTTGACACTATCTATCATGCGGGGCACACCCTCAAAACGCTGCGTCAACAGCGTCGCTTTTTTCAAGCCATCCGCAGGCATCCGGCCCCCATCTTTCATTATAGCCAGCCATGAAATACCCATGGCATACGGCGCAGTGATGTGCCGAATCCGGGTGTGAGAGGAGAAAACGTCGGCGCCTGGCATGCAAGAAGGTATTGCCGCAGGTTCTGATGCATACTACTTGAAAACAATATCCATACATTGAGACAAAATGTCCCAGTTGAAAACCATGCAAGATGGACATTTAGCCATCTGGCTGCCGCGATTGGCAGGGAACAAAGGTCCACGGTGTTTTACGGATTGCCGATGCATCCGGCGGTGGCCAGTGGGTCGCCGACACCGGGTGCGCGCACGGCAACGCCAGGCGCCGCAAGCCGTATTGCCCGCCATCCTCGAGCTGGCATGAAGTCCACGCCACCAGCGGATGGCGTGGACTTCGACGACCTGTTGCAACAAGGTTTGTCGCACGTTGCCATTGCCCGCCTTCCATGGCGCATCGCCGCAAGGCCGCCGGCAACGCATCGGCTGGAAGCATGCCGCGATTGTGTCAGCTGTTCCTGGCGGCCGGGCACGGCATGTCGCGGTAGAAGACAAAACCGCCCAGGCCGATGGCATCCGTGTCGGCCTTGACGCCATACACCAGCGTGTTTTGCTTGCCATCGATGCGCAGCAGGTTCTTGTGCAGCACGACTTGCGCATGCGACAGCTCCAGCGATGGCGTGGGTGCCAGCTGCAGGCTCAATTCGGACGTGGCGGGATCGTACGTCCAGCGGCCCGGATTGAAGAAGGCGAAGCCGCCATCGAAGCGCAGGCTGCCATCCTTGAACTGGGTCAGGCAAATGCCGGGAAATTCGCTGGGCGGGTTGTACCAGGTGGCGGCCACGGCGGCATTGGCCGGCGTCTTGCCCGGCATCTGCATGCCGGTATTGCCGCTCTGCCCGCCCATGCCGGCGCAGCCGGCCAGCGCCAGCGCGCACGCCAGCATGCCGCTGCGTGTGATGATCTTCTTGTGCATTACCGTCCCCTTGCTTTGTAGAAACACAATCTTAAAGGGGGATGGCTGACCGGACAAGCGGCCAGCGCACATAAGGCATATTTAGTTGTCGCCGGCCGCCCTGGCCGCCGCTTCGCGCAATTTGTCTTTTTTACTTTTGCGCGCGCCCTTCACGCCGCCATGCACCGTATCCGTGACGCTGCTCACGGGCGCGGGCAGCTCCGTCGGCTCGAAACCGGCCACCACTTCGCGCACGATACGCAAGTCGTTGCGGTTTTCGATCAGGCGGAAATGCGCTTCCGTATCGGCCGTCACGAAGCTGACGGCCGTGCCGCTCTCGCCCGCGCGGCCCGTGCGGCCGATGCGGTGCGTGTAATCGACGGCGGAACGGGGCAAGTCGTAGTTGACGACGGCCGGCAGGCCCGCGATGTCGATGCCGCGCGCCGCCACGTCGGTGGCCACCAGCACTTGCAGGCGGCCCGCCTTGAAATCGGCCAGCAGCTGGCTGCGCGTGCCCTGGCTGAATTCACCGTGGAAGGCGCCCACGTGCAGGCCCGCGCGCTGCAGCTTGTCGGCCACGTGTTCGGCCGCATACTTGGTCGCGACGAACACCAGCACGCGCTCCCACTGGTGCTGCAAAATCAAATAGCGCAGCAGCTGCGTGCGGCGCGGCACATCGACGGTGATGGCGCGCTGCGCGATGTCCGGCTTGTCCTGCGGCTCGGACGCCACTTCGATGCGCACGGGGTCCGCCAGCAGGCTGTCGGCCAGCGCCTGCACGCTGTCGGGGAAGGTGGCCGAGAAAAACAGGTTTTGCCGCTTGGCCGGCAACAGCGCCAGGATGGCATTGATTTCTTCGGAAAAGCCCATGTCCAGCAGGCGGTCGGCCTCGTCGAGCACGAACAGCTGCACGCCGCCCAGTTTCACGGCATTGTGCTTGACCAGATCCAGCAAACGGCCCGGCGTGGCAACGACGATGTCGGCGCCGCCGCGCAGGTCCATCATCTGCGGATTGATCGACACGCCGCCGAACAGCACGGAAATTTTCAGTTTGACGGGCAGCGGCTTGGCCAGCGCATGCACCGTCTGCCCCACCTGCGCCGCCAGTTCGCGCGTGGGCACGAGGATCAGCGCGCGCACCTGGCGCGGGCCCGCCGCGGGCGCCATCAGCGCCTGCAGCAGCGGCAGCGCGTAGGCGGCCGTCTTGCCGGAACCCGTCTGCGCCGCGCCCAGCACGTCGCTGCCGCGCAGGATGGCGGGAATGGCGGCCGCCTGGATGGCCGTCGGCGCTGCATAGCCGGCCTTGTCAACGGCGCGGACCAGGGCGGGAATCAGACCCAGTGAGGAAAATGGCATAGCGGGCCTTCTTGATATTTGTGCGTAAAGTGAGACCGGCCGCGAAAGGCGGCCGGTCGGAATAGCGACAGTATAAAGCAAGGGTGCGCCTGGCCGGACAAAATGCTCGGGGCCGGGCGCCATGCCGCGGACAGTACGCACGTACGGCAAGGCAATGGCAACAACGCCCGGGGATGTTATCGGCTACTGGCGCGGCATTTGCAGCTTTGGGTAGCCCGCTTCATCATAGCCCGGCATGCCGCGGCGGATGGCGTGCGAGAAATCCGCATCGTCATTCGCCGCCCGCGCGCGCGCCGTAATGTGGCCGCCGTCGCGCAGCTGCTGGAAGCTCAGGCCGGGCACCAGGCCCTTGACGTCGAACAGATAGCGGTCAAGGTAGCCGGAAGCGAGCAGGCGGAAGTCGACGGGCAGGCCGGGCACGATGCGGCGCACCATCTCGAAGACGATGGTGGTGCAGTTGGCCGTCAGGGTGTTATAGAACTGCGGCTGGCGCTTCAGCGATTCCGCCTCGTCCAGGTAGGCGAGGAACAGCGAACGCATGGCCGCCTTGGGCATCATCACGCGGTACAAGTGCATGTCCTCGCCCCGTGCATTCGTGCGCACGCGCAGGATGTCGCGCTCGTCAGCCGCCACCAGGCTCATTTCAAAATGCTTGAAGAAGCCGCCGATGGCGGAAAAGCTCTCGCCCTTTTCCTTGCGGATCTCGATGGAGAACGTCAGGAAGCGCCCGTCCGCGAAGCCGAACGAAATCAGGGTATGCGCGATGTAGGGCCCGGTCCAGTACGACAGCGCCGTGTCCACCGTGCGCAGTTCATCGAGGTTGTAGCTGCGCTGCTCCCACTTGACCGTGTAGTCGTCGTCGCTGCGCCAGTCGAAATTGCGCACATTCTCCAGGGTGGCGGTGCTGCCCTTCACGGTGCCCGTGACATTGCGCGCCACGTCGTCGGCCCACACGCGCTGCTGCTTCGGCGTGATCAAACTCCACCACAGCAACAGCAGAATGAAACCGGCCGCATACGTCAGCAGCACGCGCGCGTCGCCGCGCAGCCACCACAACGCCACGCTGGCCACGCCCAGCGCGCCCCACAGCAAGGCGCCGATGCCTTGTGCGGCCGTGCCGCCGGACAGCTGGTACCACAGCGCCAGCGCACCCCACAGGGCAGTCAACAGGATAATCAGAGTAGCGGCCATTTTGCCGATGGTGCCCAGCACGGAGCGGGCACGGTGTGATAAGAAAGTCATGCCCCATTATAGGTGTAAGTGAAGATCGGCAAGTATTTCGCTGTACCAGGCCAGCCAGATCAGCGCGGCATCTTGCAATGATGGCATAATGGCCTCTTTGGCAAGCCGCTGGCGGCGTGCTTCAGCGACGGGGAGCAGCCACGCCGACGGCGCCATCGCCTGCGTCATGGAACAGACGTGGATGGACGGTGCCGGCCGCCAACTGGCACGCGTCTCGATGCACGCTCCATGCGGCGTGGCATCCGTGGCGGGCATATCCGTTTTTAGCGTACTGGCCGCGCAACTGGCGCGCCAGTGATTTCGCACCGGCCACCCGCAAGGCAACGACAGAACCTCCGATGAAAAAGTACCTTTCACTCTTGCCGGCACTGGCTGCCCTCTGCCTGTCCACCGCATGCGAACCGGCGGCGCGCGGCGGCGTGGCATTCCACCTGCAGAATGCCGGCGCGGAGCCCATGCGCCAGGTGGTGGTGCATGTCAGGGGCAGATCCTATGCCGTGGGCGATATCGCCGCCGGCGCCAGCGCCTCCGTCACCTTGCATCCGCGCGGTGAATCGCATATCGAACTTGCCCAGCCAGGCCGCCCCAGGCTCGTCGTCGACTGCTACATGGACAGCGGCTACACGGGCAGCATCCACGCCAGCGCCACGACGGAGCGCATCGTGGCGGTCGATGCCAAGGTCCTTTTCGCGGCTTACTAGCGCCTCGCCCATTCCATTCACCGCCGCCTCAGGAGTCCCCCATTGCAGCCCCCTTCCCTGTACGCCTTCGCCGGCAGCCTCAATTCCCTTTTCATTGTCGTCAGCCTGTTTGGCCTGTGGTCGCAGCTCAAGAAAATCTGGCAGCGCAAGCGCGATGCCAGCGTCGGCGCCGGCAAGAGCACGGACATTTTGTCCATCAACCAGTTCACCGTCAGCTTCCTCGCGTATTGCGCCTTCTTCGTGTATGGCTATTCGATCACGCCGTTCAACCACTACATCGTCTGGCCGCGCCTGGTCGCGTCCCTGATCGCGCTGGCCATCCTGTGCGAGATTTACCGCGACCGCCGCAGCGCGACGGCCCGCCATGCGCTGCTGGCCTGCGCGCTGCTGCTGTGCGCGGGCCTGGCGGGCCTCGCCTTCGGTCCCACGTTCACGGATGAAAAGCGCGCGGTCTCGCAAAGCCTGATCGTCGCCGTCACCGTGCTGCTGGCGCAGGGCTATGCGCACCAGATCCGCTTGATCTGGCGCTCGGGCAAGACGGGCGCCGTATCGCTGAAAATGAGCCAGTTCATCCTGGCGATGGATGTCAGCACCATCTTCTTTGCCTGCGTCATGGGGCTGCCAACCGGCTGGCCCTTGCTGCTGCTGGCCTGCGTCAGCGCCACGACCAAATTGATCATCATGTGGCTGTTCCGCTGGGAGAAAAGCAGCCCGGCCGCACGCATGAAACGCCAGGCGCTGGCCTGCGGCTAAAATAAGGCATCGCCACCTTGCTGAAAGCGCCGCCATGCATGCTCCGATTCCCATCCTGCGCATCTTTTCCGAAGAAAAAGCGCGCGAGTTCTACCTCGGTTTTCTCGGTTTTACCCTGGACTGGCAGCACCGCTTCGAACCGACGGCGCCGCTGTACCTGCAGGTGACGCGTGGCGAACTGGTGCTGCACCTGTCCGAGCATTACGGCGACGCCACGCCGGGCGCGGCGCTGCTCATTCCCGTCGACGATATCACCGCCTTGCATGCGGAATTGCGCGACAGGGATTACGCATATGCGCGGCCCGGCATCCGCGACGAGGACTGGGGCCGCATCCTGGAAGTGGCGGACCCGTTTGGCAACCGGCTGCGCTTCTGGCAGCGCGGCGAATAGCGCTTACCGCCCGCTCAGCGCGCGCATTTCCGCATACAGGTTGGCCTTGCCTTCGAAGCCGATGCCGACCAGGTCCGGCATGGTGATGTGGCCGTTTTCCACCCTGACGCCATCGGGGAAGCCGCCGAAGGGCTGGAACAGGTCCGGATACGATTCATTGCCGCCCAGGCCCAGGCCCGCCGCGATATTCAAGGACATCTGGTGGCCGCCGTGCGGGATGCAGCGGCTGCGCGACCAGCCATGCTGGTGCAGCATGTCCAGGGTGCGCAGGTATTCCACCAGGCCGTAGCTGAGGGCGCAGTCGAACTGCAGCCAGTCGCGGTCGGCGCGCATGCCGCCGTAGCGGATCAGATTGCGCGCATCCTGCATGGAAAACAGGTTCTCGCCCGTCGCCATCGGCTTGTCGTAATAGCTGCGCAGGGTCGCTTGCAGCTCGAAGTCGAGCGGATCGCCCGCCTCTTCGTACCAGAACAGGTCGTACTGACGCAGCGCCTTGGCGTAGGCGACCGAGGTGTCCAGGTCGAAGCGGCCGTTGGCGTCCACGCACAGCTTTTGCCCGTCCTGCAGCACTTCCATGATGGCGTCGATGCGGCGCAAGTCCTCATCGAGCGAAGCGCCGCCGATCTTCTTCTTCACCACCGTGTAGCCGCGGTCGATATAGCTGCGCATCTCGTCCTGCAGCGCACTCAGGCTCTGGCCCGGATAGTAATAGCCGCCGGCCGCATACACGAACACCTTTTTGTCCGGCACGCCCGTGCCATGGCGCTCGGCCAGCAGCTGGAACAAGGGCTTGTTCTCGATCTTCGCCACGGCATCCCAGATGGCCATGTCGATGGTGCCGATGGCCACCGAACGCTCGCCGTGGCCGCCCGGCTTTTCATTCGTGTACATGCAGTCCCACACCTTGTGCGGATCGAGATTGCCGCCGTCGTCCGTGACGAGCGAAGCGGGATCGGCGTCGAGGATGCGGGGGATGAAACGCTCGCGCATCAGCATGCCCTGGCCGTAGCGGCCATTCGAATTGAAGCCGTAGCCGACCACGGGCTTGCCGTCGCGCATCACATCCGTGACGACGGCCACCAGGCTCAGGGTCATCTTCGTGAAATCGATGTAGGCGTTGCGGATGGGGGAAGAAATGGGAATGGTCTTTTCGCGGATTTCAACGATTTTCATGCGGGTCTCCTGTGGCTGAAAACAATGACGCCAGCTTACCCGCGATATGGAGTCGTATAATTGACACAAATTTAAACCATTATTCACTTCAGGTTAACAATGAAAACTGACGCCACTACGGAAATGGCCTTCTTTGTGCTGCTGGCCAAGCTGGGCAGCCTGTCGGCCACGGCGCGCGAGCTGGGCATCACGCCGCCCGCCGTCAGCAAGCGCTTGACGCTGATGGAGCAGCGCCTGGGCGTGCGCCTGCTGAACCGCAGCACCCGGCGCATCAGCCTGACGGGCGATGGCGAAAGTTATTTGGCACAGGCGCGGCAGATTCTCGACGATATCCGCGCCATGGAAGAGTCCCTGGCCAGCGGCAGCGCGCAGCCGCGCGGGCTGCTGCGCGTGAATGCCACCCTGGGCTTCGGCCGCACGGTGATCGCGCCCCTGCTGTCGCAATTCGCCCTGCGCCACCCGCAGCTGGAAGTGCAGCTGCAGCTGACGGACAGCCCCATCAACCTGGTCGAGCAGGCGTATGACCTGGGCATCCGCTTCGGCGACCTGCCCGACACGCGCCTGTCTGCGCGCAAGATCATGTCGAACCGGCGTTTCCTGTGCGCCTCGCCCGCCTACCTGCAGGCGCACGGCACGCCGCAAACGCCGGACGACCTGGCGCGCCACCGCTGCATCGTGCACCGGCAGAACGACGACGCCTACGGCATCTGGCGCCTGAGCCGCGGCCGCGCCACGCAGACGGTGAAAGTGCGCGGCACGGTGGCCAGCAACGACGGCGACGTGGTGCTGGGCTGGGCGCTGGACGGCCACGGCATCCTGCTGCGTTCGGAATGGGATCTGGCCCGCTATCTCGACAGCGGCCGCCTGCGCGTGGTGCTGCCCGACTACACGCTGGCGCCGGCCGACCTGTATGCCTACTACCCGAGCCGCCATCAATTGCCCGCCAAAGTGCGCGCTTTTATCAATTTTCTCAGCCAGCAATTGCAGCCGGAAGCGGCCACGGCAGCCGAATCAGGTTAAACTACAATATTGCGATATGGCAATATTATGAAGGAGTAGGTTTTGCTAGTCATACTCGGATTTCTCGTCGTGCTGTTTTCCGTCTTCGGCGGCTTCGCCATGCAGGGCGGGCATTTGGGCGCCCTGTTCCAGCCGCTGGAACTGCTGATGATCGGCGGCGCCGCGCTGGGCACCTTTTTTGTCGGCAATGACGCCAAGGCCATCCGCGCCACGTTCGCCGCCCTGCCCACCCTGTTCCACAGTTCGCAATACACGAAATCGCGCTACATGGAGCTGATGGGCCTGATGTATGAAATCCTCAGCAAGATCCGCAAGGAAGGCCTGATGTCGGTCGAGGACGATATCGACGACCCCTACCGCAGCCCCATCTTCGTCAAGTATCCGTACACGCTCGGCGACGAGCACATCCTGGAATTCATCACCGATTATTTACGCCTGATGGTGTCGGGCAATATGGATGCCTACCAGATTGAAAACCTGATGGATAACGAGATCGAGACTTACCACGAGGATGCGGAAATGCCGATCCAGACGATTTCGCAGCTGGCCGACGCCATGCCCGCCTTCGGCATCGTGGCCGCCGTGATGGGCGTGGTGCACACCATGGCCTCCGTCGGCTTGCCGCCGGCCGAGCTGGGCGTGCTGATCGCGCAGGCGCTGGTGGGCACCTTCATCGGCATCCTGCTGGCCTACGGCTTCATCGCGCCACTGGCCAGCTTGCTGCGCCGCAAGCACCATGAAACGGCGAAAATGTACCAGTGCGTGAAAGTCACCCTGCTGGCCAGCCTGAACGGCTACGCGCCGGCGCTGGCCGTGGAATTCGGCCGCAAGGTCATTTCCGCCACGGAACGCCCGTCGTTCAGCGAACTGGAAAACCACGTGCGCCAGGTCAAGACGCGCACCTGAGGCAGCCCTGGAAGATCATTGACCTGATCATCATCGACATGAAGAGGGCAAGTGCCATACCGCACTTCCTCCGAGAAATAAGCGCTCGGCAAGCGACAACATGGCGCCGCTTGCGGCAGCCTGGCGCGAGGCGAAGCAGCACTCTGCCGGCAAGGGGCGCAGTGCCGACGATGTCCGTTTGATGGCCTTGGCAAACCTGCATCGTGAACACGCCGGGGCACGCACGAGCGACGAAGTCCTGGCTGCATTGAGCGCCTGAGCGAATACGCACCTGGCTGCTCCAGCTCGCGTATCGCGTGGCTGCCCTCCTTGCGCCATAGGTAGCGGCCGGGGGCGAATGATATAGTGGCGGAAATGTATACACTGAAAGAAACTGCCATGAAAAACGACGCGACCGTTCGCCCGCAAGCAAACCAGGCACCTGCCAGACTCAGCAAAGGGGACTTCGTCACCGTGCTGCGCAAGCAGTTGCAGGAAGCGGCAAAGGCCGGCGAGACCAGCGTGGACATACGCGCCGCGAACCTGCACACCGAGGTTGGCGTTTATCCCGCGCGCGGCCACTCGATGCCGACCTGTTGCACGGTGATGTATGAGGAAATGCAGCCCGGTGACGAGATACTGCTGACGCCACCCGGCGGCAAAGGACCGACGCTGCTGGTCCGGTATAAATTCCCACGCTGACAATCGCGCTCTCAAGCTACTGGAAGCGATTCGGAGCGCTAATCAGTTCCGTCCGCTTCTGTCCCGAAGCAGAAGTTAGGGGGGGCGACCACCCATGAATCGGTTTCTCGATGCTTGCCAAGCCCAACTGTATCAAACCGGTCTTTGCCATCGAGAGGCCAAACACCAAGCCATTCAAGTGCCGAATTGATGGCGTCGTTAGAAACAGATACGAGCGCATCTGTACCCCCCGCTGGAATCAATGTGTGTGCCTGCGTGCCACTCCCGCCAAAAATCTCTGCCTCCACATAAGCAACTGGTCCGTGAACACTAAGCGCTGAACATAGGCCACGCAAGACTGGCGGTAGCTCCTCGATGCCTTCATCTGTCAGCGGTAAAAAAGGGAGACTCAGGAGCTTTCTTGCCGTGCTCCCAAGGGCAATCATTTCTATGCCCCCATCGAGCTGGAGCACTTCCATTCCATTGGCAAGCTCCGCGTTAAAAGTCCCTTGTGCAGCAAGGATGGCTTGAATCGAATAACTCATACGTGTGGCCATTAGGTTTTAAATTATTGACATTGATACGTCTGCTTTTGGCCGATTGCGGTCGTCGGCAGGTTCCGCCCCGAAGCGGTCATAGAACTACCGAAGTAGGCGGATCAATGAAGTGCATTCACAGCGTCTTGGATATAGCTGATCAACAATGCAAGATCGGGCTTGTCGCCGTACATGTCGAGTTCACGAATGGCAATTAATCCCATGGACAGCGGCCCTGGCGCTGTGTCGGAAGGACATCCGGACACAAATCCTTCGCACCAAGCTAGTTGCCGCAGGATAGATTGTCCAGGCGGCCAGCCTTTCGATGACAGAGGCTGAATCTGCTGAATAGCGGATTGAATCTTCCGCAAGAGCATTATTTTATCTTCCATTTTTTCTTGCTCGCGCGAATGGCTGCCGCTGGCCGAATACAGCCTTCAGGCAAGCTCCATAAAAATTCAAAGCAGCTTCTAATACACGGTTCGGAGTCTATATTACCGTTAATCAAGTGCTTCGGACCTCCTCCTGGTATCAGCAAAGTCGGTGTACAGATACCCCGCGAATTGTCCTTGCGCGCCGCTGGAATGTAATTGCCCTGGCACTCTCCATCATCAGAGCATGCCTTTCCTCCATCGCTCGCATTGACGACACAGAAATAGAACTGTCCCATGGGATAGTGGAGCCACTTCCACGTATTGCGGCACACTGCTGTTGCGTCATTGGGCGTTGGGGTTTCTCGATGCTTTTCGCCCCGTTCGCCAAGCCGTTCGCCGCCATTGATCTTTGCCACCAGCTTACGCGCGCGCCCACGTTTCCAGGGAGCCAGCGAGCTTGTAGTCGGCAAGTCCATAAAGTTTCTTTATCAATGCATCGATCGCTTGAGATAACATCTCGGCGTCCGCTGCCTTGTACTGAACACATGCCGACCGGCCGGGTGACCAATCGATAATCTCAGCGGGTTGAAGAGGTGCAAAAACTTCGGTGATGAGCGGGACCGGTGAAGAATTCTCCGCATAAGAGAAATCCATGTAGTCACCATAGATCAGCACCCATACGCCAGGGCGCCCAACAACGTTTAGTCTCGCGTAAAACTCCCGTGATGGAAGTTTACTATGGAGACTCAGACTACCAAAGGCCGCCTGCAAGATCCGGCGAACTTCTTCCTTTGATTCTTCTTGCATTGCTATTCCCACCCGGCTGATGCATATGTGTCATGCGCAACATCTCGTCTGCTTGCAAAACCGTCGGCTTTCCGGCAGCTTGCCGCGATTGTCAGGTTCCGCCTTCCAGCGGAGGCTCCTTGGCTTGGTCGAAAACGGCAAAGAGTTCCCGGCATGCAATTAACATAAAATTTCATACTCTATGAACGGCTCAAGGACCGTAGCACCCCAGGTGAGAAACCCCGGTGCTGGCTCACAGGCAAGGCGATATGTCGTGACATCACCATTAAAGACCTCTTCAACTCTTGCAATATCTCCCGGGATTGGGTCACGTTCACTCATCCAGTCGCGATACGTGACCCCCTCAAGATTTATCTTGATCAGCTTGATTTTTTCACCAGTTTTCAAGGTGGTCATTTGTCTATTATCGTCCGTGAAAGTGCCAAACAATATGCATATGAGAGGACCGCCTGCGCAGCTATTAGCTTCAGCAAAGGTTAGCCCGGCGCGCCAGGCCCTCTCCTTTTCTGCCATTTATGGCGCCGTGGCCGCCTCATCCGGGCAGCTGAGCTCTTCCTCCTGCGTATATAAAGTCATCGGCACGCGCTGGCCGTCGACTTCCAGTTCGCGTACTTTCGGCGGCACCAGCTGGAATTCGCCGGCCTGCAGTTTTTCGCGCAGGGGCTTGCAGCGCAAGGCGTCGGCGGGGAGCTGTCCGCGTGCAGTCCAGCTGCCATCGTCCTTCTCAGCCAGCAATACCGACGAGGCGCGCGGGTCATTGCTGATCAGCAGCACTTCCTGCTTGCCGTCGCCATCGAAATCGAGCAGGTAGGCGTCGCACTGCTGCCCCGCCCGCTTCAGACAGGCGGGCAGGCGCCAGGCCGGCCCTACCTGCGTCCAGTCCTGGCGCACGAAGCTTTCCGGCAATTTCGCCGTCGCCGGGCGCAGGGTCAGGTTGATCGACACGTCGCTCAGGGCGCCCGTCTCGTCGAGGCGGTTCTGGCGCTTGAGCATGGCCGTGGCGCGGGCACGCACGATGGCGGCATCCGGCCCTTGCGTGCGTGTCGTCAATTCCTGCAAGGCCGCCTGGCCGTAGCGGGCGCCCTCGAAGCGCAGGTATTCGAAATCGAACTTGTCCACGCTGACCTTGCCGCTGTCCAGGCGCGCCATCTGGCTGGCCACGGAAATGCGCGCCGGGTCCGCCAGCGGCGAGAACAGCGCGAACAGCACCAGCAGGGTGACGCCGGCGGTGGCGACGTTGACGTTGGCGATCAGGTGCAGCCAGTCGCCATACTTGCTGGCGGCCCACGCATAGCCGACGGCGTAGCACGTGGCGATCAAGAGACAGGCGGCGGCAATCAGGCGGTCGGCCGTCCAGCCATGCGACATCACGCGCAGGGTCAGCGCATAAATCGCGATGCCCACCACCCACGGCAGCAGCAAACAAGCCAGGCGCGTGCCCAGGCGGATGCCGCGCGCCACGCCATGGCCCACTTCGCCATTCTGGAAGGCGGCATTGATCAGCACGACCAGCACGCCGGCCATGCCCAGCAGCACGGAGGCCGCGTGGCGCGTGGCCCACAGCCGCTCGAAGCCGATGAAGGGCAAGGTCAGCAGGAAGCCGGAGACCAGCACGGCGGCGATCGGCACCAGCCACGACAGCAGCACCAGCAGCAGGGTGCGAATGCCGCGCACAATGGACGGGCGCACATCCGTGATGTGGATGGCGAACGAGAAGGCGAAGCAGATGACGGGTATCACGAACCAGGCCTGGCTCAGCAGTTTCTTCAGGAAACTCAGCTTGATCAGCAGGAACAGCTGCCCGCCCAGCCACAGCACCAGCCACAGGCCCAGCACGAACAGCAAGGAAAACAGCAGTTGAATGCCCAGCTTCCAGGCAATTTCAAAATAGGTCGGGTAGCGGGCGATGCGCCGGCCATCCTGGGCGCTGGCCAGCACCAGCGCGTGGGCGATATAAAAGCCCACCACGCTGAAACCGAACAGCTGGGCGGAAATCACGCGCAAGGGCGCGCCCGGCTTGTAATTGCCCCAGATGACGTGCTCGGCGCCGCGCGCCACGTCATGCCAGGCCAGCACGGCCATCACGGCCGCCGCACCCGCCATCCACAGGACGATGCGCTTGGCCGACATGTGGCCCAGGCTGGACACAAGCAAAATGGGCAGGAGCAGGCTGACCAGCATCAACGGGCCCAGCAGATAAGCTTCCGTGGCGGGCCAGACCTTGTCTTGCGCCGTGCTGTACAGCCAGTACAGCAGCACGCCTTGCAGCAGGCCCGTCACCAGACGCGTCACCGCGATGCGCGGCGCCACCACCGGATCGAGCAAAGCCATGTTTTTTCCAGCGGCATCCTGCTGCATAGTCATTCCTTTATGAATCATTATTGCCATGCATTGCTGTATGGCATACAGGCGCATTATTGCATTTCGTTATCGTCATCTCAACAACGATTCGTGCGCATGCCCGCCTGGCGCACCTTCGCCGCGGCGCAACGGCAAGCTCTGCGCGAGGCCCCAGGCCAGTTCCGGCACGAGGAACAGCCATAGCAAGGGCTGGCCCGTCACCAGCAGCGCCCACGCCATCCAGGTGGAAAACAGGTAGCGGGCCGCCGCGTCGAAGCGGCCGAAGCGCGGCTGCGGGTCGAGTATCCGCAATACCGACCAGACCAGCACCACGCTGCCCAGCAGGCTGCTGATGAGCAAGTGGAACGGTCCGAAGTCGGGCAGCGGCACGCCGCCCAGGCCCACGTTGAGGGCGCTCAAGTGCTCGCGCAGCAGCAAAAACGTCCACGGCGTGGAGAACGGGGCAATCATGAGCACATCATAAATGGCGCTGGCGCGCACCACGCGGCGAAAGGCGGAAACGGACAACATGGCAACTCCTAATCAGTGGAAAGCTTCCATGATCGAGCTTGGAGTACACTCCATGGTCAAGCATTTTATGAAAGATGGATCCATGCAGATCGGCGAGATGGCGCAGGCGACGGGCTTGAGCCGCGATACCCTGCGCTTTTATGAAAAGCGCGGCTTGCTGCGCGCGCGGCGCGGCGCAAACGGCTACCGCGATTACCCGCCAGAAGCGGCCGACTGGTTGCGCTATTTGCGCACGGCGCAGCAGCTGGGTTTTACCCTGGCGGAAATCGAGGCCGACATGCCGCTGCTGGCGGCCGCCGGCGATCCCGCCACGGCGGACCTGCTGCGCACGGCCCTGGCCCGCAAGCTCGGTGAAATCGATGCGCGCATCGCGGGATTGACGCAGTTGCGCGGCGAACTGGTGCTGCGTATGGGGCCGGCGGCGCCCGCGTGCCCGTTGCGGGGAGACGCCGATGCGAATCAATAAACTGCTGCCCTGGCTATTCCTGCTGGGCGCAGGCGGCGCGCAGGCCGCAGCGGCCGAAGTGGTCTGCGGCGATTTCCTGGCTACGCTGGGCAAGAAGCCCGCGTACCTGGTCTACCAGGGGTGCCAGCAAAACATGGAACGCCAGGACCAGCCCTTCGAGGCACGCTACCACGTGGATGGCAAGCATGCAGGGCAGGCGGAAGCGTACATGCGGCGCGCCTATGGCTTGCCCCGGCTCAAACGTTATTGCTGCGCCTGGGACAGCTCGCGGCATTCCTGGCGCGACCGCCGCACGGGCTACGGCTACGCAATGGTGATGGCAACGGGCGAAACGCTGGTCAGGACGCGCGCCGACTGGCCACGGATCGCGCGCTTTGTCGTGCAGGTCGACGGCTACGCGCAAGACCCCTGAACAATAAAAAACCGCCTGTGCGGTGCAGCAGGCGGTTTGATGTGGAGAAAAACTGGCTTACTTGGCGGCTTTGCGGCGGCGCAGGAAACCCATCAGGCCAAGGCCGGCCAGCAGCATGGCGTAGGTTTCCGGCTCCGGCACGGCGGCCATCACGGACACGTTGTCGATCACGGCACCCGAATAATTGTCGTACGGCGTGCCCGCCTGGGCGGCACTGGCAAACGACAAGGTCGCCAAGCCGGTGGACGCGGCGGTGAAGCTCAGGGTGTTGCTGTACAGGGTGTTCGAGGCGGCAGCCGTCGAGTAGAAATTGCCTGCCGCGCCACCGAAGCTGACGGCCACGCCCTGGCCTGCCGGGCCGCCGGGATTGCGCGCCATGTCAAAGCTCAGGTTGTAAGTCTGGCCGGCCTGCACATTGAAATCCTGCGACAGGAAACCGGGGCCTGGCGTGCCCAGCATGTCGATGCTATAGCCGCTGATGGCGTTGTAGGCATTGTGGATCAGGTCGACGGAACCGCCGCCAACTGTCCAACCCATGATCGCGATGGAACCGCTATTGACCACCTGGTAACCGTCGGAAAACGCGTAGCCGGGCACCATGATCTCGAATTCGCCATTCGTGATCAGGTTGACAGGGCTGGCGCTGGCCGTACCGGCGGCGAACAGGGCGACAACTGTAGCGATGGTGGCGATTTTCATGGGTTATTTCCTTGCCTTGGTGATATTAAAGTTACCTTAAGTGAAATCATATCCCAGTATGAATAAAAATCAAAGAAATTTGCAAAAAATATATTAAATGTAGATATTATGTAACGCTTATGGCGGTTGCCGCCGCATAAAAAAACGCGCCAGGCGGCGCGTTGGGTGATAGGGCCGATGGGGGCTCAATCGAGTTCCTGGCGCGCCACCAGGATGCCGTCGGCATCGGCATACACCCAGTCGCCCGGATGCACGGCCACGCCGCTGATTTCGACGCGCACGTCGCGCTGGCCCGTGCCTTCCTTGTTGCTCTTGCGCGGATGGGTGGCCAGGGCGCGCACGCCCAGCTGGCAGACATTGATTTCCTCGCTGTCGCGGATGCAGCCGTGCACGACGATGCCGGCCCAGCCATTGCCCTCGGCCAGCACACCCAGCTGGCCGCCCACCAGCGCGCGGCGCAGGCTGCCGCCGCCGTCGATCACCAGCACATGGCCCTGCCCCGGCGTTTCCAGCGTGCTGCGCACCAGGGCGTTGTCTTCAAACACGCGCAAGGTGGTGGCCGGACCGCTGAAGCGCACGCGCTGGCCAAAGGCGCGGTACACGGGCGGCAGCACCGCCAGGGTGCCATCGTCCAGCATGGCCGCATAATCGTCGCACAGATCGGTGGTGGCAAAAGTCATGCTCGCTCCAGGAAGTGAATGAATGGTTTCGGATGGAAACGATTCTATGCCTTTTGCAGCGCCGCGGCACGCGTTTTACCGCCGACGCCCACGGCAGTGGCAATCGCCAGCGCCTGGAACACGCCGATGAAGACAAACAGCAGGGCCGGATGGTTGCCGTCCATCAGCGCGCCAAAGAACAGCGGACCGACGGCCAGGCCACTGTCGAGGCCGGAATACACGACGCCATACACGCGTCCCGTCGCATTCTTGGGCGCCGCCGCGCGTATCATCAGGTCGCGCGATGGGCCCGCCACACCGGACGTCAGGCCGATGGCGCCCATCAGCACCACGGCGCCCCAGACCGGCACCACGGCCATGCCCAGCAGCACTGCCAGCAGCGCGGCGGCGGAAAAAGCGATCGCCACATTGCGGTCCGGCTGCTTGCTGCGCGCCCCCACCACGCCGCCGGCCAGCATGCCCACGGCCGAGGCCAGCATATAGGCCGTGTAGGCGCTGGTGGCCAGGGCCAGGCTCATGCCGTACAGCTTGACGAGGGCCACGCTGGCGAAACTCTGGATGCCGCCCAGGGCAATGGCGGTAATGAAGAAGAAGGCAAAGCACATCCACACGGCCGGCAGGCGCAGGAAGTCGAGCGTGCCTTCGCCGCTGGCCGCCGCGCCCGGCGCGGCCCGTTTCAGCGGCTCGGGGCGGATGGCGTGGCGGTTCAGGAACAGCACCAGCAGCACGCCGAACGGCAGCACGGCCGCGCACTGCAGGGCCACGCGCCAGTCATAATGCGTGGCCACGTAGGTCATGAACAATGGCGCCAGGGCCCAGCCGATGTTGCCGCTGATGCCATGCACGGAAAAGCCATACGCCACGCGGGCGGCCGAGACGCGCTGGTTCAGAATCGTGTAATCGGCCGGATGGAACACGCTGTTGCCCACGCCGGCCAGCATGGCGCCCAGCATCAGGGCCGTGTAGCTGTGGGCGGTGGACAGGGCCAGCGCCGAGACGCCCAGCAGGAAGACGCCGGAAAACAGCACGGCGCGCGCGCCGAAGCGGTCGACGACAAAGCCCGCCAGCGCCTGGCCCACGCCCGAGATGATGAAGAACACCGTCATCAGCAAGCCCAGTTCCGCATACGACAGGTTGAACGCGGGTTTCAGCCAGACGAACAGGGCCGCCAGGATCAGGTGGTAAAAGTGCGACACGCCATGCGCCAGGCCCACCAGGCCGATAACGCGCGCATCGCTGCGCAATGAGGGAAGTTCGGGCGGCGAGTTAGTTGTTATCATGTCATACCCTGTCTTATACTGGTGAAGCTCAAGTGTATGCAAAATATCATCGTCTGTTTTCCGACAGGACGACATAATTTATCGAATTAAGGCCAAGCTGATGGGTGTACCTATCCTCCACCATACCCGCATGTGTCCGCCACGGGAAGCGCCCAGCGCGACCATTCCCGTGACCATGATCGCGCGCGACCTGCAACCCGATGAATTTCTCTCGCCGCACACGCATCCGTGGGGCCAGGTCACCATGGCGCTCGAAGGCGTGCTGCGCATTACCGCCAACAACAGCAGCTGGGTGCTGCCGCCGATGCGCGCCATCTGGATCGCGCCGAACGTCGAGCATGCCGTCACGATACTGGAAAAAACCCGCTTGCGCCCCCTGTGCATCCACGCCGGACGCGCGCCCTTCATCGGCCGCGACTGCAAGGTGCTTGAAGTGTCCAGCCTGCTGCGCCAGCTGATCATGGCGCTGGAACAGCTGGACCCGGGGCAGGAACCGGCGCGCGAGGCGCTGCTGGCCGAGCTGATCCTCGACGAATTGAAACGCTCGGCCACGCGCCCCATCCGTGTGCCCTTGCCCAGCGACAAGCGCCTGAAAACCCTGTGCGACAGCCTGATCGACCAGCCCGGCTCGAACCAGACGCTGGAACATTGGGCGCAGCAAGTCGGCGCCTCGGAACGGACCCTGGCGCGGCTGTTTGAACGGGAATTGGGCATGAGTTTTGGCCAGTGGCGCCAGCAGGTGCGCCTGGCCCATGCGGCGCCCCTGATAGCGCGCGGCGTACCGCTGTCGCAGGTGGCCGAAGAGCTGGGCTACGCCAGCCAGTCGGCCTTTTCCGCCATGTTCAAGAAAACGTTCGGCAGCTCGCCGTCGGCGTTTTTTGCACAGGCCGGGCGCGCCTGACAGCGTAGTCAGAGCATATTCAAGGCCAGGCGCGGCAACGCCGCCCTGCGTGGCGGCTGCCGCGTCAAGCTGGCTCAGGCCATGAAATCGAACAGGGAATTCTTGCCGGTGTAGCCCGGCAGCGCCGAGTTTGTCCCCATCTGTTCCTGCGCCGAATACGCTTTGACCAGCGCCTGCGCCTGCGCCGTCAGCGCCTTGGCCAGCACGGCTTTCTTGTTGGTCAAGGTAGTGATCTCCTTGCCGACCGTTTGCACTTCCTTGCGGATAATGCTCGTTTCGCCCGTCAGCTCGCCGATCTTGCTGGCGAACTGGTCCGCCACGCCCTTGCCGTTATTGGTAAACAGCTTGCTGACGGCATCGGGATCGGCCTCGATGGCGGCCTTGAGTTTTTTGTCGTCCAGCACCAGCTCGCCGCTCTTGCCCAGGGTCACGCCGGCGCTGCCCAGCACCGACGACGGCACGCCCGTGCTGGCCGTGCGCAGCACCTGCTCCATCTGCGAGCGCACTTGCCCCAGGGCCGTATCGGACTTCAGGTCGCCCTGCTGCAAGCTTTGCAGCTTGCTGTTGAGGTCGTTATACGCCGTGACGAAGCTGGCCACGTTGCTGGCGATCTGGCTGTTGTCCTTGGCAATGACGAGGTCGGTGATGCCCTTCTTCTTCAATTCGATGGTGGCGCCTTCGACAGCCGTCGTCAGGGTATTCGTGGCGCTCTTGATTTCCTTGCCGTCGATGGTCAGCAGCGCGTCCTGCGCGGCAGCCGTCTGCTGCAGGCCCTTGCCGGAGCCGGGCGCATAAGACAGCAAATTGCTGACGGCCGCGTCGCCGGAAACGCTGATGCGCATGCTGCTGTCGGCGCCGCTCTTGCCGTTGATGGCCAGCGAGTAGCCATCGGCGCCCTTCACCACGCTGGCGTCGACGCCCTGCTGTTTCAGGGCGGCGGCGATACCGTCCAGGCTATTGTTGCTGCTGTCGATGGTCAGCGAAATGATCTTGCCGCTGCCGGCCGTGAATTGCTTGCCGTCGGCCGTGCCCACTTCGATCTTGACCAGCGCGGACGCGCCCGTGCCGATCGCCGCGCTCGATGATTTCTGTGCGCCGCTGAGCAGGGTCTGTCCCTGCGCCAGCTGCTTGATGTTCATCTCGTAGCTGCCGCTGGCGGCCTTGTCGGTGGTGGTGGCGCTGACGACGTCCTTGGTGCTCGACGTGGCCGAGGTGGCCAGGCCGCTGCCGGCCATGTTCTTGGCCACGGTCTGGAACTTGGCC
Source organism: Janthinobacterium amylolyticum (assembly GCF_051380655.1). NCBI lineage: Bacteria > Pseudomonadati > Pseudomonadota > Betaproteobacteria > Burkholderiales > Oxalobacteraceae > Janthinobacterium > Janthinobacterium amylolyticum. The sequence goes on from NZ_JBNYXL010000006.1 coordinate 74,652, forward strand.
AGCGCCGATTGCAGCTGGCCCAGGCCGGAGAACTTGGCCTGGTCGCGCGCCAGGCTGGCGTTGAGCTTGACCACGCCCGTGTTCTGCGATTGCATCTGGCGCTCGACCTTGGCATATACGTCGGCCGAGATATTCGTCTGCGTCGTCTGCTGCGTATTGTTGGTGTAGGCCCTGCTGTTGATGGTCGAGTTAAACATGGTGGCTTTCATCCTGTGAAGGTATGCTGCCCACGGATCAGGCTTGACCGTGCGCTGCGTCTACAGGAGATGAGGCGGCATGCGCTCGGGGCGCGGCAGCGTCGTCTCCACTGATTGACAATTATGCAGCATGGCTAAAAGATCAAAACAGCGAGCAGAGCCATGTTTACCGCCGTGCAATGTGTTTGCACCATTTTAGCGCATTTAAAAAGTGGCGCTTGAGAAATGTGCATCGCTGCAAGCCTTGCCGCAGACAGGACAAGCAGTCCAGTCAAGCGGGGGCAAGGCCGCAACGGTTTTTCCCGGACTCCTAGCGCATGAATTTGGAGATGGCGCTGCTGACGGCCATATCCAGGTTCATGAACGTCAGTCCCACCTTGAAACCGGCGCTGCTGAAAATACAGTGTGATACAGCCGTGCGCGCTTCGATGATGTGCGCCTTACCGTCATAAAACAGCTCGAACAGCACCTTGCCCTGCTTGCCCGTGGGCACCGGATCAGCGATCACGGCCGACATGCCGCCCGGCCCCACATCGAGGGTGCGCGCCGCTACGGGCCCTGCTCCATCCATGACCAACATTGCCTTGGCACGCAAAATCTTGCGTGCGCCCTGCCTTTGCTCAACTGACACTGTATTCCGCTTCTCTATCAATTCATTGTCGATGCGGATTCACGGGGTGAATCCATCGGACAAATATTATAGTTCCAAACGGAAATTATGTTTGACTTGTCTCAAGCTTGGCATTTACACCATACCAACTCTTACTCGTGGTCGCGCAGCTTGTTGAACGCTTCATCGATACGCTCGACGCCGATGACCTTGAGGCCTTCGATCACCTGCTTGGGCAGGTTAGACTTGGGCACCACGGCCAGGGTAAAGCCCAGCTTGGCCGCTTCGCGCAAGCGCTCCTGGCCCCTTGGCGCGGGGCGGATTTCACCGGCCAGGCCCACCTCGCCAAACACCACCAGCCCGCGTGGCAGCGGCTTGTTGCGCATCGACGAGTTAATTGCCAGCAAGACGGCCAGGTCGGCGGCAGGCTCCGTGATCTTCACGCCGCCCACCGCGTTGATGAAGACATCCTGGTCAAACGCGGCGATGCCCGCGTGGCGGTGCGCCACGGCCAGCAACATGGCCAGGCGGTTCTGTTCCAGGCCGACGGACAGGCGGCGCGCGTTCGGCAAGTGGCTGGTATCGACCAGCGCCTGGATTTCCACCAGCAAGGGCCGCGTGCCTTCCTGCGTCACCATCACGCAGGAACCGGGCACCTGGTTGTCGTGCTGCGACAGGAACAGGGCGGACGGATTCGACACGCCCTTCAAGCCCTTTTCCGTCATGGCGAACACGCCCAGTTCATTGACGGCGCCGAAACGGTTCTTGATGGCCCGCACGAGGCGGAAGCTGGAGTGCGCGTCGCCCTCGAAATACAGCACCGTGTCGACGATGTGTTCGAGCACGCGGGGACCGGCCAGCGCACCCTCTTTCGTCACGTGGCCCACCAGAATGATGGTCACGCCCGTCTGCTTGGCCGCGCGCGTCAGCTGCGCCGCGCATTCGCGCACTTGCGCCACGGAACCGGGCGCCGAGCTGAGGGCGTCCGAATACACGGTCTGGATCGAGTCGATGACCACCACTTCCGGCTTCAGGTCATTCAAGGTGGACAGGATCTTTTCCAATCGGATCTCGGCCTGCAGCTTGAGTTCCTTGGCGTCGATCACGAGGCGCTTGGCGCGCAAGGCGATCTGCGCGCCCGATTCCTCGCCACTGACGTACAGCACGCGCTTGTGATGCGACATATTCGCCAGCGCCTGCAGCAGCAGGGTCGACTTGCCGATGCCGGGGTCGCCGCCGATCAGCACCACGCCGCCGGCCACCATGCCACCGCCCAGCACGCGGTCGAATTCCTCGATGCCGGTGCCGAAACGGGGCACGTCGATGGCGTCGATATCGTCGAGCGACAGCACGGGCGCCGTCTGCGCCAGCGACATGTGCTGCGGATTCGAATAGCGGTTGTTGCCGCCCGTCTCGGGCAAGCTTTCCACCATGGTGTTCCACTGGTTGCACGAGGTGCATTGCCCCATCCATTTATTGCTGACGGCGCCGCAATCGCTGCAGGTGTAGACGGTCTTGACTTTTGCCATGGTGTATTTTGCTCGGTAAAGTGATAATGCTGTTTATATATACAGTGGATTCACAGTATATACAATCAGCGCGCGCAGGTCACGCTTCGATCACGGGCACGCGCGACGCCAGTGCGCACATCAGCTCGTAGCCGATGGTGCCGGCGGCCAGCGCCACCTCGTCGATCGGCATGCCCTGTCCCCACAGGGTGACGGTGCTGCCGACCTGGGCACCGGGCACCTGCGTCAAGTCGACCATCAGCATGTCCATCGAGACCCGGCCGATCAGTCCCGTGCGCACGCCATCGACCAGCACGGGCGTGCCTTCGGGCGCGTGGCGCGGGTAGCCGTCCGCGTAGCCGCAGGCCACCACGCCCACCCTGATGTTGCCGGCCGCTTCATAGCGGCTGCCGTAGCCGACCACTTCGCCGGCGGCGATATCCTGGATGCCGATGATCTGGCTGCGCAAGGTCATAGTAGGGAGCAAGCCGAATGCCTGCGCCGAGGTGCCGCCGGGAGCGCCGCTGGGCGTGCCGCCATACAGCATGATGCCGGGACGCACCCAGTCGCTGTCCAGCTGGTGCAGCAGCAGGCCGGCCGAATTGCACAGGCTGCGCGGCAAGGCAGTGCCGATGCTGGCGGCGCCCGCCTCGAAGCGCAGCATCTGCTGCGCCAGGGGCAAACGCGTGGGCGCCGCCTCGTCGGCATTGGCGAAATGCGTCATCAGGGTGATCGTGCCGATATGCGGCATGGCGCGCAGGCGCGCATACGCGGCGGCCACGGCGTCCGGCGTGAATCCCAGGCGGTTCATGCCCGTATTCATCTTCAGGTGCACGTCGATGGTGCCGGGCAGGCGCGCCGCTGCCAGCATGGCGATCTGCTCATTGCAATGCACGCTGCCATTCAGCTTGTGCTGCGCCATGACGGGCAGGTCGCTGGCGTCGAAAAAACCTTCCAGCAGCAAGATGGGTTTGGTCCAGCCCAGTTCGCGCAAGCGCACGGCGTAATCGACCTCGACCAGCGCCAGGCCGTCGGCATGGGCAAAGCCGCGCATGGCCCGTTCCAGGCCATGGCCATAGGCGTTTGCCTTGACGACGGCCCACATCCTGGCGCCGCGCGCGCAGGCGCGGGCACGCGCCAGATTATGTTGCATGGCATCGAGATGGATGCTGGCGATGAGTGGCCTTGGCATAAGCGTCGTGTACGGCGAGTGGGAAAGCCGTATTTTACCGGATGCACAGGTCGCGGACACGGCAGGCGCCCACGGTCGTGTGCAGCGGACATCATTTATAAAATGCTCACATGTGATGTATTTTTCTACGGCAGAATAATTAAGGTTCGCTTAGGCAAATCTCTGCAAAGCAGGCCCCTCCAAACTTGGGGTTTGCCGTTTTTTCGTGGTATAAAGCAAGCCAGATATGATTTCAGGCATTCCAGAATGAATCGTGGTTTTTATACCATCATGGCGGCGCAGTTCTTTTCCTCGCTGGCCGATAACGCCCTTTTTTTTGTCGCCGTCGATTTATTGGTGTCCATGAAATCCCCGGCGTGGATCACGCCGCTGCTTAAACTGTCGTTCGTGCTGTTCTACGTGCTGCTGGCCGCCTTCGTTGGCGCCTTCGCCGATGCACTGCCCAAAGGCAAGGTCATGTTCATCGCCAACATGGTCAAGATCTTCGGCTGCGCCCTCGTCTTCTTCCATGTACACCCGCTGCTGGCCTACGCCGTCGTCGGCTTTGGCGCGGCCGTGTATTCGCCTGCCAAGTACGGCATCCTGACGGAATTGCTGCCGCCGGAAAAACTGGTGGCGGCGAATGGCTGGATCGAAGGCCTGACCGTCACCTCCATCATCCTCGGCACCGTCATGGGTGGCGCGCTCGTCAGCGGCCACGTGTCCGACATGCTGCTGTCCTTCGACTTCCCGCTGATCGACACGGGCATCACCAACAAGACGGAAGCGGCCCTGTGCGTGGTGGTCGCCATCTATGCGCTGGCAACCCTGGCCAACCTGAAGATTCCGGACACGGGCTGCGTGTATCCGCACCAGGAACGCAATCCTATCAAACTGATTACCGATTTTGCCAATTGCTATTCCATCCTGTGGAAAGACAAGCTGGGCCAGATCACCCTGGCAGTAACGACCCTGTTCTGGGGCGCCGGCGCCACCTTGCAGCTGATCGTGCTGGAATGGGCCAAGCAGTCGCTGAACATGCCCTTCGACAAGGCGACCAGCCTGGTGGGCGTGGTCGCCATCGGCGTGGCCGCCGGCGCCGTGCTGTCGGCGCGTTTCATTCCGCTGCGCAAGTCGCTGACCGTCATTCCGCTGGGCATCGCCATGGGCGTGATCGTCATGATGATGACGCAAGTACACTCCGTGTGGATCGCCTACCCGCTGCTGATATTGATCGGCGCCCTGTCCGGCTTCTTCGTCGTGCCGATGAATGCCCTGCTGCAGCACCGCGGCCACGTGCTGATGAGCGCAGGCCACTCCATCGCCGTGCAGAACTTCAATGAAAATCTGTCCATCCTGACCATGCTGGCCGTGTATTCCATCATGATCCGTTTGCACCTGCCGTTGAACATCATCATCACCCTGTTCGGCCTGTTCGTCGCCGGCACCATGTTCGCCATCATGCGCAAGCACAAGCTGAACCAGGCTGAACATGACAATCTGTCTTTGATTGGCGAGCAGAAGCATTGACAACGGTGGTGTCGGATTACGCGGCGTTGCCGCTAATCCGACCAACCTGACTGAGCACGATAATTTGTCGCTGATTGGTGAGCAGAAACACTAAACCCAAGCAAGGGCTGGGGTCACACCATGAGGGTCTGACCCCGGATGTCGTTTCGGGTTACTCGCTTTAAATCGGCAAGGTACCTGCCAGCCGCCGCGCGGCAGCCTGCTGCGTCCAGTCATGGGGCACGACAAAGCCGCGCGTGCGCTCCACTTCCCAACCTTCGACATTCTCCACGGCGGCCACCAGTACCGGCTGCGCCAGATCTCCCAGTTGCGCCCGCAAGGCCGCCACATCAAACACTTCCAACTCGCGTCCCTTGAACGGCGCCAGCCATTGCAGGCGCGGCAGCACCACGTAGCGCTGCGCCGGCAATTGCGCCGGCGCGCACCAGAAGCCATGTCCATGTTCCCGGGAAATACCGTCCATGCCCGGCGCGGTGCCGATGGCATAAAACAGCCAGCCCTTGATCAGGGCCTGCGCGGCGCGCACGGGCTGGGCCAGCAGGCTTTGCGCGGCCGGGTGGCGCGACAGGGCCAGTTGCTTGTCGAGAATCTTGCGCATCTTCAAGCCCAGGGTATCGGCCAGATTCGGGCCGATCAGGTGGTTGAAGGTGCCGGGATCGGGTACGCCTTGCAGCAGGTAGAATTTGGTGGCGAATTCCCAGTGCAGCAAGTCGCACCCGTCATGCAGCAGGTAATCGAACTCGCCCACCGTGTCATTGCGGTTGATTTGCACTTGCAAGCCATGCGCGTGCAGCAGTCCCTGCTGCTCAAAATAAAAGGCCAGCAGCTTTTCAGCGTACAGGCCCAGGCGGGAATAGAATTTCGGGCCCAGCGCCGCATCGAGTGGCGACGGGTCGTTCTGCAAGGCTTGCAGCCACGCGGCCACGGCAGGCGTGACGGGCGGCAGGCTGGCGATGCGCCCACCCCAGTGGGGGCTGGCCGGGTCGAGCAGGTCAGGCGAATCGAGCAGCCAGGCCAGCGCGCGCACGCGCGGGTGCGTCAGATGCCCCCAGCGCTGTTCGAAACGGGCCTGGAAGGTGGCAGAGGTGGCAGCGGCCGTATCACTCACCGTGCGCGCTTTTCGCCAGGCACAAATCGGCCCAGGCACGCGCCTTGGCCTTGCCCGTCTCATCCTGCAACAGCATTTCCGGATGGAAGGTGGCGATAACGGACGCGCCGCCCAGCTGGCGCACCGTGCCGCGCACGGGCTTTTCGCCGGGATTGATGCCGGCGGCGGCCATCGACCCCAGCGTCAGGATGGTGCGCGGCTGCAGCAGGGCCAGCTCACGCTCGACATACGGGCGGCAGGCGGCCGACTCGGCCTCGGTTGGCAAGCGTTCCTGGCCCGCCTCGTCGAGCGGACGGCATTTCAGCAAGTGCGTGACATACGCCTCGCTGGCCGCGTCGACGGCGATGGCTTTCAGCATATTGTCGAGCAAGACACCCTGCTCGCCCGGCAAGGCGCGGCCTTCCCGCTCTTCCGCGCGCGAGGGGCTGCTGGCCAGCATCAGCCAATCGGCCTGGCGGTTGCCACGGCCCATGACCACGCCCTTGCGCGTCTTGCACAAGTCGCAGCGCGCGCATTTGGCGACGGCCGCCGTCAAGCCATCCCAGTCGAGGGCGGCGATATCGGCATCGCTGAGCTGCCTGGCGGGCGGTGGTGGCGGCGCGTCGTCGAACCAGGCCGTGTCATCGGGCGCGGCAGCAGGAGCTGGCGCGGCTGGCGAGGCGGCTGGCGGCACGCTGGCGGCAACGCCTGCCGCCTCGGCCACCACTGCCGGGCCGGCAGCATCGGCCGCCAGTGGCGCAGGGACAGGCTCTTCGGCCACGGGCACCGCCTGCATGACAGGCTCGGCCATGATTGCCTCGACGGCGACAGGTTCCGCTGCCACGGCATCCTGCGCTTCCGGCGCGGCACCCTGGCGCAAGCGCCACAATGGCCCGACGCCCATTTCATCGAGAAAAACAGCGCTGCGGCTCATAAGGTATAACGCATCACGATGGCGTCCTCACGTTGCGAATCGGCGGCCGGGTAATAGCCCTTGCGCCGCCCGATCTGTTCAAATCCATAGCGCTGGTAAATATCGAGCGCACGCACGTTCGACGGGCGCACTTCCAGCAGCATCGATTCCATGCCCAGTTGGCGCGCGCAGGCGCAGGACTGGTTCAGCAGGAAACGGCCCAGGCCCTGGCCCTGGATGGCGCCGTCGACGGCCACGTTGAGCAGGTGGGCTTCATCGACCACCAGCATCAGCAGGAAATAGCCGAGCAAGGTGCCATCCACGTCGCGCAGCACCCAGGCCGGGTAGCCGCTCTTGAGGGAATCGACAAAATTGCCATGCGTCCAGGGATGCGGATACACGCGCTCTTCCAGCGCCAGCACTTCTGCCAGGTCCGCTTCGGCCATCGGCTGATAGTCGAGGCGCAGCAAGTCCCAGCCGGCGGCACGGTCCTGGCCCGCCACGCTCATTGCGCGGACTCCGCAGCGGCCTTGGCAGCCTGCATGTCCTGGCGTTCCGCGCTGGTGTAGGCGATCTTGTTGCGCAAATACAAAGGCTGCGCATCGGCCGCCTTCACAACATGGCCGGCGGCAAAGGCGATACGCGCCAGCTGCGCCACTTGCACGGCATGCGGCATGACGGCGGCGTCGGCGCTGGCGGCGCACGGCAGCCCAGCCAGGGCTTCGGCATAGGCGGCAAAGCCGTTGCCGCAGCCGACCACGTCGCCTTGCGGTACAACGCCGGCAGGCGCGCTCAGCGCGGGCGGCAGGACGGTTTGCAAGCCATCCTGGTATGCATATTGCGCCCAATACACTTCGCCCATGCGGGCGTCGAGCACGGCAAGGATGCGCTGCGCGCCGTGAGCCTGGTGGCAGGCCAATGCCATGGCATCGAGGGTGACAACGGGCACGACGGGCAAATTGGCGCCGTAGGCCAGGCCTTGGGCGATGCCGCAGGCCGTGCGCACACCGGTAAACGAGCCGGGGCCGGAGCCGTAGGCGATGGCATCGACGTCAGCCAGGGTCACGCCCGCTTCGGCCAGCAATTCCTGCACCATCGGCAGGATGGACTGGGAATGCGTGCGCACGCCCGACGACGCACGGGAAAGGACGGCATCGCCGCGCAGCAAGGCGCAAGAGGCGAGTTCCGACGAGGTTTCAATAGCAAGCAAGGTGGGAAGTAAGATAGGCATGGCGTATTTTACCCTGCCGCGCCACGACGTGGCACTCCCCGGCGCACTACGCCAACGCACGCCATCGCCAGCGACAGGCAGCCGCTTGCACAGTCCAGGCGCGAGGACGGCTATAATAAAAGGCTACGCGATTGTTTGACCTGCGTCATTGCGCCACACCTGGCCGCGCCCGGCAACCGATCCGCGACACACTCACCCCACTCTTGCCCTGGTCCGTTCCGTGAATCCACTTCTTGCTAAACTGCAACCATACCCATTTGAAAAGCTGCGCCAGCTGTTTGCCGGCGTGACGGTCAATCCCGAATACGCACCCATCAGCCTGGGCATGGGCGAACCCAAGCACCCGACGCCGGCATTCATCGAGCAGGCATTGACCGACAATATCCACGGCCTGGCCAGCTATCCGACCACCATCGGTTCAGAAGCCTTGCGTAGCGCCATCGCCGGCTGGCTGGAACGCCGCTATGGCATCCCCAAGCTCAATCCTGCCACGCAGATCCTGCCCGTGAACGGTTCGCGCGAAGCGCTGTTTGCGCTGGCGCAAACAGTGATCGATCCGGCCGCCGGTTCGCTGGTGATCAGCCCGAATCCGTTTTACCAGATCTATGAAGGCGCCGCCTACCTGGCCGGCGCCGAACCATATTTCGTCAATTCCGACCCGGCACGCAACTTCGGCTGCGATTACGACAGCGTGCCCGCGTCCGTGTGGGAAAAGGTCAAGCTGCTGTTCCTGTGCTCGCCAGGCAACCCGACCGGCGCCGTGCTCACCCTGACGGACTGGGAACACCTGTTCGCCCTGTCCGAGCGCTACGATTTCATCATCGCCGCCGACGAGTGCTATTCCGAGATTTACCATGGCGACACGCCACCGCTGGGCGCGCTGCAGGCGGCGCACATGCTGGGCCTGTCCACCATCGAGCGCCCGTATGCGCGCCTGGTGGTGTTTTCCAGCCTGTCGAAACGTTCGAACGTGCCCGGCATGCGCTCGGGCTTCGTGGCCGGCGACGCGGAGGTCCTGAAAAAATTCCTGCTCTACCGAACCTACCACGGCGGCGCCATGAGCCCCGCCGTGCAGGCGGCCTCCGTCGCGGCCTGGAACGACGAAACCCATGTCGAGGAAAATCGCGCCAAGTACCGCGCCAAGTTCGACGCCATCACGCCGCTGCTGCAAGCGGTGATGGACGTGCAATTGCCGGACGCCGGCTTCTACCTGTGGGCCGACGTCAGCCGCACGGGACTGTCCGACACCGAATTCGCGCAACGCCTGTACGCCGAATATAATGTGACGGTATTGCCTGGCAGTTACCTGGCGCGCGACGCGCACGGCATCAATCCGGGCCGCAACCGCATCCGCATGGCCCTGGTGGCCGAAACGGCCGAAGGGCTGGAAGCGGCCCTGCGCATAGTAAAATTCTGCCAGCAGCTTTCCGCATCCGCATCAACCACGCATTAACCCTACATAAACAAGACATCATCATGAGCCAACAACTGCAAACCATCATCGACCAGGCCTGGGAAAACCGCGCCGAGATCAATCCGGGCAACGGCACTGCCGAACTGCGCGACGCCGTCTCCCACGTCATCAATGGCCTGGATAACGGCAGCATCCGCGTGGCGGAAAAAACCACGGGCGACTGGGTAGTCAACCAGTGGGTCAAGAAAGCCGTGCTGCTGTCGTTCCGCCTGGAAGACAACGTCGTCCTGCCATCCGATGGCACGATGCAGTTCTACGACAAGGTCCCGACCAAGTTCGCCAACTACACCAAGGAAGACTTCGCCAAGGGCGGTTTCCGCGTGGTGCCGCCTGCCGTCGCCCGCCGCGGCAGCTTCATCGCCAAGAACGTCGTGCTGATGCCGTCCTACGTCAACATCGGCGCCTACGTCGATGAAGGCGCCATGGTCGACACCTGGGCCACCGTCGGCTCCTGCGCGCAGATCGGCAAGAACGTCCACCTGTCCGGCGGCGTCGGCATCGGCGGCGTGCTGGAACCAATGCAAGCGAACCCGACCATCATTGAAGACAACTGCTTCATCGGCGCCCGTTCGGAAATCGTCGAAGGCGTGATCGTCGAAGAAAACTCCGTCATCTCGATGGGCGTGTACATCGGCCAGTCGACCAAGATCTACGACCGCGCCACGGGCGAAGTGACCTACGGCCGCGTACCAGCCGGCTCCGTCGTGGTGTCGGGCAACCTGCCTTCGGAAGATGGCAAGTACTCGCTGTACTGCGCCGTCATCGTCAAGCGCGTGGATGCAAAAACCCGCGCCAAGACCGGTATCAACGAACTCCTGCGCGGTATCTGATGACCCCTCTGTAAACCTGCTGCGCGTCGCGGGGCGCGGCCGACGATGCTCACCGTACACATGTACGGTTGCGCTTCTCGGCCACGCCGCGCATCTGCCCGCTACGGTTTACAGAGGCGTCTTGACGCACATAGCAAATCATGTCCTGCCATTTGGCGGGACATTTTCATTTCCGGCTAGCAACTTCAATCGTCCCGCTATCCGCCCCCATCCTGTCCTATACTGGATGGCATGAATACTCCTCCCGTCCTGATCGTCGGTGCCGGTCCTACCGGCCTCATGCTTGCCTTGCGCCTGGCGCGCCATGGCGTCGATTGCCGCATCATCGACAGGAACAGCGGCCCGGGCCAGGCATCGCGGGCCATGGCCGTGCATGCGCGCACCCTGGAGTTTTACCAGCAGCTGGGCTTTGCAGACGAACTCGTCAGCCTGGGCATCAAGATCAACGCCATGCACATCCACGAAGGCGGCGAGGAGCTGGTGAAACTGGCGCTGGGCGAGATCGGCGAAGGGCTGAGCCCCTACCCTTTCGTGCTGAGCCTGCCGCAGGACGAGCATGAACGCTTCCTCATCAGCAAGCTGGCGGCGGCCGGCGTGCACGTGGAATGGAACGTCGCGCTGGACCTGTGGACGCAGGACGATAGCGAAGTGCAAGCCATCCTGCTCAAGGACGGCGAACGCCAATATTGCACTTATGACTATATTTGCGGCTGCGACGGCGCGCGCAGCAAGGTGCGCGAGATTGCCGGTTTCGACTTCTCCGGCGGCACTTACGACCATCTGTACTACGTGGCCGACGCGCAAGTGGCGGGCAAGAATACGGATTTGCACGCCCACCTGGGCGCGAACTCGTTTGCGCTGATGCTGCCCGTGCGCACGAGCGGCATGCAGCGCCTGATCGGCATCCTGCCCGACCGCCCGGAAGGCGCGCCCGCGCCCGTCTTCGACGATGTGCGCGGCGACGTGGAAAACTTGCTGGGGGTCCAGGTCGAACAAATCAACTGGTTTTCCACGTATAAAGTGCACCACCGGGTAGCCGGGCAATTCCGCGAACGGCGCTGCTTCATCCTCGGCGACGCGGCACACCTGCACAGCCCCGTGGGCGGCCAGGGCATGAACACGGGCCTGGGCGATGCCGTCAACCTGGCCTGGAAACTGGCGCAAAAACTGCGGGGCCAGAGCAACGACGCCCTGCTCGACACTTATGAAAGCGAGCGCATCGTGTTTGCCCGCAAGCTCGTCGCCACCACCGACCGCGCCTTCCAGGCCATCGTCGCGCAAGGCATCGCCGGGCAATTCCTGCGGCGCTGGCTGGTGCCGCACGCGCTGCCCTTCCTGTCCGGCTTCGAGCGTGCGCGCCGGCTGCTGTTCCAGACGGTATCGCAAATCCAGATCAATTATGAAGACAGCGCCCTGTCCGCCGGCCACGCGGAACACTTGCGCGGCGGCGACCGCCTGCCGTGGTTTTCCGACGGCACGCAAGACAATTTTCTCGCCCTGCGCAGCATGGATTGGCAATTGCACATCTATGGCGAGCCCGCGCCGGAATTGCTGGACGAAGCGCGCGTGCTGAAACTGCCCGTGCATTGCTACACCTTCAATGTCGCCGCCAAGCTGGCAAGACTGGGCCGCGATGCCGCCTACCTGGTGCGCCCGGACGGCCACATCGCGCTGGCCCTGCACCTGCAGGAAAGCGGCGCCCTGCGCGCCCTGGCCTTGCGCCTGGGCCTGCATTTCGGCCCGGCGGAATCAGGCAAGGCGGCGCCACGGCCCGTGTAGGGAAAATCTGGGGGACATGTTGCAGCGCCGCATCGGCTGCATATCAACTGTATAATGTCGGCTAACATCGCCTATCGCGCCAGCGCAAGCGCCGCGATCAAGCGAACCGCATTCATTCCCCGTTAGCCCGACCACTATGACCATTACACTCTACGGTATCCCGAACTGCGATACCGTCAAAAAGGCCCGCACCTGGCTGGCCGCGCAGCAGCTCGACTTCAATTTCCACGACTTCAAGAAGCAGGGGCTGGAACGCGCCACGGTCGAGTCCTGGCTGGCGCAATTGCCATGGGATGTGCTGGTCAACAAGAAAGGCACGACCTGGCGCGCCCTGTCCGACGAGCGCAAGGCGTCCATCGTCGACGCGGCCAGCGCGCTGGACCTGATGCTGGAAAACCCGTCGATCATCAAGCGCCCCGTGCTGGACAAGGATGGCCAGTTCAGCGTGGCGTTCTCGGATGCGCAGTATTCAGCCATTTTTTTAGTTTAAACCCGACACCAGCAAGGCCGGGGTCAGTCCTTAGGGATCGACATCTGCCCCACTGGGGCAAATGTCCCCGGCGGGTCTGACCCCGGATTGACGCTTCGCCAATATTCCCATGACCACCTCCAAAACCCTCGCCCTGACCGAAAAACTGATCGCCCTGTCCTCGGTCACGCCCGATGACAAGGGCTGCCAGCAGCACCTGATCGATATTCTGACGCCACTGGGCTTTGTCTGCGAGACGATCCAGTCGAACGACGTCACCAATTTGTGGGCGCGCCGCGGATTGAGCTCGCCCGTGTTCGTCTTCGCCGGCCACACGGACGTGGTGCCGACCGGCCCCGTCGAGCAATGGCGCTCGCTGCCCTTCATTCCCACGCACCGCGACGGCAAGCTGTACGGCCGTGGCGCGGCCGACATGAAGACCTCGATCGCCGCCATGGTGGTGGCCTGCGAGGAATTCATCGCCGCCACCCCCGAGCATACGGGTTCGATCGCCTTTCTGATCACCAGCGACGAGGAAGGCCCGGCAACGGATGGCACCGTCATCGTCTGCGAGCAACTGAAGGCACGCGGCGAACAGATCGACTATTGCCTGGTGGGCGAGCCGACGTCCAGCGCGCAGCTGGGCGACATGATCAAGAATGGCCGCCGCGGCTCGCTGTCGGGCCGCTTGACGATCAAGGGCGTGCAAGGCCACATCGCCTATCCGCACCTGGCAAAAAATCCGATTCATGAAGCGGCGCAGGCGCTGGCCGACCTGGTCGAGGAAAAGTGGGATGCGGGCAACGAGTATTACCTGCCGACGTCGTGGCAGATGTCGAACATCAACGCGGGCACGGGCGCCAACAACGTCATTCCCGGCGACATGGTGATCGATTTCAACTTCCGCTTTTCCACGGCCAGCACGGCGGAAAGCCTGCAGCAACGCGTGCACGCCATCCTCGACAAGCATGACTTGCAATACGATCTGCAGTGGACCCTGAGCGGCCTGCCTTTCCTCACGCCACGCGGCACCTTGAGCGATGCGCTGTCGTCCGCCATCCTGGAAGAAACAGGCATCACGACGGAGCTGTCGACCACCGGCGGGACCTCCGATGGCCGGTTTATCGCGCAAATCTGCCCCCAAGTGATAGAATTCGGGCCGCCCAATGCCAGTATTCACAAGATCGACGAGCACATCGAACTGCGCCACATCGATCCCCTGAAGAATATTTACCGGCGTACGCTGGAGCATTTGCTGCCCGTCTGAACCAGAATACCGAGGCCCGTCACGGCGGGCCAGAACACCGTCTTTTCGAGAATGCCATGACCCCGAACCCGTTTTCCACGCCACGCGACCTGCTGCGCTACGCCGTCACCCGTTTCAACACCGCCAAGCTGTTTTTCGGCCACGGCAGCGCCGAAGCGTTCGATGAAGCCGCCTATCTGGTGCTGCACACATTAAAACTGCCGCTGGACCGCCTGGAACCGTTCCTGGACGCCAAATTGCTGCCGTCGGAAGTGGCCAGCGTGATGGCCGTCATCGACCGCCGCAGCATCGACCGCGTGCCGGCAGCCTACATCACCAAGGAAGCGTGGCTGGGCACATACAACTTCTACGTCGACGAGCGCGTGATCGTGCCCCGTTCCTTCATCGCCGAGCTGATCCCTGAATACTTCTCGCCGTGGGTGCCGGAACCGGACGCGGTGGAAAACATCCTGGAACTGTGCACCGGCTCGGGCTGCCTGTCGATCATGATGGCCGACGCCTTCCCGAACGCTACCGTGGATGCCGTGGACATTTCCGCCGACGCGCTGGCCGTGGCCAAGCGCAACGTCGACACGTACAAGCTGCAGGACCGCGTGCACCTGATCGAATCGGACCTGTACGCCAACGTGCCAGCCAAAAAGTATGACTTGATCATCAGCAACCCGCCGTACGTGAATTCCGCGTCGATGGGCGCCCTGCCCCAGGAATACCTGGCCGAACCGCAGATCGCCCTCGACGGCGGCAGCGACGGCATGGACCTGGTGCGCAAGATCATCGCCGGCGCGGCCGAGCGCCTGACGGACGACGGCATCCTGATGATTGAAATCGGCAATGAACGCGAATACGCGGAAGCGGCCTTCGGCGCGCTGGGCCTGACCTGGCTGACGACGAGCGCCGGCGACGACATGGTGTTCCTGCTGACGGCCGAGCAGCTGAAACTGGTTTGATCGACTTGGTAGGCCGGATTAGCCCGAAGGGCGTAATCCGCCGGGCAGCGCCCACTTGTCGGATTACGCTACGCTAATCCGACCTACCTGAATTTTACGGCGCGGGTTCACTCCCAGCCTTTACAAAGAAAAAAATGATACGTTTCCTACAAGTAAGCCTGATGCGCGGCATCAAACCGTTGCTCGAACAAGTCGATGTCACCCTCAACCCGGGCGACAAGATCGGCCTGATCGGCGCCAATGGCGCGGGCAAATCGAGCCTGTTCGCCATGATGCGTGGCGAACTGCACCCTGACCAGGGCGAGATCGATTTCCCCGCCAAATGGCGCGTGGCTTACGTGGCGCAGGAAACCCCGCCGCTGGACCGTGCGGCGCTCGACTACGCTATCGATGGCGACGTCACCCTGCGCAAACTGGAAGCGGAACTGGCGCGTTTGGAAGCGGAACCGGCGACGTCGGAAAACGGCATCGCCATCGGCGAAATCTACAGCGCACTGGCCGATGCCGACGCGTATACCGTGCAGTCGCGCGGCGAGCAATTGCTGCTGGGCCTGGGTTTTACCCTGGACCAGATGCAGCAACCTGTCGCCAGTTTCTCCGGCGGCTGGCGCATGCGTTTGAACCTGGCGCAAGCGCTGATGTGCCCGTCCGACCTGCTGCTGCTCGATGAACCGACCAACCACTTGGATCTGGACGCCATCATCTGGCTGGAAGACTGGCTGAAACGCTATGCCGGCACCCTGCTGATCATTTCCCATGACCGCGACTTCCTCGATGAAGTCGTCAACGTGGTCGTGCATATCGACGAACGCAAGCTGAAGCGCTATTCGGGCAACTATTCGAGCTTCGAGCGCCAACGCGCGGCGCAGATGATCCTGGCCGCCGGCGCGCTGGAAAAGCAGCAGCGCAAGCGTGCCCATCTGGAATCCTTCGTCAACCGCTTCAAGGCGCAGGCGTCCAAGGCCCGCCAGGCACAGAGCCGCATGAAGGCGCTGGCGAAGATGGAAGAGCTGGCGCCATTGCGCGCCGCCGCCGAATTCTCGTTCGAATTCCGCGAGCCATTGAGCGCACCGAATCCGCTGCTGGTGATGGAAGATGTCGATGCGGGCTACAAGATCGAAAACGAAGCGACGGGCGAAATCACGCACAAGACCATCGTCAACGGCATCAAATTCTCGCTGCAGATCGGCCAGCGCATCGGCTTGCTGGGCCAGAACGGCGCCGGCAAATCGACCCTGATCAAGACCATCGCCGGCGAACTGATGCCGTTGACGGGCGACGCCACCATGGGCAAGGGCCTGAACATCGGCTACTTCGCCCAGCACCAGGTGGAAATGCTGCGCCACGACGAATCGCCGCTGTGGCATCTGTCGAAGATCGCCCCGACCGTGCGCGAGCAGGAACTGCGCAACTTCCTGGGCGGCTTCAACTTCCCCGGCAACATGGTGACCGCCTCGATCGCGCCGTTCTCGGGCGGCGAAAAAGCCCGTCTGGCATTGGCCCTGATCGTCTGGCAGCGTCCGAACCTGCTGCTGCTCGATGAACCGACCAACCACCTGGATCTGGAAACGCGCGAAGCGCTGACGGAAGCGCTGGCGCAGTTCGAAGGCACCCTGGTCGTCGTGTCCCATGACCGCCATTTGCTGCGCGCCACCACGGACGAATTCATCATCGTTGCCGACGGCAAGCTGCAGCCGTTCGACGGCGACCTGGACGACTACAAGGACTGGCTGTTCAAGACCAAGCTGGGCAAGGGCACGGACGTGCTGCCGGCCGCAGGCAAGGCCAACAAGACGGACTTCCCCGTCGTCTCGCCCGTCGTTGCCGCGGCAGCCCCTGCCGCGCCAGTGCGCGACAAGCGCAAGGAAGCGGAAGAGCGCCAGAAAACGGCCGCCCTGCGCAAGCCGATCGAAAACAAGATCAAGCGCCAGGAAGAGCAGATCGCCAAGCGCAACGCGCAAAAGGCGGAAACCGACGCCAAGCTGGGCGAGCCGAGCATCTATGACGCCGCCAACAAGGCCAAGCTGAAGCAATTGCTGGCCGACCAGAGCTTCTTCACCAAGGACCTGGCGCAGCTGGAAGCGGAATGGCTGGAGTTGCAGGACCAGCTGGAAAAGCTGGGCTAAGGCAACAAGCAGAGACGACCCCAGGGTCGTCTTTTTTTATTACGCCGCCTGCATCGGGCTGGGACTGCGGATCGCCATCAGGCGGTCGATGTCGACCAGGATCAGGCGGCGCCCCGCCACCTGGCCCAGGCCCAGCAGATAGTCGGCCTCGGTCTCGCCCAGGCCGGACACGGCGGTGATATCCTCGTGCGCCAGGCTGACGATGTCGGTGATGCCATCGACCACCATGCCCATCACGCCATTGCTCAACTGCAGGATGATCACGTCGGTGGAAGGGTCGGGCGCACCTTGGACGCTGCCGAACGCGGCGCGCATGTCGACGATGGGAATGATCACGCCACGCGAGACGGCCACGCTGCGCAGCACCTCGCCTTCCGAGGCGAAACGGTCGAGTTCCTTGAGCGGGCGCAACTCCCGCACGCAGCGGTAATCGAGGCCGTATTCGAGGCCACCCAGCCGGAAGCTCAGGTATTGCACGGCGGGCACTGCGGCGCCAGACGGTATCGTGGGCTGCATGATGTTCCTTTCATCCGGTCAGCGCTGCCAGGATGCGGCGCAATGATGCAACTTTGGCCCCATGCTAACGGGCATCATTGCCAACGGCGTTGAGAAACATCAACTTTCCCGGAGGACATTATCGGCTGACCAGTCCCGCATTGCGCCGGCGCAGCCGCGCGCGTCTTGCCTTACAATACCAGCATCTTTTTCAACAGGCAGGCCATGCAACACCTCGTCAACCCCGCTGAAGTTGAATTCTCCGCCATCCGCGCCCAGGGCCCGGGCGGGCAGAATGTCAACAAGGTTTCCAGCGCCATCCATTTGCGCTTCCCCATTGCCGCCTCATCGCTGCCGGAAGCGTACAAGGAACGGCTGCTGGCCCTGCGCGACAGCCGCATCAGCAAGGATGGCGTGCTGGTGCTCAAGGCGCAGCAGTCGCGCAGCCAGGAGCAGAACAAGGAAGAGGCCTTGCGGCGCTTGCAGGAAATCATCGACAGCGTGACCTTTTTGCCCGCCGTGCGCCGTGCCACCAAGCCCACGCGCAGCTCGCAGCGGCGCCGCCTCGACAGCAAGAGCACGCACAGCGTATTGAAACAATCGCGCGGCAAGGTCACTGACTGATCAGGGCGGCGGCTGGTAAGTCCACTCCAGGCTGCCCGTGCTGTCGGCAAACACCAGCTGCGTGGCCGGCGTGGCGCTGCGCAGCAAGGCCTTGATTTCTTTCGGCGGCCGGTCGTAGACCTTGGCCGGCCCCTGCGGCACCACCATGGCGCGCACCGTCGTCTCGCCATCGACCAGGCCCAGGGTGCAGTGCGACTGCCCCGCCGTTGCCTGCCGCTGCAGGCGTAATTGCTCCACCAGCGCCAGCATCTGCGCCTGCGAGATTTCCGATTGCTTCACTTCCAGCCGCAGCCGCGCCACCTCCTTGAGCACGGGGGCGATGCGCGCGGCCAGCTTGTCGTACTGCACCTGCTGCGCCGGCTGCAACTGCAATTCGCCGCGCCGCAGCTGTCCCGCCAGCAGCAGATAGTTGCGCACTTCCGGCAGCTGCGCGATGGCATCGATCTCCTGCTGCCGCTTCTGTTGAACTTGCAGGAACTGCGCGGCGCGCGCCAGGCTTTCGGCGATTTTCTGCTCCAGCGGGCGCAAGTCGGGTACCAGCGGAAACAGCAGCATTTCCACCTGCTTGCGCGGTCCGGCGCTGCCGATGCGGATGGTGCGCGCGGCCACGGCGCAGCCTTCGGCCAGTTCAATGACGACCTCGTCGGCGATGATCTCGCAATTGCTGGCGTGGTCGATCACCACGCGAGTGCCGGCGATGACGCAGCTTTCGGCCCGCTCCAGGTGCACTTCGCCGCTCAGCGCCTGGACCACGGAGCCGGACGCCACGCCGTCGATGCGCACGTCGCCGTGCTCGTTGAAGGCCGTGCCGCCCACCAGGTTGCGCTGCAGCCAGATCAGGCCGCCGTGCGAATGCAGATGGCCGTAGACGTCGCCATGGATGGTGATGTCGCTGCCATCGACCGAGCGCTGCTCCTGCACCTCGCCATATTCCTCGTAGGCGGCGCGCAGCTTCAGGTTGCCCGTCGTGCGGCTGCTGACGCCTTCGCGGCTGACGATTTTATTGTCGATGGAAATCTTGCCGTGCTCATCGATATTCACATAGCCATCCAGGGCGGCCACCACGAAGTCGCCATCACTGAAGTGTTCCACCACCGTGCCGACGCCCGCCACCGTGGCCAGATCCAGCTCCAGCGGTACGGGCGGCGGCACTACGTTGCCGGCCAGGTCGAAGCCGGGCAAGCCGGGAGCGCCCCGCAGCAAACGCAGCAGGCGCGCGTGTTTCTTGACCTGCGGAAATCGGTTCTTGAAGCTGAGCAGGTCGAGACGGCCATCCGGGCGCTCGCGCGGCGCATCGTCGCGGTGGATGCCTTGCGACACCTCGACCAGCTGGGCATCGCGGCCCGGCTGCGGCGCCAGCGCGCGCGCCACCGTGATGCGCTCGGCCTTGCCCGCATCGAGCAAGGCGCGCACGGCCAGACTATCGATACCGTAGCGCACGCCCTTGCCCCACAGGTCGGCCACCAGCTCGTCGAACTCGCGGCGCGCCGGCACCTGGCCATCCGTGCCGGGCGGCAACGCCTCGAAGTAAAACTCGGCGACATCGCCACGGATCTTGATTTGCTTGTACAGCAGGCGGCGCAAGGGCGGGAATGGCGCCACGCGCGCGGCGATGCGCAGCAAGGCTTCGCCCTTGGGCGCGGCGCGCGGCGTCGGCGCGTGGAACAGGGTCAGCAGGAACAGGGCGTAATCGAGGCCAAGCAGCAACTGGCCCGACTGGAACAACTGCTCGACGGCGGCGCGCAGCTGCGCCGGCGCCACGGACAGGTCGAAATACACGCCTTCATGACGCTGGACGAGACCGTGCGGCAAGCCAGGGGCCTGGTTCGCATCAGGAACGGGCGTGTCGTCGTCGCTCACCACTTGCCTCCCCAGGGTTGTGTGTGCCACCTTGCAATGGAACAATATCACGGGGCGCGGCAGCGTGCCAAAACCAGGGAAATGACAGCCTCAACGTGAAAACAGGGCCAATGCATGCATTGGCCCTGTTGCGGGGCGGATCGGGTCGGGAAAAATCAGCGGCGCGGCGGATTCGAGTAAATGTCTTGTCCCACTTCATTGATCTGGCGGCGCAGGTCGCGGCGCTCGTCAGGCGTCATGCGGCCCGTGCGGCGCGAGGAATCGCCGCCGTCATTGGCGCGGCGCTGCTCTTCGGCACGCGTGTCGAAACTGCGTGCGTCACGCTGTTCGCGCAGTCGCGTATCATTGCTGTTATTGCGTTGTACCTGTTCGTAGCGCTGTGCCTGCATTTGCTGCTGCTCATCGCGGCGTGGCGGCGGCTGGTTCTGTGCCTGCGCCAGACCGGCGGCAAACAGCGAACACACGGCAGCGGCGGACAGGACGAGCGAAGAGGCGCGTGCGGCAATCGCTGCGCTGGGAGCGGCGTGAATTTTTTTTGTAAAGATATTCATTGAGTTCCTCTTCCGCAATGCCGTATAAACTTAAAGCTGATTTCCACTGTGGCCCCAGTGTATGATGCTTTACACGGTGCAGTAAGAGTAATTGGGTAAAGTTTGTAACACTTTGTAATGGGTCGCCACAGCCCCTTGTGGGCGCTGCGCGAGGCGTTACTATAGCAACTAATATACGATAACACGACATCCTAAATGACCACAACCTCCACCTCCGGCAGCAATACGACGACGCAATCCATCCACGGCCATCAAGCCAAAATCATGGTGGTGGATGACGATGTGCGCCTGCGCGACCTGCTGCGCCGCTACCTGACCGAACAGGGCTTCAATGTCTTTACGGCCGAGAGCGCGACCGCCATGAACAAGCTGTGGCTGCGCGAGCGCTACGACTTGCTGGTGCTCGACCTGATGCTGCCGGGCGAAGATGGCCTGTCGATCTGCCGCCGCCTGCGCGGCGCGGGCGACCAGACGCCGATCATCATGCTGACGGCCAAGGGCGAAGACGTGGACCGCATCGTGGGCCTGGAAATGGGTGCCGACGACTACCTGCCGAAGCCGTTCAATCCGCGCGAACTGGTGGCCCGCATCGGCGCCGTGCTGCGCCGCAAGGGCCCCGATGAAATCCCGGGCGCGCCATCGGAAACGCCGCAAACCTTCGAGTTCGGTGACTTCGTGCTGGACCTGGGCACGCGCACCCTGAAAAAGAATGGCGAAACGGTGCCGCTGACGACCGGTGAATTTTCCGTCCTGAAAGTATTTGCCCGCCATGCACGCCAGCCCCTGTCGCGCGAAAAACTCATGGAACTGGCGCGCGGGCGCGAATACGAAGTGTTCGACCGCAGCCTGGACGTGCAGATCTCGCGCCTGCGCAAGCTGATCGAGCCTGACCCGTCGAGCCCGCTGTTCATCCAGACCGTGTGGGGCCTGGGCTACGTTTTCATCCCGGACGGACAGCCGCGCTGATCGCTGGCGAGGCATGATGAAGCTTGTTCCCGATATCAGCCTGGCACGGCTGAAAAGCGGCCTGTTCTGGCGTACCTTCTTGCTGCTGGGTACGTTGACCACGGTCAGCATGATCGCCTGGATCGGCATGATTTCCGTCATCCAGCGCGAGCCGCAGGCGCAGCAGATTTCCGCCCAGGTCATTTCCGTTGTCACCATCACGCATGCGGCGCTGACGCACTCGGCGCCCGAGCTGCGGCGCGAGCTGCTGTTCGACCTGGTCAGCAACGAAGGCATCCGCATCTTCCCGCTGGAGGAAGACGACCGCATCGAGCCGCCGCCCGACAATTACCTGATGCCCGACATCGAAGCGCTGGTGAAAGCCAAGCTGGGCGAGGACACGCGCTTTTCCGCGCGCGTGAACGGCGTGGCCGGCTTCTGGGTCAGCTTCAAGATCGACGACGACGAATACTGGCTGATGCTGGAGCGCGAGCGCCTGCGTGGCCTGACGGGCTTCCAGTGGCTGGGCTGGGCCAGCCTGGTGTCGCTGCTGTCCGTGCTGGGCGCGGCCATCATTTCCAGCCTGATCAACCTGCCGCTGTCGCGCCTGACTGCGGCCGCGCGCGACATCGCCAAGGGCAAGCAGCCGGCGCCGCTGCCGGAAAAAGGCCCGATCGAAATCATCGAGGCGAACCGCAGCTTCAACCAGATGGTCGACGACTTGAAACAGGTGGAATCGGACCGCGCCGTGATCCTGGCCGGCATCTCGCACGATTTGCGCACGCCATTGGCGCGCATGCAGCTGGAAGTGGAAATGGCCAACCTGTCGGACGAGGCGCGCGAGGGCATCCAGTCCGATATCGGACAGATGGACGCCATCATCGGCCAGTTCCTCGACTACGCCAGGCCGACGGAAGCGTCGACCTTTACCGATGTCGACCTCAGCGGTTTGCTCAGCGACATGGCGCGTGAAGCGATGCGCTTGCCCGACGTGAAAATCAACGCGGCGATCGCCGAAGGCGCGCATGCGATGGGCAATGCGACAGACTTGCGCCGCGTGCTCAACAACCTGATCGAAAACGCGCGCCGCTACGGCAAGACGCCCGGCAGCGAAGTGACGGAAATCGACATCGCCTGCCAGGTGCGCACCAGCCACGGCGCGAAAAAGGTCATCATCGAAGTGCAGGACCACGGCCCGGGCGTGCCGGCGGAAAAAATCGAACAGCTGTTGAAGCCGTTCACCCGCCTGGACACGGCACGCGGGCAAGCCAACGGCGCCGGCCTGGGCCTGGCCATCGTCGACCGCGTGCTGCTGCGCCACGGCGCCGAATTACAAGTGCGCAACCGCGAAGGCGGCGGCCTGGCGTTCCAGATCAGTTTGCCGGCGGTGTAGGCCGGATGAGCGGGAAGCGCGTAATCCGACACCATTGCTGGCCCAAGCTGCCAAGGCGCCTGGCATGGCATGGCGCGTCATTCCGACAAGAACAGCCAACAATGTTGTCGGATTACGGCCTTCGGCCTAATCCGACCTACGCGACTTTAAGCCCGGCGTTGTCGCAGGCGTGTAGGTCGGATTAGCGGGAACCGCGTAATCCGATGCCATTGTTGACCTCGCAGGTGCAGCCGCCGAGGCGCCTGGCATGGCGCATCATTCCGACAAGATCAGCCAACAATGTTGTCGGATTACGGCCTTCGGCCTAATCCGACCTACGCGACTTTAAGCCCGGCGTTGTCGCAGGCGATGTAGGTCGGATTAGCGGGAAGCGCGTAATCCGACACTATTGCTGGCCCAAGCTGCCAAGGCGCCTGGCATGGCCTGGCGCATCATTCCGGTAAGATCAGCCAACAATGTTGTCGGATTACGGCCTTCGGCCTAATCCGACCTACGCGACTTTAAGCCCGGCGTTTTTGCAAGCGATGTAGGCGTGTAGGTCGGATTAGCGGGAACCGCGACATCCGGGGTACGCTGCTCATCCAACGCTGCCACCCATGCCACCCGGCAGCGGTCAGGCCGACGCCGGCTCCTGCACCAGCAATTTGTTCATCAGCAGTTCCGTCGCGCCGTAGCCGTACAGGGAGTCGCTTTCCATGCCCGGCGTGTCGAAGGGGATTGATTCCTCACGGTCCAGCTTGGCGGGATCGGCATCCGCATAGCTGGCGCGCCAGGCGCGCTGCAGGGATTCGTTGCGTCGGATAAATGCCGGCATGGGCCAGGCGGCGCGTTCCCAGTGGCGGCTGTCGCCCAGCAAGGGCCAGCGCTCGTTGAGCAGGGCCATGTCGCCCGTGCGCAGGCGGCGCACGGCCTGTTCCGGCCGCAAGCCTTGCAGTTCGTCCAGCGATGGCAAGACATCGCGCTTGGGACCGAACATATATGCCAGCATGATGCGGCCGGCAGGCGCCGTGCGCGCCACCACGCCGACGGCATAGCCGCCGCCCGGCAGGGGCACGGCAAACCAGCTGCCTTCTCGGTATGGTAATGATTTCATCTCTGTAAACTCCCGCAAAATCGTGTTCGGGGCACAGTCTACGCGAAAGAATGCGCAAGTGGCGTATGGTACGCCACGGCAACAAACCAACAGTTACGACGCTTTAGGTGATTTTTTCATCGTAGTGATACTGGGCCACGATGGGGCCGGCCTTGAACAGCGCTTCCTTCATTTCCTTGTCCAGGCGCGCGTCGCGGCGGCGCATCCATTCGAGCAGCATGGACATTTCGCGCCGGCTCGTGTCGCCCGCGTGGGCCAGCACGCGGCGCAGTTCCGGGTCGGTGCAGGCTTCGAAACGCTGGCTGTTCAAGTCCAGCGCCTGCAGCGCGGCGATGGTGGCGCCGATGGCGCGGTGCATGTCCAGCGCGGTGGCGGGCAAGTCGGATTCTTCCAGTGGGACGGTGGTCATGCGCATTCCTTTTCGCGGAGTGAAGTGATATCGGCTGCATTCTCCGCCGCGCGGAGGAAAAGCTCAAGCGTCCACGACACGTTTCCACCCGTTCGGCCATAATCATGGCTCAGCATTAGCCTACACAGCGGGAGCCACATGTTCAATTTCGACTTTTACAATCCAACGCAAATCCTCTTCGGCCAGGGCCAGATCGCCAGCATCACGGCGCTGATCCCGCCCCAGGCCCGGGTGCTCATGACGTATGGCGGCGGCAGCATCCGGCAGAACGGCGTCTACGATGAAGTCAGGGCCGCGCTGGCCGGCCATGCCGTGCTGGAATTTGCCGGCATCGAACCCAATCCCAGCTATGAAACGTTGATGCAGGCCGTGGCCCTGGTGAAAAGCGAGCGCATCGATTTCCTGCTGGCCGTCGGCGGCGGTTCTGTTGTCGATGGCACCAAGTTCATCGCCGCCGCCGCCCTGCATGAAGGGGACCCGTGGGACATCCTGGCGAAAGGCGGCAAGATCGTCGAGGCCGCCCTGCCCTTCGGCACCGTATTGACCTTGCCGGCCACGGGATCCGAGATGAATGGCTCGGCCGTCATCACGCGCAAGGCGACGCAGGAAAAACGCTCGTTCATGAGCCGCAAGGTATATCCGAAATTTTCCGTGCTGGACCCGTCGAAGACCTTTACCTTGCCGCTGCGCCAGGTGGGCAATGGCGTCGTCGACGCCTTCGCGCATGTGATGGAGCAATACCTGACCACTCCCGTCAACGCCTCGGTGCAGGACCGCTTCGCGGAAGGCATCCTGCTGACCCTGATCGAGGAAGGGCCGAAGGCGCTGTCGCAGCCGGACGACTACGACGTGCGCGCCAACGTGATGTGGAGCGCCACCCTGGCCTTGAACGGCCTGATCGGCGTGGGCGTGCCGCAGGACTGGTCGACGCACGCCATCGGCCACGAACTGACGGCCTTGTACGAACTCGATCACGCACAGACGCTGGCCATCATCCTGCCCAGCATGCTGCGCGTGCGCAAGCAGGCCAAGCGCGCCAAGCTGCTGCAGTACGCGGCCCGCGTGTGGGGCCTCGATGGCGGCGACGAGGATGGCCGCATCGAGGCGGCCATCGCGCGCACCGAGTATTTCTTCCGCCACATGGGTGTCAAGACGCGCCTGGCAGACTATGGCCTGAACCATGCCAGCGTGGACGCCGTCGTGTCCGCGCTGGAAGCGCACGGCATGACGGCGCTGGGCGAGCAGCGCGACATCACGCCGGAAGTCAGCCGCAGGGTGCTGGAACTAAGCCTGTAGCGCCGGCTGCACATTCGACGCACACTGTTGTAAAACGGTCAGCCAGGTGGGACAGCGGGCCGTGGTTCATGCTAAGCTATCCGTTCGCTAGGGGTCCTGGAGCTGTTATCCGGGTGAGAGATACCCTTCGTACCTGATCTGGATAATGCCAGCGAAGGAAAGCGCAAAGTACCTCCCTCCTTTGATAGCTCCTGCGTTGGCGCCAGCCGAACAAGCAGCCTGCCGTGCTCTTTCCAGAGACGGCTTGAACCACGAGCAATCTATGTCCACACCGAATTTATCTGTTTCTGTACTGACCCTGGCCATCCTGCACGCGTTTGCCGCGCCAGCCTTTGCCACGAACGACGCCGCCGAAGCTGCCGACCCGCAGGCCAAGGCCGAGGCGCAAAGCATGGCCGAAGTGGTCGTCACGGCCAGCAAGGCGCCGGCCGCCAAGCGCGCCTCCGTCGGCGGCTTTTCCGACGCGCCGCTGCTGCAAACGCCGGCTTCCGTCACCGTCATCGGGCAGAAGGAAATGCAGGACCTGCAGATCCGCAACCTCAGCGATGCCGTCAAGCTCGACGCCAGCATCAACGAGTCGTACAACGCCGTCGGCTATGCGGAACAGTTCACCATCCGCGGTTTTAAACTCGACACGAACTCCAGCTACCGCAAGGATGGCGTGGCGATTCCCGGCGACACGCAAATTGCGCTGGAAAACAAGGAACGCATCGAAGTGCTGAAAGGCCTGGCCGGCTTGCAGGCGGGCGTGGCGGCACCGGGCGGCGTGATCGATTTCATCGTCAAGCGCCCCACCGCCGCGCCGCTGCGCACGGTCACCGTGGAAGCGCGCGAACGGGGCACCCTGTACGGCGCCGTCGACCTGGGCGGACGCCTGGAAGACAAGCGCTTCGGCTACCGCATCAACGTGGCGGCCGAGCGCCTGCGCTCCTACATCCGGGGCGCCGACGGCAACCGCAAGTTCATTTCCGGCGCCTTCGACTGGCAAATTTCGCCGCAAGCGCTGCTGCAACTCGACGCCGACTACCAGGACAAGGCGCAAGTGACGGCACCGGGCTTCCAGCTGCTGAGCAATGGCAAGCTGCCTTCCAACGTCAGCGCCGACACCATGCTCAACAAGCAGCCCTGGACGCACCCCGTGGAAACCGTCACCAGCAATCTCGGCCTGCGCTTCCAGTACGCCTTCAACGAGGACTGGCACGCCACCGTCTCCGCCAACCAGCACTCGTTCAAGCGCGACGACTACACCGCATATCCGTATGGCTGCAGCCCGGAAGGCTGGGCGCCCGTCTTCTGCAGCAATGGCGATTTCTCCGTGTGGGACTTCCGCAGTCTGGGCGAAACGAAAAAGCCGCTGAGCGCACAAGCCATGATCCAGGGCAAGTTCGCCACAGGCAGCCTGCGCCATGAAGTCACGGCCGGCGTGTCGTATTTCAACCGCAAGGACCGGGCCGGCAAGTATGTGTATGACGAAGTGGGCATCAGCAACATCTACCGCCCCGTCATCGTCGCCCCATCCGACGGCGTCACGGGCCCCGTGCGCCTGGTGCGCAACGACAAGGAAAAATCCGTCTTCGTGCAGGACATCGTCAGCCTGGCACCGAACTGGAAGCTGCATGGCGGCGTACGCCAGATCGATGTGGATGGCTACCAGTACGTGCTGAAGGCCGACAAGGAAATCCGCGCCAAACACGACTTCCTGCTGCCGAACGTGGCGCTGGTGTACAACCCGCAAGACAATATCGCCGTGTACGCCTCGTATTCGCACGGCATGGAACACGGCGGCACGGCCGACCGCTACGCGGAAAACGCCAACGTGGAACTGACGCCAAGCCGATCGAAGCAGGTCGAACTGGGCGTGAAGGCGGACTTGACGCCGGACTTCATGGTCGCCGCCACCTTGTTCCAGATCCGCAAGGGCCTGGAATTCAACCAGTACCTCGACAGCAGCATGAGCACCTACCACTTCGTGCGTGCGGGCCAGGCCCAGCATCGCGGGCTGGAACTGTCGGCGCAGGGCAAGGCTGGCGCCAACCTGAACCTGGGCGCCTCCATCACGGCCCTGAACAGCCAGCAGTCGGATACGGGCAGTGCGGACTATGATGGCAAGCGCGTGCCCAACGTGCCGGCATTCAAGGCCGCCGTGCGCGCCAACTACGCCGTGCCGCAAGTGGCCGGCCTGAGCGTGAATGGCAGCTGGGAATATGCGGGCAAGAAGGCGTTTGAGAACAACAACACAACCTTCGTGCCCTCGTACAGCGTGTTCAACCTGGGCGCCGCCTACGCCACGCGCCTGGCCGGCACGCCAGCCGTGCTGCGCGCCACCGTCAACAACCTGACGGACAAGTTCTACTGGCGCGACGTGACGCCGGAAGCAGGCGGCTACCTGTTCCCGGGCGCAAGCCGGACACTCAAAGTCTCGGCGCAGTTCGACTTTTAAACACCGAACCAAACCTGCTGCGCGTCGCGGATCGCGGCCTCCGATGCTCACTGTGCATTCGCACAGTGGCGCATCTCAACCACAATTCGCTGCCGCCCGCTACGGTTTTGTCAGGTGCTCCGAAGAGAAGAGAAGGCAGGCGCCGCATCAAGCGCCTGCCGCAGCAAAGGCGCGGCCTGGGCCAGGCGCGCCTCCAGGCTGTCGTGCAGCACGTGGTAGACAATGCCGCGCGCATCGAGTTCCTCCAGCAGCAGGCGATAGATCAGTTGGCGCACGGCTTCCGACTCGCGCTGCAAGCCGTCGGCCACCCAAGGGCTGTCGGGCGCCGTCACCAAGGTCACATCGTAGTGGGTGGCATCGGCCAGCGCGGCCAGCCGCGCATCGGCGCCATCGAAGTAATGGCGGCTGTAGACCACCGTCATCAACGGCGTCGTATCGCAAAAGAGGAAATGCCGGGCCTGCGCGGCGGCGGCCGCTTCGCGTTCGACTTGCGTGCGCGCGATGCCGTACTGGTCGGCAGCGACGGGCACCCTGCCCTGTGTTTCGACAAATTCCCGCAAATACTCAGGCACCCAGACGGTGCCGTAGCGTTCGGCCAGGGCGGCCGCCAGGGTCGACTTGCCCGACGATTCCGCGCCAAGGATGGCCACGCGCACGCAAGAACCCATCACTTGAGGACCATGGCGCCCGGGGCGGCAGGCGCGGACTTTTTCCACGCCAGCAAGCCGATGACGGCCATCACGACAAAGAAGCCATACAGCACGGCCGTCAGGGTCAGGCCCTTGTGCAGGTACAGCCACACGTACAGCACGTCGACGATGATCCAGGCGATCCAGTTTTCCAGTTTCTTGCGCGACAGCAGGAACTGCCCCACCAGGCTGCCTGCCGTGAGGAAACCGTCCGCATGCGGCACGTCCGTGTCCGTCGTCGTCAGCAGCCAGGCGATGAGCAGGAAGCCGACCAGCCAGCCCGCGGCGCACGCCAGCCAACCGCGTGCGGTCAGGCGCGTGACGGGCAGGGTCTTGCCGCCGCTGACCGGGTGCAGCCATTGATACCAGCCCCAGAACGAGACGCTGATGAACAGCAGCTGCAAGGCCATGTCGCCATACAGGCGCGACTCGAAAAACACGAAACCGTAGGCGGCCGAAGAGATGATGGCGAACAGCCAGGCCCAGTGGTTCTGGCGGATGTTCAGCGCAACGGTTGTCAATGCCAGGACAAAGGAAATCAGTTCAAGCGGCGTGGTGGCAAAACCCAGCAGGAGAAGCGTATCGTTCATGGGAATCGTGATGAGGCTGGTGGTGCAGTATGCAATACCGGGCATGAATAAGCAAGAATGCCCCTACCCCCAGCCCGTTTTCCCTCTCAGGCAAAACCCTGCCTGGCCGCGCGCGCCAGCGAGCGCTGCACGATCAGCTTGTGAAACGGACGGATCAGCAGGATGTACGCGCGTCCGACCCAGTTGTGGCAATGCACGACGCTGGACATGGTGACGCTGCCGTGCCGCCCCGCTTCCCTGTTGCGCAGCACCGACAGGCGGAAGTCCAGGTGGCTGTCGTCCTCGCCCACGATGATCTCGTCGTCGCTGACGCTATAGATGCGGAAAATGCCGATGCGCTCGCCACGCTTGGCTTCCATCTGCCTGGACGTCTTGATGCCGAACAGCGAGACGATGGCGTCGCGCACCACCATCAGCCACCGCGCCCAGCGCGGCTGGCTGCCCAGCAGGACGCGCGCCAGGCTGGGCATGTCCATCTGCCGCGCCTCGTCGGTCGGCAGTTCAACGGCATAGGCGTCGGCCAGGTTGCTGCCCTGGTACAGGGGCGCGATGCCGGCGCCGGGCGGCAGGGCTACCGCGCGCACCGCCATGTTCCCTGCCTTGTTCATCTCTTGCATGTAATCTCCATGTTTTCAGTGATAACATGGCTATCATACACCACAATGTGAACAGCGATAACATAGAATGAGCAACAACAGTAACTACCATCACGGCAATCTGCGCGACACCCTGGTCGCCGCCACCATCGCGCAATTGGCGCAGCAAAGCGATGCCAGCCTGTCGCTGCGCGAACTGGCGCGCACGGTGGGCGTCTCCGTCGCTGCCGTGTACCGCCACTTTCCCAGCAAGGAAGCCCTACTGGCCGACGTGGCGGCCGCCGGCTTCGCCAGCCTGATCGCCAAATGGGAGGCACAACTGCCGCCCCCCGGCAGCCTGCCCGCCGACCAGCGTTTCCAGCTGCTGGGCCAGCAATACATCGAATTCGCCCTGGCCGCACCGGCCCACTACCGCCTGATGTTCGAACACCAGGACGTGCGCCAGTTCCCCGTGCTGCAGGAAGCGGCGCAAGCGTGTTTCCAGTACGTGCTGCAGACGGCGGGCGCCGCCGTGCGCGAAGCGGGCCTCGATGCGCGCTGGGACAAGGCAGCCGCCAGCGCCGGCTGGGCGCTGGGCCACGGCTACGTGATGCTGCTGCTGAGCGGCCGCCTGGCCATGGCGGACGGCGGCGACGACCTGTCGCCGGCCATGGTGCCGCGTTTTTTTCAGTTGCCGGTGGAGGCGTTGACGTCAGCACCGCTGTCCTGATTCCTATCCATATACGCTATGAGAAATAGCGTGAACGTGAAGCGTCAGCCTGGAAATCCAACGGACGCATCCATCAAATGCCACGTCACGTCCTCATCCGGCAAATCGAGCAGCCAGGCGCGGCGCGGTCGCGGGAACGGCGCGCCCTGGGCCAGCCACGCCTGTCGCCAGTACTGGTTGACGATGGCCTGCAGCGGATGGTCCGCTACTACCCACGGTTGCCAGACACCGCTGACCGGACAGGCCTGCTCGCAAGCGCAGCTCAACAATGGCTCGGGCAGCGCCACCTCGCGCAGCACACCGTGCACCGCGCGCGGTTCCACGGCGCCATGGTTGTGTCGTAGCGTCAGGCACTGCTCCCACGTCACTGGGCCGTAACTGACCTTGCCAGCGGCATCGGACACGCTGAAATGGGGGAACTCTTCGTCTTGACGGAACAGCCGGGCCGGCTGGATCACGCCCTGCCCACCGGCTGGTTGCCAGTACGCGGAAAATGGCGCGGCCGGCGCGTCGCTGTGCAAGCCGGCAGGATGCAGCGCATAGTCGGCGGCCAGGAAATACGGTTCTTTTGAAAGCGACGCGGCGCTTGGCTTTGGAATGGCTGGCGGCGGGCGGACGCCCATGGCTGCGTCAAGCAAGCTCTTTCGCTGGCCATCCCACGGCGGCAGATCGGCCGGTGGCAATGGCAAGATTTTATCGAGGTTGGGAAAGCGGCGATTGGGGTTGAAGCCGAGGGCACGATTAAGTACCGCATAACGTTCACCGCGAGCTTTGTCAATGAACGGCACTAATATGTCGGACAAATTAAAAGGTTGGCTAAACTCTATCGAGAGATCGCGTGCGCACTGCGCGCAACCCAGGCGAACACCTTCATGTAAAATTTTTAGGGCACGGTCTTTTGTTTCTGGCGTCCGATGATCGCCAATTATTGTGCCGTCTGCAGTTCTTGGCGCAGCATATAAATAATATAAATCGTATGCCGCTGGACCATAACCTTGGGCCACCGCACATTCCAACATTTTGGTCGCTATCGGAATGTTGCTCCACATATCAATACCGGGATGATCCTCTCCAGCTGTCAATTTTTCGCCGAGAAAAGCCAGCGATTGCGGATTACCCATCTGCGCCGCCTTTTGCCAGAAGGCATAAGCCCGGGTGATATCGCCTTTTACTCCAGTGCTGTTAGCATAATACGTCCCCATCCGGTCATATGCCGCAGGTATCCCGAGCCGCATCGCCTTTTCCACCAATTGAACCGCCTCTTCATTACCATATAAGGGATCGCGTCCTTCCACATACAGGCTGGCCAGATTGAGCATCGCCTTCCAGTGCAATCGCTCTGCCGCTTGACGCGTCAGATCGACAATTTTTTTGTAGTCGCGGTCTTCGACGAAAATTTCAGGATCTTCCAGGGCGCGCGCTTGAAGAAACCAGTCCTCGGCTTGCGCATCGATGGGCGGCACCTTGCTTGCCTCGGTTTCACAAATAAAATCCGCGACATGGGGGTTGAAAAGGGGCAGGCTTTGATTGCGTGGCAAGACTTTGTCGTTAGGCATTTTGCAGGCGACTAGAGAAGTAAAGAGAAGAACTGCCAACACAACAAATGGCAGGCGGAAGAAACTGGTATCGTTTTTACTCATAATCAGCCCAAGCGTATGGTGGAGCTGCGTTTATCTTCCAATGGCAGCAAAAACCCTGTCATTTTCTTAAAAATTGCAGTTTCGGACTTGTTGAATTTTCTCTTGCGGTTTTCCACCATAAGTTTTGTCCAATTTTCAAATGCCAATACAATCTCCGCCTTCGTCCCGCCCCCTCCATCGACCAATCCCCCGCTATGCATGCGCCACACCCGCTTGCGCAAATCGTGGGCCACGCGGCGGTCGATGGTGGCGATATTGATTTCGCTGTCGACGGCCATGCTGCGCTGGTTCAGGTTGGCGCTGCCCAAGGTCATGAACACGTCGTCGACCAGCATCAATTTGGAATGGATGTAGATTTCACGGTAACGCCAGCGGTCGTTGTCAAACGCGCTGACATTGAGCATCGCCACCGAGACCTTCAGCCCGAATTCGCTCTCGAGCGTCATCACGCCGGGTTTGTTGATGCCGTTGGAGTGCCGGACCACATCGGGCAACTTGACTTCAACCTCGTTGGTGATGCCGAATCCGCCTCTGACATGCCGGGTTTTCGACTGCTTGTTGTAGTCATCGATCATGGTGTTTTGCCCCGTCATGCCGGCGTGCTGCCCCAGCGCCGCCAGCGTGTCGTGGGTGCGCGGCACCATCTGCGCGCGTTCCGGCACAGGGATGACAATGAATACGTGCATGACCGGCATATCTTCAAGACTCTTGCCCGCCTTGACACTGCCGGCCTTCCAGGCGGCGACAACCTTTTTGCGCTCGCTCAGCAAGTGTTGCGCCCAATCTTCATACTGGAAATACTGGTTTTCCACGTACAGGTAGCCGGCCGCCAGGCTGGCCTGGGTCACGGCGCGGAAATACGTTTCCTTGATGGTCTTGTCTTGTTCCTCGGGCTGCGTCAGCACGATCTGCACGGTGGAATCATCCGGCCCGGCCTCGCGCAACAGCTGCGCCGGCGGGCCGCCCTGTGGCAACTCGCGACTCACGCTGGCATTGGCGGCCGCATGCGTGCGATCATCGGCCGCGCGATCCCATGCCTTCACAAAATTATTGTAGAGCGCGATGAGCGCCCTGCCGCCGTCGATACGGCAGGCGTAATCCTGATAGGGCTTCAAGGTGGCGAACCCGCCGTCCGCGGCTATTCCCTGCAAGCATTCGCGTCGCTCGTTGACGCCGCCCTGTTCGCGCCGCGTATCGTCGAGCAGATGGGCCGTCGTGTCCCAATAATCGGTCACCGAGTTCAGGCCCATCACATAACCGACGGCCTTGGTGCCCTCTTCGTGGTCGAAGTCGATCAGGACCTGTTTCTGGTGATGCGTACCCAGGTATTGCATGCCGGGCTTTTCGATTTCCCCCATCGTCAAGCCGCGCGGCTGGTTTATTTCGGTCGAAATGCTCTTGCTGATCGCACCGCTGTCGCCGTGGCGCAAACGAATCGTGATACCACTCAGCATGCCCTTGAACGCCGCCGCATACCAGCTGTGACAATATTCTTCACGCGCCATCGTCGGGATGTCCTCGGGCCTGAGGTACTCGCCCCAATAACCGTTGCCTAAAATATGTTTCTTTTTTTGGACCGCATCGTGCAACATCGCCTGGCTGGCTTTTGCGCTGAGCTTGTCGGCCCGCTGTCCATCGGTTTTCCATGGCGAGGTGCCGTGCGAATGGCCCGGCATATTGTGCACCATCGGCGAACCGATCCGGTCATGCCAGACCAGCAGGCGCACCCTGACGTGACGCCGTGCTGCGGCGATCAGCAAGTCGCCAAACGTGTCGCCACGCGGCCAGGTCGCGCCGTTGGCGCGCACCAGCTCCATGCCCGGGTCGAAACCCCAGCAGCACAGGTCGATGGACTTTTCAGCCCTGGCGATCTCGCCGGCGATGTCGGCAAAGCCTTCCTGTCCGCAAATAAACAGTGTCAGCTTGTTGTTATGCGTAATCGGATGAGTGGCCTTGCCCTTCAGGTTGCGGTTTTCCAGCAGCCACTGAAGCGCACTGGTCGCGCTGCGGCCGACCTCGTCGATGTGGGTGGTTTCAATGCGGCTGGTCGATTCCGGCATGGCGTTCTCCCGTCAGTGCAAGGTGATCATTGAAACCAGCGGCCGTCGGTGGTATCGTCAAGCGCACGCAAACCACGGTTGGACAGCGTCTGTTCGCCGTCCGGCGCAGCGCTGGCATCGAAGCACGCGCTCGCCTGCAATGAAAACTCTTCGCCGTTGCCCAGGACGACACGGTAGCGCGGCGTGCCGTCCTGATGCGCGATCAGGATGCGGCCGAATTCGTCGGTCAAGCCGCGTTCGACTTCGGCGTCCCCCTTGTACAGCGTGTACGGCACATGCGCGTATTGACCGCCATCCGCATGGGCCTGGATCGTATGCTGCAATTGCCCCGCTACCGGCGCGATGGGCGGTTCCAGCTCCGGTTGCGGCCGGTTCTTGGGCGCCAGTGTTTCCAGGTTGCCATGGAACAGCGTCGGCGACGCGGTAAAAAACTGTACTTTGTCACTAATTTCAAGCATGCAATTGGCACCATGCAGGCGCACGCCTTTGCGGCCGCGAATATCCACCCAGTCGGTCTGGCTGATCAATTCCAGAACCTTGTTGGCGACGATATCGACCGCATCGGTTTGCGCCGCGATCTGCACCGGGCCAGCTGCGGCGATCAGTTTCATGCCCGCCTTGTGGACGAACAGGCGAAACGCTGCGCCGATGCTGGCGAACAGGCCGCCGCCGGCCGCCATCGACAGGTCGCGCCCGGACGTCAGCGCGGTGTGCCCTGCGCTGGCGATGTGCGTCGATTGCGCGGTCGTCGTTTCGATACCAGCCGGACTGGCCAGCACCAGATGCGGCTTTGCCAATTCCGGAAATGCGTTTTCGCCACTGCCGGCGCCCTGGATCCCGGCATGCTGGGCTTTCAGCTCATCGGCGGCGGCGCCCTGCTGGGCGGCGCTTTCTTGCGCGCCGTAATGCTGCGCCAGGGCGGCAAGCGCCTTGTGCCGCTCAGCAGCCTCGGCCAGCCGGCGCAAGGTTTCATCCATGCTCTTGATATGCGAGGCGGCGCCAGGGCGCGCTTCGGTGGTCAGCAACATGCCGCGGCCGGCGCGCGCCACGCCCCAGGCGTCTGACGCCAGTTCCCAGCCCTCGCCACGCGCATCCTTGCGCCCGCTGGCGTCTTCGATGCGGCTGATGCAGCCGAGCGACAATTGGCTGTGTTGATGGTCGCTTTTCAGTTGCGCCTGGATGCGCTGGTGCGTATCGTCGAGCACCAGCTGGTTGCCGCGCACGCCGTGACCGCCGCCAGGCATCAGCTCGGCGCTACGCCAGCCGCCAAGCATGCATTGCCCCGGCAACTTCCACGGCGGTGCATGGTTGCCGTTGTACACCGCGCCGACAATGACGGGACGGTCGATATTGCCGTTGAGAAATTGGATCAGCACTTCCTGGCCGATGCGCGGCAGCGCGATCTGGCCGAACGCCTGGCCCGCCCATGGCGTCATGACCCTGATCCATGGCGAACTGCCCGCGTCGAACTTGCCCAGCCGGTCCCAGTGGAATTGCACCTTCACCCGGCCCAGCGCGTCAGTATGGATGGTTTCGCCTGCCGGCCCCGTGACAATCGCCGTCTGCACGCCGGGCAACGCACAAGGCGTGCTGTTGAACTGCCGCCCGGGATACCAGCGGATGCTCTTGCGAATGCAGCTAAAACGGTTTGCATACTGCGACTTCGCGCCCGTGCCTGCCTGGTAATTGTTGCTGGCGATATGCTCGACCGACAGGATCAGGTATTCGCGCGAGCGGATGTCCGGGCGCGCCGCTTCACCTTTGGCCGGCATGGATTGCCTGCCGCTGAAGTGGCCGCCCAGCGTGAAACTGCGCCCGGCCTGGGCGCAGCGGTGGTTGCCGCCAGCTTCGAAGTATTGCGCCTGGCGGTTATTCTCCTCCAGGCGGCGTTGTGCCAGCGCTTCACCGTCGTCCATGTCGGCATAGCCATAGCCGGTGTCCTGATACAGTTCATGGGCAAACACGTCGCCCTGCTGGTGCAGCGCATGGCCGCTGGCGCGGCTGGCATATGGCTGCTTGTAGTTGAAGCTGGACAGCGTGAGCGAGCCTGAAGCGATCTTCCGTATTGCCTGCCAATCGCGTATGCCGTCAGCCTCCAGCGAACCCGCGCCGCTGCGAAACAGCATTTCGTCGGCGACACTGGCATCGAGATCGCCTGGATCGATGCTGTCGCTCAGCCAGGTATTGTCGCCCAGACAGAGCGTATGACCGTCGGCGCGATGTTCATACCAATAATGGAGTCCCTGGTCTTCCCAGCGCCGGTGCAGATGGTTGTAATCGGTTTCATTATGCTGGTTGGCGCAGCTTAATATCGCTTTTTCCTCATGCAGCCGGTTTTGCCAGTCGCGCTGTACATAATGATCGAAGGTCGTTTCGCTGATGTCGATGACCGTGCGTCCGTGGAACGAGACGTTGTCCATGCGCAACCTGGAAAAGGCCAGCCACGGTTGCAGCACCATCTGGTAGAACGCAAAACCGCCATCGCTGCGCAACAGGCGAAATTCACCGACATAACCATTAAAAAAGCGCAAGCTGCCGTCATCGCGCACCATCGATATCGTGACCATGCGTCCCATCATCGCTGTCAGGGGCACGTGGAGATTGTCGGACAGCAGTTCGGCCTCGAAGCGGAAGTCGCGTGACATTTCTTCATGGGCCCGCAAGCTGTTGACCAGCAGCGCGGTATCGGACGGACCGTCCTCGCGCGGAAAATCCATGCGCAGCAAGCGGCTGTCCTGGACTCGCCTGCCGGCGTCGAAAAGCCGCGCAAGATCGGCTGCCAGCCCGCCATCGTCCATATCGCCTCCGTCGCATTTGTTTCGCTAACCCATGCTAACCATGGTGGAGGCTGGCATCTTGATGGAACTCAAATTAGTTGGCCATACGCAAAAAAGCCGCATCCCCATTCAAGCGGATGCGGCTTCCCAGTAGCGCAAATTAAAACTTACTTCTTCGCCGCCTTGGCAGCCTTCGGATACTTGATCGTCATTTCCTGCAACAGATTATCCGCGTGGTCCACTTCCTTCATGACCCACAGCAGGTAGCGGATGTCGAGGTGGATGGCGCGCGTGATGGCCGTGTCGAAGTACCAGTCCTTGGTGATCGATTCATACGTCGAATCGAAGTTCAGGCCGATCAGCTCGCCGCGCTTGTTCATCACGGCCGAGCCGGAATTGCCGCCCGTGGTGTCGGCGCTGGTGAGGAAGTTGACGGGTACGGTGCCCAGCGCCGGATCGCGGAACTGGCCATAGCGTTTTTCCTTGACGGCGTCGAGCAGCGCTTGCGGTGCTTCGAACGGCGCCTTGCCCGTGACTTTCTCGACGATGCCTTCCACGGTCGTGAACGGGCCCTTGGTGATGCCGTCGCGGGGCGAGTATGGCGAGACCGTGCCATACGTCACGCGCAGGGTCGAGTTGGCGTCAGGATAGACCGGCTTGCCTTGCGACTGTTTCCAGGCGATCACGGCTTGCATGTATTGCGGAATCACGCGCTCGAGGTTGCCGTCGATTTCCTTGCGGCGGTCTTCCAGCGCCAGTTCCACAGGCTGCAGTTTGATGGCCAGCTGCATGAAGGCGTCGTCGGACTGGGCAACGGCAGCCTGGTCCTTGTCCAGCCAGGCCAGGCGCTTGGCCGTGTCGGCCAGCTGCGTCTGCTGGTACAGGGCCGCCACGGCGGCTGGCGCCGGCAGCAGCGCGTCCAGGCCTTGCGGGTGGCTCTTCGCCGCCAGCTGGGCGTAACGCTTCAGGCCCGCTTCAAAACGCGCCTGGTCGACCTTGTTCACATACGACTGTTCCAGGCGCGCCAGGCGGGCCTTGATGAAGGCCAGGTCGCGCTGCTGGAAGCCCGACTCGCGCTCGGCATCCGGCTTCTGGCGCTCTTGCGACAAACGGTAGACGGTGCGCGCGCTTTTCAGCAAGTCGCTGTTGGTGGCTACCGACCAGGCGAACTCTTCTTCGCTGAGGGCAATGTCGCTGGCGATCGCCGCGTCCAGTTCCGCCAGCAGGGTTGGCGAGACATTCGGCTGCTTCGCGTACCAGGCGCGGAAGTCCGCATCCTGCACGTCCTTGATGGCGGCGATATCCTTGCGCGCAAAACCGTCGAGCAAGCCCTGGGTTTTCTTCAGCACGTTGTTGATGCTTTTCACCACGCTGGCGTAGCGCACGGCGGAAGCGGCGTCGCCATTCGTCGCCTCGGCCATTACGGCCAGGTCGGCTTGCAGTTCCGCTACTTTCAGGGGGAAGGCCGTGTCGCGCGCAAAGCGGATTTCCGCCGGCAGCTTGTAGCGGCTGGTGCGGCCGGGGTAGCCCGCCAGCAAGATGCCGTCACCGGCTTTCAAGCCTTCGGCCGAGACCACCAGGAAGTCCTTCGATTTGTAGGGCACGTTGTCGGGCGACGGGTCGGCCGGACGGCCATCCCTGCCCACGTAGGCGCGCAGGAACGAGTAGTCGCCCGTGTGGCGCGGCCATTCGTAGTTGTCGATGTCGCCGCCGAAGTTGCCGATCTTGTCCGATGGCGCATACACCAGGCGCACGTCGCGTATCATCATCTGGCGGATGCGGTAGTACTCGAGGCCGCGGTGGAAGGCGGGCACGGAGCAGCGGTACATCTTGTCCGTTTCGCATTCGGCGATCAGGTCCTTGATGCGCTTTTCCACGGCTTCGTGGCGGGCGCGG
The DNA here is from genome assembly GCF_051380655.1 of Janthinobacterium amylolyticum. NCBI lineage: Bacteria > Pseudomonadati > Pseudomonadota > Betaproteobacteria > Burkholderiales > Oxalobacteraceae > Janthinobacterium > Janthinobacterium amylolyticum. Next base: position 113,854 of record NZ_JBNYXL010000006.1, read on the forward strand.
CCCGTCATGTCGGCCGTCAGGCCTTTCAGCACGCGGTCGCTGACATTTTCCACCTTGTCAGTCACATACACCAGGCTGTTCGGACCGCCCGGCAGCTCTGCGGCGCGCGTCTTGGCCAGGAAGCCGTTGGTGATGTAATTGTGTTCCGGCGTGGAATTGCGCTGGATGGCGCCATACGCGCAATGGTGGTTCGTCACCACCAGGCCCGCGTCGGAGACAAACGAGGCCGAGCAGCCGCCCAGCGAGACGATGGCACTCATCGGGTGTTTGCTCAGGTCGGCCAGTTTTTCCGCCGGGATGTCGATGCCGACCCGTTTGAGTTCGGCTTTCAGCTGTGGCAGCTGGTGTGGTTGCCACTGCCCTTCGTCGGCGTGTGCGCCGGCGAACGCGCCCATCAAGGCGACTGGTAGTACGATTGTCTTGAACAAAATTTGCTCCTCCATAAAAAGCAGGCGAAAGTATAGCCTGTCCAGGCCGGACGGGGCGGCAAAAAATGATCCTGCGGCAACGCCGATCTCAGGTGGCGGGCCGGGGCGGCGCCTGCAGGGGGAGCTGCAAGGCCAGGCGGCACCCCGCGCCGGCGGCCGGCAGGCCGATCTCGAACTGCCCGCCCAGCGCCGTCACCCGCTCGGCAATGCCGATCAGGCCGAAGCACTGTTTCTTGCGCTGCTGCTGCGGCGTGATGCCGATGCCGTTGTCGCTGATGGCCACGTAGACGGCGCAGGCATCCCAGCTCAGTTCGATCTCCACCTGGCTGGCCTGGGCGTGGCGCAGGACATTGCTGAGCGCTTCCTGCACGATGCGGAACAGCACGGTTTCGACCTGGCTGCCGATGGCCGCGAACAGGGCCTCGTCGCGTACCAGCAGCCGGCATGCCACGCCGCTGCGCTTGCGGAAGTCGCCCACCTGCCATTCGATGGCCGCCTGCAAGCCCAGGTCCAGCGCCATGGGACGCAATTCGTTCATAATGCCGCGCACGCTCTTGATGGTAGTGTCGACATTGCTGAGCACGGCGCCCACGCGGCGGTGCAGACGCGGGTGGGAATCCTGCGTGCGCGCGCTGAGCATGGAAATATCGATGCGCAGCGCCAGCAGGTTTTGCCCCAGTTCATCGTGGATGTCGCGCGAAATACGCTTGCGCTCGTCTTCCTTGGCCGTTTCCAGGTGCAAGGCCAGCTGGCGCAGCTGCGCGTGCGACTGGCGCAGCGCGCCATCCATCACCTTGCGCTCCGTGATATCCGAGTGCGCCACCACCACGCGCAGCGGCCCTTCGCCCAGAAAGCGGCTGACCCTGGCCTGCGACCAGCGCGGCCCGGCGCGCGTGCTGAATTCATATTCGAGCGCGTACGCATCGGCCGTGCCGGCAATCACGGCGCGGATGCCGGCGGCCAGCTCGCGCCCGGCGCTGCGCTGCCAGCGCGGGTCCGTCTCGCAGAAATGCAGATAATGCAGCTGGTGCCGCGTATGCCCGGCAAACGCCAGGCAAGCCTGGTTGGCATGCACGAGGCAGCCCGCCTGATCCAGTACCAGCACCCGGTCCGTCAGCGAATCGATGGTGGCATGGAAGAAACGTTCGGCATCGCGCAACGCCTCCTGCGCCCGCTCGCGCTGCTGCACTTCCAGCTGCAGATGCTGGTTGGCCCGCACCAGCTCGGCCGTGCGATCGACCACGCGCTGGTCCAGTTCGCGGTGCAGCTCGCGCAGGGCCGCCTCGGCCAGCTTGCGCTCGGTGATGTCGGAAAACACGCCGACAAAATGGCTGATGGCACCGTCCGGCGTGCGCATGGGGGTGATCGACAGCGATTCGACGAAACGCTCGCCATTCTTGCGCCGGTTCACCAGCTCGCCATACCAGCTGCCATCCTGGTGCAGGCTGCGCCACATGGCTTCATAGAACTGCGGCAAGTGCGCGCCGCCGCGGAGGAAGGACGGATCGCGGCCGATGGCTTCTTCCGCCTGGTAGCCGGTGATGGTGGTAAACGCGGGATTGACGGAAATGATGCGGTTGTCGCTGTCGGTGACCAGCACGCCTTCGCGAATGGAATCGAGGATCACAAAGGCGCGCCGCAGCGCCGAGTCGCGCGCATGCTCGTCACCCAGGTCCGTCACCAGCATGCGCATGGTGGCGCTGTCCGCGTCGACATTGGCCTCGATGCGCACCATGCCGCCAGCGCGGCCCGCCTCGGCCTCGAACAGTTGCGCCTCGAACACTTGCCGCGCGCCGCTGGAAAAGGCGGCGTCAAGGAAGCCCCGGAAGCCGCCCTGCGTCTGGGGCGCGACGAATTGCTCGAAGCGCCGTCCCAGCAGGTGGCTCTTTTCACGCCGCAGCAAGCCGCAGGCGGCCACGTTGGCGCGCGTGATGACGCCTTCGCGCGCCAGCGAAAAATAACTGACGGGCGCCTGCTCGTACAGCTGCGCATAACGGTCGCGGCTGCTTTCAAATTCATTCTTCAGCTGTTCCAGCTCGGCCAATGCGGCATTCTGCATTTCCAGTTCGATCTGGCTCACCTGCAATTCATGCAGCTGGCGCACGACCTCTTCACTCGACAACGGTGGCGGTACAGCCTGGCGCTGCTGGTCCGCTAACTGCTCGGCCTGCTTCCTGAGCCCGGCCGGGGCGACACCTCTGTCGAGTGGCTCGCTCATGGCACGCTCTCGCCCGCCGTGCCGCCGGCCACGGCGCCGGACTGGATCTGGCGCAGCTGGGCTTCCAGCAGCTTCGATTCCGTGATGTTGATGAACGTCACCACCACGCCATCGATCACGTTCTCGATCGTGCGGTACGGCATGATGCGCACGTTGTACCAGCGGCCCGTCTTGGTTTCCACTTGCCGTTCGCAGAACACCAGGCTGCGGATGACTTCCAGCGCATCGGCTTCCAGGGCAGGATAATCGAGGTCGTTGACGATGTCGCTGAGCGGGCGCCGCAAATCCGTCTGGATCAGCTTGTAGATTTGCGTGGCGGGCGCCGTGAAACGGCGGATGCGCAGGTCGCTGTCGAGGAAGATGGTGGCGATGTCCGTACTGTTGAGCAAATTCTTCATGTCGCTGTTGACCAGCGACAAGTCATCGACTTTCGATTGCAGCTCGGCATTGACCGTGTACAGCTCTTCATTGAGCGACTGCATCTCTTCCTTCGAGGTGGTCAGTTCCTCGTTCGTCGATTGCAGCTCTTCATTGGTCGACTGCAATTCCTCGTTGGCCGATTTGAGTTCCTCGCGCGAGGTCTGCATCTCGTCGCGCACGGCCTGGATTTCATGGCGCGCCTGCGCCAGCTGCTGTTCCAGTTCCAGCACCTTGGGGTTCGGCGAGCGGCCGCGGCGCGCCTCGGCCACCAGAGGCACGCTGGAAAACGTCACGAAGACCATCCCGCGCAGCGATTCGGGCTGGCTCAGCGCCTCGGCGCTCAGGTCCACGCCCAGCGACTGGCCCAGGTGATCCTTGACCACCAGCCCCTTCAGGCGCACCACGCTTTCGCTTTGCAGCGCTTGCTTGATCAGGCCCGCCAGTTCGTAGCGCAAGCCTTCGCGCGCCATCGCATGGATGTTCCAGTTGGCCTTGCCGGCCGCCGGCTCCAGGAACGCACCCGTGCGACCGTTGATGTACAGGATGTCGCCATCCTGGTTCAGCAGCGCGGCGGCCGGCGAATATTTCTGGAGCAATAATTGCTCGACATGGGATTGTATCTTTCCGGTCATGCTGACTTCTCTCGTGTCGCTAGGTGTAGGGGGGGATGCCAACGATACCTTGGTCGGGAAATACGTGGGCAGGCGCTGGCGCGCCAGGTTGTCGAGGCGGCGATACAGCCGCGTCGACGTGGTCAGGGGCGAAAACAGGTCGGAAAAATGGCCGGGCGTATCGGCACTGCCCAGCAGCAGGATGCCGTCGCGGTTCAGCGCATAGTGGAACAGGGGAATCAGGCGCTGCTGCAGCTTGGCATTCAGGTAAATCAGCAAATTGCGGCAGCACAAGATGTCGAGCTTGGTAAACGGCGGGTCCGAAATGATGTTTTGCTGGGCAAAGATGATCGTGTTGCGTATCTCTTTTTTCACGTGGTAGTCGTTCTTGTCGCCCAAGAAGAAGCGTCCCAGGCGCTCGGCCGACACATCGCTGCTGATGCTGTGCGGAAAACGCCCCTGGCGCGCGCGGTCGATGGCGTCGGCCGACAGGTCGGTGGCAAAGATCTGCAGGCTGTATTTCGACGGCGGATTGATGCTGGCCACCACTTCATGGAAGACCATGGCCAGCGAATACGCTTCCTCGCCCGTGGAGCAGGCAGGCACCCAGGCCTTGAAGGCGCGCCCGTCCGGATGGGCCGCCAGCATTTGCGGAAACACCACCATCTTCAGGTATTCCCACACCTTCTGATCGCGGAAAAAGCTCGTCACGCCGATCAGCAATTCCTTGAACAGCAAGTCGATCTCGGCAGGATTGACGCGCAAATACGGCACATACTCTTCCATCGACGTCATTTGATACAAGCTCATGCGCCGCTCGATGCGCCGCAGCACCGTGTTGATCTTGTAGTCGGTAAAACTGTTACCCGTGTGTTCGGATAGCAAAGCAACAATTTCCTGCAAGGAATTGCGCCCGTTCGGTTCATGCCCCGGCAAGCTGAGAAAACTGCTGCGGAACAAATAACTGATGATCTTGTCCGGCAACTTGTCGGGGAAGTCGACCAGGTCGACCACTTCGGCGGAAATCGCGCTTTGCGGCATCATGTCGAACTTGGCCGTATCGGGATGCTGCGCCAGGGTCAGGCCGCCCGCCTGCTTGATCGCCTGCAAGCCGCGCGAGCCATCGCTGCCCATGCCGGAAAAAATCACGCCGACGGCCAGTTCACCCAGCTCGCTTGCGAGACTCTCGAAAAAGGTATTGATCGGCAGGCGGTGGCCGCGCAGCTGCACCGGCTCGCTGAGCAGGAAACGCCCCTTCGACAGGCCCAGGTCCGCGTTCGACGGGATCACGTAGATATGGTTGGGGCGCAATTCCGCCTGGTGCGTGATTTCCGTGACGGGAATGCTGGTGGCGCGCTGCAGCAGTTCCGGCAGCATGGCCTTCTGCGTCGGGTCCAGGTGCTGGATCACGACAAAGGCGATGCCGCTTTCCTGCGGCACATTGGCCAGGAAAGCGACGATGGGATCGAGTCCGCCGGCGGAAGCGCCAATGGCCACCACAGGGAAAACAATGGTGGCCACTTCTGGGACGGAAACATTGCTGTGTTTGCTGCGTGTCATCGTCGGCAAGAATGCAGCCACGGCGAAACCGTCAGGCTGGGAATTGATAATCTTGCATTCTAGCACCCAAGATGCGCGGCAAAACGCGAATTTGGCGCAGGTTTTGAGCCTGCGCCAGGCCGGCCCTTGTTGGCCCTTGTTGGCTCTTGCTTGCCCTTACTGCGCCTGCGGCACCTGCCAGCCGCCGCCCAGCGACTGGATCAGGGCCACGGCCGTGGTCTGGCGGTCCGCCTGCGCCTGCACCAGCGAGCGGCGCGCCGACAGGGCCGTCACCTGCGCCGTCACCACGTCCGTGTAGCCGACCTGGCCCGCGTTGTAGCGGTTCAGCATCTGCTGTTCCACCTGGTCGGCGGCGGACGACGCCTGCTGGCGCAAGGCCAGCTGTTCGGCCAGCGCGCGCGTGGCCGACAGCTGGTCTTCCACGGCGCCAAAGGCAGTCAACACCGTCTGGCGGTAGCGCGCCACGGCCGCTGCATGTCCCGCCTTGGCGGCATCCAAGCTGGCCGTGGTGGCGCCCGCGTTGAACAGGGTTTGCGCGGCCGACACGCCCAGCGACCACAGGCTTGACGATGCATTGAACAGGTCGCCCACCTTGCTGGCGCCGGAGCCATACGACCCTGTCAGATTCAGGCTCGGGTAATACGCGGAACGGGCGATGCCGATCTGCTCGTTGGCCACGGCCACCCTGCGCTCGGCGGCGGCGATGTCGGGACGGCGCTGCAGCAGGGTCGACGGCACGCCCAGCGGCACGTCAGGCACGGTCAGGGTCCATGGCGCCACGGCCAGGCTGAAGTCGGACGGCGCGCGGCCCAGGAGGATGGCGATGGCGTGTTCGAGCTGCTGGCGTGCGCGGATCTGCCCCGACAGGTCGATCTGCGCATTGGCCAGCTGCGTCTGTGCCTGCAGCAGGTCGGACTTGGCGGCGATGCCCGAGTTAAAACGGTTGCCGGTGATATCGAGCACGCGCTTGTAGCCGTCGATGGTGGAATTGAGCAGCGCGATCTGCGCATCGCTCTGGCGCAGCGAAAAATAATTGGTCGCCAGTTCGCCCTGCGCCGACAGGCGCGCGGCGGCCAGATCGGCAGCGCTGGCCGCCGCGCTGGCATCGGCGCCCGTCACGCCGGCGCGCAGCTTGCCCCACACGTCCGGCTCCCACGAGGCGCCAATGGCGGCGCGGTAGTTGTTCGCCGTCTGCTGCTCGCCCCCGCCGCCCGAGCGCGTGCCGCTGCCCGTCAGGTTCACGCTGGGGAACAGCGAGGCGCGCTGTTCGCGCACCAGCGCGCGCGCCTGCTCGTACGAGGCGATGGCGGCGGCCACGTTCTGGTTCGAGACGTCGATGCTGTCGGCCAGCTGGTTCAGCTGCGCGTCGCCGAACAGGGTCCACCACGGCCCCCGTTCCAGGGTATCGGCCGGCACGGCGGGCTGCCAGCCTGCCGCTTCCTTGAACGCTTGCGGCGCGGCGGCCGCCGGCACTTCATACGTGGGGCTGACGGCGCAGCCGGCCAGCAGAGCGGCGGCGGCAAGTGCCAGCAGATGGCGTGCCGGTGCGGTCGATACGATAGGTTTTACATGCTTCATGATTGTGTGCTCGGGTTATCTGGCCCAGGAATGCGGCTCAATTGCTGCTCGTCGGCGCTGCGCGTGCGCAGCTTGTCGAGCAGGATGTAGACCACCGGGGTGGTCAGCAATGTGAGTAACTGGCTGGCAATCAGGCCGCCGATGATGGCGACCCCCAAGGGCTGGCGTAGCTCCGACCCCTCGCCGAAACCGATCGCCAGCGGCAAGGCGCCAAGCGCCGCCGCCAGGGTGGTCATCAGAATGGGGCGGAAACGCAGCAAACAAGCCTCGCGCACCGCCTCCACCGCAGTCAAGCCGCGCGATCGCTCGGCCTCCAGCGCGAAGTCGATGATCAATATAGCATTTTTCTTCACGATTCCGATCAATAGGAACACGCCGATCAGGGCTATGATGGAAAACTCCATGCGGAACATCAGCAGGGCCAGCACGGCGCCCACCCCCGCCGACGGCAAGGTCGACAGCACGGTGATCGGGTGGATCAGGCTTTCGTACAGAATGCCCAGCACGATGTAGATCACCACGATGGCCGCCAGGATCAGCAGCGGCTGCTCCTTGTTGCTGTCCTGCGCGCTCTTCGCCGAACCCTGGAAGCTGCCGCGCACATTCACGGGCATGCCGATTTCCGCTTCCGCCTGGGCCACGGCCGCCTGGCCGTCGCTGAGGGTATAGCCGTCCGACAGGTTGAACGACACGGTGGTCGCCAGTTCGCCGCCCTGGTGGTTGATCGAGGTGGCCGTCGAGCTTTCCGCAAAGCTGCTGAACGACGACAGCGGCACCATCGTCGCCAAGGTGGTGCTCAGGGCCGTGCCGCTGGACGGGTCGCGCGCGGCCGTGGTGTTCGACGTCGTCGCGCTGACCGCCGATGTGACGGCGCTGGTGGTCGTGGTGGTAGTGGCGGCATTCGACGCCGGCACATACACGGAGCGCAGCGCCTCCGGGCTTTGCGCATAGCGGGGCGCCACTTCCATGATCACGTGGTACTGGTTTAGCTCATCGTAAATGGTCGCCACCTGGCGCTGGCCAAAGCTGTTGTACAGCGCATTGTCGATGTCGCGCACCTGCACGCCCAGCTGCGTGGCGCGGTCCTTGTCGATGGAGACGAAGGTTTCCACGCCGTTTTCCGCCTGGTCCGTGTCGACGTCGATCAGGGCCGGCTGCGCCTTCATCTGGTCGGCCAGCCTGGCCGCCCATTTCTTCAGGTCCGCCTGGTTGTCGCTGATCAGCGTGTACTGGTAGGTGGAATTGCTCGAACGCCCGCCCATGCGCAAATCCTGCACGGGGTTGAGGAACAGCGAGATGCCCGTCACCTTGGCCAGCTGCGGACGCAAACGGGCGATCACGGCCTGGCCCTTGTCGGTGCGCTGCGAAGCGGGTTTCAGGTCGATGAACATGAAGCCGCCCCCTGCCCTGCCGCCGCCCGTAAATCCGACGACGGTGGCGACGGCGGGATCGTCCTTGATGATGTTGACCAGCTCGCGCAGCTTGCCCTGCATGGCCTGGAAGGAGATGCTCTGGTCGGCACGCATGCCGCCATTGATCTGGCCCGTGTCCTGCTGCGGGAAAAAACCCTTGGGCGCGGCGGCGAACAGGTACACGTTCAGGCCGACGACAAACACCAGGATCGCCATCACCAGCGCGGCGCTCGACAGGGCCCAGTCCAGGCAATGCTCGTAGACCTTGAGCATGCGCTCGAAACCCCGTTCGAACCAGCGCGCGATGGCGCCGGGCGCCTTGTGCTGCCCGCCGCTTTTCAGCAGCCAGGCGCACATCATCGGCGTGGTGGTGAGCGAAATGACCAGCGAAATCATCACGGCGGCCGACAGGGTCACGGCAAACTCGCGGAACAGCCGTCCCACCTGGCCGCCCATGAACAGCAGCGGGATGAAGACGGCCACCAGCGACAGGCTGATCGACAGCACCGTAAAGCCCACTTCGCGCGCGCCCAGCAGGGCCGCCTTGAAGCGGTCCATGCCCGCCTCGATGTGGCGCTGGGTGTTTTCCAGCACCACGATGGCATCGTCGACAACAAAGCCGGTGGCCACCGTCAGCGCCATCAGCGACAGGTTGTTCAGCGAAAAGCCCAGCATGTACATCACGCCGAAGGTGCCCAGCAGCGACACGATGGTGGCCACGGCGGGGATGATGGTGGCGCGCACGCTGCGCAAGAAGGCGCTGACCACCAGCACCACCAGCACGATGGAGAGGATCAGGGTGAACTCGATTTCGTGCAGGGACGAGCGGATGGAATTGGTGCTGTCGGACGCCACCTGCAGCTTGATGTCGCCCGGCAGCTGCGCCTGCAGTTGCGGCAGCAGCGCGCGCACGCCGTCGACCGTGGCGATGACGTTGGCGCCGGGCTGGCGCGTGATCAGCACGATCACGGCCGGGTCGCCATTGAACAGGCCCAGGGTATTGTTGTTTTCCACGCCGTCGACCACTTCGGCCACGTCGTCGAGGCGGATGGCGGCGCCGTCGCGCCAGGCCACCACCAGGCTGCGGTAGTCGGCCGCGCTGCGCCCGCCCGAAGCGGTGGTCGCGCCCGAATAGATCTGCAGGCTGCGCTCGTCGCCGGAAATCGCCCCTTTCGGGCGGTTGGCGTTGCTGGCCTGGATGGCCGCGCGCACGTCTTCCATCGACACGCTGTAGTGATTGAGCTGGTAGGGCAGCAGTTCCACGCGCACGGCCGGCAGCGAGCCGCCGCCCAGTTCCACGTCGCCCACGCCCTTCACTTGCGCCACCTTCTGCTGCACCAGGTTCGACACGGCATCGTAGATCTGCCCCGGCGTGCGCGTCTTCGAGGTCAGCGCCAGGATGATCACGGGGGCATCGGACGGATTGGCCTTGCGGTAGGTCGGGTTGCTGCGCAGGGTGGCCGGCAAGTCCACGCGCGAGGCGGCGATGGCCGCCTGCACTTCGCGCGCGGCCGAATCGATCTTGCGGTTCAGGTCAAACTGCAGGTTGATGCGCGTCGAGCCCGTGCCCGACGACGAGGTCATCTCGTTGACGCCGGAAATCACGCCCAGGCGCCGTTCCAGCGGCGTGGCTACCGAGGTGGCCATGGTCGCGGGGCTGGCGCCGGGCAGGCTGGCGCTGACGGAAATGGTCGGGTAATCGACCTGCGGCAGCGGCGAGACGGGCAGCACGAAGAACGCGCCGATGCCCGCCAGCGCGATGCCGATGGTCAGCAGCACGGTGGCGATGGGCCGCTTGACGAACGGTTCGGACAGGTTCACGCGGCGCTCCCCGCATTATCTGCCGGCTTGTCCAGGTTCACCGCGGCTGTCTTGCGCGCGAAGCGCTGGCCCAGGCGGTCAAAGGCCAGGTAGATCACCGGCGTGGTAAACAGCGTCAGCACCTGGCTGACGATCAGGCCGCCGAAGATGGCCAGGCCCAGCGGACGGCGCAACTCGGCGCCCTCGCCCCAGCCCAGCATCAGCGGCACGGCCGCGAACAGTGCAGCGAGGGTCGTCATCAGAATCGGACGGAAGCGCAGCAGCGCCGCCTGGTGGATGGCTTCCTGCGGGCTCTTGCCTTCATCGCGCTCGGCCTCGATGGCGAAGTCGATCATCATGATGGCGTTCTTCTTGACGATGCCGATCAGCAGGATGATGCCGATGATGCCGATCACGCCCAGGTCCTGCCCGGAAATCATCAGCGCCAGCAAGGCGCCCACGCCAGCCGACGGCAGGGTCGACAGAATCGTCAGCGGGTGGATGTAGCTTTCATACAGCACGCCCAGCACGATGTACACGCAGACGACGGCGGCGAGAATGAGCCACAGCTGGTTCGACAGCGAATTTTCATACGCGCCGGCCGCGCCCAGGAACGTCAATGTCACCGAGGCGGGCAAGGCGATGTCTTTCGCCGCCTGGCGGATGGCGTCGACGGCGCTGCCCAGGGCCACGCCATGCGTGGTGTCGAAGCCCAGGGTGGTGGCCGGGTATTGCGCCACGTGCGTGATCTGCAGCGGCGCCTGTTTTTCGCTGATGCTGGCAAAGGCGGACAGCGGCGTCGACTTGCCGGACCCCGTGCGTACCTGCAGGTCGGCCAGGTCGGACGGCGTGGTAACGATGCCCGGCTGCGCTTCGAGGATGACGCGGTACTGGTTGGTTTCCGTGAAAATCGTCGAGATGATGCGCTGGCCGAAGGCGTTGTACAGCGCGTCGTCGACGGTGGCCGTGGTGACGGACATGCGCGCGGCGCTGTCGCGGTCGATGGCCACGGTGACGGCCGCGCCCGTGGCACCCGCATCGGTGACGACGTTGCGCAGCTGCGATTTTTCGCGCATGCGCGCGGCCAGCTTGCCGGCCCACTCGGTAACGGTGGCCGTGTCGGCCCCTTCGAGCGAGACGCGGTACTGCGTCGGGCCCGATTCCGCATCGATGGTGAGATCCTGCGTCGGCTGCAGATACAGGGTCACGCCGGCCACCTTGGCCACGCGCCCTCGCAGGCGCTCCATGATGTCTTCCTGGCTGTCGCTGCGCGAGCGCTTCAGGTTGATCAGCATGCTGCCCGTGTGCAGCATGGTGTTGTTGGCCGCGTCCACGCCGACGAGGGAACTGAGGGTATCGACGTCCGGGTCTTCCAGCAGCGCGCTGGCCGCCGCCTGCTGCAAGACCGCCATACGTGCATACGAGACGGCTTGCGACGTTTCCAGGCGCGCCTGCAGCTGCCCCGTATCCTGCGTGGGGAACAGGCCTTTCGGGATGACGATGTACAGCACGACGGTCAGCACCAGCGTGGCCAGGGCGACGAGCAGGGTCAGTCCCTGGCGTTTCAGCACCCATACCAGCGCATGGTCGTACTGCACGATGACACGGTCGAGGAAGGCCTGGATGCGCTGGCCCGTGGCGCTGACTTTTTCATCGGCGTGGCTTTTCAGCCAGCGCGCCGACATCATCGGCACCAGGGTCAGCGAGACCACGGCGGAAATCAGAATCGTGATGGCCAGGGTCATGGCAAATTCGCGGAACAGACGGCCCACCACGTCGCCCATGAACAGCAGGGGAATGAGCACGGCGATCAGCGACACGGTCAGCGAGATGATGGTAAAGCCGATCTGCGACGCGCCTTTCAGGGCGGCGGCCATCGGCGTTTCGCCCTCCTCGATGTAGCGGGCGATGTTCTCGATCATGACGATGGCGTCGTCGACGACAAAGCCCGTGGCGATGGTCAAGGCCATCAAGGAGAGGTTGTTCAGGCTGTAGCCCAGCAAATACATGACGCCGCAGGCGCCGATCAGCGAGATCGGCACGGACAGGCTGGCGATCACCGTGGCGCGCATGCTGTGCAAGAAGGCGAAGATCACCAGCACCACCAGCAGCACCGACAACAGCAGTTCCATTTCCACGTGTTCGACCGAGGCGCGGATGCCCGTCGTGCGGTCGCTCAGCACGTCGAGCTTCATGGCCGCCGGCAGGCTGGCCTGCAGTTCCGGCAGCAGGGCCTTGATGGCATCGACCGTCTTGATGACGTTCGCGCCGGGCTGGCGCTGCACGTTCAGGATGATGGCCGGCTGCTTGCCGGACCAGGCGCCCAGGCGCGTGTTTTCGGCGCTGTCGACCACGTTGGCCACGTCGGACAGGCGCACGGGCGCGCCATTTTTATACGTGATGATCAGGCGTTTGTAGTCTTCCGCCGTCACCAGCTGGTCATTGGCATTGATGGTAAACGAGCGCGTGGGGCCGTCGAAACTGCCCTTGGCGCTGTTGACGTTGGCCGCCGCGATGGCCGTGCGCAGGCTGTCGAGGCCCAGGCCGTACGACGCCAGCAATTTGGTATCGCCCTGGATGCGCACGGCGGGACGCTGGCCGCCCGACAGCGACACCAGGCCCACGCCATTGACCTGGCTGATTTTCAGCGCCAGGCGCGTATTGACGATGTTTTGCACCTGCGTCAGCGGCATCGTGTCGGAGGTAATCGCCAAGGTCAGCACGGGCGCGTCGGCCGGGTTGATCTTGGCGTACACGGGCGGCGCCGGCAAGTCGGTCGGCAGCAGCGAGCCGCCGGCGTTGATGGCCGCCTGCACTTCCTGTTCCGCCACGTCCAGGGTCTGGCCCAAGGTGAATTGCAGGGTGATGATGGAGACCCCGGCCGCGCTGGTGGAGCTCATGCGCTGCAAGCCGGACATTTGCCCGAACTGGCGCTCCAGCGGCGCCGTCACGGTCTGCCCCATCACTTCCGGGCTGGCGCCCGGGTACAGCGTCTGCACCTGGATGGTGGGGAAGTCCACCTGCGGCAAGGCGGCCAGCGGCAGGAACTTGAAGCCGACCAGGCCCGCCAGCACGATGGCCAGCATCAGCAGCGCCGTGGCGACGGGGCGCTTGATGAATGGCGTCGATGGACTCATTGCGCCGCGCCCTTCGCTGGCGCCGTGGCTGGCGCAGAGGTGGCCGACGCTGCGGCCGGTGCGCTGGCCGCGCCGTCAGCGTGCTGGCGGCGGTGGCGGCGTTCGCCATTGCCTGCCCCCGCGCCACCGGCGCCCATGGCCGGCTTGTCGCCCGCCAGGGTGACTTTCGCGCCCTCCTTCAGGCGGTCGGCGCCTTCGGTGATCACTTGCTCGCCCGCTTCCAGGCCGGCGCGGATTTCCACCATGTCGGTGGTGGCCTGGCCGCGCGTGACCATGCGCACGGTGACGGTTTTATCCGCTTTCAGCACATACACGAAGTCGCCGTTATTACTGTGGCGCAGGGCCGTGACGGGCACCAGCACGGCGCCCGTGATGTTGCCCAGTTCCAGGCGCACGTTGACGAACTGGCTGGGGAACAGGGCCATCTTGTCGTTCGTGTAGCGGGCCTTGGCGCGCACGGTGCCCGTCTGCACGTCGACCTGGTTGTCCAGCGCCGTCAAGCTGCCCTTGTCCAGGGTATGCGTGCGCGTGCGGTCCAGCGCCAGCGCCGCCAGGGCGGAACCTTCGTTCACGCGCTCCTGGATGGTCTGCACCTTATCCTGCGGCACCGAGAATTCCACGTCGATGGGCGAGAGCTGCGTCACCACGACAACGCCGCCCGTGTCGCTGGTGCTCACGAGGTTGCCGATGTCGACCACCTTCAGGCCCGCGCGGCCGCTGATTGGCGACACCACCTTGGTGTAGCCCAGATTGAGTTTAGCCGTGCCTTCGGCGGCGCGATCCGTCATGACGGTGCCTTCCAACTGCTTCACCAATGCGGCCTGCGTGTCGACGTCCTGGCGCGCGATGGAATCCTGGCCCAGCAAGGTCTGGTAGCGTTTCAGGGTCAGGCGCGCGTTTTCCAGCTGCGCCTCGTCGCGCTGGCGCTGGCCCGTGGCCTGCATCAGCGCCATCTCGAACTGCGCCGGGTCGATCTGCGCCACCACCTGGCCCGCCTTGACCATGCCGCCTTCCTTGAATTTCAGCTCCTTCAGGATGCCCGACACTTGCGGGCGCACCGTCACGGTGGACGCCGCCGTCACTGTGCCCAGCGCATCGAGCACCACGGGCAAGTCGGACTTCACGGCCGTGGCCACGCCGACGGTGGTCGATGGACCGCCACGGCGCCCTCCCGGGCCGCCAGGGCCGCCAGGACCACCCATGCCAGGGCCGGCCTGTGCGCTGACGCCGGAGTGGGTCAAATACCAGGCACCGCCGCCCAGCGCGGCCATCACGGCCAGCGCGATGACGCTGCCGACGATTTTCGAACGGCGGCTGCGCCGTGGGGTATTGGGTGCTGTCTGCGAATCCATCGCTTATCCTTGTATAGGCCGCTGGCACGGCGAGTCTGTGGCGCCGGCCGAGGTGCAACACACTCAGGCCGGACGACCGTTTTTCGGGGTTATGTATTCATCACCAGGAAATCAAGAGCTGAAAATCAGCTGAAAAAACATCGTTTCCTAGTGTGAAACGACTCTAGCATAGTCATGTAACTGTTTCATTTCTACTTGAAACAATTCCACACGACAGCACGGACAGAGCCGCGGCATGCGCATCGGCAGGCGTCCGGCACCCTATGGGAAACGATGGAAAAATCAGGCTTGCAGGGGCGGACGCCATGGCGCCGGCGCGGCGCGCGCGACTGGCATGCAGATACAAACTCGCTACAAATCTCCCGCCATGCCACTTGACCGGGCGCCAGGCGGCGCTTCGGGCGGCGCCTTTACCCGGTTGGCCGGATTGACAGCGGGCACCGGCATCAGCCCGCACCCGCCCGGAAAAACAAGGCGCCCGAGGCAGCAGTGGCAAGAGGCGCCCTGCAGTTGACGCTGGCGCCGCGATCAGAACTGGTATTTGACGGAGGCAACCATCGTGCGTTCGTTGCCAGGATAATAGCTGTTATATGCGCGCGAGGCAGCGTAGCGGCGGTCAGCCAGATTGCTCACCGACAGCGCAAGGCGCCATGGGCCGGTCGTGTAATGCAGCGTGGCGTCCAGCAGCGCGACGCCGCCTTCGGCCGAGGTATTGCCCACGTCGTTCCAGCGCCTGCCGATATAGCGCACGCCGCCGCCGAAGCCGATGCCGTTGTCCATGGCGTAGTCGAGCCACACGGACGCCGATTGCTTCGGCACCTGGATCGGCATCTTGCCGAATTCGCTCCGGTCGGCACTCTCCAGCACTTTCATGTCCAGCACGGTATACGCGGCGATGACGTTCAGGCTGCGGGCCAGCTCGGCCTTTGCCTCCAGTTCCAGGCCGCGCGAACGGACGAGACCGATCTGGCGCTGATCCAAGGTGAGCTGATCGGTGGTAAGCACGTTCGATTTGCGCAAGTCGAAGATGGCGGCGGTGAACGAGGTGCGCGTACCTTGCGGCTGGTATTTGATGCCGGCCTCGACCTGCTTGCCGCGCGTCGGCTGCAGGGGCCTGCTGTTGCTGTCGACGCCGCTGCTTGGCATGAAGGAGGTGGCATAACTGATATACGGCGCCCAGCCACTGCCGATCAGATAGCTCAAGCCGCCCCGGCCGCTGAACTGATTGTCGGTCTGATCCTGGCGGGAGTTCCCGATGCGGTCGGTAGTTTCGGACTTTGCCCGGTCCTGGCGGCCGCTGAGCGTGAGCACCCAGCGGCCGTCGATCTTGATCTGGTCCTGCGCGTAAAGGCCAAGCTGCTCGGTGATCTGCGTGCTGCTGCGGTCCAGGGTAGAGGGCTCCGGCACCGGCAAGACATTGATGGGCTTGCGCAGGTCGAGGCTGGGGGCCGGTCCCGAAAAATCCTCGCCGGCGAGGCGGATGCGGGTCGCGTCGATGCCCAACAGCAGCGTGTGCTCGACGCTTCCCGCACGCACGCGGCCTTGCAACTGCGCATCCGAGGTCCACTGGCCGTGGCGTTCAAAAAATGCGCGCGCGCTGCGCGTCAGCGTGTAATTGTCCGGCAACAAAGCGTCGCGCAGGATGCGCTTGTCGGTGCGCGCATGGAAGTAGCGCAGGTTGTGGCGCACGCTCCAGTTGTCATTCAGATGGTGCTCGAACAGGTAACCGAGCGAAGACTGGCGGTTCCGGATGCGACTGTAGTCGGGGTCGCCGCGCACGATGCCGGTGTTGCGGCCGGCGTTGTCCATCACATAAAAAATATCGTCGCTGGCCTTGTTATCGAGATATTCGCCGAGCAAGGTCAGCGATGTGGCGGCCGAGGGCTGCCAGCGCAGCGAGGGAGCCAGGTAAGTGCGCTTGCTGGAGAACGGCGTGCCGTCGCCATAGCGCATCTGCGAGTTGCGGTCCAGACCCAGGCCGACCACGCGGTAGCTCAGCGTGTCGCTGGCCGTCCCGCCCAGGTCAGCGGCCACTTGCTTGCGCTGGAAGGTGCCGTACTGCACCTCGACTTCGCGCAGCGGCGTGTTGCCGGGCATCTTGCTGACGCGATTGATGATGCCGCCGGCATCGCCCTGGCCGAACAGCACCGAGGCCGGTCCGCGCAGCACGTCGACACGCTCGACGCCGTAGGATTCGGTGACCGAATAGGCGGGCAGGACCAGGCCGTCGCGGTAGCCGGCGATGCCCGACGTGGCGTCGAAGCCGCGCATCAGTATCCATTCGATGCCACGCGGGTCGAAGCCCCAGTTGCTGACGGTAACACCGGGCGTATAGCGCACGGCTTCCATGATGTCCTGGGCGCCACGCGCATCCATTTCCTCGCGGCCGATGACCGACACCGACTGCGGCACTTCGAGCAGCGGCGTATCGGTCTTTGTGCCTGTCGCGCTGCGGCGCGCCACATAGCCCGGTACCGGACCGGTGGCCGTTTCCGGCTGCTCGCCGCGCACCGTGATTTCCGGCAGGGTACTGGCAGGTTCAGCCGATTCAGGCGCGCGGACGTTCTGTGCCGACGCCGCAAAACTCAAGAATGCGGCGGCCGTCCCGAAAGCGGCAGTGAGCGCGGTGTGGAGCGGGCGTTGCCGCAGCAGGGAAATAACAGGCATGAAGGAAGGTCTCTCAAGGATGAATTGGTGATTTGCCAAGCAGCCAAATGATAATAATTCTTATTTACATTGACTGCAACAATTCGAGAGATTTTTGTTACTGAAAAGTAACATGAAAGGATGGCCGCCTAACTTCCCTATTGGCAACACCGTGCGGCAGCAACGAAATACGTGGGCGCCGGCGGCAATGGAAAGTAACAAGCAGGCAGCAAAAGAAACCAATGGTGGACAAGCTTGCCTGTAGGCGGGCCGCCGGGAGGTGATGCAAGCGGCGGCGGGCGCACCGCTTTATCTGAATGACAGCGCCGCCTTACAGCGTGATGCCAAGGATGACATCCTGGTAATCGGTGCGGCCCACGCGGAAGGTGCGCCGGCCCAGCTGCGCAAAGCCGCAGCGCGTGTAGAACGCCAGCGCATCGTGGTTTTCCGCGTACACGCCCAGCAGCACCCGCCCTGCCCCGGCGGCGCGCGCCTGGTCGAGGGCCGCCTGCATCAGGCGCTGGCCCACGCGCTGGCCCTGGAAGCGGTGCAGCAGATAGATGCGCTTGATTTCCAGGTCGTCCTGCCGCGGGTCGGCCACCGGCAGGCTGGCGGGACTAAGCACCAGGTAGCCCACGGGTGCGCCGCCGGGCGTGGCCTCGGCCAGCCACAAACGCATGGCGGGCAGCGCCAGCCAGTCGCGGTACAGTTCCACGTTGTGCTGGCGCTGGCAGTGGGCGATGACGTCGGCGCCATCGAGGATGCCGGCGAAGGCTTCCAGAAAAGTGGCTTGGCCCACCAGCGCCAGCGCTGCTTCGTCGCCCTTCACGCAGGGCCGGATGGCGATCGGATTGTCCGTGTCTGCATTCATATCGCTTGCCATATTGCGCTCCTCAAGGAAATCAAGCCGGGCGAAGCCGGCTTGAGGGTCATAGCATGATGTGCTGCCCGAACTTACTTTCCGCCCAACGGCACCTCGCACAGGCAGTGCGTGAGCGCCATGAACGGTTTGTGTTCGCGCGTGATGCCCGACAGCCAGGAGAGATCCTGCGCCATGCCCAGCGCCGCGTCGGCCGGCAGGCCCGTGCTGGCCAGGCCCAGTTTCACGTGCTCGCCCAGTCCCAGCGAGGCCATGGCCTTGGAGCCGAACATGCCGATCAAACGGTCGACGTTCGAGGTTTCCTGTTCCATGTAGGTGACGCGGTAGTCGGCGCCCAGCTTGGCGCGCTTGGCGGCGGAGGCCAGCGCGTCGCCATAGCTGCCGATGCGGTCGACCAGGTTGCGCTCTTTCGCCTGCAAGCCTGTCCACACGCGGCCCTGCGCCACTTCATTGATCTTTTCCGGCGTCGTCTTGCGCGCCTTGGCGGCCAGGTTCAGGAAGTCGCCATACACGTGGTTGATCGAGCCCTGGATCACTTGCGCGAAGCGCGGGTCGAGCGGACGCAATGGATTGCCCGCGTCGGCCAGCCAGGTGGTCGGCGAGCCGGCCGTATGGATGCCCAGCTTTTCCACCACCTTGTCAGCCGTCGGCAGGATGGCGAACACGCCGATGGAACCGGTGATGGTGGCCGCGTCGGCGATCACTTCATCGGCCGAGGTGCTGATCCAGTAGCCGCCCGAAGCGGCCACGTTGCCCATCGAGACGACCACCGGCTTGCCGGCGGCGCGCGTCAGTTCCAGTTCGCGGCGGATCAGCTCCGAGCCGAAGGCGCTGCCGCCCGGCGAATCGACGCGCAGCACGACGGCCTTGATCGACTTGTCTTCGCGCGCCTGGCGGATCAGGCGCGAGGTGGACAGGCCGCCGATGGCGCCCGGTGGCGCCACGCCGTCGCCGATTTCGCCCGAGGCGATGACCACGCCGACGGCGTCGCCTATGTGTACGGGGCGCAGGCGCGCCAGGTAGTCGGTGTAGTTAACCTGGCGGAAGTTCGTGCCTTCCGGGTTTTTCGCGCCGCGCGCCATCATGAACTGGCGCAGTTCGTCGCGCGTTTTCAGGCCATCGACCAGCTTGCCATTGAGCGACAGCTTGGCGATGTCGCCGCCGGCCTCCGTCATCATGGCAGGCAGGTTGTCGATCGTTTGCATGATGGCGCCGGCCGGCAGCTTGCGCGATTTTTCCACGTCGGTCGTGTAGGTCGTCCACAGGCCGCTATTCAGGTAGCGGTCCGCCTCGGCCGCCGCTTCGGACGGGCCGTTGGCGATGTAGGGCTCGGCCGCGCTTTTATACGTGCCCACTTTCAGCAGGTTGACCGTCACGCCCACCTTGTCGAGCGCATCGCGGTAGTAATTGCGGTAGCGTCCAAAGCCTTCCAGCATGACGCCGCCCATCGGGTGCAGGAATACCTCGTCAGCCTTGGCGGCCACCAGGTACTGGCGCTGGTTGTAGCTCGAACCCCAGGCCGTCACCTTCTTGCCGGTGGCGCGGAAGCGCTCCACGCCGGCCGCCACTTCGCGCAGCGAGGCCAGGCCGCCGCCCTGCAATTCATCGAGCAGGATGACCATGGAACCGATGTTCTGGTCCTTGGCTGCCGTGTCGAGCACCGCCAGCACGTCGCGCAGCTGCACGCTTTTCTTGACTTCGCCGCTGACATTGGCCAGCACCGCCTCGCGCACGCCGCCCGGGGTTTCTTCCACCAGCGGGCCTTGCAGGTCCAGCACCAGGGTGGTCTTTTCACCCAGCGGCTTGACGCCGCCGCCGAAGATGGCGATCAGGATGGCGATGACGATCAGCAGGAAAATCAGGTTGAAGACGGCACGGCGTGTGGCGTCCAGCGCGCGCCAGAATGCGCCAAAGCCGCGACGCAGCGGCGGGAAGGGGTTGAGTGACATCGATGCTCCGTGAGGTTGTGTACCTAAAGGAAACCAATATAGCTGAAAATGGCCGCTATCGTCTTCGGATTCGTCTTATTTTGACAAGTATTCCCCGTCTTGCCCGCCCTGCCCTGCCGGTGTGGAAATGAGGAACAGGCCGGCCAGCACCAGGGCGCCATTCAGGATCAGCAATTCCAGGCCGATGCGGTAGTGTTCAAACAGCAGCGCCTGCTCCTGCTCGACCAGCGCGCACAGCAGCGGTCCCGCCACGGCCACCAGCGGCACCCAGCGGTCGCGCACGCCACGGCGGCACAGCAAGCCAAAGGCAAACAGTCCCAGCAGCGGGCCATAGGTATAGCTGGCCAGTTTCAAAATCACGCCGATCATGCTGGGATCGTCAAGCCATTTGAAGGCCATGATGAGAACCAGGAACAGCGCCGCAAAACCCAGGTGCACGCGGCGGCGCCAGCGCATCTGCTGCGCCGCAGTCAAATCCTGCCGGCGCTGCACGCCGAGGATGTCGATGCAGAAAGTGGAGGTGAGCGCCGTCAGCGCCCCGTCCACGCTGGGAAACAGGGCGGAAATGAGGGCAATGAAAAAGATCAGCTGTACCACGGCCGGGAAATGCCCGAGGACGATGGCGGGGAACAGTTTATCCCCTGTCGCTGTCACGCCGGCCAGCGGCGCGTACAGGTGCAGCAGGCCGCCCAGGAACAGGAACAGCAGCAGCAGCACGGAGGTAAGCACCACGGTCAGGCTGAGCATGTTCTTTTGCGAGTCGCGCAAGGTGCGCACGGAGATATTCTTCTGCATCATCTCCTGGTCCATGCCCGTCATGGCGATGGTGATGAACATGCCGGCCAGAATGTGCTTCCACACATAGGCGGGGCTGTCCGGATCGGTGTTGAAGATGCGCGTGAGGCCTTGCGCGCGCATGCGCTCGAGGCTGTCGATGAGCGACACATCCATTTCGCGCAACAAGAATACGCTGCAGATGACCAGGCCCGCCAGCATGCACGCCGTTTGCAGAGTATCGGTCCAGACGATGGTTTTCACGCCGCCCTCATACGTGTACAGCAGGATCAGCAGCAGCACGACGCAGGCCGTCAGCCAGAACGGCACGCCCAGGCGGTCAAGGATGGTCGCTTGCAGGATATTGACCACCAGATAAAGCCGCGCCGTCGCGCCCAGCAGGCGCGAGAGGATGAAAAACGCCGCCCCGCTCTGGTAGGCGCGCCGGCCCAGGCGCAGTTCCAGGTAGCGGTAAATCGAGGTCAGCTGCAGCCGGTAGTACAGCGGCAGCAGAATGAAGGTGATGGCCAGATAGCCGAGCACGTAGCCGATCATCAGCTGGATGTAGCCGAAACCGTTGTTCCCCACGGCGCCGGGCACGCTGATGAACGTCACGCCGGTGAGCGTCGTGCCGACCATGCCGAAGGCCACCAGCATCCAGTTGCTGTCCCTGTTGCCGATGAAAAAGCTGTCGTTGGTGGCATGGCGCGAGGTGCGCCATGCCACGCCCAGCAGGATCAGGAAATACGCGAGGACGACGGCAAACAGGATGAGGGGGGACATGGGCGCTGCGCTGGCGGCAAAGGTGAACAGGGGCAGAAATATACAGCAAAGCCCCTGTTCATGCCGGCGTCAGCAGCCGGTCGGTTTGACTTTCTCCACTTCCAGGCCGAACCACGGGCGCAGACGCGTGCCGATGACATTGCCGAGGAAGGCGCAGACCAGCCACAGCCAGCCATGCAGGCTGCCCGAGATGATACCGCTGAAGTAGGCGCCGATATTGCAGCCGTACGCCAGGCGCGCGCCGTAGCCGAGCAGCAAGCCGCCGACGATGGCGGCGATCAGCGAACGGCGCGGGATGCGCCACACGGGCGCGTAGCGACCGGCCAGCGCCGCCGCCAGCATGGCGCCCAGCACGATACCGATATCCATCACGGACGTCTTGTCTTGCGTGATCGGCGCGGCCAGCGCGGCCGCGTTGGCCTTGGTCGACCAGTAGGCCCAGCTGGCCGTATCGATGCCGATCACGGACGCGGCTTTCGCGCCCCACAGGGCAAACGCGGACGTCACGCCCCACGGACGACCCGACAATGCCAAGGTGGCGAAGTTCAGCACGACGAGCGCGATGGCGCCCGCCACCAGCGGCCACGGACCATGCAGCCATGGCGACGCGTGCGCCGGGCGCAATGCCGGAGCGATGAGCTTGCCATGGCGGCGCTTTTCCACCAGCACCGTGATGCCGGCGATCAGCGCAAAGACGATCCAGTTCAGCGCCAGCGCGGGCGCCAGGCCCAGGGTCGTGACGAGGGAAACGGGTTTGAGCTGCGGCAGCGCCGTCCAGAACGGCATGTGCGCCGTGCCGATCACCGAGCCGATAATAAAGGCGACCAGGGTGATGATCATGCGCGTGCTGCCCCCACCGACTGTATACAAGGTGCCAGAGGCGCAGCCGCCGCCCAGCTGCATGCCGATGCCGAAGATGAAGGCGCCGACGATGACGGAGGTGCCGGCGGGCGACACCAGTCCAGCGACGGGCGTGCCGAACAGGTTGCCGGCCGACAGCGCGGGGAAGAACAGCGCCACGCCCACGGCCAGCATCAGCATTTGCGCGCGCAAGCCGTCGCCGCGCCCGTCGGCGATGAAGACGCGCCAGGCAGACGTGAAGCCGAAGGCCGCGTGGTACAGGGTGATGCCCAGCAAGGCGCCCACCACGTACAGCGCGGCCTGGTTGATGCCGACGGTTTGCGCCAGATACCAGGCCCCCAGCAGGATCAGCACCAGCGCCACGCCCAGCGGTTTCGGATTGATCTCGGTGCGCAGGCGCACGGGTGAAGTTGCTGTATCGGACATGGGGAATGGGAGGTAGAGGAAAAGTAAACGCCATTCTCGCCCGTTTTGGTGTTTTCTGCCAGCAAGTTACTTGCAGACGGGGCCGGCCGGCACGCTAGGCCCCGGCCAGCCCACACGCTGCCTTAATGCCCCACCGCGTGAATCGACTTCTCGCCGCCGCTGCGCGCGGGAATGGGATTCAAGCGGTCCATGCGGCCGCTCAGGGCCGTCAAGCCGAACGCGCCCAGCACCACCAGCGCGCCGATCCAGCCCGTATGCACGAGGCCCAGGTGTTCGACGATGAGGCCGCCGCCCCAGGCGCCACCGGCGATGCCCAGGTTAAACGCGGCGATGTTCAGTCCCGAGGCCACGTCGACGGCGCGGGGCGTGAAGTGTTCCGCCTGCTGCACCACATACACTTGCAGACCTGCCACGTTGCCGAAGGCGACGGCGCCCCACAGCAGTACGGTGATGACCACCAGCACGAGATGCGGCGCCGTAAAGGTCAACAGCAGCAAAACAGACGCCAGCAGCAGGAAGATCAGTTTCAGGGCGCTGACCGGGCCTTTCTTGTCGGCCAGCTTGCCGCCCCAGATATTGCCGAACGCCACAGACACGCCATACACCAGCATCACCACGCCCACGGCGCCGGCGCTGAAGCCCGACACTTGCTGCAAAATCGGTGCCAGATAGGTAAAGGCGATGAAGGAGCCGCCATAGCCGACGGCCGTCATCGCATACACCAGCAGCAGGCGCGGCTGGGCCAGCACCTGCACTTGCTGCAGCAGGGAAGCAGGCTTGCTGTGGGCGATGTTCGCTGGCACATACAGCAGGCTGCCGACAAAGGCCACCAGGCCCAGCGCCGAGACGGCCAGGAAGGTTTCGCGCCAGCCGAAATGCTGGCCGATGAAGGTGCCCAGCGGCACGCCCGTCACGAGCGCCACGGTCAGGCCCGTAAACATGATGGCGATCGCGCTGGCCGCCCTGTCTTTCGGCACCAGCGACGTGGCGATGGTCGAGCCGATCGAGAAGAACACGCCATGCGCCAGCCCCGTCAGGATGCGGGCGACGACCAGGGTTTCATAGCCCGGCGACTTCCATGCAAGCAAGTTACCCAGGGTGAACAAGACCATCAGCGACAGCAGCAAGGTCTTGCGCGGGATCTTGCCCGTCAGGGCAGTCAGTACGGGCGCGCCGACGGCCACGCCCAGCGCGTACAGGCTGACCAGCAGGCCGGCCGACGGCAGGTTCACGCCCAGGTCGGCGGCGATGGTGGGCAAGAGCCCGACGATGACAAACTCGGTGGTTCCGATGGCAAATGCGCTGAGGGTCAGCGCGAGCAAGGCAATGGGCATGAAAGACTCCGATCAATGATGTTGGCATGCAGTATCGGGGTTTTCTTTGTGCCGAAAAATACCTGATCGGGCAGAAGATAATTGCGCTCAAATCAACAATAAGGGGATCTGCTACACTGGCCGCATCAACACGGGGTCATCACCATGAATTCAGACAAACTGGCGCTGCTGCTGACGCGCGAAATGCCATACGGGAAATACCAGGGACGCTTGCTGGCCGACTTGCCCGGCCATTACCTGGGCTGGTTCGCGCGCGAGGGTTTCCCCTCGGGCGAACTGGGCAGCCTGATCGCACTGATGTACGAGCTCGATCACAACGATTTGCGCGGCCTGCTGGACCCGCTGCGCACGCACAAGTCGCCATGGCGACCGGGCGAATAAGGCCAAGGTCAAGGACGCCTTAACACTCGCGCACTTTCCTGGCCAGCATGGCGCTGAACTCGCCGTTTTCCACCAGCGCTTGCAGCTCGCTGGCGCCACCGATCAGCACGCCATTGACAAAAATCATGGGGAACGTGGGCCAGCCGGACCACATCTTGAGCGCATTGCGGCGGTGCCACTGGTTCAGGTAGCTGCCGTACTGCAGATACTTGTATGGCGTGCCCAGCACGTCGAGGATTTTGCGGGCCTTGCGGGGAAACGGATTGAGCGCCATGCCGACGACGACCACCTGGTGCGCCGCGATGGCGGCCTGCACCTCGCGCACGATGTCCTTGTGCTTGCTGCCGATCAAAGGGCGGGCGGCGGGATGGATCTGGCTGTCGTCGAGAATGGCGCGGGTCATGAAAGTCCTGTCGTGGTGATGCGTGGGCACCTGGGTGCGGATGGCGCATTGTGCCATGCCCGCCCAGCTGGCGCGCAATCAACGCAGGCAAAGCACGACAGCCGGCGGGCGCCATGCTAATGTTGCCAGGTTAACACTCCCCCAACGACCGCATGCCTGCCCTGAGTTCCCGCCTCCAGTACCTGCGCAATGCCGAAGCCCTCTGCTGCCTGGCCTTGCCGCTGGCGCTCTGCTTGCACTGGCACAAGTCCGCCGCCGTTGCCTGGGAGCTGCGCGCCCCGGCCCTTGCCCTCGTATGCTATTTGCTGCTGCAAGGCGTGCTGTACTGGCACCTGAAGCTGGGCTCGGTCGTGCGGCGCCAGCCCTTGCCCGCGTATTTCCAGCCCCTGTTCCGCGTGCTGAAAACCACGAACCTGTTCTGCATCGCCGCCGTGGCCGCCTTTGTCTCCTTTGTCGCCTTTTTCGCCCCGCGCAGCAGCGCCGGCACGCCGCTGGCGGACGTGGCGTGGTCGTATGGCTTGCTGGCGTTCGCCGTGCTCGAACATATCAACTACTACCATTACCAGCTGATGTACGACACGCGCGCCGCCCTCGCCAGCCTGCGCCGCAACGGCCGCCTGCGCAAGGCGGCGCTGGGACTGGACCTGCGGCGGCAGGTCGGCGCCTAGGCGCGCCGCGCCTGCGTGCAAGGCGGCGCTGCATCGCCTGCCACGCTCAAGCCCAGCATGGCGACGGCCTCTCCCGCCTCGACCCTGGCGACTTGCCGCACGATCTCCGGCAGCATGGCCTTGATGCGCTGCGCCTCGCTGGCGGGCAAGGCCGCACTGGCAATACCTTCAAGCATGTCCAGCACAGTGACATCGATGCGGTAGCGGCGCGCGGCAGCGCAGCGGCGCGCACCTCCGGCCGCCTCCACGCTGGCGTCGATTGCCTGCACGAAACGCCGCGCCGCCTGCGCCGTTTCCAGCAGCGGCCCGCCCCGCGCGCGCAGCCGCTGCAGCTCCGTCATCAGTTGCCAGGCCAGCGGCGGGACGCCATGGCACACGGGCGGCCTACGGGGCAAGGCCCGACGCGCGCATCTCTGCCACCAGCGTGGCGACCAGCGCCGCCGCCGGCATCGCGCGGGCCAGCGGCGCGCCCTGCCCGGCCCAGTGGGCGGCGTAGCCATGTTCGCCAGCCTTGGCGGCGGCCGCATGCAATTGTTTGGCGGCATCATAAGCGACGGGATAGTCGGCGGGCGGCGGGCTGCCTGGCGCGTCGCCATGCGCGATCAGGCGGTTGGCGATGCCGCGCGCAAGGCGTCCGGACAGTGACGCCGTCAGGCGCGTGTGCTGTGCGCGTTCGCTTTGCAAGGTCTCGCGGTAGGCGGCATTCGCGGCGGACTCCGGGCACAGGATGAAGGCCGTGCCCAGCTGGGCGCCCGCCGCGCCCAGGTCGAGCGCGGCGCGGATGCCGGCGCCATCCATGATGCCGCCGGCCGCGATCACGGGCAAGCGGCTACGCTTGACGAGCAGGCGCAGCAGCACGGCCATGCTCCAGCCTTCATCCGGCGCCGCAGGATCGAAGACGCCACGGTGCCCGCCCGCTTCCACGCCCTGGGCGACGATGGCGTCGATGCCCGCCTGCTCGATCACGGCCGCTTCCTGCAGGCTGGTCGCCGTCGCCATGGTGCGGATGCCCGCCTGGCGCAGCGCGGCCAGCTTGTCCGCGGGCGGCAGGCCGAAATGAAAGCTGACGACGGCGGGACGCAGTTCCAGCAGCAGGCGCAAGGCCTCGTCGCCCTGGTTGAAGGAAGGATAGATTTCCGCCAGGGCGGACGGCACCGCAATGCCGGCCTGCGCAAACAGCGGCGCCAGGTGGGCCAGCCAGGCCGCTTCACGGGCTGCGTCGCGGCGCGCGGGGACGTGGCAAAACACGTTCACGTTGAAGGGCTGGCCCGTCAGGGCGCGCGTCTCGGCGATCATCTGGCGCGCCTGCGCCGGCGTGCCGGCGCCGATGGCGAGCGAGCCGAGCGCACCCGCATTGGCAACGGCGGCCACCAGGCCCGGCGTGGCCACGCCCGCCATCGGCGCCTGGATGAGTGGATACCGCACAGAAAGTTGTTCAAAGAAATTCAGGGATGAAGACATGCGCGTTTCCTTCCGATGACAGACTATTGATTCTCAAATACAGAATAGATATATAATATCATTCTCACTGGAGAAATGATATGGATTCCGAATCGCTGAAGATTTTCTGCGCCGTCGCCGCAGAACTGAGCATCACCAATGCAGCGGCGCGCCTGGGCCGGGTGCCGTCGAATGTCACCACGCGCATCCAGCAGCTGGAAGCGCAGATGGGTGCCGCGCTGTTCCTGCGCAGCGGCAAGCGCATTGCCCTGTCCGGCGCCGGCGAGCGCTTTCTCGACTATGCCAAACGCATGCTGGCGCTGGAAGAGGAAGCGCGCCACGTGGTGACGGGCGGGCGCGATGGCGGCGCCTTGCGCATCGGCAGCATGGAAAGCACGGCCGCCAGCCGCCTGCCCGCCGTGCTGGCCAGCTACCATGCGCGGCACCCGGCGACGCGGCTGGAACTGCGGACGGGAGCATCGCGCCAGCTGCTCGAACAGGTGCGCACGGGCAAGCTCGACTGCGCTTTCGCAGCCCTGCCGCCGGCGATGGATGGCCACGCCGACCTGGCCGACATGGGCTTGCAGGCCAGGGCCATCTGGACGGAAGAGCTGTTGCTGCTGCTGCCGGCCGGCACGGAAAATGTGGCGGACGCCCGCGCCGTCCAGCCGCGTTCGCTGGCCGCCTTCCCGCACGGCTGCACCTACCGGGGCGCGGCGGAAGCATGGCTGGGCATTGCGGGCGGCGGCGAGTGGCAGATCCAGGAAATGAGTTCGTATCACGCCATGATCGCCTGCGTGGCGGCCGGCGCCAGCGTCAGCGTGCTGCCAGCCAGCGTGCTGCAATTGAGCCCGGCAGCGGCGGTGCTGCGCAGCATCGGCCTGGGGAGCATGGATACCTGCCTGGTGTGGCGCCAGGGCTTCGACGTGCCGGCCTTCCAGAACCTCGCGGGCCAGCTCTGGCCAGCAGGCGCATGAACGCCGCGCCAGGCCCGTCCGCGCTGCATCCGGCCGCCGCCGCGGCGCTGGTGATGGCCATCGGCATGGGCTTTGGCCGCTTCGCCTTCACGGCCATCTACCCGCACATGCTCGAC
Source organism: Janthinobacterium amylolyticum (assembly GCF_051380655.1). Classification (NCBI taxonomy): domain Bacteria; kingdom Pseudomonadati; phylum Pseudomonadota; class Betaproteobacteria; order Burkholderiales; family Oxalobacteraceae; genus Janthinobacterium; species Janthinobacterium amylolyticum. The sequence continues at coordinate 142,008 of NZ_JBNYXL010000006.1, forward strand.
GAAGGCCTGCTCAGCCTGGCCGAGGGCGGCTGGGCCGCTTCCGTCAACTACGCCGGCTACCTGCTGGGCGCCCTGCTCGGCATGCGCGCCAGCGCCGCCAGCGCGCACCGCCTGTGCCTGTGGTCCATGCTGGGCACGGCGTTCTGCCTGGCCATCCTCGCCATCGTGACCTCGCCCCTGCTGCTGATCTTTGTGCGCGGCATCGCCGGCGTGTTCAGCGCACTGGCCATGATCGCCGCCTCGCTGTGGCTGCTGGAACAGCGCCAGCAGGCGCACAGCGCGCCGCTGCTGTTTGCGGGCGTCGGCATCGGCATCGCCGTGTCGGCCGAACTGCTGGCGCTGGGTACCTGGGCCGGCCTGCACAGTCATGGACTGTGGCTGCTGCTGGGCGGCGCCAGCCTGCTGGCCGGCCTGTTTGCCGCGCGCGGCCTGATGGCGGCAAGTGCCCAGGCCCCTGCAGCCTGTGCGCCCGCAGGCGCGGCGCAGCTGGCCCCTGTCAGGGCGGCGCCGCTGGTCATCGTGTACGGCCTGGCCGGCTTCGGCTACATCATCACGGCCACCTACCTGCCCACCCTTGTCAGGAGCGCCTTGCCGGACCTGGACCCGGCGCACGTCTGGGCCGTGTTCGGCGTGGGCGCGGCGCCGTCATGCTTCCTGTGGTACCGCCTGCATCAGCGCCTGGGCACGCGCCAGGCCCTGTTCTGGAATCTGCTGCTGCAAGCCGCCGGCGTCATCCTGCCCGTGTTCGTGGCCAGCGCGGCCGGCTATCTGCTCAGCGCCGTCCTCGTGGGCGCCACCTTTACGGGCACGGTGACCATCGCCATGCCGGCGGCACAGCGCATCGCGCGCCTGTCCAAGGCCAGGCTGGTGGCCAGCATGACCGTGGTATATGGCATGGGCCAGATCGCCGGCCCGCTTGTCGCCGGCGCCCTGTACAGCCCCGGCCACGGCTTTGCCCTGTCGCTGGGCGCGGCCGCCGCGGCGCTGGCGGGCGCTGGCGTCATGAGCCTGCTGGCGCTGTAGCCCGGCAAGCCGGCCGCGTGCCTCTTAGCCGCCCAGCGGCACGTGCAGCCCCATCTTCAGGCATGTGAGCGCCACCGAGGTGCGGTAGCGCCGGATATTGTCGTCGCCGCCGAACAGTCGCTCCGTCAGCGCCTCGTATTCGGCCATGCTGCTGGCCGTGATGATCAGCAGATAGTCGGCCTCGCCGGTAATCCCGTAGCATTGCTGGATGGCCGGTTCGGCCAGGATGCGCGCGCGCATGGCCGCCGTGCGCTGCGGGTGTTCATCGTGCAAGTGCACTTCCACCGTCAGGATCAGGGGACGGCCCAGCCGGCTGGCATCGAGCACGGCCACTTCGCTGCGGATCACGCCGCTGTCGCGCAGGCGCCGGATGCGCCGCTGCACGGCCGGTGCCGACAGGTGGACGGCCTGGGCGATCTCGCGCTGCGAGGTCGTGCTGTCACGTTGCAAGATGGCGAGGATGGCCAGGTCGAAGGCATCGAGCGCAGGCTCGGCGGCGGCATTGGTGAGCGAAAGTTGCGTCATAGTGGTCAAAATGGAGTGCAAATATCAGATCAGACACAATAAACTTTCGCCATTCCGATATCAAGCCTTAAGTGCCCCACCATGCCATTACGCCGCTATGCCTCCTTCGTTCCCTTGCTGGCCATCCTCGGCTCCGTCACCTGCCTGGGACTGGGCACGTCCTGGGCCAAGCACAGCCTGTTTCCGCTGGTCGGCGCACAAGGCACCACAGCCGTGCGCGTGGGCTTTTCCGCCCTCTTGCTGCTGCTGTTCTGGCGCCCGTGGCGCTGGCAGCTGAGCCGGGCAGACCTGCGCACGGTGGCGCTGTATGGGGCCGCGCTGGGCCTGACCAACCTGTGTTTTTACATGGCGCTGCGCACGATTCCCTTCGGCATCGCCGTGGCGATCGAATTTTCCGGCCCGCTGGCCGTCGCCCTGGTCGCCTCGCGCCGTCCGCTCGACTTCGTCTGGGTGGCGCTGGCCGTGGCAGGGCTGGGCTTGCTGCTGCCGCTGGGCCACGACATCAGCAATCTGGATCCCGCCGGCGTGCTGTTCGCGCTGGCGGCTGCCGTCTGCTGGGCCAGCTACATTCTCTTCGGCAAGCGCGCCAGCCACTTGCACGCGGGCCATTCCGTGTCTCTGGGGCTGACCATGGCGGCGCTGGTGGTGGTGCCGGTGGGCGTGGCGCACAGCGGCACCGCCCTGCTCGCGCCCGTGGTGCTGGCCACGGGACTGGGCGTGGCCCTCGTTTCCAGCGCGATTCCCATCTCGCTGGAAATGGTGGCCCTGAAGCGCCTGACCCCGCAAGCCTTCGGCATCATGAGCAGCATGGAGCCGGCCGTCGCCGCCATGCTGGCCTTCATGCTGCTGGACGAGCGCCTCGACGCCCCGCAATGGCTGGCCATCGGCATGATCATGGCCGCCTCGATGGGCAGTTCCTACATGGCGCAGCGCATGAAAAAACCGCCGGCCCGCCAGAGCATCCTGCCCTCGTGAAGCCGGGCGCACGGCTCACCGGGCCTGCGCCCCGTGCAGCCGGGCCGTGCGCCAGGCCAGCAGCGACGCGAGCAGCAGCAAGGCGGCGCTAGCCACGAAGGTGGCGCGCAAGCCGTGGCCATCTGCCAGGATGCCGCCCATGGTGGAACCGCAGGCGATGCACAGCTGCACCACCGCCACCATCAGGCCGCCACCGGCTTCTGCGTCGCCGGGCAAGACTTGCGCCAGCCATGACCACCAGCCCGTGGGCGCCGCTGTCGCCAGCATGCCCCACAGTCCCAGCAGCACGAAGACGGGCAAGACCTCGCCGCCGAACGCCACCAGGCACAGGGCGATGACGGCCATCAGCAAGGGAATGGCGACGAGCGTGCGGTACAGGCCGCGCCGCAAAAACGTGCCGATCAGCGCCGTGCCGACCACGCCCGCGAGGCCAATCACCAGCAGGATCATCGACAAGGTGGGCAGGCCGACGCGGGTGACGGATTCCAGGAACGGCCGCACATAGGTAAACAGCACGAATTGCCCCATGAAAAACATACCTACGGCCAGCATGCCCAGCGCCACCAGGCGGTTCCGCAACAGCTTGAACACATTGCCACTGGCCGCCACGCCCGGCACCGCCGGCATCGATGGAAAGCTGAACCATTGCCAGGCCAGCGCCAGCAGGGCCACCGGCACCAGGCATAAAAAGGCGCCGCGCCAGCCGATGCTGCCGCCCAGGTAGCTGCCCAGCGGCGCGGCCACCACCGTGGCCAGTGCATTGCCGCCGTTAAAGATGGCCAAGGCCCTGGGCACCTTGGCGCTCGGCACCAATCGCATGGCCACGGCCACCGACATGGACCAGAAGCCGCCCACCACCACGCCGATCAGCGCGCGCCCGGCCATGTACATGGCATAGCTGTTGGCCAGCCCCACCACCAGTGCGGAGACGCACATCAGGCCCGTCAACAGCAGCAGCAAGGTCTTGCGGTTCATCGACGCGGCCAGGGTCGAGATGGACAGGCTGGCCAGCACGGCAAAGGCGCCCGAGATCGCGATGCCATAGCCGACCAGGCCTTCGCTGACGCGCAAATCGGCTGCCAGCGGCGTGAGCAGGCTGACGGGCATGAATTCGGAGGCGATCAAGGTAAACACGCACAGGGTCATGGCAAGAATGCCGCCCCAGTACGCGGGCGCTTCGCCTGCCGGCACGCCTGGCGCTATCGGCGCCATGCGCGGCAATGCCGCTTCACCGTGCAGCGCGGTCATGCTGGCAGGGCCCGCTGGAAGAACGACGCCAGCTTGTCCCAGGGTATCAAGGTGACGCGGTCGTACAGGTCGACGTGGCCGGCGCCGGCGACATAATGCAGCTCCTTCGGCTCGGCGGCGCGCCGGTAGGCATCCTCGCTGAACTCCTTCGAGTGGGCCTGGTCGCCCGTGATGAACAGCAGCGGACGGGGCGAGATCGTCTCGATATCCATGAAAGGATAGAAATTCATGAATTTCACGTTGCTGCTCAGGGTGGGACGGGTGGCACGCTCGGACAGCTGCCCGGCCGGAAGGTAGGCGCCGCGCGGCGTGCGGTAAAAATCGTGGAATTCGCGCTCGATGGCACCGGGGTTGGCGCTCAGTGCGGGCAGGGTGCCGCTCGTGTAGGCGGTGGCGCCGCCGGCAAACTCCACCTGGCGCTGGCGCGCGGCCGCGGCGATATACGCCTGGCGCTGCGCCAGCGTTTGCGAGTGGCGCAAGCCGTGGCGGCTGGCGGCGCCCATGTCGTACATGCTGACGGTGGCGACGGCCTTGATGCGCGGATCGATCTTCGCCGCGCTGATGACAAAGCTGCCGCTGCCGCAAATGCCGATGGCGCCGATGCGTTCGCTGTCGACCAAGCCTTGCGCGCACAGAAAATCGACGGCCGCGCTGAAATCCTCGGCATAGATATCGGGCGAGACGGCGTTGCGCGGCTGCCCTTCGCTCTCGCCCCAGAACGACAGGTCGAGCGACAGGGTAACGAAGCCCAGCTCGGCCATCCGCGTCGCGTACAGGTTCGCGCTTTGCTCCTTGACGGCGCCCATCGGGTGGCCAACGATGAGGGCGGCGTGGCGGCGCGTACGGTCCAGCTGCGCCGGCACAAACAGATTGCCGGCGACCGTCATCTGATACTGGTTCTGGAAGCGCACGGGCTGCAGCGTCACCTTGCCGCTCTGGTAGAAATTATCGGCGCCATCGGCTGCAGCTGGCGCGGCTGTGGCGGCCGGCGCGGCGGCGAAAGCGGGCATTCCCAGCACGGAAAGCGCGCCCAAGGCCGCCATGCCCGTGCCGGCGGCCTTCACGAATGCACGGCGGCCAGGCTGATTGGTCGTTTTCAAGCTTGTCGTCTTCATGCTGATGCTCCTTTGAAAGTCAGGACACCATCTTGCCGCAGGCATGCGCTGTTGATAAGCGGGTACAATCTTGATGTAGTTATGAAAAAAATTCAGCAATGAGCCAAAACAAAGTCAACGACCTGCAAGCCTTCCTCGCCGTGGCGCGGGAACGCAGTTTCACCAAGGCCGCCGCCAGGCTGGGCATCACCGCGTCCGCGCTCAGCCATACGATCCGCGCGCTGGAAGAACGCCTAGGCGTGCGCCTGCTGGCGCGCACCACGCGCAACGTCGCCGTGACGGACGCGGGCGAAAGGCTGATGCACGCGATCGCGCCCCTGTTCGAGCAGATCGCCGCCGAGGTCGAGGCGCTGGGGGCATTGCGGGACAAACCCAGTGGCACCATCCGCGTCACCTGCACGGATGACCAGATCGAACTGCTGCTGCGCCCCATGCTGGCCGGCTTCCTGCACGACTACCCGGACATCGCCCTGGAACTGTTTGTCGACTATGGCTTTACGAATGTGGTCGAGCAGCGCTTCGACGCCGGCATCCGCCTGGGGGAAGCGGTCAGCAAGGACATGATCGCCGTACGCATCGGCCCCGACTGGCGCCTGGCCGTGGTGGGTTCCCCCGCGTATTTCGCGCGCCACGGGGCGCCGGCCACACCGCATGCGCTGACCGGACACGCGTGCGTGAATATCCGCCACCGGCCGTCCGGGTCCATCTATGCCTGGGAATTCGAGAAGGATGGCCATGCCTTTGCCGTCAAGGCCGAAGGTCAGCTGGTCTTCAACAGCATCATGCACGTGCTCAATGCCGCGCTCGACGGCATCGGTCTGGCATCTGTACCCGAGCCGCTGCTGGCGCCCTACCTGGCCGATGGCCGCCTGGTGCAGATCCTTGCCGACTGGTGCCCCACCTTCCGGGGCTACCATCTCTACTACCCGAACCGGCGACAGGCGTCACCCGCATTTTCAGCCTTCGTCGAGGCGCTGCGCTACCGCGCCTGACTTGGGCGCGCCATGGCCACGTTTTTGCGCGCCAGCCACGCCAGCGGCAACAGGGCCAGCAGCGCGGCCGCCACGCCGGCCCATGGCGACGAGGCCATCAGCTGGCGCGAGACCATCAGCGCACCCAGCATCGAGCCGAAGGAAATGCCGAGATTAAACGCGGAAATATTCAAGCCCGAGGCGAAATCGACGGCGCGCGGCGTGTAGCGTTCGGCCGTGGCCAGCATGCCGGCCTGCAAGGCGGGCGACAGGCCGAAGGCAAACACGCCCCAGACAAACAGCATCACCGTCATCATCCATTGCGAGGTGATGGAGAGGGCCACGCCCACTTGCGTGGCGGCCAGCAGCAACAGCATCAATCGCAAGGCTTTTTGCCAGCCCAGGTGGCTGGTCAGGTAGCCGCCCGCCAGGTTGCCGGCAAAGGTGGCGGCGCCAAAGACGATCAGCAGGGCGCTGGCCATGGTGGCGGAAAAGCCCGTCACGTCCGTCAGGATGGGCGTAATGAAGGTGAAGGCGGCAAAGCTGCTGCCGAAACCGAAGGTCGTGATCGCCATCATGGTGATAATGGGACCGCTGCCCAGGGCCGCCAGCTGCGTCATGGCCTTGCCGCCCTTGCCCTGCTGCAAGCCGGCCGGCAGCCAGCGCGCCATGGCCGCCAGGCCCAGCGCCGCCAGCACGACGACAGCAAAGAAGGGCAGGCGCCAGCCCATCAGGTTGCCCAGGAAACTGCCGAACGGCACGCCGATCACCATGGCCAGGGTCAAGCCGGCAAACATCACGGAGATCGCCCTGCCCGCCTGTTCCTTGCTGACCAGGCTGGCCGCCACGGTGGCGCCGATGGCAAAGAAGGTGCCGTGCGCCACGGCCGTGATGACACGGCCAAACAGCAGCAATTCAAAGGTATGCGAAAAAGCGGCCAGCAAATTGCCGGCCAGGAACACGGACATCAGGCCCAGCAAGGCCGCCTTGCGCGGCAGGCGCGACATCAGCAGCACCAGCAGCGGCGTGCCGATGGCCAAGGCCAGCGCATACAGGCTGACCAGCGAGCCGGCCGATTCGATGGAAATATGCAGGTCTTTCGCGATGGTGGGCAAGATGCCGACAACGATGAATTCGGTCACGCCGATGGCGAAGGCGCCGACGGCCAGCGCCAGCACGCCGGGCGGCATCTTGCTGGCTGATGAGGAAACGGGGTTTGCGGTGTGCATGGAATTCTCCGGCATAAGGTTCAAGCTGGCCAGTGTATCGATACAAGTGCTTTTGATATAGACTCCAATAATGGAAACACCTGTGAAATGGATTCAATAATGGCCAGGCAAGACATCAACCGCGCCTTCGAGATGAGCGTGTTCGTGGCCGTGGTGGAAACGGGGGCCTTTTCCGCCGCCGCGCGCCGCCTGGCCCTGACGCCGTCGGCCATCAGCAAACTCGTCAATCGCCTGGAAGCGCGGCTGGGCGCGCGTTTGCTACAGCGCAGCACGCGCCAGCTGCACACCACGCCCGAGGGCGACGCCTTTTTTGTGCAGTGCAAGCGCATCCTCGACGATATCGATGGCGCCGAGCGCGAAGCGGCGCAGGGCGCGGCGCCGCGCGGACGCTTACGCATCAACTGCTTCGTGCCGTTTGGCGTGCGCCACCTGCTGCCCATCCTGCCGGAATTTTCCCGGCGCTATCCCGACATCACGCTCGACGTCGTCGTCAGCGATGCCGTCGTCGACTTGCTGGAAGACCGCACCGACATCGCCATCCGCACGGGCAAGCTGAAGGAATCGAACCTGGTGGCGCGCAAACTGGGCGAGGACGCGATGGTCGTGGTGGCGTCTCCCGCCTACGTGGTGCGCCACGGCCTGCCGCGCTCGCCGCAGGATTTGTCACGGCACAATCTGCTGGCCTTCAATTTCCGCTGCCAGAACGAAACCTGGCCCTTCCTCGATGGCGCTGGCGGCACGCTGCAGGTGGCGCCGCAGGGCAATGCCTGCGTCAGCGATGGCGAGAGCATGCGCCAGCTGGTGCTGGCGGGCATGGGACTGGGACGCTTTTCGCGCCAGCACGTGTTGCGCGATATCCAGCAAGGCGAACTGATCCCGGTGCTGCAGGATTACAATCCGGGCGACAGGGAACTCGTGCACGCCGTCTTCGTGGGACCGGGGCTGCAAGTGCCGGCGCGGGTGCGCGTGATGCTCGATTTTCTGCTGGAAAAAGTGCAGCTGGGATGAGCGCCGCCTGTCCGCATCGCGTCTTATAATCGGCCGTACCATTGAACTTCCAGGGAGCCGCGCCATGCATGATGACTTGATCCATACCTTGCAAACCCGCTTCAGCAAGCACATGCACCGCCATCCGGGTTGGACGTGGGACAAGGTGCTGGCGCGGCTGGATGCCGCTCCCGCCAGCCTGGCTGTCTTGCAAAAGATGGAGGACACGGGCGGCGAACCGGATGTCATCGGGCACACCGGCGACACGGGCGCCGTCACGTTTTGCGATTGCTCAGCAGAAAGCCCGCTCGGCCGGCGCAGCCTGTGCTTCGATGCAGATGCCCTGGCCGCGCGCAAGGCCAACAAGCCGGCCGGCAGCGTCATGGCCATGGCGCAAACGATGGGAATCACACTGCTGACGCAAACGCAGTACCGCCAGTTGCAGGAGCTGGAGCCGTTCGACCGCAAGACTTCAAGCTGGATCAGCACGCCCGCCAGCATCCGCGCCCTGGGCGGCGCGCTGTTTTGCGACCGCCGCTATGATCAGGTCTTCGTCTACCACAATGGCGCCGAATCGTATTATGCGGCGCGCGGCTTCCGTGGCTGTCTGAGCGTCTGAGCGTCTGAGCGGCCAGCCAGGCTACAGCTTCAAGCCGCCTCTTCCAGGCGCAGCTGCCGGCCTTCATCGAGCATCAGTTCGAACTCGGCCGCCGGCACGGCGGGGCTGAACAGATAGCCTTGCAGCTGGTCGCAGCCCAGTTCGCGCAAGAAACGCATCTGCTCGGCCGTTTCCACGCCTTCGGCGACGATTTCCTGGCGCAGCTGCTGCGCCATGGTGACGATGGCGCGGGCGATGGCGCAATCGTTTTCCTCGAAGGGCAAGCCGATGACGAAGGAGCGGTCAATCTTCAAGGTGCTGATGGGGAATTTCTTCAAATACGCGAGGCTGGAATAGCCGGTGCCGAAGTCGTCCAGCGCCAGCGCCAGGCCCATGGCCACCAGCTGGTTCATGATGTCGATGACCTTGTCGGCGCCGCGCATCAGCAGGCTTTCCGTGATTTCCAGCATGATCTGGTCGGGCCGCACGCCGTAGCGCTCCAGCACGGCTGCGATGCGCGCCGGCAGCTGTTCATCGAACTGGCGCGCCGACAGGTTGACGGCGATGGCCGGCATGTGCAGGCCCCGGTCTTCCCAGCTGCGGATCTGGCGGCAGGCCTCGTCCAGCACCCAGGTGCCCAGCTCCAGGATCAAGCTGGTTTCCTCGGCGACGGGGATGAAGAGGCCGGGCGAGACCATGCCGCGCATCGGATGCTTCCAGCGCAGCAAGGCTTCCGCGCCCACGATGCGCCCGCTGGCCAGGCTCACTTTCGGCTGGTAATGCAGCTCCAGTTCCTTGTCGCCCAGGGCCAGGCGCATTTCGCTTTCCAGGCGCAAATGCTCCTTGGCCCGCCGGTTCATGTCTTCGCGGTAGAACAGGAAGGTCGATTCGATGGTCTGCCCCGCCTTGGCCACGGCCACGTCGGCAAAGCGGAACAGGGCCGGCGCTTCCAGGCCGTCTTCCGGATACACGGTAATGCCGATGCTGGCGCCCACGTGCAGCGCGTGCGCGTCGATATTGATGGGCGCCTCTAACAGGTTCAGCAGCTTTTGCGCCACGTTGGCCGCATGCTCGCGCTTTTCGATATGCAGCAGCGCCACGACGAATTTGCTGTTGTCGACCCGCGCCAGGATGTCCGCGTCGCGCAGGGCGCCACGGAACAGCTGGCCGATGGCGATCACCAGCTGGTCGCCCACTTCATGGCCAAGCGTGTCGCTGATCGAGCCGAGGCGGCTGATGTCGATGACCATCAAGGCGCCATGCGTGCCCTGGCGCTTCGCTTCGGCCAGGCCCTGGTCGACCAGCTGGTTCAGCAGGCAGCGGTTGGGCAAGCCCGTCAGGCTGTCATAGTTGGCCATGCGCTGCATGCGCGCCTCGGCATCCTTGTGCACCGAGATATCGGAAAACAGGGAAAACACGTGGCTGATTTCGCCGAATTCGTCGCGCACCACGCTGATGGTGACGTCTTGCGGGAACAGTTCGCCATTCTTGCGCTTGCCGATGATTTCGCCGCGCCAGGAACCGTGGCCGCGCATGGCGGCGCGCACCTTGGCGCGGAAGTCGGGGTCATGCACGCCCGAGCGCAGCAAATCGGGCGTGCGGCCGATGGCTTCGGCCGGCGAATAGCCGGTGATGCGGGAAAACGAACTGTTGATGGAGACGATGCGCTCTTCCGCATCCGTGATCAGCACGCCCTGCTCGCTGTCTTCGATGATGCGCGCATGCAATTTGACCTTGTCCACGTCGGACAGCGGCTCGCTCATGGCCGACAGGCGCACGGCCATGCCACAGCCCTTGCCCGCCTGGTCGAGGATCACGTGGCGGTGCATGCGCAGCCACGTCACCATGCCCGACTTCTTGCGCCGGCGCACATCGGTGGCCACGTCGCCCTGCGTGAAATGCAATTCCAGCACGCTCGCCTCGGCGTCGTCTTCCGGATACAAAAACAGGATGTGCTGGCCCAGCGCTTCGATTTCGGAATAGCCGAACATCTGTTCGGCCCCATGGTTCCAGCCGATCAGGAAGCCGTCGGGATCGATTTCCAGCAGGGCGTCGGCGGGCGCCACGCGCACCACGGGCCGGCTGGCGCCGCGCAGGCGTTCGAGTTCCTCCTGCAATCGCGCCAGGGTGGCCGCCTGCTGCGGCCCCGCCTGCTCGCGGGCATCCTGGGCCAGGCGCAGGCACAGCGCGACTTTCGCCTCAAGCACGGCAGCCCCGCGCGGGAGACAGGTCAGGGGATGGGATCGGGTGCGCTGCGGTCTGTGTAATCATCAAAATCCCACTACGGGGCATGGAGGTCGGGCCAGGAATACGGTTGCAATACTGTGAATATGGTAACTTAAAAATGTTGGCGTATGTCAACATTTTAAGACCTACGCAGAATGGCGCGGCACGCCATCCGGCGCCGGTCTCAGGCGCGTCCCGGCAGATGCAGCGCCAGGCGGGCAAACACATCAGGGTCGCGCATGCGCGCCAGCCACCAGCGCAGCGCGGCGCCATCCTCGCCCACGCGCCAGGCCAGGTAAAACGTTTCCGACGGTTTCGGTTCTTCCACGGCCTTTTCCACCAGCTGGCCGCGCGCGATGGCGGCCCGCGCACACGGTCCCGGCAGGAAGCCGAAGCCCAGCCCCAGCACCTGGTAGTCGAACTTGACCTGCATGTTCGGCACGCTCAAGGCGTCCTGTCCCAGCAGCAAGCCCACCGTGCGCGGCGCCATCTGGCGCGCCGAATCGGTGACCACCACGGCGCGGTGCCGCTGCAAATCGCCGCGCGACAACGGCCCCGGCAGCTGCGCCAGCGGGTGCGCAGGCGCCACGGTGAAGACAAAATCCAGCATGCCGATCGGCTGCGAGATATAGCCGCCGCCGGCAGGCCCGTCGCCGGGCGCGCCCACCAGCAGGTCGACGCGCCGGTCCAGCAGCGCTTCCCAGGTGCCGGACAAGGCATCTTGCGCCAGGCGCAGGCGCGTCTGCTGCGCCACCTCGTAGAAGGCGCACACGTCGCCGGCCAGGGCCACGGCGGAAAACATGGAATCGAGGCCGATGGCCAGTTCCGTCTCCCAGCCCGAGGCGACGCGGCGCACGCGGTGCTCCAGGTCCTGCGCCGCCTTCAGCAGGTAGCGCCCCTCTTTCAGCAATTCCTGGCCAGCCGCCGTCAGCACGACTTTGGGGCCGTTGCGCTGGAATACCTGCACGCCCAGGTCGTCTTCCAGCTTGGCCACCGTATAGGAAATGGTGGACGGGACTTTGTGCAACTCCTTGCCCGCCGACGAGAACGAACCACGGCGGTCAATGGCGTCGACGATTTGCAGGGCTTCCAGGCTCAGTCTTAACATTCGATTTTTTCGATCATAGGTCGCAAGATTTTCCGTTTTTCTTTCGCTGCAGAGGGGCCTATACTTTGTTCATCGTAGAGCGAAGGGCACAAAAGAAGCCACGGCATAGCGCCAGGCAACGGTCCTTCGAAATTATCGCACATTAACTTATAGAAACGGAGTCCACCATGTTACAGATTCGTCATAGCGAAGAACGCGGCGCCGCCAACCACGGCTGGCTCAATTCCCACCACAGCTTTTCCTTTGGCAGCTACCACGATGCCAATCACATGGGTTTTGGCCCGCTGCTGGTGATCAATGAAGACCGGGTGACGCCAGGCCAGGGTTTCGGCACGCACGGCCACCGCGACATGGAAATCATTTCGTATGTGCTCGACGGCGCGCTGGAACACAAGGACAGCATGGGCACCGGTTCCGTCCTGCACTACGGCGATGTGCAGCGCATGAGCGCCGGCAACGGCGTGCGTCACAGCGAGTTCAACCACTCTGCCACGCAAGGCTTGCACTTCCTGCAGATCTGGATCCAGCCGAACGTGACGGGCATTGCCCCCAGCTATGAAGAGAAGCATTTCACGCCAGAAAGCAAACGCGGCAAGCTGCGCCTGATCGCCTCGTCCGATGGCCGCCAGGGTTCCGTGCTGATCCATCAGGACGCGGCCATCTACGCCAGCATCCTGCAGGAAGGCGAACAGGCCGAACATGCGCTGGCAGCAGGCCGCATCGCCTATGTGCACCTGATCCGCGGCAGCCTGGTGGTGAACGGCACGCCCTTGAAAACGGGCGATGCGCTGAAGCTGACGCAAGAGGCCAGCGTAATCATCACGCAGCCGGAAGACGCGGAATTCCTCCTCTTCGACCTGCCTAAATGATGGCACCTGGCCAAACCGACTGCGCGTCGCGCTCTGCATGCTGCGACGCGCGCCACGGTTTTGCCAGGCACCGGAAATCAACCTGCAATCTTGATAAAAACAATTGGATTAACATGAAAAATAATACAGATATCCTGCTGCCCCTCGGCCGTGCCGCCCTTGGCGTGCTGTTCTTTGTTTCGGGCCTGCTGAAAATCGGCGCCTTTGCGGGGGTAGCCGGCTACATGGCCAGCCAGGGCTTGCCGATCGCCAATATCTTGCTGGTCGGCGTGATCATCCTCGAAGTGGGTGGCGGCTTGCTGCTGATCACGGGCTGGCAGGCGCGCTGGGCGGCACTGGCCCTGGCGCTGTTCCTGATCCCGACTACCGTCGTTTTCCACGCCTTCTGGGCTGCCGATGCGGCGCACTACCAGGATCAGCTGACCAATTTCCTGAAAAACCTGTCCATCTTTGGCGGCATGCTGTTGCTGGTGGAGCGCGGTTTTCGCCAGGCCAAATAAGACCGGGGCTGCCTGAGCGGACGGGCCCGTCATTGGCGCGGTCCGCCCGGCCGGCAGCCTGTCACCGTTTTGTCATCAGGCTGACATGGCGCTGTCACATTCGACAACTATCATGCGGTTGCCCTTAAATCACGCAACCACAGGACATCGCAGCCCATGAACAAGCCCAACGATCTGGCCATCAGCGCCACCGATCTGAACGACATTGACAGCAACGCGTCCCACGACAACCATTTCAACAGCATCCTGAACGCCCGCCTGAGCCGGCGCAACTGGCTGCGCGGCAGCGCCGTCACGGCCGCGACCGCCGTCATGGGTTCGATGGGCCTGTCCGCTTGCGGTGGCGGCAGCGATGCGGCGGCCGTCACGCCGACGCCGACGCCCACGCCTGAAAAACTGCTGGCCTTCACGGCCGTGCCGAAAAGCCTGGCCGATGTCGTCTCGGTGCCGGCCGGCTACACGGCCACCGCCCTGTACGCGCTGGGCGACTCGCTGCGCGCGGCCACGCCGGCCTACAAGAACGACGGCAGCGACACGGATTTCGACAACCGCGCCGGCGACCACCACGACGGCATGGAATACTACGGCCTGTCCGCCGCCGGCGCGCCGCTGGCCTCCGGCGCCGAACGGGGCTTGCTGGCGATGAACCACGAAGCGACCACGGACGAAAAACTCTCGTCGCACTTCCTGCACGTGAATGGCGGCACCACCTCGCTGCCCCGCCCTGCGGCCGAAGTGGACAAGGAAGTGGCCGTCCACGGCCTGAGCGTGGTGGAAGTCAGGAAGACGGGCAGCGCCTGGGCCACCGTCAACGATTCCGCCTTCAACCGCCGCGTCACGCCGCTGACGGACATCGAGATTGCCGGCCCCGTGCGCGGCAACGCCCTCGTGGTGACCAAGTATTCGCCGACCGGCACCAAGACGCGCGGCACCATCAACAACTGCGGCACGGGCAAATCGCCTTGGGGCAGCTACCTGTCCGGCGAAGAAAACTGGGCCGGCTACTTCACGCGCTCGGCCACCGACAATGCGGCGCGCGGCGACAAGTCCGTCGTGTCGCTGAACCGCTATGGCCGCAGCCAGGGCGGCGCCTCGCGCCACGGCTGGGAAACGGGCGGCAGCGACGACAAGTACGCACGCTGGAATCTGAGCAAGATCGGCGCGTCGACCAACGGCAGCGACGACTATCGCAATGAGCTTAACGGCATGGGCTACATCGTCGAAATGGACCCGTACGACAAGACCAAAGCCATCCGCAAGCGCACGGCGCTGGGCCGCTACGCGCATGAAAGCGCCGCCTTCAGCGTGCCGGCCGTGGGCCAGCAGCTGGCCGTCTACATGGGCGACGATTCGCGCAACGAATACATCTACAAATTCGTCTCGACGGCCGTCTGGGCCGCCGCCGATGCCAACCCGGCCGACCGCATGGCCACCGGCGACAAATACCTCGATTCGGGCAAGCTGTACGTGGCCAAGCTGGCCGCCGATGGCACGGGCCAGTGGATCGAGCTGGCCATGTCGAACGCGCAGATCCAGGCCTACAGCGCCTACAAGTTCGCCGACCTGGCCGACGTGCTGGTCAATGCCCGCCTGGCGGCCGACGCCGTGGGCGCAACGAAGATGGACCGCCCGGAATGGTGCTCGGTCAACCCGGCCAATGGCGAGATCTACTACACGCTGACCAACAACTCGAACCGCACCGTCAACCCGAGCGGCTCGTCGCAGCTGGCGCCGGACAGCGCCAACCCGCGCGCCTACACGGACATGAAAGGCAGCAGCGCGCAGAACGGCAATCCGAACGGCCATATCATCCGTTTCAAGGAAGGCACGGGCGCAGCCGCGGCCACCAGCTTTACGTGGGACGTCTACCTGTTTGGCGCCGAGAGCGGCGCCGACGCCAGCAAGATCAACCTGTCGAACCTGACGGCGGACCAGGATTTCTCCAGCCCCGACGGCCTGGCCTTCAGCCCCTACACGGGCATCTGCTGGATCCAGACGGACGATGGCGCGTACACGGATGTCACCAACTGCATGATGCTGGCGGCCATCCCCGGCAAGGTGGGCGACGGCGCGAAGTCCACCCTGAACTACGCGACGGCGGCCGGCGGCAATCTGGCCGTCGACACCTTCATCGGCAAGAAGCCCACGGCCGACACGCTCAAGCGCTTCCTGGTGGGCCCGGTCGGCTCGGAAATCACGGGCATCAGCGAAACGCCCGATGGCAAGACCATGTTCATCAACATCCAGCATCCGGGCGAAAACACGTCGCTGGCGAACATCGGCGATCCGTCCAAGTACACGAGCCAGTGGCCGGCCAACGCCGGCTACGGCGCCGGCAAGCGTCCCCGCTCGGCCACCATCGTGATCACCAAGAACGACGGCGGACGCATCGGCAGTTGACGTCCCTTGCCTGGCGGCGGCAGCCGCCAGGCAGGGCCGGCAATTACCTTGCAAAAGGAGGAAGTGCCCCTACGTAAGGCTTATCACCAGACATTGCAGCGACCGAATGGCAGCCAGGGAAAACGTTTCCCTGCTTTTTGGTATGATGGCAAGGCGCGCCGGCACCGGAGTGGTGTCGCGCGCCTTTTATTTTTGATAATTACTTATATGAGCACAACCATGCAAAGCGGCGCAGACATCCTGGCAACAGGCGAATTGGATTACACGACTTCCTGCGCACTGCCGACGCCGTGGGCCCAGTTCACCCTGCACGCCTTTGTCGAGCACGCCACGGGCAAGGAACACCTGGCCATGGTGCTGGGCGATATCGGCGACGGCGAACCGGTGCTGGCGCGCGTGCATTCCGAATGCCTGACGGGCGACGTGCTGTTCTCGCAGCGCTGCGATTGCGGCGCCCAGCTCGAAGGCGCCCTGAAGCGCATCGCCGAAGAAGGCCGCGGCATCCTGCTGTACCTGCGCCAGGAAGGACGCGGCATCGGCCTGATCAACAAGATCCGCGCCTACCGCCTGCAGGAAGCGGGCGCCGACACGGTGCAAGCCAATGAGCAGCTGGGCTTCAAGGCCGACGCGCGCAACTACACCTTGTGCAAGCCCATGTTCGCCCAATTCGGCGTGCACAGCCTGCGCCTGATGACGAATAACCCGCGCAAGATCGCGGCCATGGAAGCGCTGGGCATCGCCGTGGCGGAACGCGTGCCGCTGCTGGTCAACCGCAACGCCTTCAACCAGCACTACCTGAATACCAAGCAAAGCAAGCTCGGTCACATGATGACGCCCGTGACGGCACCGGCGCTGGAAGACGGCGCCCTGTAGTTCCAGGGCTGGCGCGCGGCAGCGTCCCAGGGCGCGGGCGTGCCGGCTTCGCTCCTGCTCACGCACAAAGGATGCATGAAATTTTCTAACTTCGCCTTCTTGCTGGCCGGCCTGTGTGCCGCCACAGCTGCGCTCGCCACACCAGCACCGGCACCCGCCACCGCCGCCGCCATCCCCGCCGCCTCCACCGCCACGCCCCCCGTCAAGCCGCCACCGGCCACCGCCGCGCCGGCCGCCACCGCGCAAGCGCTGCCGCCGCCTTCGTCGGCCGCGCAAAAGCTGTACACCGCGGCGCGCGCCGATATCCTGCAGGTGCGCGTGCTGCTGAAAAACGGCCGCACGCAGTCGTCCGTCGGCTCGGGCTTTTTGATCGGCACGGGCGACCTGGTGGTCAGCAACTATCATGTGGTGTCGCAATTCGCGCTCGACCCCGATACCTATGTGGGCGAATGGGTCGATACCAGCGGCCAGCGCGGCAATGTGGAATTGCTGGCCGTCGACGTGCTGCACGACCTGGCCGTGCTGCGCGTGAACCGTCACGGCACGGGCTTTTTCAAGATGCCGGAACAGCTGGCGCCGCTGACGCAGGGACAGTACCTGTATTCGATGGGCAATCCGCTGGACCTGGGCTTCGCCATCTCGGAAGGCGCGTACAACGGCGTCGTCACGCGCAGCTTCTACGACCAGCTGATGTTTACGGGCCCCATCAATTCCGGCATGAGCGGCGGCCCCAGCGTCACGGCGGCCGGCGACGTGGCTGGCGTCAATGTCTCGAAACGCCTCGATGGCGAACTCGTCAGCTTCCTCGTGCCGGCCCGCTACGCCCGGCAATTGCTCGACACGGTGGCAAAACAGGGCAAGCCGCCCAAGGATTTCAAGCCGCTGGTCACGGCCCAGCTGCTGGCGCACCAGGAAGTCATGCTGGCGCGCCTGCTCGACACGCCGCTGAACCTGAAAGCCATGGGTCCCTACCGCGTGCCCGTGCGCGAATCGGACCAGATGCGCTGCTGGGGCCGCTCCAACGTCAAGGCAGACAAGCCCTACACAATCGACAACACCAGCTGCGCCATGGAGTCGGCCATCTTCATTTCCGGCGCCTTGCAGACGGGGCAGGTATCGATGCGCCATGAATTCCTGCGCAGCAGCGAACTGGGCGCCCTGCGCTTTTCCGAGCTGGCCAGCGCGTCATTCAAGAACGAAAATTTCGGCAGCTATAAAAGCGCCAACCTGACGGGCCCCCATTGCACCGAACAGTTCGTCAAGAACAAGACCCTGCCCCTGCGCGCCGTGCTGTGCGTGCGCGCCTACCGCAAGTTTGCCGGCCTGTACGATTTTGCCCTGCTGGCGGCCAGCACCGATGAGCCACTGATGAACTTGCAAAGCCGCATCGATGCGCGCGGCGTGTCCTACGCCAACGGCATGCGCGCCACGCGCACCTTCCTCGAAGCGCTGTCGCGCGCGCCCTCCACCAACAGCAGCCGCAAGCCATGAAAGCGCCCTACTACATCGAAATCCTGGCCGACAATGGCGAGGTGCGGCAGCGCCAGCGCATCGAGACCCTGCCGATCCGCATCGGCCGCGGCTACGACAATGACTTCATCCTCGACGACGCGCATACGGCCGCCGCCCATGCCATCGTCGAGGACGACGGCGCAGGCGGCCTGCTGCTGCGCGACCTGGGCAGCCATAACGGCGTGATCCACCGTGGCCAGCGCCAGGTGCAGGTGGCCTTGACGGGCAACAGCATCGTGCGCCTTGGGCATACGCATTTGCGCGTGCGCGCCAGCGACCATCCGGTGGCGCCGGAACTGAGCGACACCACCATGCACAACTGGGAAGGCTTGCGTCCCGCCGTGGCCGGCCTGGCCATGATCGGCGCCTCGGCCGTCTTCAGCAACTGGCTCAGTGATGCGGAAGCCTTCGAGCCGATTGCCTACCTGATGGTCATCGCGTATGCGCTCGGTGGCGGCCTCATCTGGGCGTCGATCTGGGCCGTGGCCAACCGCCTGTTCGGCCAGACGGCGCGCTTCGGCCGCCACGTGTTCATCATCGGCTGCGGCCTGCTGGCCATGGAAGTGTGGGAACTGGGCAGCAATGTGGCCGCGTACGCGCTGTCGCTGGAGGCGCTCACGCGCTATGGCCGGCACATGTTCATCGCCATCGTCTGCGCCATGATCTACTACCACCTGTGCACGATCAAGCCGCAGCACCCGCGCCGCTTCGCGCTGGTGGCCGTGGTGCTGGCCATCATCGGCTCGGCCTTGATCTTGCTGAGCAATTTGCAAGTCCATGGCCGCCTGGCCGACGAGCCCTATATGTCCGTGCTCTACCCGCCCGCGCTGCGCCTGAGCCCGAACCAGACGACGGACGCCTTCTTCCGCGATGCGGCCGCCCTGCAGCGCGGCGTCGATGCCGAACGGGGCAAGGCGGCCAAGGGCGATGCGGAGGACGATGGCGACGAGTAAGCGCCAGCGCACCTACGCCTGACGTCAAAAAGCCCGCCGTGTCCTTGCAGACCGGCGGGCTTTTTCATGCGCGCCGTCAGGCGCGGGCATCGCTGAAACTTAGAACTTGGCTGGCTGCTTGCGGCGTGCCGTAAAGCCCAGCAAGCCCAGGCCGACCAGCAGCATGGCGTAGGTGGTCGGTTCCGGCACGGCCGAGATCAAGCCGTCATTTGCGCCGAAGCTGGCGAAATTGTTATTGCCGGCCTTGAACTGCACTTGCTGGCCGCCATCGCAGCAGCCTTCCAGGCCATAGATGCTCAGGGTATGGTTGCCGGCCGACAAGGCGCTCGAACCGCTGAGGAACTGGCTGCCATTGTTGTAGTTGCCTGCCCACCACATGTCGTTGCTTTTGAAGTCCAGCGCCACGCCGTCAAGGAACAGGGCGCCGCCCCTGCCGAAATCGACGCCGCTGCGGAAGCTCCAGGCGCCCGCATCGCTGGCGCTGACGCCAAAGTTGATGACGGATTTGAAGGCGATGTTCGAATTGCTGCCGAACAGGCTGCTGTTGTTCAGGTTGTCATAGCTGGCGACGCTTGTCGAGCCATAGCCGGCGCCCGGCGTGGCCACGGCGGCGTTCACGACGGACTGGTAGGCGGCGGCGGAGCTTTGCGCGCCGGCCTCCGAATAGCCGGTGGACAGGGTGATGGTGCTGGCGTTCGCGTGGGCAAACACACCAGCGACGATCAGGGACAAGGCGATTTTAGGCAAGTTTTTCATGATGGTATCCAGTCAATAAGTATTCAGTGGGCGCAGCAGGCGGAGTGGCGCTTGAGCTGAATACACGCTGCATTGAGGCGTGTCGGCGAAGCGCTAGAGATTGCAAGATGAGCGGTCGGGAACGTGACTTCCGCAGCGCGGACTCGCGGCGTGCCAAGGCGGCACTGCAAGCGTCCTGGAAAGGGTTCGGGTTCCCGGGACAAAGTCAGTCAATTGACGGGTCAGGTAAAACGTTGAATCTATTCTATATTAAATTCCTACAAGAAAAGTATTTTTCTTTTGACTACGGAAGATATTTTTCTAACAATGCCACGCTGAACAGGCAAAAGCAGGCTGTTCCGCCCTGCGCCAAGGGCTGCACGGCCTTCCCGGCAGGCCATGGCGTGTCGCGCCAGCGCCACAGCTGGCCCCGCCACTGTCGCATCTTGCGCATTTCTTTTCGCATGCCGCTGCACCACGCGGCGGGACAGCATGGCAAAATGCACTCACGCTACTGTCTATCCGATAAGGGGGAAAGAGGAAATGGTCGACCTGGAAGAACTACGCTATCTGGCACTGTCGTTTCCCGATACCACCGAGGAAGAACACCACGACCGTCCGGCCTTCCGCGTGGGCGGGAAGATCTTTGCCACCCTGCCCGACGATGAGCACATCAACGTTCTGCTCGATGCGGAAGCGGCGCATATCGCCACCGTCATCACCCCCGCCGGCTGCGAAAAGCTGTGGTGGGGCGAGCGCCTGGCGGGCATCACGGTGCGCCTGGCCGATGCCGAACTCGACATGCTGGCCGCCGCCCTGACGGCCGCATGGCGACGCAAGGCGCCCAGCGACCTGGCCAAGACCATCGATCAGGCCGGATAAACGACCCGGCTACATCGGCCAGTTGCGCAACAGCAGCGCCACCATCTGGTGCAGCTGTTCGCGCGAGACCCCGGCGGCGGCCTGGATGGCCATGCCCTGCGACAAGGTCACGACAAAGCGCGCCTGCTGCTCGGGGCAGGAGTCCGGCGGCAAATCGCCCTCCTGCTTCGCGCGCCGCAAACGGTCGCGCAGCTTGATTTCACCGCGCAGGCGGCGCGCAAACAATTCATCGCGGATCGGCAAGGCATCGTCGCTGCAGGCCAGCGCCGCATTCACGCCCATGCAGCCGTGCGGGCCGTCGGGCATGGTTTGCGCGTCGACATACTGCGTCAGCAAGGCTTCCACTACCTGGCGCGCCGTCGGCTGCTCCAGCGCCGCGTCGAAAAACCGCATGCGCGTATCGCTGTAGCGCTCCAGGGCCTTGTGAAACAATTGTTCCTTGTTGCCGAAAACCGCATACAGGCTGGGCCGGTTCATGCCCATGGCTTTCGTCAATTCGGGCAGCGAACTGCCTTCATAGCCTTTTTCCCAGAACACTTTCATGGCGCAATCGAGCGCCTCATCCGCGTCGAACGTGCGTGGCCGTCCCGTTTTCGCCTTCAGCGCTGGCTCTTTTTTCTCTTGTTTCATACCGTTCGGTAAAAAATTGTGACAAGGATTTTAATTCCCGGATATTATATACCGACCGGTTAAAAACCTCCCGCTATTCAGGAACCCACCATGCACGCACCCAACAACTCTTCGGCGCAGGCCAATACGCCCGCCGCCAGCGACGATACCGCCGCGGCGCCCTGGCTGGCCGTCCTGTCCGTCGGCATCGGCGCCTTTGCCCTCGTCACCTCCGAATTCCTGCCCGTCGGCCTGCTGCCCGCCATGGCCGCCGAACTGGCCATCAGCAAGGGCCAGGCGGGGCTGATGATCACCACGCCCGGCATCGTTGCCGCGTTTGCCGCCATCTTTGTCACCGTCGGTTCGGGCCGGCTGGACCGCCGCATCGTGCTGCTGGCCCTCACGGCCCTGCTGATCGCCTCGAACCTGCTGGTGGCGCTGGCGCCATCGTATGGCGCGATATTGCTGGGCCGCGCCATGCTGGGCGTGGGCGTGGGCGGTTTCTGGGCCATCGGCAGCGCCATCGGCCCGCGCCTCGTGTCGCCGCAGCACGCCTCGCGCGCCATGTCCATCATCTTTGCCGGCGTCTCGCTGGGCACGGTGGCGGGCGTGCCGGCCGGCGCGCTGGTGGGCGAACTGGTGGGCTGGCGGGTCGCCTTTGGCGCGGCCAGCGCCATCGCCGTGCTGGTCTTCATCGGCCAGCTGTTCCTGCTGCCCAAGCTGCCGCCGACGCAAGCCATCCGCCTGCGCCAGCTGCCGATGATTTTCGGCATCCGCAAGGCGCGCCTGGGGCTGATCGCCACGGCCATGCTGTTTACAGGCCAGTTCGCCGCCTATACGTATATCGCGCCCTTCCTCACGCAGGTGTCGCACCTGGCCGCCGGCACCGTCAGCGCCATGCTGCTGGTGTATGGCGCATCCGGCTTCATCGGCAATATCGTCGGCGGCTGGGCGGCCGGGCGCCACGAGCGTTCAGCCCTGATGGTGACGGGCGCCGTGCTGGGCGTGTCGACCCTGGCGCTGGCCGCGCTGGGCAGCCATCAGGTGACGGCGATGCTGCTGGTGGCGATCTGGGGCTTCGGCTTTGGCGCCATGCCGATCGCCGTGCAAACGTGGATGTTCAAGGCGGCGCCGCATTTGATGGAGGGCAGCAGCGCGCTGTTCGTGGCCATCGTGCAAGTATCGCTGGCGTCGGGTGCCTTGCTGGGCGGCCTGGCCGTCGATCACCTGGGCGTGGCCAGCGCCATGGTGGTGGGCGGCCTGTTTGCTCTCGGCTGCGCCTTGACCATCGGCATCTTCGGCAAGCCGCCAGCCACGGCAGCCGTGGTCGCTGGCGTGGCTGGCAAGGCAGGAGCTTGAGGCAATCTCAGATGCGTCCTCGGCGAAATTCACCGAGGAATTTTTTGACTTCGGCCGGCGTCATCACGACATCCGCATCGCCGTGATACGCATACAGGAAAGGTATGCCGCCCAAGCGGTCCGTCAGCTTGGCAAACAGCAAGAAACGGCTGCCCAGCGGATAGCGCTGCACGTCGCTCAGGCGGCGCGCGCACTGCACGGCCAGTTCCGGCGAAAAGGCCTGGCCCGCCACGGGGCGGATTTCCACCTTGCCATTGACGGACCGCGATTCGACGGCGACATGCCGGTATGCATAAGTATCTCGGGCCACGTTGCCACCTTGTCTTGAGTAAAGGCGCCATCTTAAGCGAAGTGGGCGCCTGCCGTGTTACTGCGCCACGATGCGCAGCAAGCGCCCGTTGTCTTCATCCGTCAGCGCATACAGATAGCCATCCGGCCCCTGGCGCACGTCGCGCACGCGCGCGCCGATGGCCAGGCGATCCTGGCCCGTCACCTTGCCGCTGGCATCGACGGCGATGCGGCGGATATCCTTGGCCGCCAGGCCGCCGCTGAACACGCTGCCGCGCCAGGCGGGAATCTTGTCGCCCGTGTAGAAGGCCAGGCCGGACGGTGCCGGCGACGGCACCCAGGCCACGCTCGGGTTGAGCATGCCCGCCACCTCGTGCTTGCCAACGGCTTCATGCGTCTTGTAGTCGGCGCCATAGCTTTGCAACGGCCAGCCATAGTTGCCGCCCGCCACCACCAGGTTCAGTTCATCGCCGCCATACGGGCCGTGTTCCGTGGCCCACACGCGGCCAGACACGGGATCGAGCGCCAGGCCCTGCACGTTGCGGTGGCCGTACGACCAGATTTCCGGCAAGGCGCCCTTGGCCGCCAGCGGGTTGCCGGGCGCGGGCTTGCCCTCGTCCGTCAGGCGCAGGATGGAACCCTGGTGCGTGGCCAGGTTCTGCGCCTGCTCGCGCGCCAGGCGGTCGCCGATGCGCAGCGGCGGGTTGCCGCCATCGGCCACGCTCATCAGCAAGCTGCCGTCCGGCAGCCACAGCAGGCGCGAACCGAAGTGCTGGCCGCCGCTCTTGTCCGTGGCCACCTTGAACAGGGTCTGGATGCCCGTCACCTTCTTGCCATCGAAGACGCCGCGCACCAGGGTCGTGCGGTTGGCATCATTGTTGCCCGTCGATAGCGTCATGTACACGCGGGGATTGGGCTTGCCGGCATCCTGCGGGTGGATGACGATATCGAGCAGGCCGCCCTGCCCGCCCGTAAAGACGGCCGGCATGCCTTCCAGCGCCACGTCGCTGAACGTCTTGCCATTCAGCAGGTGCAAGGTGCCCAGCTTGCTGGTAACGAGCGCGCGGCCCTCGCCCAGCCAGGCAATGCCCCACGGCTGGCGCACGCCCTGCGCGACAGTCTCGGCCTTCCAGCCCTGTTTGGCAGCGGGCGGCTCGCCCGTGGCTTGCAGTTCGGCGTGGGCGGGCATCGCGCAAGCCGCGAAGGCTCCCAGCAGCAGTGCGGTGGCAAGGTGTGTGCGCTTGATGATAGGCATCGGGAATTCTCCTGTGTCGTCAATGAAAAAAGGCGGCCGGGATGGTTTCCGCCACCCCGCCGCCTTTAAAAATAGCATACATTGCACGGCGGACGCGCCGCCGTTTTCATGCGATCAGCGATACACCAGATAGTATTTCGCGCGCGGCGTGCTTTTTACGGCGCCGCCCGTCTGCACCAGCGCCACCGGATCGCCGGCGGCAGTGTGGAAGACGCCGATACCATAGCTGGCTTCGCCGCCAATCACCGGCAGGCTGACGCTGCCCGCACCGAACAACAGCTCGCCGCTATATTTCTTGTAGCTGGTCTGATACGTCGTATCGTAGGCCGGATAAACATAGTCAAGCGAGCTTTCCATCAGCAGCACTTCCGCCTTGGTCGGCGAGTAGCTCATCGACTGCAGGCTATTGCTGAGACCACTGCTGCTGGTACCGAGAATAAAGCGCCCCACATATTTCAGCGTATCGGTATTGAAGTAGGTGCCATTTGCGGTAAACAACAGGTCTTCCTTCGGCGACAGGACGAACGGCGATGGCATGCTGTATTCGCTGTAGGTGCTACCGCTGGTCAGGATGGCATTCGTTGCCGGGTCGATCGTGAAATAGGCCAGACTTGAGTAACTGCCCTGCGAAAGAAACGCCTTGTTCTTCGATGTGGCAAACACGCCGCGCAAGGCGCCATAGAAACCGCCGCCACTGGAAAAATCCAGCGAAGGCAGAGCCTGCCCCGTACGGCCGTTAATGACCGCAATCGCCGGCCGCGCGGATGACACCAGCGTCTGGCCCGTGAGGAATACCACGCCGTCATTGCTAACAAACACTTCCGTTTGGGTGCCGCCAGTGCCCGTCGACTTCAGCAGGGTACCTGTCGCCAGGTCAACCAGGCTGACCACGCCATCATGCAGCACCCCCGCCAGCTTGCCATCCGGACTCAGATTGAAGGCCTTGACCGCCGCCGGCAGATTGACGCTGGTGAAGGTACCGTCCACCGGATTGATGACTTTCACGGCATCTGGCTCGGCAGTGACGACCACCAGGCGGTCAGCGGCCAGGCTATAACGCACGTCGACCGGCTTGAACGGCAGCGGCAGCACGCTGGACGTCGACGTGTACGCATTGAGCTTCAGGTAGGCAACCGCCGTCTGGCGGCCATTGCCTACCGTCAGCGACAGCACGTAGGCACCGGCCACATCCGGCGTAAAGGAAGGAATCGCCGCAGCACCTGCGCCGACGGTGGCCACGGAACCGGCGGGACGGCTGTCGACCGCCCAGGCATAGCTCAATTTGGCGCCGCCTTCGTCATAGCTGAGGATGCCGCTGGTGACCACAGGCTGGCCCACGGGTACGCTCTGATTGTCGCGGCTGACCACCGCCACAGTACCCTGGATCACGCCAGTAGGAATGCTGTTGTTGGCATCGAACTGGTACACCGTTTCGGCATACGCACCCTTGCCGTCCGCACCGCGGGCACGCACCGAATACCGGCCCAGCACATCGGGCGAAAAACGCGCCGCATGGCCGATGATGGTCAGCCGGGACGCGCTGGCGGACGGCTTGTCGATCAATTCCCAGGTGGTGGCAACCGCGTCGCCATCGGCGTCGGTACTGCCCGTGGCATCGAGGACGATGCCGGCACCAAGCGAGATCGACACGGCCGGCATGACGACCGGCTGTGCCGTGAAGGTGGCATTGACCACCACCACCGCATTCGGCACCCGATTATTGACCAGTACGGTTACATTTTTTTCAGCCGCACCACCCTTGCTATTGGTGAGCCGCAACTTGAAGACATAGGTCCCCAGCACATCGGCCTGGAAACTCACCTTGGCCACGCCAGGCGCTTCCAGGCTCAGCGCACTGCCTGCCGGCTTGGAGACGATGCTCCACGTAAAGCTGAGCGCATTGCCGTCAGCATCCTTGCTGCCGCTCGCATCGAGTTCAATCGGCGCACCCATGCTGCCAATGGCGTCGGCGCCTTCGGCAGCGGCGGAAACGGCTCCGGCAAACAGCACGGCCGGCTGCGGTGCTACGGCCACCGGCGGCGCGGGACTATCGCTCCCGCCTCCGCCACAACCAGCCAGCATCGACATGGCCAACAGGCTTGCACCCAGCCAGCGCACGACTGGTCCTTGCGTACAACACTTCATATGAATCCGTTCTCTCAGTACTTCCCGTGGTTATAAATGACGTCTTGTCGCGTCCAAAAAAATTGCCGAACGGATATTATCACGTAAATAATATTTAATTTTCACAAAAGATCACGTGGGAAACGTTTTTTTGAAGCGCCACCGGCCCTGACATTACACTTTGATGCTATGCAAAGGCTGGCGTAAGCGCCGGGCTGGCGCTGTAGCAGATTGATCCGGCACCCTGGCCAGCCTGCTGGCGCTGGCCAAGTCCGCCGCGCCACCATGCCGCAGCGCAAATGCACGGTGGCGCGCTGCGCCTGCAAGACAATGGCCCGGGATTGCCGTCCGTGCCGTGCCTGAGCGTGCGGCGGTGATGGTGATGGTGATGGTGATGGTGATGGTGATGGTGATGGTGATGGTGATGGTGATGGTGATGGTGATGGTGATGCTGATGCTGATGCTGATGTCGGATTACGCGCTTTGCGCTAATCCGACCTACCAGGGCGCGCATTGAGCGCCTAGGTCGGATGAGCACGGCACAGCCGTGCGTAATCCGACATATTGTTGATGACAGCAATAAGCCTGTTACGGCGAATTAGCGGCGGCGCGCCGCGTAAGCCCGACACACTGCTGATGCCTGCCCGGTTCAAGCCCGCAGCAGCAAGGCCACGGCTTCCGCCGCAATACCCTCTTCACGCCCCAGATAGCCCAGCTTTTCATTCGTCTTGGCCTTGATGTTGACGTGACCCACACTCACGCCCAGGTCTGCGGCCACGTTGGCGCACATGGCGGCGATGTGCGGCGCCATCTTCGGGCGCTGGGCGATGATGGTGGCGTCGATGTTGCCGATCACGTAGCCCGTCGCCTGCACGCGGCGCACGGCTTCGCGCAGCAGGGTGCGCGAATCGGCGCCCTTGAATTGCGCGTCCGTGTCGGGGAAATGGCGGCCGATGTCGCCCAGCGCGGCGGCGCCGAAAATGGCGTCCGTGATGGCGTGCAGCAGCACGTCGGCGTCGGAATGGCCGAGCAAGCCCAGGTGATGCGGAATCTTCACGCCGCCGATGATCAGGTCGCGGTTTTCCACGAGGGCGTGGCAGTCATAGCCCTGGCCGATGCGAAATGGGAGGTCGGGAGTGTTGGTGATCGTCATGCGCTCTTTCGGTTCAGGATTCAAGGATGGGCCAAATACATTTCGGCCGTGTGGATGTCACGCGGCAGGGTCACCTTCAGGTTGCGCGGGTGGCCCTCGACGAGTCTGGGCGCCAGGCCCAGCGCTTCGACGGCGCTGGCGTCGTCGGTAATCGCCTGCGGATCGGGCGCTTCGGACAAGGCCTTGTGCAACAAGGCATAGCTGAACATTTGCGGCGTCTGCGCCAGCCACAGGCCGTCGCGCGGCACTGTCTGCGCCGACATGGTGGCGGCACCCGTGCCCTGCCCCGCCCGCTTGACGGTATCGACCACGGGCAAGGCCAGCAAGCCGCCGGCCGGATGGTCGCCCACTTCGGTAATGAGTTTTTCGATCAGCGCCGGCGTCAGGCCGGGCCGCGCCGCGTCGTGCACCAGCACCTGGTCGTGCGCCTGCAGGCTGCCGTGCAAGGCTTGCAGGGCGTTCAAGATCGTTTCCATGCGCGTGGCGCCGCCGCAGCGCAGCACCGATACGCCAGACCCTGCGCCGTGCTCCTGCACCACCGAGTCGATCACGCCATCATCGGCGCTGACGACGACATACGTGTGCGCGATCAGGGGGCTGGCCATAAAGGCGTCGAGCGCGTGGCGCAGCATGGGCTTGCCGGCGATGGGTAAATATTGCTTGGGACTGCCCGCTTGCATGCGTGCGCCC
This sequence comes from Janthinobacterium amylolyticum, assembly GCF_051380655.1. Taxonomy (NCBI): domain Bacteria; kingdom Pseudomonadati; phylum Pseudomonadota; class Betaproteobacteria; order Burkholderiales; family Oxalobacteraceae; genus Janthinobacterium; species Janthinobacterium amylolyticum. Next base: position 170,215 of record NZ_JBNYXL010000006.1, read on the forward strand.
ACGCCGGCGGCGGGGATCAGCGCAAAGTAACGGACGCTATTCGGTACTGCTACTGTCATGCCATTCCTTGTCTAGTTGGCGGGCGCTGCCTTGCCCGCCAGGATGTTCTGGATGTCGCCCTTGCAGGCCTTGCCCAGGCGCGCATATTCCTGCGGAGAATCGATGGCCGCCTGCAAGGTTTCCACCTTGCGCATCTCCGCCTTGATGTAGGGCAACCAGCCCGTGTCGATCTCGCGCGCCAGCGCCGCCTTGGCCGTGCCGCGCGGCGCATACAGGGGGCGCGCCTCGAAGCGCCTGGCCAGCGCGGCGCGCACGGTCTTTTCCACCTTGGGCAAATGCTCCATATAGGTTTTCATGTGCCGCAGCTCATGCGCCAGTATCTCATCATACGCGCAGCTGCCGGGAGCGAACTCGCGTCCGATATAGATCACCACGGGCGCGTAGGTAATCTTGACGGTGATTTGCGGCGCCACGCATTCGTAGCCGCTGGCGGGGTCCTGCAGCATGGGACCGGCCAGGCCGATCTGCACCTGCGAATCCGTCTTCGTCAGGCCCAGCACCCAGGTGTTGGCGCGCGCCATGCCTTTCATTACCGTCAGCGCCTTGTACGGCAGATGCGTGTCGATGCTGTAGCCGTTCTGCTGCGCCGTCAGCACGGACACCGTCTTGCTGATGCTGTCTTCGCAGCGCACCTGGAACGGCGTGCGCGTCTGCGCCTGCGCACCGCAGGCGGCAGCCGCCAGCAACAGGAAGATGGCCGTGCGCATGGATGGAATCAGGCCGGCTGCCAGGCGCCGCTGGTGATCTTGTCGAGCCAGAAAATGCCGATCACGGTTTTCACGTCCGTGATGGTGCCATCCCTGACCCAGTCCAGCAGCTGCGGCACGGTGGCCGTGAACGTTTCCAGGAATTCACCGTCGTCGAGACGGCGCTCGCCCGCCACCAGGCCGCGCGCCAGGTACAGCTCCAGGTGCTCGTCCGAATAGGCGATGGCGTTATGGATGGTGGAGACGAATTGCCAGCTTGTTGCCGTGTAGCCTGTCTCTTCCAGCAGCTCGCGCTGGGCGCAGGCCAGGTGCGCTTCGCCCGCGTCGATCTTGCCAGCGGGGAATTCGATGAAGACCCGCTCCAGCGGATAGCGGTATTGGCGCTCCATCAGCACCGTACCATCGTCGAGCAGCGGCAGGATGACGACGGCACCCGGATGCAAAATGAATTCGCGCGCCGTGATCTTGCCGTCCGGCAGCGTCACCCGGTCGCGCTGCACGCGCAGGAAGCCACCCTCGTAGACGATCTCGCCGTCCACCTTGGTTTCAATCAATTGCGTATCAGTGGCTTGGGTATCCATGGAATTCCTTTATTCAATAAAAAACGGCGCCAGAGGCGCCGCTTTCGGAGGGTAGGAACACTGACAAAACCGTCGCGAGCGGCAGTGATTTGTGGCTGAGAAGCGGAGCTGTGCTGTAGCACAGTGAGCATCACAGGCCGCAAAGCGCGACGCGCAGCAGGTTTGATCAGCGTTCTAGCGGCGTTTGCGTAAATAACGGCTCACAAACCCCGGGAAAGCCAGCACCAGGAACAGGCAGCCGGTGATGGCATAGAACTCCCACGTCTGCGGGAAGCCGTTGCCGATGCGCGCTTCGAGCGCGAACGCCACGGCGCCGACGACGAAGTACAGCACCACCATCTCCAGCAGGCGCAGTGCCAGCGGCTTGCGCCAGCCCTGCTCCGCTGGTGCGGCCTTTTTCAAAGGCACGGCGGCAAACAGTTTCTCGTTAAAGAAAGGCAGGTTGGCGCCCAGGATGCCCAGGGCGATCACCAGCCAGCTGGAGACGGTGACATCCATCGGTCAGGACGCCAGGGTCTTGCTGATGGCCGAAGCGCAGGCCGCCAGGATGCTGTTCGGCATCACGCCCAGCGCCAGGACAAACACGCCGTTCAGGGCCAGCACCACGCGCATGTCGCCATGCACGACCAGCGCATTGCTGTCGGTCGGCTCGTCGAACCACATCATTTTCACGACGCGCAGGTAGTAGAAGGCGCCGATCAGCGAGAACAGCACGGCAGCGATGGTCAGCCACAGCTGGCCCGTGGCCAGCACGGAGGCCAGCACCGAGTACTTGGCCATGAAGCCCATCAGCGGCGGCACGCCGGCCAGCGAGAACATGAACAGGGTCATGACCAGCGCGAAGATCGGGCTGCGTTTGCCCAGGCCCTTGAAATCGGCCAGTTCTTCCGCTTCGAAACCGTTACGTGCCAACAACATGATCACGCCGAAGGTACCCAGGGTGGTGAACACATAGGTGATGACATAGTACATCGAGGCGCCGTAGGCGGTGGCTGCGCCAGCCGCGTTCAGGGTGTTGTTCGGCGCGTCAACGGTGCCCGACAGCAGACCCAGCAGAACGAAGCCCATTTGCGCAATGGTCGAATACGCGAGCATACGCTTCAGGTTGGTTTGCGCGATCGCGGTAAAGTTACCGATAGCCAGCGACATCACGGCCAGTACCAGCAGCATCTGCTGCCAGTCATGCGCCATCGGCAGCAAGCCCTCGCCCAGCAAACGCAGGGTGATGGCAAACGCGGCCAGTTTCGGCGCGCCGCCCAGCAGCAGGGTCACGGCCGTTGGCGAACCCTGATACACGTCAGGCACCCACATGTGGAATGGCACGACGCCCAGTTTGAAGGCCAGGCCGGCAACCAGGAAGACCAGGCCGAAGACCATGATGGTACCGTTGGTCTTGCCGTTTTCCAGCGCCACGCGCAGTTCGCCCAGGTCCAGGGTGCCGGACGCGCCGTACAGCATCGAGATACCGTACAACATGAAACCGGAAGCCAGTGCGCCCAGGATGAAGTATTTCATGGCCGCTTCCGTGGCCTTGGCATTGTCACGGCGCAGGGCGATCAGCGCGTACAGCGACAGCGACATCAGTTCCAGACCCAGGTAGATGATCAGGAAGTTGTTGGCCGAGATCATGATCATCTGGCCCAGCAGTGCAAACAGGGCCAGCACGTAGAACTCGCCGCCCAGGTTACCCGACAGCATGTTGCGGTCGGTAGCGTAGGCACGCGAGTAGATCAGGGTCAGCGCCACGGCGCCGTACGAGAACAGTTTCAGCAGCTGCGACATCGGGTCCGACACGAACATATTGTGGAACGTGTAGACGGTGGTGCCCGCGTTGAAGTCGCCCACGGTCAGCAAGGCGCAGCCGGCCAGGGTCAGCAAGGACAGCGCATAGGTAATCGTGCGCTTCGCCGCAGGCAAGAACATATCGATCAGCAAGAGCGCCGACGTGGCGATCAGCAGAAAGATTTCCGCGTACAGCGGTACCAGATTAGGTGCATTAGTCATGTTATCGGTCTTCTATTTAAGGCAACTTGCTGGTGGCGACATGCTGCAGCAGGTCAGCAACCGAAGTTTGCATCGTGTCGGTGAACGGGGCTGGGTACAGACCCATTACGAGCACGGCGATGGCCAGTACAGCAAGCATGAAGAATTCACGTTTGTTGATATCGGTCAGTTCAGCCACATGCTTGTTCTTGATCTTGCCGAACACCACGCGCTTGGCCATCCACAGCGAGTACGCCGCGCCCCAGATCAGTGCCGTTGCAGCCAGCAGACCAATCCAGAAGTTGTATTTCACCGCGCCCAGGATCACCATGAACTCGCCGACGAAGCCGGAGGTCGCTGGCAAGCCGCAGTTGGCCATCGAGAACAGCACGAAGAAGGCGGCAAATTTCGGCATGCGGTTCACGACGCCGCCGTAGTCGGCGATGTTGCGGGTATGCATGCGGTCATACAGCACGCCGATGCACAGGAACATCGCGCCGGAGATGAAGCCGTGCGAGACCATCTGCACGATACCGCCCTGCACCGAGATGTCGTTGAACATGAAGAAGCCGAGGGTGACAAAGCCCATGTGCGCGATCGACGAATAGGCGACCAGTTTTTTCATGTCCGTTTGCACCAAGGCAACCAGACCGATGTAGATCACCGCGATCAGCGACAGGGTGATCATGAAGCCCGACAGGTAGTGGCTGGCGTCCGGCGTGATCGGCAGCGAGAAACGCAGGAAGCCGTAGGCGCCCAGTTTCAGCATGATGGCGGCCAGCACGGCGGAGCCACCCGTTGGCGCTTCCACGTGGACGTCCGGCAGCCACGTGTGGACCGGGAACATCGGCACTTTGACGGCAAACGCCATCAGGAAGGCCAGGAAGATGAAGATCTGCTCGTTCATCGTCAGCTTGAACGCATGCCAGGCCAGGATGTCGAAGGTGCCCGACACATTGCGCAGGTAGATGATGGCAACCAGAGTCAGCAGCGAACCGAAGAAGGTGTACAGGAAGAACTTGAACGACGCGTACACGCGGTTCGAACCGCCCCAGATACCGATGATGATGAACATCGGGATCAGGGTTGCTTCAAAGAAGAAGTAGAACAGCAAGCCGTCCAGCGCGCAGAACACGCCGATCATCAGGCCCGACAGGATCAAAAACGATCCCATGTACTGGGCGATGCGCTTCTCGATCACTTGCCACGCCGAAATGACGACGATGACGGTGATGAAGGCCGTCAGTGGCACGAACCACAGCGACAGGCCGTCGATACCCAGCGAGTACCAGATATTGAAGGTTTCAATCCACGGTGCTTTTTCGACGAATTGCATGCCGTGTGCGGCGTTGTCGAAATGCTGGATCAGCGGCAAGGTGCACAGCATGCTGAGCACCGCGCCAGCCAGCGACAGCCAGCGGGTAAAGCCCGCTTTGCTGTCACGGCCGAGAGCCAGGACCAGGACGCCGCAAATGATCGGCACCCAGATCGACAGACTCAGGTAAGGAGGTAGTGTAGAAATCGTAGACTGCATCATGGTTCTCAGTATTCTTTTATCAGGTCAGCTTACTTAGCGGGCCAGAATGGCAGGAAATAGATCAGGAAGCCCAGCACGCCCAGGATCATCACGAATGCATAGTGATAGATGTAGCCGGTCTGCAGCACTCGCGACAGCGAGGACAGCCAGGCGACGACCTTGGCGCTACCGTTGACCAGCAGGCCATCGATCAGCTTCTTGTCACCGAAGTTCCACAGGCCATTACCCAGCAAGCGGGCACCGCCGGCGAACACGACTTCATTGAACTTGTCCATGTAGTACTTGTTGTCCAGCAGGGTGTGGATCGCGTGGAACTTGGCAAAGAACCAGGCCGGTACGCGCGGGTTGACCATGTAGCAGTAGTAGGCTGCCACCACGCCGGACAATGCCAGCCAGAACGGTGCCGTCGACAGGCCGTGGATCGCCATCGCCATTGCGCCGTGGAATTCATGCGACAACTCTTCCATTGCTGGATGGTTTTCGCCGACGAAGATCACGCCCTTGAAGAAATCGCCATGCAGCATCGGGCCGATCGTCAGGTAGCCGATGATCAGCGAAGGAATCGCCAGCATCACCAGCGGGAACCAGACGACGAATGGGGACTCGTGCGGCTTCTGGCCAGGTTCCAGACCGTGGTGCGCGTGGTCGTCCTCTTCCTCTTCGTGATGGTCGTCATGCGCGTGGGCATCATGCTTGGCCGCAGGCGCGTGATGGTCGTCGTGGCCGTGCGCGTGTGGCTGGCCGAAACGTTCCTTGCCATGGAAGACGAGGAAGTACATGCGGAACGAGTAGAAGGCAGTGACGAACACGCCAGCCAGCACGGCGAACTGGGCAAAGCCAGCGCCCCAGATGTGCGTTGCTTCGACGGCTTCGATGATGCTGTCTTTCGAGTAGAAACCGGAGAACAGCGGCGTGCCGATCAGGGCCAGCGAACCGATCAGGGAAGTGATCCAGGTGATAGGCATGTACTTGCGCAGGCCACCCATGTTGCGGATATCTTGATCGTGGTGCATGCCGATGATGACGGAACCGGCGCCCAGGAACAGCAGTGCCTTGAAGAATGCGTGCGTCATCAGGTGGAACACGGCCACCGAGTAGGCGGACGAACCGAGCGCCACGGTCATGTAGCCCAGCTGCGACAGGGTCGAGTAGGCGACGACGCGCTTGATGTCGTTCTGGATGATGCCCAGGAAGCCCATGAACAGTGCCGTGATGGAACCGATCACCAGGATGAAGGACAGTGCCGTGTCGGACAGTTCGAACAGCGGCGACATGCGCGAGACCATGAAGATACCGGCCGTCACCATCGTCGCGGCGTGGATCAGTGCCGAGATCGGGGTAGGACCTTCCATCGAGTCAGGCAGCCACACGTGCAGCGGGAACTGCGCCGACTTGCCCATCGCGCCGATGAACAGGCAGATGCAGGCCACGGTCAGCAGGGCCCAGTCGGTACCAGGCAGGCTCAACAGTGCCAGTTCGTCTTTCTTGGCGAACACTTCCTGGTAGTTCATGGTGCCGGCATAGGCCAGCAGCAGGCCAATGCCCAGGATGAAGCCGAAGTCGCCCACGCGGTTGACGAGGAACGCCTTCATGTTGGCCACGATGGCCGTCGGACGCTGGTACCAGAAACCGATCAGCAGGTAAGAGACCAGGCCCACGGCTTCCCAACCGAAGAACAGTTGCAGGAAGTTGTTGGCCATGACCAGCATCAGCATCGAGAACGTGAACAGCGAGATGTAGGCGAAGAAGCGGTTGTAGCCTTCGTCGTCCTTCATGTAGCCGATCGTGTAGATGTGCACCATCAGGGACACGAAGGTGACCACGCACATCATCATCGCCGACAGCGAATCGATCTGGAAGCCCACTTCCATCTTCAGGGTGCCGATCGTCATCCAGTTATAGATGGTGCCGTTGAACGTCGCGCCATCGAGTACGGCCAGCAGCGTGTGGACGGACAGGATGAGTGCAATCAGAACGCCCAGGATCGTCGCGGTATGCGACGTCTTGCGTCCGACCAAATTACCCAGGAACTGGGTGCCAAGCAAACCTGCAATCGCGGCACCGGCCAGCGGCGCCAGCGGTACGGCAAGAAGGAGGTTAGGGTTGAGGAGTTGCCCCGCCATGATGAACCTTAATCGTTATTATTCGAGAGATCGAGTCTGAAAAACATCAGCCTTTGAGGCTGTCCAGGTCTTCGACGTTGATGGTATCCAGATTACGGAACATCACCACCAGAATAGCCAGACCGATAGCCGACTCAGCGGCGGCAACCGTCAGGATGAAGAAAACGAAGATCTGACCGGCCGCGTCGCCCATGAAATGGGAGAACGCGATGAAATTCATATTCACCGCCAGCAGCATCAATTCGATTGCCATCAGCAATACGATGATGTTCTTGCGGTTCAGGAAAATACCGACGATCGAGATTGCGAACAGGATCGCGCCCAGGACCAGAAAATGTGTGAGCGATAATGTCATGGTGCCTCCTTAACTTCCGGCTCAGCCGCAGGACGCTCGACAACCGCGTCCATCTTGATGATCTTCAGGCGGTCGTTGCGCTTGACGCGCACGGCATCGCCTGGAGCGAAATGCTTGGTGTCCTTGCGTTTGCGCAGGGTCAGTGCAACGGCGGCAACGATGGCCACCAGCAGCACGACGGCGGCGATCTCGAAGGCGAACACGTATTTCGTGTAGATCAGCATGCCCAGTTCCTTGGTGCCGCCCAGGTTGACGTTCACCGGCGCGATGCTTGGCGCAAAGTTACGGAAACCGTGCCACAGGACCGCGGCCATTTCCAGCACGATGATCACGCCCACCGTCACGGACAACGGCAGATAGCCCCAGAAGCCTTCGCGCATGCGGTCGATATTGATATCGAGCATCATGACCACGAAGAGGAACAGCACCATCACGGCGCCGACATACACCAATACCAGCACGATGGCCAGGAATTCAGCTTGCAGCAGCATCCAGATGCCGGCCGCGGAGAAGAAGGACAGTACCAGAAACAGCACTGCGTGGACCGGATTACGGGCCGTGATGACGCGCGTCGCTGCCAGAATCAAGATCAGCGCGAAGGCGTAAAACAAAATTGTTTTAAAGTCCATAAAAAACCCAATAGACGTACAGATGAACGAGGGGCGCGCCGCAGCCTCTCAGCTGCGGCGCATCCATCAGCGATAAGGTGCGTCGGCGGCGCGCGCAGCGGCGATGTCATTTTCATAACGATCGCCTACGGCCAGCAACATCTCTTTCGTGTAATACAAATCCCCGCGTTTCTCGCCGTGGTATTCCAGGATTTGCGTCTCGACGATCGAATCGACCGGGCAGGACTCTTCGCAGAAACCGCAGAAGATGCACTTGGTCAAATCAATATCGTAACGCGTGGTGCGGCGCGAACCGTCGTCACGCTGTTCCGATTCGATCGTGATGGCCATCGCCGGGCAAACCGCTTCGCACAGTTTGCAGGCGATGCAACGTTCCTCGCCGTTCGGGTAGCGGCGCAGCGCGTGCAAGCCACGGAAACGCGGCGAGATCGGTGTCTTCTCTTCCGGGAATTGCACCGTGATCTTGCGCGAAAACATGTACTTGCCTGTCAGCGCCATGCCCTTGATCAGCTCGCCTAACAAGAGGCTGCTGAAGAAATCTTTTACCTTATCCATTCGTATGCACTCTCTTACTTCCAAATATTCCAGGATGTCTGCATCCAGGCAGCGACGAAGACCAGGTAGACCAGCGTCAACGGGATAAACACTTTCCAGCCGAGGCGCATGATCTGGTCATAACGGTAGCGTGGGAACGTACCGCGTACCCAGATGAACACCGAGACGATGAAGAAGGTTTTCGCGAACAGCCAGAAGAAGCCGCCGAAACCACCCCAGAACTCCAGGAAAGCAAATGGTGCGGACCAGCCACCGAGGAACATGATCGAAGCCAGCGCGCCGATCAGGATCATGTTGGCGTATTCGGCCAGCATGAACATGGCGTAGGCCATGCCCGAGTACTCGACCATGTGGCCGGCAACGATTTCCGACTCGCCTTCGACGACGTCGAACGGGTGGCGGTTGGCTTCAGCCAGGCCCGACACCAGGTAGATGACGAACATCGGCAGCAGCGGCAGCCAGTTCCACGACATGAAGTTCACGCCTTTTTCGGCGAAGTAGCCGATTTGCTGGCCGCCGACGATGTCGATGAAGTTCAGGCTGCCCGAGACCATCAGCACGATGACCATCACGAAGCCCATCGGGATTTCATACGAAATCATCTGTGCCGACGCACGCATGGCGCCCATGAACGAGTACTTCGAGTTCGAAGCCCAGCCGGCGATGATGATGCCGTAGACTTCCATCGAGGTAATCGCCAACAGCAGCAGCAAGCCCGCATTGACGTTGGCCAATACGGCTTCCGGACCGAAAGGCACGACCGACCAGGCGGCCAGGGCCGGCATGATGGTCATGATCGGGCCGATCACGAACAGGCCCTTGGCGGCCTTGGACGGGATGATGATCTCTTTGAACAAGAGTTTCAGCGCATCGGCGATCGGCTGCAGCAAGCCCAACGGGCCCACGCGGTTCGGACCGACGCGGATCTGGATCCAGCCGATCAGCTTGCGCTCCCACAAGGTGGCGTAAGCAACCAGGCCCATCAGCGGCAACAGCACGCACAGGATCTTGATCAGGGTCCAGAAGAAAGGCCAGCTGCCGCCCAGCAGTTCTTGGCCGCCGGCGTTGATGACGTTTACAAATTCAGGCAGAGCCATCAGATTTTCCCCTCTGCTGTTTCAACTGTGATGTCACCGAACATGCCGCCCAGGCCAGCCGTCGAGGCATGCGCCGCCGACACCTTGACCACATTGGCTGGCAGGCCGGCGTGAATGGCCGCCACCAGGATGGCGCTGCCGGAGCCTTGCGCCACTTTGACCTTGTCGCCCGCCTTGATGCCCAGCTTGCCAGCCAGTTCGGCGGACAGGTGGGCTTGCGGCGTGGCGCCATCGACCGTGCGTTGCAACGGTTCGGAGCGGCGTACCAGCGCGTCGGCGAAGTAGATCGGCACGTCGGCGATGCGTTGCAGCGCAGGCGAAGCCGGTGCGTAGCTTGCCGCTTCCGGCGCGTTCTTGGCGATGTTGTTCAGCTGTGCCGACAGGTCGGTCACGCCGGCACCAAACGCTTCGTCGCGGATCGCTTCGGAGGTGTCGTAGTCGAAACCGGCCAGGCCCAGGATGTTGCCCAGGACGCGCAGCACTTTCCAGGCTGGACGGGTTTCCGCCAGCGGTTTCACGGTGCCGTTGAAGCTTTGCGCGCGGCCTTCGCAGTTGACGAAGGTGCCCGAGGTTTCAGCGAACGGGGCGATCGGCAGCAAGACATCGGCGTAGTCCATGCCATGCTTGAAGGCCGACATCGCCACGACCATCTCGGCCTTGTCCAGGGCGGCGCGGGCCGCTTGTGGATTGGCAGCATCGAGTTCCGGCTCGGCGTGCAGCAGCACGTAGGCTTTTTTCGGTACGGCAAACGCAGCTTGCACGTTCGCGCGCGGCTTGGCGACCAGGTGCGCGCCAACCGTGTTGGCCGCTTCCGTCAGGTAGCCCAGGGTGGCGCCCGTCTGTTCGGCGATCCATTGCGCGGCAGCATGCAGTTGCGACGCTTGCGGGTGTTGCGTTGCCGCGTTACCCAGCAGCACGGCGCCGTGGTCGCCGGCCATCAGGCTGGCGGCGATGGCCACTGCCACGTCCGAAGCGGCAACCGCTTCAAAACCGGCTGGCGCGGCGATTTCTTTGGCTTTGGCAACAGCGGCGACCACTTCCGACAAGGCTGCCAGCCAGTCACTTGGCGCAACGATCATCTTGTTGGCGATGGTGATCAGCTGATCATCGTCGGAGGCGTGCAGGATCGACAGCTTGGCGCCGCCCTTGACGGACGCGCGCAAACGCGTGGCCAGCAATGGGTGATCCTTGCGCAGGAACGAGCCGATGACGAAGGCGCGCTTGATCTGGCCAAATTCGTTGATCGGCATGCCCAGCCATGGCTTGACGTTCGCGTCCAGCGCGAAGTCCGTCTGGCGCAGGCGGAAGTCGACGTTCTCGGAACCGAGACCGTGCGCGACCTTTTGCAGCAGGACCAGCTCTTCAACGGTCGAGTGCGGCGTTGCCAGCGCGGCGATGGCGTCGGCGCCATGTTCGTGCTTGATGTTTTTCAGGCCGTGCGCCACGTATTCCAGCGCCGTCTGCCAATCGACTTCTTTCCACTCGTTGCCCTGTTTCAGCATCGGCGAGGTCAGGCGTTCGGCACTGTCCAGCGCTTCATACGAGAAACGGTCCTTGTCCGAGATCCAGCATTCGTTGACGGCTTCGTTTTCCAGCGGCAGCACGCGCTTGACCTTGCCAGCTTTCACTTGCACGATCAGGTTCGAGCCGAGGCCGTCATGCGGGCTGACCGATTTGCGGCGCGACAGTTCCCACGTACGGGCGCTGTAGCGGAACGGCTTCGAGGTCAGTGCGCCGACCGGGCACAGGTCGATCATGTTGCCCGACAGTTCGGAGTCGACCGACTGGCCGACGAAGGACACGATTTCCGAGTGTTCGCCACGGCCGATCATGCCCAACTCCATCACGCCGGCCACTTCCTGGCCAAAGCGTACGCAGCGGGTGCACTGGATGCAGCGCGACATTTCCTGCATGGACACCAGCGGACCGGCTTCCTTCGGCGTCACAACGCGCTTGTCTTCCTTGTAGCGCGATTCGCTCTTGCCGTAGCCCACTGCCAAGTCTTGCAACTGGCACTCGCCGCCCTGATCGCAGATCGGGCAGTCGAGCGGGTGGTTAATCAGCAAGAATTCCATGACCGACTTTTGCGCCTGCACAGCTTTATCGCTGGCGGAACGCACGATCATGCCGGCACTGACCGGGGTCGCGCAAGCGGGCAAAGGCTTGGGGGCCTTTTCCACTTCGACCAGGCACATGCGGCAGTTCGCTGCGATCGACAATTTCTTGTGATAGCAGAAGTGCGGAATGTAGGTTCCCAATTTGTTGGCGGCGTCCATCACCATGCTACCAGCAGGGACTTCGACTTTTTTGCCGTCTATTTCGATTTCAACCATGGTGATCGTTACCTGACGCAGCTTAGATATATGCGGGCACTAAGCAATGCTTGTGCTCGATATGATATTCAAATTCTTCACGGAAATTCTTAATGAAGGCCCGTACCGGCATGGCAGCCGCATCGCCCAGCGCGCAAATAGTGCGACCCTGGATGTTGTCGGCGATCGAGTTGAGCATGTCCAGGTCGTCTGGACGACCCTGCCCCTGCTCGATGCGGTGCACCATGCGGTACATCCAGCCTGTGCCTTCACGGCAAGGCGTACACTGGCCGCACGATTCTTCAAAGTAGAAGTAGGACAGGCGTTCCAGCGCCTTTACCATGCAGCGTGTTTCGTCCATCACGATGACGGCGCCCGAACCCAGCATCGAACCGGCTTTCGCGATCGAGTCGTAGTCCAGGTCGGTCTGCATCATGATGTCGCCGCGGATCACCGGAGCGGACGAACCGCCAGGGATCACGGCCTTGATCTTTTTGCCACCGCGCATGCCGCCTGCCAGTTCCAGCAGGGTCGCAAACGGGGTGCCGAGCGGCACTTCATAGTTGCCCGGTTTTTCCACGTCGCCCGAGATCGAGAAGATCTTCGAACCGCCGTTGTTCGGCTTGCCCATCGCCAGGTATTTCTCTGGACCGATGTTCAGCACGAATGGCACGGCCGCGAAGGTTTCCGTGTTATTGATCGTCGTCGGCTTGCCGTACAGGCCAAACGAGGCAGGGAAAGGCGGCTTGAAGCGCGGCTGGCCTTTCTTGCCTTCCAGCGACTCCAGCAGGGCCGTTTCTTCGCCGCAGATGTAGGCGCCATAACCATGGTGCGCATGCAACTGGAACGAGAATTCGCTGCCCATGATCTTGTCGCCCAGGAAGCCGGCGGCGCGCGCCTCTTCCAGCGCTTCTTCGAAACGCAGGTATTCCTGGAAGATCTCGCCGTGGATGTAGTTGTAACCTACGGTGATGCCCATGGCGTACGCGCCAATGGCCATGCCTTCGATCAGCGCATGGGGATTGTAACGAATGATGTCACGGTCCTTGAAAGTACCCGGCTCGCCTTCATCTGTATTGCAGACGAGGTATTTTTGACCCGGGAACTGGCGCGGCATGAAGCTCCACTTCAGGCCGGTAGGGAAACCCGCGCCGCCACGGCCGCGCAAGGACGAAGCCTTGAGGTCGGCGATGATCTGTTCCGGCGTGATTTTCTCTTCCAGGATACGCCGCAGGGCGCTATAGCCGCCGCGGTTCACATAATCTTGCAAATGCCAGTTCTTGCCATCCAGATCCTTCAGGATCAATGGATCGATATGGCGGTTGTGGAGTGACGTCATTTCTTGAGTTCCTCCAGCATGGCGTCGATCTTCTCGTTCGACATCCAGCTGCACATGGTTTTATTGCTGACCAGCAAGACAGGCGCATCGCCGCAGGCACCCATGCACTCGCCTTCAACCAGGGTGAACTGGCCGTCAGCGGTGGTTTCGCGGAAATCGATACCCAGCTTCTGCTTCAGGTACTCTGCAGCGCGCACGCCGCCCGACAGGGCGCATGGCAAGTTTGTGCACACGGTGATCTTGTGCTTGCCCACGGGCTTCACGTTGTACATATTGTAGAACGTGGCAACTTCCTGCACGGCAATCGCCGGCATGCCGATGTAATCGGCCAGTTCCTTCATGGTTTCCGGTGCCAGCCAGCCCAGTTCATCCTGGGCATGCGCCAGCGCGGCCATGACGGCGGATTGACGCTGGTCGGCCGGGTACTTGGCCAACTCACGGTCAATTTTCTTATAGCATTGCTCTGATAACAACATACTTTTTGCCTCTTAGCGGTCAATACTGCCGAACACGATATCTTGCGTACCGATGATGGTCACGGCGTCGGCAAGCATGTGCCCACGCGCCATCTCGTCGAGCGACTGCAAGTGGGCGTAGTCCGGTGCGCGCAGTTTCATGCGGTACGGCTTGTTGGCGCCATCGGACACCAGGTACACGCCGAACTCGCCCTTCGGGTGCTCCACGGCGCTGTAGGCCTCGCCTGGCGGCACGTGGAAACCTTCGGTAAACAGCTTGAAGTGGTGAATCAAGGATTCCATGTTGGTCTTCATGTCGACACGGCCCGGAGGCGCCACCTTGCGGTTGCTGGTCATGACAGGACCTTCATTGTTGCGCAGCCACTCCACGCATTGCTTGATGATGCGGTTCGACTGGCGCAGCTCTTCCACGCGGACCAGGTAGCGGTCGTAGCAATCGCCGTTGGTGCCGATAGGAATGTCGAAGTCCATCAGGTCGTACACTTCGTACGGCTGTTTCTTGCGCAAGTCCCACTGCACGCCGGAGCCGCGCAGCATGGCGCCCGTAAAGCCCATGGCCAGCGCATCTTCCGGCGAGACCACGCCGATGCCGACGGTCCGTTGCTTCCAGATTCGATTATCGGTCAACAGCGTTTCGTACTCGTCCACCGAATTCGGGAAACGGCGCGCGAAGTCTTCGATGAAGTCCAGCAGCGAACCCTGGCGGTTTTCGTTCAGCTTGCCGATGGCCTTGGCGTTGCGGATGATCGACGCCTTGTGCTGCGGCATCGCGTCCGGCAGGTCGCGGTACACGCCGCCCGGACGGTAGTAGGCCGCGTGCATGCGCGCGCCCGACACTGCCTCGTAGGCGTCGAACAAGTCTTCGCGGTCGCGGAAGCAATACAGGAACGGGCCCATGGCGCCAACGTCCAGCGCGTGGGTGCCGAGCCACATCAGGTGGTTCAGGATACGCGTCATCTCGTCGAACATGACGCGGATGTATTGCGCGCGCAGCGGCACTTCCAGGCCCAGCATCTTTTCGATGGCCATCACGTACGCGTGCTCATTGCACATCATCGACACATAGTCGAGACGGTCCATGTACGGCACGGATTGCAGATAGGTCTTCTGTTCGGCCAGCTTTTCGGTGGCGCGGTGCAGCAGGCCGATATGCGGGTCGGCACGCTGGATGACTTCGCCATCCATCTCCAGCACCAGGCGCAGCACACCGTGCGCGGCCGGATGCTGTGGCCCAAAGTTCAGGGTGTAGTTCTTAATCTCAGCCATTATTTCATCCCGTAATGTTCTTCGCGGATCACGCGCGGCACGTTTTCCCGCGGCTCGATCGTCACGGGCTGGTAAATCACGCGCTTTTGTTCCGGATCGTAGCGCATCTCGACATAGCCGGAGACGGGGAAATCCTTGCGGAACGGATGGCCGATGAAACCGTAGTCGGTCAGCAGGCGGCGCAAGTCGTTGTGGCCTTCGAAGAGGATGCCCAGCAGGTCGAATGCTTCGCGCTCGTACCAGTTGACGGCGCGCCAGATACCCACCACGGAAGGCAGCAGCGGCATGTCGTCGTCCGGTGCGAACACGCGCACGCGCACGCGCCAGTTGTGCTTGACCGACAGCAAGTGCGAAACGGCCGCGTAACGCAGGCCATCCCAGCTGCCATCGCCATAGGTCGAGTAATCGACGCCGCACAGATCGATCAATTGCTCGAAGTGCAGGGCCGGATCGTCGCGCAGGGTCTGCATCACGCCCAGGTAGTCTTCCGCCTTGACCAGCAAGGTGACTTCGCCCAGGGTAACCGTGGTGCTAACGCGTTCGCCCAGGGCAGTGCCGAGGGCGTTTTGCAGTACTTCTAAATGTGTTGTCATAATCTGAAGCGGCCCGGTTAGCGTGCGATCGTGCTGGTACGCTTGATCTTGTTCTGCAACTGCATGATGCCGTACAGCAGGGCTTCAGCCGTCGGAGGACAGCCAGGCACATACACGTCGACGGGCACGATGCGGTCGCAGCCGCGCACCACAGAGTAGGAGTAATGGTAGTACCCGCCGCCATTGGCGCAGGAACCCATGGAGATGACCCAGCGTGGCTCCGCCATCTGGTCGTAGACCTTGCGCAGGGCCGGCGCCATCTTGTTGCACAGGGTACCGGCAACGATCATGACGTCGGACTGACGCGGCGACGGACGAAACACGACGCCGAAACGGTCCATATCGTAGCGGGCTGCGCCCACATGCATCATTTCGACCGCACAGCAGGCCAGACCGAACGTCATCGGGAACATAGACCCGGTGCGCGCCCAGTTGATCAGCTTGTCGGCCGAGGTGGTGATGAAACCTTCGCTTAATACGCCTTCAATAGCCATGGCTTATTCCCAGTCAAGGGCACCTTTCTTCCAAATGTACCAAAATCCGACCACGAATTCAGCGATGAACACCATCATCGTGACGAAACCGGCCCAACCCAGGTCGCGCATTGCAACGCCCCACGGGAAGAAGAATGCCGTTTCCAGATCGAACAAAATAAACAGGATTGCGACCAGATAGTAGCGCACATCAAATTTCATGCGCGCGTCTTCGAATGCTTCAAAGCCACATTCGTACGGGGAGAGTTTTGCTGCGTCAGGCTTGTTAGGACCTAACAGGCGCCCCAGGAGCTGGGGCGCGATGCCGACACCGAGGCCGACAAGAATAAACAGCAGGACGGGGAAGTAATTTTCGAGGTTCACGATTGATGAGCTTATATTGAACGATCGGTTAAATGAGGACACTGCGATCATTTGCAGCGTATCTAACGCACGACCCCAATCAAAGCTAAGACCAGGATCGAACGACACATCCTCGTAAAAAAAGCCAGCAACTTTGTACGAGCCATGGCTCGTGCGCCGTTGCTGGCTTCTGATTTCTGGTGCCGACGACGAGACTCGAACTCGTACAGCTTTCGCCACTACCCCCTCAAGATAGCGTGTCTACCAATTTCACCACGTCGGCGGTAAGGCCCGTATTCTACTCTGCTTTGGCGCTAAAGTTAATGCACAAATGCATCAAAACACAGATAAAAACGATAAATTTTTACATCTTCCAGCGCGCCACGATTTTTTCCTGCCGCGCTGCCAAAACATTGAGCAATAATCTGCCCGTAATGAGAATTACTCTCGATGAGGTATCGAGTTACTACTCAGCGACTATCGAATTACTTCGGAATCGCGCCGGCCGGGGTGCTGGCAACTGGTGCCGCCGCAGCCGGAGTGCTGGCCGCTGGTGCCGCAGGGGCTGCAGGTACCGTCGTCGGGATCGCGCCCGCGCCGGTCACCGGCACTGGCTTGACAACTTTATCCATCACGCCGCCGCCCACCGTGGTGGCGCGCTGATTGGCCATCAGCGACAGGGCCAGCGTGGCGCCGAAGAAGATCGCGGCGGCAACGCCGGTCGACTTGGACATGAAGTTCGACGAACCCGTCGCACCAAACAGGCTGCCCGATGCGCCCGAACCGAAGGCGGCGCCCATGTCGGCGCCCTTGCCGTGCTGCAGCAACACCAGCGCGATAATCGACAAAGCCGAGATAACCTGTACTACCACTACCAGATTGAACATCATGTTCATTGCAATTCCATTCTTAGTTTAAATTAATTCAATCAGCGGCGTGAATAATTGCCAGGAAATCCGCCGCCTTCAATGCCGCTCCGCCGATCAGACCGCCATCGATATCCGGCATCGCCATCAATTCTTTTGCGTTCTCTGGCTTCATGCTGCCGCCGTACAGGATTTGCACGCCGGCCGCCGCTACCGCATTCTTTGCTGCCAACTGGCCGCGCAGCACCTGATGCACATCCTGTGCCATCTGCGGCGTGGCCGTCTTGCCCGTGCCGATGGCCCAGACCGGCTCATAGGCCAGCACCAGCTTGGCCACGTCGTCGGCGCTGATCGCGGCCAGCACGACGCCCAGCTGCTGCGCCACCACCGCGTCGGTCTGGCCCGCTTCGCGCTGCGCCAGGGTCTCGCCGATGCAGACGATCGGCGTGATGCCGGCCGCCAGCGCCGCAACCGTCTTGGCCGCCACGTGCGCATCGTTCTCGCCATGGTAGGCGCGGCGCTCGGAATGCCCGATCACCACATAGCTGCAGCCGAAATCCTGCAGCATGGCGGTCGAGATTTCTCCCGTGTAGGCGCCGCCGGCGTGGGCGGAAACATCCTGCGCGCCCCATGCCAGGGCCGTGCCTGCCAATTGCGCCTGGCACTGCGCCAGGTATGGCGCGGGCACACAGACGGCGCTGGCGGCGCCCGAGGCGCTCAAGCCAGCAACTATTTCAGACAATAACACCGCGTTCGAGGTGCGACTGCCGTTCATTTTCCAATTTCCGACGACGAGTTTGCGACGCATAGTAGCCTAAATTCTAATAACCCGTCATTCTAACTCCAGCACCGATGCCGGTCAAACAGGCAGTGCCCCGTTTCAGGCAACTTGCAACATGATCTTGCCCACGTGCGTGCTCGCTTCCATCAAGGCATGCGCCTCACTGGCTTTTTCCAGAGGGAAAGTTTGATAGATCACGGGCTTGACCTTGCCTGCCTCGATCAGCGGCCAGACGGTCGTGCGCAGGTGATTCGCGATGGCCGCCTTGAAAGCGATGGAGCGGGGACGCAAGGTGGAACCCGTCACCGTCAGGCGGCGGCGCAGCAAGGTGCCCAGGTCCAGCTCCGCCCTGGTGCCGCCCTGCACGGCGATCAGGCCGATGCGGCCATCGTCGGCCAGGCAATCGATCTCGCGCGGCAGGTAGTCGCCGCCGACCATGTCGAGGATGACATCGACACCCTTGCCATCGGTCAGCTGCTTGACGACAGCAACAAAATCTTCCGTGCGGTAATTGATGCCCCGTTCGGCGCCCAGCGCCTCGCAGGCGCGCGCCTTCTCGTCGCTGCCCGCCGTGGCGAACACGCGATGACCGAGCGCGGCCGCCAGTTGAATGGCCGTCACGCCGATGCCGGACGTGCCGCCCTGCACCAACAACGTTTCGCCGTCGGCCAGCGCGCAGCGGTCGAAGACATTGCTCCAGACGGTAAAGAAGTTTTCCGGCAGGGATGCGCCTTCCAGCGCCGTCAAGCCCTTGGGCAGGGGCAGGCACTGGCCGGCGGGCGCGGCGCAGTATTCGGCATAGCCGCCACCCTGCACCAGCGCGCAGACCAGGTCGCCCTTCCTGAATTCGGTGTTGGCAAAATCGCCATCGACGATTTCGCCCGCCACTTCCAGGCCCGGCAAGTCGGACGCGCCGGCTGGCGGCGCATACTTGCCCAGGCGCTGCAGCACGTCAGGGCGGTTGATGCCCGCCGCGTGCACCTTGATCAGCAGCTCGCCCGTCTTGAAGGCGGGAACGGGACGCTCGGTGATCTGCAAAACGTCGGCGGGACCTGGCTGGCTGATGGCAACTGCGCGCATGGGTGGACTCTTTGAAGGTAAAACGGCGATTGTACGCCAAGCCGCCGCGCCTTGCAGTCCACCCCTCCCCTGACTAGCCAGCGCCGGTTTTCGACTGGCGCGGCAAGGGCGTGCCCGGCTTCCACTTGGCCGACAGGGCCTGGCCTTCCTCGACCTGCTCATGCGTCATCTTGCGCACCACGGCGGCGCGCTGGTCGGCCGCGTTCGCATTGCCGTTGGCCGCCGCCAGGTTCCACAGCATGTAGGCGATGACGTTGTCCTGCTGCACGCCACCCATGTGGTAGCGGTACATCAGGCCCAGCACCTGCTGCGCTTCCGCATGGTTTTGCTCGGCCGCCTTGCGGAACCAGACCACGGCCTGCTTGTGGTCTTGCAGCACGGAATTGCCCGTGTAATACATGGCGCCCACCACATACTGGGCGTCGGCCTTGCCCTGCTCGGCCGCCTTGCGGTGCCAGAACATGGCTTGCTTGTAATCCTGCGGCAAGCCCCGCCCCATGTAATACATCAAGCCCAGCAGGTGCTGGGCATCGGCATTACCAGTCTTGGCAAGGGGCAGGATTTCCTTGTAGGCCAGGGCGTAATTCTTGTTGTTGTAGGCGCTGGCGCCTTCGACGAAGCCCGCCCGCGCGGGTAGCTGTATGGCGCACAGCATGAGTAATGTAATGATCAGTTTTTTCATCGGAATGGGATGTGGTCTGACTGCTTTTTCTTTTCTGATCCTGCCCACGGCAGGAGCCTCTTATATCCTTACTTCCAGCTTACTTTGCCCAGGCCCTCGACGCTGACATCACGATTGGCCGGCTTGCCGTACACCACCACGGAACCGAGCCCACTCAGGTTCAGCTTGGCGTTCGTATGGGCATTGACCAGGGCATTGCCCAGGCCGCTCAATTCCAGGTTCACGGCATCGGCTTCGAATTGCTTCGCATTCAGGCTGCCCAGGCCGCCCAGGCTGGCTTTCAGCACGCGCCCCCGGCCACCGAGCACGACGGAACCGGCACCCTGCAGGTCGAGCTCGGCCTTTTCATTGTTGCCGACCCATATCTGCATGCTGCCCACGCCGCCCAGGCTGGCATACAGCTTGCGGTAGTCGCCGACCACCTTGATGCTGCCCGCGCCTTCCAGCGACAGGGTCAGTTCCTCGCCCGTAAAGCCCGTGATGTCCGTGCTGCCAAAGCCTTCGGAGCTGAGCTCGCGCAGGCTGGGCAGGACCAGGTCGGCGCGGATCGACGAGGGACCGATCTTGAAACCGCGCACTTCCGTTTCGATATGCAGGGTGTCGCCGCTTTGCGCCGTGCTGACATCGGCGATATAGCGCTTGTCGGCCGTGATGCTCAGCGAAGGCACATTGCCCTGGCGGATGCGCACTTCCATCACGCCGTCGAGCTTGACGCGCACCACGCGCGCGTCGATGGTGCGCATTTCCAGCAAGCGGGTCTCGGCGGACGCCGCGCGCAGCAGGCCCAGTGTCGCCAGGAACAGCAGCGCCAGTTGCAGTGTCTTTTTCATGTATTACATCCTCGATATCTTGTTTTTATCTGTCAGGGCGCCCGCCGGGGACGCCTGCATTGCATCACGCCTTGCCACTCTAGCAGCGTGGAAAATGGCTGACAATCAATTATGCAAAACGGGCTTTTTCGGCGGCGCTCAGGCGCTTGGCCTTGACTTGCACCACGTGCATGGACATGGCGGCCTTGCCTGCGGGCGCGGCCAGGGTGGCGGTGGAGCTGGCCACCTGCAGGGCTGGCGCGGCAGGGGCGATGGCGTAGCAGCTGGCGCCGATCAGGATGGCGGCGGCGACGGCAATGACTTCCATGTTTTTAGCGATGTTCATCTTGTTCTCCTCGGTGTCTGGCAGTGGGCTTGCGGTATGGTGTGACTATAGCCATACCGCGCCCGGCCGGCACGCCGATTGCGACGAACTGCGCTTTTGGCAGGCTGGCCTGACAAAAACGCGGATAGACGTGCATTTCCCAGCAGAGACTGCTTAAAACTCTTCCCACTCGTCGGCGCCGGACTTGGCCGCCTTGACTGCGCTCACCGGCCTGGCAGGAGACAGCGCGCGGGCCGGCGCGCGCGGCGCAGGAGCGGCTGGCTTCGCCTTCAGGCGCGCCACCGGAGCGGATGCCGGCGCTGCCGCAGGCGTATCGCCCAGGCGGAACATGCCGACGGCTTGCGCCAGGTCCACGGCTTGCTCCTGCAGGCTTTCCGCGGCGGCGGCCGCCTGCTCGACCAGGGCAGCGTTCTGCTGCGTCATGGTATCCATGTGCGTGACGGCCGTATTGATCTCGCCGATGCCGGCACTCTGTTCGCGGCTGGCCACGGTGATTTCGCTCATGATGGTCGTCAATTGCTGTACCGACGCCACCACCTGATCCATGGTCTGGCCCGCTTCATTGACGAGGCGGCCGCCGGCATCGACTTTTTCCACCGAGTCGCCGATCAGTTCCTTGATTTCCTTGGCCGCCTGGCTCGAGCGCTGCGCCAGGTTGCGCACTTCGGACGCCACCACGGCAAAGCCCCTGCCCTGCTCGCCCGCGCGCGCCGCCTCGACGGCCGCGTTCAAGGCCAGGATATTCGTCTGGAAAGCGATGCCGTCGATCACGCCGATGATGTCGACGATCTTGCGCGAGCTTTCCTGGATGCCGGCCATGGTGCCGACCACCTGCTGCACCACCTGGCCGCCCTTGGCCGCCACGGCCGAAGCGGAGACGGCCAGCTCATTGGCCGCATGCGCGTTTTCCGCATTCTGTTTCACGGTCGAGGTCAGCTCATCCATGGAACTCGCTGTCTCTTCCAGCGCGCCCGCCTGCGCTTCCGTGCGCGAGGACAGGTCGGCATTGCCGGCGGCAATGTCGGCCGATTCGCTGCGCACCAGGGTGCTGATGCTGCGGATCTGCACCAGCACGGTGGCGATCTTTTCAACGAACAAGTTGAAAGCCTTGGCGATCTGCGCCAGCTCGTCCGACCCATCCGCGTCGAGGCGGCTCGTCAGGTCGCCGTCACCAGTGGCAATGGCTTCCATGGCGTCGCGCACCAGGCCCAGGCGGCGCAGGGCGCGCGCCACCAGCGCGCTCAATGCCGTCGCGGCCAGCACCAGCACCAGCAAGGCCGTCAGGGCCGAGGCACGCAGCATGGACGTGAGCGCCTGCGTCGCTTCCGCGCGGTCCAGCACGGTGGCCAGCAGCCAGTCGCTGCCTGGCACTTTACTCACGTGCAAGATACCGTCGCGGCCGCCGAGACGGATGCTGGCGCCTTCGCCGCTCTTTTCGATATCGGCCAGCGCCTGTGCGCTCAGGCCCGGATCCAGTTCGGCCAGCGGCTTCAGGGTCAGCTTGCCATCCGGGTGGGCGATGATCTTGCCGCCGCCATCGACGAGGAAGGCGTAGCTCGATGCCGTCGGCTTGATCGAGGCGACGTTTTGCACCACCGCATCCATCATCACGTCGGCCGCCAGCACGCCCGTCACGCTGCCCTTGCCGCCCAGCGGCTCGGCAAACGTCACCACCAGCTTGCCCGTACTGGCGCCGATGTAGGGCGCCGTGATGATGGGGCCGCCCACTTCGGAGGCCCGCTTGTACCAGGGCCGCGCCGTGGGATCGTAATCGGCCGCGCGCTGGCGCTCCTGCGAAAATACGGCGTGCTTGTCGGCAAAGCCGACATACGCCATGTCGAAGGTTCCCGCCTGCTCGGCCGCCTTGAGGGCCGGCAAGGGATCGGCGCCCGTGGCGCCCTGCTTGAGCGAAGCGACGACGGCTTGCTTGGAACGCAGCCATTCGGCAATGGCTTGCGCATGGCTGTGCGAAAGCTGCAGCATCTGCGTGTCGAGCGCTGCCAGGGTGCTTGAGCGGGTAGTAAAGAAGTTGGCGATGGCGACGGCCAGCATGGCCAGCACGACGATGGAAACGGCGATGGCGATCAGCCGCGCCTTAAGGGAGGACAACATGGTGCATCCAATAAAAAAAGAAAATCGGGAGGGATGCGCCATGGTCAGGGAATAAGATTTTGTCGTCAAGCAATACCGACTATCAATTACCCATAAACAACAATTGATACCGTGCGGTCATAAACAATTATGGATCAGACATCGCCGCGCAGCTTGCGCAAGGCCGGCGATTCGCCACCCGTGAGCTCGATGCGAAAGCGCGCAAACGCCTGCTCCAGCTCGGCGTACCGGCGCAGGCCGCCTTCTGTGAAATAGCGCCCGCCTGGAATATCGCCCCACGGCAGCGGCGCGCTCAGGGCGCCGCTGCCCGCCAGGGCCAGCAGCGGCTCGAGCGCGCTGCGCAGGTCGGCCACTTCCATGTCGGCTGGCGCCAGGCGCGCCAGCACTTGCTGCAGTTCGGCGGCACAGGCTTGCAATTGCTGCTGGTCCATGTCCCCTCCTCAATTCTTGATGGTGCCAACCAGCACGGGCGCCGACCACAGGCTGCGGTTTGGCAATAAATATTGCTGGGCGCCGCCACGGCGCCGCACCAGGCCGCCCAACTCCTGGGTCGGCGCCACCTGGCTGACGAACACGTTGACGGTGCCCTTGGGCATGATCTGATACACATCATACAGCGGCGCCTCGCTCTTCAAGGGCAGGCCGAAACAGTCGGCCAGGGTGGGGCAGCGGCTGGATGCCTGCTGCAATTGCGCGCTGGTGGTGAAATACGGCGAATACGGCGACACGCTCTGGCCGTGCGGCACGATTTTCACCAGCGCGGCCGCCATTGGCTGCTGCTCCGGCAAGGTGCTGCCGGAAGCGAGCTGTTCGACGGCCCGCGCATACACGGTATCGGCGGAAGCGGCCGGGTCTGCGGCGCGCAGCTCGCGCAGGAATTGCTGGCCAGGCGCGCTTTCCAGATACGGGTCGATGACTTCCCGCTGCAGACCGACCGTCTTGAAAGTGCTGAGGTCATTGATTTCGCGCGCATGTACGGCGCGCAAGGCGTCGATGTCTTGCGCGGGCATGGCCGTGCTGGCCGCGGCCAGCGGTATCGGCAGCGGCACGGGCGTGGGCGCGCCGTCCATCTGCGCCCAGGCAGCGGGCGAGACGGCAAACAGCAAGACGGCGGCCAGCCGGCATAGTGTGTACATGCAGCATCTCCTTGGAAGACTGGTTCAGGGACTTATCCCCTCCCGAATCTACAAGGCGCGGCGGCGGCCGATACGCGCTGGATCAAGGCCGATGCACAAGCCGCCACACGCTTGCGATGCAGCGCAAACAAGGTGCAAAAACCAGGCGTAAAAAAACCGCCAGGGCTTGCGCGCTGGCGGTTTTGATCATGCGGCCGGGGCCGCAGTCAGACTAAGAAGCTTAAGCGGCTGGCGCTTCGTTGCCTTCAGCAGCTTTCATCGACAGCTTCAGACGGCCGCGGTCGTCCGTTTCCAGCACTTTCACGCGGACCAGCTGGCCTTCTTTCAGGTAGTCGGCCACGGCGTTGACGCGCTCGTTGGCGATCTGCGAAATGTGCAGCAGGCCGTCCTTGCCTGGCATGACTTGCACGATGGCGCCGAAGTCCAGCAGTTTCAGCACGGTGCCTTCGTAGGTCTTGCCCACTTCGACGGAAGCGGTCAGTTCTTCGATACGGCGCTTGGCTTCCTGGCCGGCAGCAGCGTCGACGGAAGCGATGGTGACCACGCCTTCGTCGCTGATGTCGATCTGGGTGCCCGTCTCTTCGGTCAGCGCGCGGATCACGGCGCCGCCCTTGCCGATCACGTCACGGATTTTTTCCGGGTTGATCTTGATGGTGATCAGACGCGGTGCGAAATCGGACAGTTCGGTTTTGACGTGCGGCATGGCTTTTTGCATTTCGCCCAGGATGTGCTCGCGGCCTTCCTTGGCTTGCGCCAGTGCCACTTGCATGATTTCCTTGGTGATGCCCATGATCTTGATGTCCATCTGCAGTGCCGTGATACCGTTGCGGGTACCGGCTACCTTGAAGTCCATGTCGCCCAGGTGATCTTCGTCGCCCAGGATGTCGGACAGCACGGCAAACTTGCCGCCTTCCTTGATCAGGCCCATGGCGATACCGGCCACGTGTTCTTTCATCGGCACGCCGGCGTCCATCAGCGCCAGGCAGCCGCCGCACACCGATGCCATCGACGAGGAACCGTTCGATTCCGTGATTTCCGATACCAGGCGCACCGAGTAGCTGAACTCTTCAGCTGCCGGCAGGGCGGCGATCAGCGCGCGCTTGGCCAGACGGCCGTGACCGATTTCGCGGCGTTTCGGCGTACCCACGCGGCCCGTTTCGCCGGTGGCGAACGGAGGCATGTTGTAATGCAGCATGAACGAATCGGTGAACTCGCCCATCAGCGCATCGATCTTCTGGCTGTCGCGGGCGGTGCCCAACGTTGCCACGACCAGCGCCTGCGTTTCGCCGCGCGTGAACAGGGCCGAACCGTGGGTGCGTGGCAGCACGCTGGTGCGGATCGAGATCGGACGCACGGTGCGCGTGTCGCGGCCGTCGATGCGTGGCTCGCCGTCCAGGATTTGCGTACGCACGATTTTCGCTTCGATGTCGAACAGGATGTTGTTCACTTCAGCGCTGTCGATGGACGCGCCGCCAGCGGCAGCCGCTTCAGCCGACAGGTCGGCGATGACTTCCGACGTCGCTGCTTTCAGCTTGGCCGTACGTTCCTGCTTGTCCTTGGTTTGATACGCGTCATTGATCTTGGCGTTGGCGAAATGCGCGACGCGGGCGATCAGTGCTTCGTTTTTCGGCGCAGGCGCCCATTCCACTTCCGGCTTGCCGCCGTCACGCACCAGGTCGTGAATCGCGTCGATGACGACTTTCATCTGGTCGTGGCCGAAGACCACGGCGCCCAGCATGATTTCTTCGGACAGCTGTTTCGCTTCCGATTCAACCATCAGCACGGCCGTTTCGGTACCGGCGACAACCAGGTCCATTTCCGACGTTTTCAGTTGCTGGACGGTCGGGTTCAGGATGTACTGGCCGTTGGCGTAACCGACGCGCGCGGCGCCGATCGGACCGTTGAAAGGCACGCCCGATACGCACAGGGCGGCCGATGCGCCGATCATGGCGGCGATGTCCGGATCGATTTCAGGGTTGACCGACAACACGTGAATGATGACTTGCACTTCATTCAGGTAGCCTTCCGGGAACAGCGGACGGATAGGACGGTCGATCAGACGCGACGTCAGTGTTTCTTTTTCGGAAGGACGGCCTTCGCGCTTGAAAAAACCGCCCGGGATTTTACCGGCAGCATAGGTTTTCTCGACATAATCAACCGTCAAAGGGAAGAAATCCTGGCCTGGCTTGGCATCTTTGCGTGCCACTACCGTTGCCAGAACGACGGTATCTTCGATCGACACCAGCACTGCGCCGGATGCCTGACGTGCGATTTCGCCGGTTTCCAGGGTCACTTGGTGTTGACCGTACTGGAAGGTTTTCGTAACTTTGTTAAACATGGGGTATCCCTTTTCTAATTGCCGACAGATTTTCAGGGGCTGTCGTTCACCTCACCACAGGCGGCGGAAACACCGTTGCCGCCTTTACTACTTTACTTTTAAAACATGACATCGGTAGAGAATACTGCACTTGCCGACAAAAATCCGGATTTCAAATGACAAAATGCCCGCGTCAGCGAACTGGCGCAGGCATTTCTGTATAAACCTTGTACGGCAAAAATTACTTGCGCAGACCAAGTTTAGCGATCAGGTCGCGATAACGGGTAGCGTCTTTAGCCTTCAGGTAGGACAACAGGCTCTTACGACGGTTGACCATCATGATCAGGCCGCGGCGGGAGTGGTGATCTTTAGAGTGGGCTTTGAAGTGGCCGTTCAGTTCGTTGATGCGAGCTGTCAGCAGTGCAACTTGCACTTCAGGGGAGCCGGTGTCGTTTTGACCACGTGCGTTGTCCGCGATGATAGCGGCTTTGTTGATGTTTTCTACTGTCATGATAAACCTTTCACATGCGGTGCACAGAGTCTGAACCCTATCCACCGTGAACTACGATTATTAAAATACTGGCCCTAGCTACAAACCAGACGCGCAAGTATATCGGAAAAAAGCCCGCCTGTATCCTGCCGTGCGGGCTTTTCTCGGTGCATGATAGGTTTTTCCTGCATTTCAGGAGGTCAAACATGAAAAAACTGTTCAAATTAGCAACGCCGCTGCTATTTGCCGCGCTGGCTGGCTGCGCCAGCTGGAACGCCCCGCCGCCCCAGCCGGGCGAACCGCGCGCCGCCGTGGAAGCGCGCCTGGGCCGGCCGACGGCAATCTACCAGCTGCCCACCGGTCCCGAGCTTGAATACGCCACGGGCCCATATGGCCAGTACACCTACATGGCCCGCTTCGGCCCCGACGACAAGCTCATTTCCTACGAGCAAGTGCTCGACACGCCAGGCTTCGCCAGGATCAAGGTCGGCGTGTCGACCCAGCAGGACGTGCTGCACACCCTGGGCCGGCCGACGGAAAAATCCTATCTGGCGCTGCCGAAACTGCATGTCTGGTCCTACCGCTACAAGGAGTCGGGCGTGTGGGATTCCATGATGCATGTGCACTTCGACCACGATGGCATCGTGCGCATGATGATGAACGGGCCCGATCCCGCCAAGGAAGAGCGGCGCTTCTTCTGGTAACAAAGGGGCATCACTTGTGTGCTCGTGACAATGTGTGAGTTTTTGCACGGCATTAGCCTGTAAAGTCAGGCGAAAAAAATGGCCAAACTGACATGCTTGGCCGCTCGCCCACCACTAGCAAGGAAGCAGATGCCCCAACACCCGCACAAAGTCCACCGGTTCAGTCGTTTCTATTGCCCCGTCATCCCCGCAATCCTGGTATTGACCTCCATGCTGAGCGCATGCGGCGGTGGCGGCGGCAGTGGCGGCAACACCGTTCCCGTCACGCCACCCGTGACACCACCACCGGCAGGCAGCGCGGATACGCCGCTCTTGCTGACCGCAATCAATGCCGACTCGGCACCCACACTTGCACTGGCCTACGGCGCCACGCCATTGGCCGTGGCGCAAATGGCGGTCGACTGGACAACACGCATCAATACCAGCACTACCGCCTCCCGGACCTGCGGCAACGGCGGCAGTCAGAGTGCCGCCTTCATTGATGCGGACGGCAATGGCCGCGTCAGCGCTGGCGACAAGCTGAGCGTGACGTATGCAAACTGCCGCGTCAAGGAACTCGACGGCGTGCTCGACGGCACCATGAACATCGCCTTCACCACACCGGTGGCACAGCAGCAAATGGCTGGCGTCATCAGCTTCATGCCAGGTTTCGGCGACCGTACGGAAACGCCACGCCAGGATATCATTGGCAGCGTACGCTTCGACTACACCAGTGGAGTCCTCTCCAGGCTGCTGCATGTTTACTCCGACACGCAGCCGTTCGTCATGGCATTTTCCGATGCCACCACCAGCAAGAAAGACACCATTACAGGGCTCGATGTGCAGCATGAATTGCGGCTCGATACCGCGCGCACGGCCACCAGCATCCGCCTCCACCTGGCAAGCAACCTTCTGGGAGGCAGCCTCGATGTCACTACGCGCGCTCCACTGAGCTCGTGGTTCGACAGCTATCCCGATGCGGGCGAACTGCTGCTGAGCGGCGCAAACAACAGCAGGGCCAGCCTGCGTGTCAATGCAAACAATCGCAATCAGTTGGATTCACTGCTTGGCGACACGGTGATCCGCGCGCAGGATAGCCTGGATGTGGGACTTCTCTGGAGCAGCGGCAACTGGCTTCCAGGCAATAAAGCCAATCTGGACTATTACGAAATCAAACCTGTCCTGGCTACCGATTTCAAGCTGCTGGTGTCGCCAGACGTCAGCGCCATGGCACCGAGCGGGAGCTTGTCGTGGGCTTATTCCCGGCCGCTCGACACCACCTCCGTGACCGACGCCCTTTTTCAAGGGAAAAGCGCCGATGCTGGCACCATAGAAGCGAAAATCAGCTACAACGGCGCCATCATTACCGTCACGCCATTGAGCCAACTCAAGGCAGGCGCCACCTATGAGGTGAGCCTCAACGCGAAGACGAATGCACTCGTGCGCGATACGGCCGGCAATGCCTTGTTCACCCCAAGGGTGACCGTGAACGTGGTCCAAAGCATACACGCCGCCATCGGCACCGGCGGCATGGCGCCCTTGTTGCTGGGCCCAGCGGGAACGCTGACGCTGGACGCCGGCGCTTCGTCGGCCAACGGAGCCCCCGTCAGCGGCACGCGCTGGCGGCAGGTGTCGGGGCCGGCCTTGACGATGGACAATCCCAACGCCGCCCGCGTCACGGTCTCGAGCCCGGCTCCATCAAGGGGTATCGCGGTGATGGCGCTCGATGCAACGAATGCCGCAGGCGAAACGGACAGCCGGCAGATCAGCATAGACGTGCTGAGCGACCTTTCCCAAGCCTTGGCCTACAGTTCACGCACCGGTAACGGCGAATTTGAGATCGACAGCACGGCCCGCACCGAGTTCGCACCGAACACGCTCTACGTGGCCAATACAAACGCCTTGCAGTTGCTGTCCCCTACGCGCATCAACGTCTTCCTGCTCGCCATTCCTGGTCTCACCTGGCAGCCGGGGCTGACATTCACTTACGGCGCAGGCAACACCAGTGGCGCCCAGGGCACGGCCAAGGTAGGCTGCTTCGGCGAGAATACAGGCACGGTCCGCGTACTCGATTTCGCGCTTGATGGCGATGGCAGGCTGGCGCGCGCCGCCATTGATTATGACGACAACTGCAACGGCATCGTCACGCAGGCATCGATCCGCTACCGCAGCGACATGCCTGTGCGCAAGTAAGCCGGCGCACAGGCAGGAGGCGCCGCGGGCACGGCGCATCTACGGCTGCGGGTCGATACGCTCATCTTTCGCATGCAGTTTATTGAGTGCCGACAAATACGCCTTGGCCGACGCGACAATGATGTCCGGGTCGGCACCCACGCCGTTGACGATGCGTCCGTCGCGCGACAAGCGCATGGTCACTTCGCCTTGCGACTGCGTGCCCGTGCTGATGGCATTGACGGAAAACAGGACCAGCTCCGCGCCGCTGGCGGCCGCGCTTTCGATGGCGTTGACCGTGGCGTCGACTGGGCCGTCGCCCTGCCCTTCACAGCTCAGCTGCTCACCGCCGGCGATGAATTCCACGCGGGCCCGGGGCACGGCGCCCGTGGTCGACTGCTGCGCCAATGAAATGAAACGGTAGTGCTCACTCACCTGCGCCTGCTGCTCCTCGCTGACGAGGGCCATGATGTCTTCGTCAAAAATCTCGGATTTCCGGTCCGCCAGTTCCTTGAAGCGGATAAAGGCGGCGTTGACTTCCGTTTCCGATTCCAGCGCGATGCCCAGCTCCTGCAGGCGCTGCTTGAAGGCATTGCGGCCCGACAATTTGCCCAGCACGATCTTGTTGGCCGTCCAGCCCACGTCTTCGGCGCGCATGATTTCATACGTCTCGCGCGCCTTCAAGATGCCATCCTGGTGGATGCCGGACGCGTGCGCAAAAGCGTTTGCGCCGACGACCGCCTTGTTCGGCTGCACGGCAAAGCCCGTGATTTGCGACACCATTTTGGACGCCGCCACGATCTGCGTCGTGTCGATGCCCACCGTCAGGTTGTAATACGCGGCGCGCGTGCGCAGCGCCATCACCACCTCTTCCAGCGCCGTGTTGCCGGCCCGTTCGCCCAGGCCATTGATGGTGCACTCGATCTGCCGCGCGCCGCCGATCATGGCGCCGGCCAGTGAATTGGCCACCGCCAGGCCCAGGTCGTTATGGCAATGCACGGACCAGACAGCCTTGTCCGCATTCGGGATGCGTTCGCGCAAGCGCTTGATGGTCGCGCCGAAGATTTCGGGCACAGCGTAGCCCACCGTGTCGGGAAAATTGATGGTGGTGGCGCCCTCGGCGATCACGGCTTCCAGCACACGGCAAAGGAAATCTTCGTCGGAGCGGCTGCCGTCTTCGGGGCTGAATTCGATGTCGTCAGTGAACTGGCGCGCGTAGCGCACGGCATTTTGCGCCTGCGTAAGCACTTGCTCGGGCGTCATGCGCAGCTTCATCTGCATGTGCAGGGGCGACGTGGCGATAAAAGTGTGGATGCGCTTGCGTTCGGCGGGTGCCAGCGCTTCGGCGGCGCGGGCGATGTCGCGGTCGTTGGCGCGCGACAGCGAGCAGATGGTCGATTCGCGCACGGCGCCGGCAATCGCGCGGATCGACTCGAAGTCGCCCTGCGAGGCGGCGGCGAAGCCCGCTTCGATCACATCGACCTTCATGCGCTCGAGCTGCTTGGCGATGCGCAGTTTTTCTTCGCGCGTCATGGAAGCGCCCGGCGATTGCTCGCCGTCGCGCAGGGTGGTGTCAAAAATGATGAGCCGGTTATTGCTAGTCATGGCTGCTCCTCGCTATGGAAAGAAGTGGCTACCGGCCCAGGGTGTCGTCAGTGCTCCGGGTCCGTCTGGATGATGCTGACCGGCTTGCCTTTCGCCATGCGCCAGAAGAACACGGCATAGCCGGACAAGCCATAGGCAACGAAAATCGGGAACAGCACTTTCGGCGGGTCGATGGAAATCAGGGCGAAGAACAGTGCCAGCAGGAATACGACGATGAAGGGCACGGACTTGCGGAAGTTCACATCCTTGAAGCTGTAGAACGGCACGTTGGTGACCATGGTCAGGCCGGCGAACAGGGCGATCGTCCACGAGACCCAGGCCAGCTGGTTGCCGGCGAATTCCAGGTCATTCATGAGCAGGATGAAACCGGCCACCATGGCCGCCGCCGCCGGGCTGGGCAAGCCCTGGAAGAAGCGCTTGTCGACCACCTGGATATTCGTGTTGAAGCGGGCCAGGCGCAAGGCCGCGCCGGCGCAGTAGACGAAGGCGGCCAGCCAGCCCAGCTTGCCCATGCCGCGCAGCGACCATTCGTAGATCACCAGCGCCGGCGCGGCGCCAAACGAGACCATGTCGGACAGGCTGTCGTACTGGGCACCGAATTCGCTCTGGGTATTTGTCAGGCGCGCGATGCGGCCATCGAGGCCGTCGAGGATCATGGCAATGAAAATGGCCCAGGCCGCGTGTTCGAATTTCTGGTTCATGGCCATGACGATGGCGTAAAAGCCGCAAAACAGGGCTGCCGTCGTGAAGGCATTCGGCAACAGATAGATGCCGCGGCGGCGCAAGGTTTTCTTGCCCGCGCCATCGGCCACCGGCTGGCGCACGAATTTGCTGAAGCGGGAAGCTTTGGATGCTGCGGGAGTGCCGTTCTTGCCTCTACGACGGGGGAAGTTTGCCATGTTGTTCCATATCTTGTGTACTGCCGGGGATTCGGTGCCAGAAGGCAGGCGCATGGCGACTACACCATGCGCCTGCCGATGTTGCCATTATAGAGGAGCCACCGCCAAAGAAAAGCGCGGCGGCATCAAGCTGGCAATATTGACGCCTGTTCAAGGCCTATTTGAACTTGACCTTGGCCACCAGACCCATGTTCAGGGTGGTTTCGCCCGCTTCGAAGCTCGGTTCGGCCACCTGGTTGCCGCCATACGCCACGGCATCGGCGCTCATGTTGCGCGCTCCCGTCACGTTGACGCGCTGCGCGTAGTTGCCCGAACCTTCGAAATCGATGGTATCGATCACCGCATCATTGACATTGCGGCCCATGGCGCCAGCGATGGCGGCCACGCGCTCGTTGAGGTTCTTGTAGGCGGCAGCGATACGCTGGTCATCGAGCTTGCGCACGGTGGCCGGCGCCAGGCCGAAATTCAGGCGGTTCAGGGTCAGCACGCCTTGCGCCGCCGACACGGTTTTCGGCAAGGCGGCCAAGTTGGTCGTCGTCACCTGCAGATACTGACCAACGCGCCAGCCCGTCGGCACTCTAGGCTTGGCGACGGCACCGGCCGGCAAAGGCCCCGTTTCCGGGTACACGGCATACGTATAGTAGCCCTGGGTTTTCAGCACGGCTTGCGGATCGGCCTTCTTGACGATGGCCACGCCCTGGTTCATTTTCTGGTTCACGCGCGACGCGGCCGCGGCCTTGTCCTTGTCCTGCTCTTCGATGGCCAGGGTGACGGTGACCTGGTCATTCGCATGCACCACTTCGCCATTGGCAGGCACCACCACGAGGGTGCCGGAAGCAGGCAGGCTTTGCGCCTGGGCGGACAGGACAACGGTAGCGGCGGCAACTGCCAGCATCGATTTCATGACGGTCATTCATTTCTCCTAGGGAATTTACAGGCGGCGCATGGCACAGGACTGCACCATGGCTTTTTACTAAGACATTCTAGCGCGGAAAGAGTTGCTATGTCGCAATGTACATGGCACCGCGCTGCCGCGGCCGCAGGGAGCGGCGCGCGGGAGCAATACAACACGCAATACGGCGCACTTACTTGAACTTGACCTTGCCGACGACACGCATGTCAAGCGTGGTTTCGCCTGGTTCAAAACTTGGTTCGGCAACGGCGCTGTCTTCGCTCATCTTGGCGCTGCGCATCATCATCGGTGCGGCGGCCGGACGGTTTTCAGTGGCGTAATTGCCCGAACCTTCAAAGTCAACGGTGTCGAGCACGGCGTCCGACACATTGCGTCCCATGGCCTTGGCGATGGCGGCCACGCGCTCGTTGAGGTTTTTATACGTGGCGGCGATGCGCTGGTCGTCCAGCAAGCGGATGGTTTCCGGCTTCAGGCCGAAATTCAGGCCGTTCAGGGTCAGCACGCCTTGCGCCGCCGACACGGTTTTTGGCAGGCCAGCCAGGTTGGCCGTTGTCACTTCCAGGTACTGGCCGACACGCCAGGCCGTCGGCAGGCGCGGCTTGGCCACGGCGCCGGCCGGCAACGGACGCTCTTCCGGATACACGGGGTAGGTGTAGTAGCCATACGATTTCAGTGCCGCCGACGGATCGGCCTGCTTGACGATGGCGATACCCTTGTTCATCTTCTGGTTGACACGCGACGCTGCGGCCGCCTTGTCCTTGTCCTGCTCTTCGACAGCCAGGGTCGCAACGACCTGGTCGTTAACATGTTTGACTTCGCCAAATGCGGGTACAACCACCAGGGTGCCGTTGGTCGGCAAGGATTGGGCTTGTGCGCTCAGGGCAACGGTGGCTGCGGCAGCAACAAGGACGGATTTCATCACGGTCATGGGGTACTCCTAGGTGGTTAATTAGTGGCTGACAATCAGGAACGGACGGTGCAATGCACTGTCCCATTTCACTTGAGAAACTTGTCAAACTGTGTAGATTCTAACGCCTCGAAACTTCCCGTGGCGCAAATTAACAAATCGTCACAAAATGCGCTTGCCAGTCACATCTGCTCACATTTTAATAACAACGTTATTTTATATGACGATGATATCAATGTCCCGCCACCACGCCGCCGCTGCGCCGGCCCGGCTTGAAGCTGTAGCGGCGCGCGCGCCAGGCGATGGTCAAGGCCACCAGCAGCAAGGCCAGCATGGCCCACGGGAACGACGCCGCGCCATAACCGTCGAGCAGCATGCCGCCCGCCAGGCCGCCGCCCGCGATGGCCACGTTCCAGATCGTCGCCACCATCGCCTGCGCCACATCCATGCCGTCGCCGGCCGCGTCGGCCGACGCCGTCTGCAGCAAGGTGCCGGCGCCGCCGAAGGTGATGCCCCAGATGGCCATGCTGACATAGATGACGATGGGAGAGTCCATCGCCAGTCCCAGCACGACCACCACCACGGCAAAGGCGGCAATGCAGCCCAGCACCAGGGTACGCAGCCAGCGGTCGATCAGCTGGCTGACCAGCCAGATGCCGGCCAGCGAGCCCACGCCGTACACGAGCAGCACCAGGTCGACGCGCGGACGCAAGCCGGACGGCGCCAGGAACGGCGCGATATAGGTATATAAAATATTATGCGCCAGCATCCACGCAACGATGACAAACAGGATCGGCCGCACGCCCGGCGTCATGAACACTTGCCGGATGCTCAGGCGTTCGCCATTCTTTTGCCCCGGATAATCAGGCACGGCCAGCAATACCCACGCGACCAGCACCACGGCCAGGCCGGACATGATGCCGAAGATGCTGCGCCAGCCCAGCACGCCCCCCATCAAGGTGCCCAGCGGCACGCCCAAGGACAGGGCCAGCGGCGTGCCGATCATGGCAATGGCCATCGCCCTGCCCTGCTGCTCGACACTGACCATGCGGCGCGCATAGCCGGCCATCAAGCCCCAGGCCAGGCCGGCCGCCATGCCGGTGACGAAGCGCGAGGCCAGGGCAACCATATAGTTGGGCGCCAGGGCCGTCGCCGTGTTGAAGATCAAGAAGCCGATGATGGCCAGCAGCAAGACATTGCGCCGGCGCCAGCCGCTCGTCAGGGCCGTCAGCGGGATCGCCGTCAGGATGGAACCGATGGCATAGACGGTGACCAGCTGGCCCGTCATGACTTCGGAAATATTCAGGTCGCGGGCAATCTGCGGCAGCAGTCCGGCCGGCAAGGTTTCCGATAATAGGGCGAGAAACGCCGTCATCGCCAGGGCCAGCAAGGCCAGTACGGGAAGCCGTTCGGCAACGGAAGATTCGGCAGTGCCCGGCATGGGTACTGCGGTGGTGGTGCGGTCAGTCATAGGGGTCCTTCAGATTGCGCAGGCAGCTGGTAAGCCAGCGCCTGGCGTGCTACGAAAGCGGTGATGCGCGTTGCGGTCGGCAGATACCGAAACAGATGCAGTCCACAGGAAACTGCAAAGGAAGGGCGGGATTATATAGGAAGATGAAAAGACAGGAGGCGGGCGAAAAGCGTGCGCGCCAAAACAGCGCGCTCACGCTGGCGTCATGCGGGCATCATTGGCCGCCTTGCGTGGCGAAAACCAGGCATTCGATTTCGGGCTGTACAGGAAGGCGCAGATGACGGCGAACATGAGCGTGCCAGGCAGCACGTTCATCTTCAGCGGCACGCTCGCCAGGCAGATCGCAGTATCGATCACGCCCCACACCAGATATACGGTGCGCGCGCCACGCAGCCTTTGCAGCATGGCCAGCGCTGCCACCAGGGTAATGCCCATGCTGAAGATCATAATCGCGTATTGCACCTCGGCGGGAATCACGCCGTCCGCCATCCCGGCCAGCCTGGCGGAATCGTTGCGGCCAAGGCAGGCCGACACCAGCGCTGACAGGGAGCCGAAAATCAGAAACCAGCAGCTGACGGTGACGGCGAAGGGGCGCTTGAGCACATGGAGATTGCCGACAAAAACTTTAGAAAAAACAAGCATGGCGCTGACGGTATGGTGGACTGGCCTCGATTGTAACGGATGTTGCCTGCCTGCCAGGCGAGGCGTAAAAAAAGCCGGCTTGCGCCGGCTTTTCATGGTGAATCAGCAAAAAATGCTTAGTTCTTCGACTGGTCGACCATCTTGTTCTTGGCGATCCAAGGCATCATGGCGCGCAGTTTCGCGCCCACTTCTTCGATCTGGTGCTCGGACGTCAAACGGCGGCGCGAGATCAGGGTCGGTGCGCCTGCCTTGTTTTCCAGGATGAAGCTCTTCGCGTATTCGCCCGTCTGGATGTCTTTCAGGCATTGACGCATCGCATCCTTGGTGGCCGATGTCACGACTTTAGGGCCGGTCACGTATTCGCCGTATTCGGCGTTGTTCGAGATCGAGTAGTTCATGTTGGCGATGCCGCCTTCATAGATCAGGTCGACGATCAGCTTCAGTTCGTGCAAGCACTCGAAGTAAGCCATTTCAGGCGCGTAGCCCGCTTCCGTCAGGGTTTCGAAGCCGGCCTTGATCAGTTCCACGGCGCCGCCGCACAGCACGGCCTGTTCGCCGAACAAGTCCGTTTCGGTTTCTTCGCGGAAGTTCGTTTCGATGATGCCGGCACGGCCGCCGCCGTTGGCCGAGGCGTACGACAGGGCGATATCGCGGGCGATGCCCGATTTGTCCTGGTACACGGCGATCAGGTGCGGCACGCCGCCACCCTGGGTGTAGGTGGCGCGCACGGTGTGGCCTGGCGCTTTCGGTGCGACCATGATCACGTCCAGGTCGGCGCGTGGCACGACTTGGCCGTAATGCACGTTGAAGCCGTGGGCGAAGGCCAGCACGGCGCCTTGCTTGGCGAACGGCGCGATGTTTTCGTTGTAGACCTGGGCGATGTTTTCATCCGGCAGCAAGATCATGATGACGTCGGCCGCTTTCACGGCGTCGTTGACTTCCGCCACTTTCAGGCCCGCTTGCTCGACCTTGGTCCAGGAAGCGCCGCCCTTGCGCAGGCCGACGGTGACGTTGACGCCCGAATCGTTCAGGTTTTGCGCGTGAGCATGGCCTTGCGAACCATAGCCGATGATGGCCACGTTTTTGCCTTTGATCAAGGAGAGGTCAGCGTCTTTGTCGTAAAAAACTTTCATGGTATT
The DNA here is from genome assembly GCF_051380655.1 of Janthinobacterium amylolyticum. NCBI lineage: Bacteria > Pseudomonadati > Pseudomonadota > Betaproteobacteria > Burkholderiales > Oxalobacteraceae > Janthinobacterium > Janthinobacterium amylolyticum. The sequence goes on from NZ_JBNYXL010000006.1 coordinate 207,714, forward strand.
TCCTATATATTTGATGATGCGTTGTTGTTTTAAATGCGGCGCCGGGGCCGCGTAATGCTGCTTATATTTTTATACTTTGAGGATGCGTTCGCCGCGGCCGATGCCGGAACCGCCCGTGCGGACGGTTTCCAGGATGGCGGCGCGGTCGATCGAATCGATGAACGCGTCCAGCTTGACCTTGTTGCCCGTCAGCTCGATCGTGTACGTCTTTTCGGTGACATCGATGATGCGGCCACGGAAGATATCGGCGGTGCGCTTCATTTCCTCGCGCTCCTTGCCCACGGCACGGACCTTGATCAGCATCAACTCGCGTTCGATATGCTGGCCTTCGGTCAGGTCCACCACCTTGACCACCTCGATGAGGCGGTTCAAGTGCTTGGTGATCTGCTCGATGATGTCGTCCGAGCCGCTGGTGACGATGGTCATGCGCGACAGGGTCGAATCTTCCGTCGGCGCCACGGTCAATGTTTCGATGTTGTAGCCGCGTGCCGAGAACAGGCCCACCACGCGCGACAGGGCACCCGCTTCGTTTTCCAGCAAGACAGAAATAATATGGCGCATGATCAGAGATCCTCCGAGCCGAGCATCATTTCGGACAGGCCCTTGCCGGCTTTCACCATTGGCCACACGTTTTCGGACTGGTCGGTAATGAAGTTCATGAATACCAGCCTGTCTTTCATGCCAAACGCCTCTTTCAGGGCGCCGTCGACGTCGCCCGGTTTTTCAATTTTCATGCCCACGTGGCCATATGCTTCGGCCAGCTTTTCAAAGTCCGGCAGCGAATCCATGTACGACTCGGAATAGCGCGAGCCGTAATCAATTTCCTGCCACTGGCGCACCATGCCGAGGAAACGGTTGTTGAGCATGATGATCTTCGGCGTCAGGTGATACTGCTTGCACGTGGCGAGCTCCTGGATGCACATCTGGATCGAGCCTTCGCCCGTGATGCAGGCAACGGTGGCGTCCGGGTTGGCCATCTGCACGCCCATGGCGTACGGCAAGCCGACCCCCATGGTGCCCAGGCCGCCGGAATTGATCCAGCGGCGCGGCTTGTCGAAGCGGTAGTACTGCGCCGCCCACATCTGGTGCTGGCCCACGTCGGACGTGATGAAGGCATCGCCCTTGGTGATCTGGAAGACTTTCTCGACCACCGATTGCGGCTTGATGACCAGGTCGGAGGTCGGGTATTTCAGGCATTCGCGGCCGCGCCATTCGGCGATCTGCTTCCACCAGTTGCTCAATGCATTGACGTTCGGCTTGGCTTCGGCCGCGTCGAGCTGCGCGAGGAACTCGATCAGCACATCCTTGACGTTGCCGACGATGGGAATATCGACCTTCACGCGCTTGGAAATCGACGATGGATCGATGTCCACGTGGATGATCTTGCGCGGATGCGAGGCGAAGTGTTTCGGGTTGCCGATCACGCGGTCATCGAAACGCGCGCCGATGGCGATCAGCACGTCGCAGTTCTGCATCGCCATGTTCGCTTCGTAGGTGCCGTGCATGCCGGGCATGCCGACAAACTGCTCGCTCGATGCGCGGTAGGCGCCCAGGCCCATCAAGGTGTTGGTGCAAGGGAAACCCAGGCGGTCGACCAGCTTGTTCAGCTCGGCCGAGGCATTCGCCAGGATCACGCCGCCGCCCGTGTAGATCATCGGGCGTTCGGCTTGCAGCAGCAATTGCACGGCCTTGCGGATCTGGCCCGAATGGCCCTTGTCCACGGGACGGTAGGAACGCATCTCGACTTCCTTCGGGTAGTCGAAATGGCATTTGTGCATGCTGATATCCTTCGGGATATCCACCAGCACGGGGCCGGGACGGCCAGTGCGGGCGATAAAGAAGGCTTTCTTGATCGTCGCTGCCAGGTCCTTGACGTCCTTGACGAGGAAGTTGTGCTTGACGACGGGGCGCGTGATGCCCACGGTATCGCATTCCTGGAACGCATCCTGGCCGATGGCGTGGCTCGGCACCTGGCCGGAGATCACCACCATGGGAATCGAGTCCATATAGGCGGTCGACAGGCCCGTGACGGCATTCGTGACGCCCGGACCGGACGTGACGATGGCGACACCGACTTTGTTCGAGCTGCGCGAATAGGCATCGGCGGCGTGGATCGCGGCCTGCTCGTGGCGTACCAGGATATGCTGGAATTTGTTTTGCTGGAAGATGGCGTCGTAGATGTAGAGTACGGCTCCGCCCGGATATCCAAAGACGTGCTCGACGCCCTCTTCAGCCAGACAGCGCACGACAATTTCTGCGCCGGTCATGGGTCCTGTTGCTTCGGTATTCATGAAACATTCCTTTCAAGGTCCATTGGAGATTGATCGGATGTTCTTTCCTGACGAAGTTCGCTGTGCGCGACAGTGCTCCTGCTTCCCTTTTCATGCGGTCACGGCATTTCTTTGGGCACCCATAGATACCTTACAAAACAACGCTTAACGCAACTCGTTTGGCCGGAGTTTCTGTGGCGCCTGAACGAACCGCTCGCGCTTGTGGCGCGGGTTAGAACAAACTGCCTACAAATGAAAGCGCGTCTTGCCGCGGATGGCGTTGTGTGCCGGTCGCGACCTGACCATACAGCTTTGGGGTGTTCAAAGCGTCCCATACGTTATCGCGTCGCACCATTATGGTCAAGGAAAATGTCAGCGGAAATGCCTTTTTGCTCATGCAAGGTGCAAAAACCATGCGGAAACGCACATTTTTTGCTAGCATGCCTCAGTTTACAAAATGCAGTCCCGCCTCCCTTTCGCCCACAGCACACGCAGCCGCTAGCTCGCCCCATACCGCATGGCAACAGACAAAGAATTATCCGACTTTCTAGAAAATGTCGAGCGGCGCGCTTTCAAGCAGGCCGCCTACGCGGTCCGCAAGGATGAATCGGCGCTCGATATCGTGCAGGATGCGATGATCAAGCTGGCCGAGAAATACGGCGACAAGCCGGCCGCCGAACTGCCGATGTTGTTCCAGCGTATTTTGCAGAACACCATACTGGACTATTTCCGCAGAGAAAAAGTCCGCAACACCTGGGTCAGCCTGTTTTCCGGCATGAAATCTTCCGGCGACGAGCATGACGATTTTGAACTATTGGACACGTATGAAGCCGAACAGGGCAGCAGCGCCGCAGAATCTTCGGCCGATCAGGTCGAACGCGCGCAAATCCTTGATTTGATTGATGAAGAGGTACAAAAACTGCCTGCACGTCAACGCGAAGCGTTCCTCATGCGTTATTGGCAGGACATGGATGTGGCTGAAACAGCGGAGGCGATGGGTTGCTCCGAAGGTAGCGTGAAAACACATTGCTCCAGAGCTACCCACACGCTCGCCGAATCGCTGAAAGCCAAGGGAATAAAATTATGAACACCGACGATCTCAATTTCGCTTACAAAGTGCGCCATGCACTGAACGAAAAACTCGACGACCTGCCCGCCTCGACCACCGACCGCCTGGCAGCGGCACGCAAGCTGGCCCTGTCGCGCAAGAAAGCCGATGCGCCGGCCGCCGTCGCCGTGCGCAAGGACGTCTTGGCCGGCATCGCCAGCCATTTGCTGGTCGAACCGCTGTCATGGCTGGGCCGCATGAGCGTCATCATCCCGCTGCTGCTGCTGGTCGGCGGCATGGTGGGCATTTATCAGTTTGAGCAGGAACAACATATTGCCGAACTGGCAGAAATCGATGCCGCCGTGCTGTCCGACGAATTGCCGCTGTCCGCCTATATGGACCATGGCTTCAACGCCTACCTGACGAAACGCGAGCAATAAGCATGGCACGCATCAGCAAACGCACTGGCTGGCTCGCCGCCGGCATCGGCCTGGGCGTCTGCGCCCTGGCCGGCGCCGCCTGGATGGGCGAGCATGCCGCGCCCGCCGCCCCCGTGGCGGCAGCGCCTGCGGCGGCCGTCGCACCAGCCCCGGCCGCCAAACCCGGTTCGCCCCGCACGGCGGGCAAGGGCGGCACGCCCAAGGCCGGCGACAATCCTTCCTGGAACAAGCTGTCGCGCGCACAGCAGGCGGCATTGCAGCCGCTGGCGGGCGAATGGAACAAGCTGGAAGCCTTGCGCAAGCAGAAATGGCTGGAAATCGCCAGCCGCTTCGCCTCCATGACGCCGGACGAGCAAGCCCGCGTGCATGAGCGCATGCGCGAATGGATCAAGCTGACGCCGGAACAGCGGCGCCTGGTGCGCGAAAACTACACGCGCACGAAGAAGATTGACCCAGGTCAAAAAACCGCGCAGTGGGAGCAATACCAGCAGTTGCCGGAAGAACAAAAGAAAAAACTGGCCACCGAACTGGAACCCAAAAAACCGCTGGGCAAGGTGCCGGCAATCAACTCCAACACCAGCAAGCCGGCCGTGAGCATGGCGCCGGCCACGCCAGCGCTGAACGCCCCCGCCGCGCCGCTGGCCGCCCCTGCCTCCGCCTTGCCGCCTGCCACGTTGACGGCGCCAGCGGCGGCCGACCCTGCCGCAGCCGCCCCGGCCACCACCGTGCCCGTCACGCCACCCACGACTCCTGCCCCACTGCCCGCCAATGCCAAATAGCACACCCGCCACCAGCCTCACCACCCATCCCACGATCAAGCGCCGCCTGATTTCCATGGTGTACGAGTCGCTGCTGGCCCTGGCCGTGCTGTTCCTGCCTTTCCTGGTATTTGAATTGATCGTGCAAGGCGCGCACACGCCGCTGACGGAACACATGCGCCAGTGCCTGGCCTTCCTCGTCATGGGCGCGTATTTCATCCACCAATGGAGCCGTGAAGGACAGACCCTGGCCATGAAGACGTGGCGCTTGCAAGTGGTGCTGCCGGGCCATGCCCACGTGCCGCTGCGCGTGGCCGCCTACCGCTACGTGCTGGCCTGGATGTGGCTGCTGCCGGCCCTGCTGGTGGCCTATCTGTTCGACCTGCAGCACTGGGCGGCCCTGGGCGCCATCGGCGTGGGCATCCTAGCGTGGTCGGCCACGGCCCTGTTCACGGGCAATGGCCAGTTCCTGCACGATAAATTGCTGGGCACGCAGATCGTGCAATTGCCGGTGCCCGCCAAGAAACCAAAGAAAGTCGCCGCCTGAGTTTTTATGCGGCTTGACCTGGGTCATTGAAGCGCCACGGGGGCTCTGCGATCATGGCGTGCCATGAATAATACAGCCCCCCTCCCCCACACACGTTTCGCCAAATACCGCGCGGAAGTCTGCAGCGAAGACGACGTCAGGCATCTGGTCCACACCTTCTATGCGGCCGCGCGCGACGACGCCATGCTGGGCCCCATCTTTGCCGCCGAGGTCAAGGACTGGGACGCCCACCTGGCCACGCTGGTCGATTTCTGGTCAGGTTTGCTGCGCGGCACCATGCGCTACCACGGCAAGCCGCTGGCACAGCACGCGCAAATGGACCACTTGACGCCCTGCATGTTCCGCCGCTGGCTGACCCTGTTCTTCACCACCACGGAAAGCATGGGTAATGCGGCCCTGCAAGAGAAAGCCGACACCATCGCCCTGAATATCGCCGAACGGCTATGGAAAAGCTTTGCGGAAAGCCATGCCATCACGGCGCCGCAAATTTAGAAACGTTCGTAGCCCTGCAGATAACGCCATTGTCCCACGGGCATGGCGCCCATGGAAATGCGGCCGATGCGCAGGCGCTTCATGCCGACGACGTCCAGGCCCACCATCTTGCACATGTGGGCGATCTGGCCCGGCTGCACGTTTTTCAGTGCAAAACGCAGGCGCGTTTCATTCTGCCAGCTGACCTTGATCGGCGGCAAAGGCTTGCCATTGAAGGGCAAGCCGTGGTTCAGCAGCGCCAGGCCATTTTCCGCGATGTCGCCCGATACTTCCACGATGAATTCCTGCTCCACCGTTTTCGCTTCATCGACCAGCTTGCGGGCCACGCGGAAATCCTGCGTAAATACCAGCAGGCCGGAGGCCATGGTTTCCAGCGGATTGGTGATGGTCAGGCCGATCAGATGACGCTTGAGGAAGCGCGTGACGGAACTGGGCGCCACATTGTCGGGCGTGAAGATCTCTTCGGGACGCAGGCAGCCGAGGGCTGGCTTGCCTTCGCTGCCGACACCGCCATTGATGCCTGCCGGCTTGTGCAGCAAAATCGTCACGGGCGGCATCTCATCCAGCGTGGCGTTCGGCAACAGTACCACCTCCTGGTTATCCGCCACGCGCGCACCGGCCTCTTCCACCAGCACGCCATCGACAGTGACCCAGCCGCCCTCGATATACAGCTCGGCCTCGCGGCGCGAACAGGGCACGTCTTCAGACAGGCGCTTGGCCAGGCGGACGGTGGGCATTTCGTGTGGTGTGGTCATGGGGATGCGCAAAAAGCAAGAGGAGGAGAAAGGCGGTATTGTAACCGACCGGCTCCTCCCTCTTGTTGATTGCGCGGGTGTTGGTCGGATTACGCGTTCGTGCGCTAATCAGACCTACGCGACCCGCTTGCCGTTGCTGGTGTTTGTCGGATTACGCGCTGTCGCGCTAATCCGACCTACGCGACCTGCGCGGCCTGCGCTGCCGTGGCGGGTTTGGTAGGTTGGATTAGCGGAACGCGTAATCCAACAATCAGACCTACGCGGCTTGTTGCCGTTGTTGCTGATTACCCGGTGATTGTCGGATTACGCGCTGTCGCGCTAATCCGACCTACGCGACCTGCCCGACCTGCGCGGCCGTGGCGGGTTTGGTAGGTTGGATTAGCGGAACGCGTAATCCAACAATCAGACCTACGTGACCTGCTGGCTGTTGCTGGTGTTTGTCGGATTACGCGCTGTCGCGCTAATCCGACCTACGCGGCCGTGGCGGGTTTGGTAGCCTGGATTGGCGGAACGCGTCATCCGACAAGTCAGGCTGTCGCCTTGGCCAACTCTTCGGCAAAGAAACGGTGGCCCATCTCTTCCAGGCCCAATGTCTGCAGCACTTCCTGCAGGCGCTCGGTCGGACGCTGGCGCGGCAGGTTCTTGTAGCTGGCGATGATCAGTTCATTCTTCATCGAATGCTCCCAGCCCACCAGTTCCGTCACGCTGACCTGGTAGCCGTGCGCTTCCAGTTGCAAACAGCGCAGCACGTTGGTGATCTGGCTGCCGAATTCGCGCGTGTGCAGCGGGTGGCGCCACAGTTCCGTCAGCACATTCTTGCCCAGGCTCTTGCCCTTGTTCTTTTTCAGCACGGACGCCACTTCGGCCTGGCAGCATGGCACCAGCACCATGAACTTCGCCTTTTTCTTCAGGGCGAAGTGGATCGCGTCATCGGTGGCCGTGTTGCAAGCGTGCAGGGCCGTGACGATGTCGATCTGCTGGGGCAGCAAGTTTGACTCCGTCGATTCGGCCACGGACAGCGGCAGGAACGACATGCCGGGGAACTTGAACTTCTGCGCCAATTCCTGCGAACGCTGCACCAGCTCTTCGCGCGTCTCGATGCCGTAGATGTGCGAACCGTCGTTGCCGTTCTTGAAGAACAGGTCGTACAGGATGAAGCCCAGATACGACTTGCCGGCGCCGTGGTCAACCAGCGAGACACCGGGATGGTCCAGCTGCACTTCGCGCAGCAGCGGCTCGATGAACTGCGTCAGGTGGTACACCTGCTTGAGCTTGCGGCGGCTGTCCTGGTTCATCTTGCCGTCGCGCGTCAGGATGTGCAATTCCTGCAGCAAGGCAACCGACTGGCCATCCTTGATCTCGGGCATGTTGCTGGCGGCCGTGATGATGTCCTTCGGCACGGCGACTGCGGTGGCGGCGGTTGCCGCGCCCTTAGCGCGCTTCATCGATCCACGCCATCTGTATCGCTTCAAGCACTTTTTCGCCGCCGCGCGTATGGTCATCGTCGAAGCCGTCCAGCGCCACCACCCAGTTATGCAGGTCGGTGAAGCGCACGGTCAGGGGATCGATGTCCGGATGCGTGTCGAACAGCGCTTCGGCGATCGCGGTGATATCGGACCATTTCATCTTAGTGGCTGCCTTCGCTGACCTGGTTGATCGTGTATTTCGGAATCTCGACGACGAGGTCCGCCTCGGCCACGATGGACTGGCACGACAGGCGCGACACGGCTTCCAGGCCCCAGGCCTTGTCCAGCATGTCTTCTTCCAGTTCCGTCGCTTCGTTCAGGGACTCGATGCCTTCGCGTACCAGCACGTGGCAGGTGGTGCAGGCGCACGATTTTTCGCAGGCGTGCTCGATGTCGATGTCGTTTTCCAGCAGGATGTCGCAGATGGACTTGCCGGCCGGTGCTTCGATGACGGCGCCGTCCGGGCAAAGCTTGGCGTGCGGCAGGATAACGATTTGTGGCATGGTTTCTTCTTTCAGTCTGTCATTCGGAGCGCGGCCGCAGTTTCGGCGGCGCGCTGTTCAATTAGTCTTGTACGACCTGGTCCAGGGATTTGCCCGTCAAGGCAGTGCGCACGCTGCGGTCCATGCGGCGCGAGGCGAAATCCTCGGTGCCGTCGGCCAGCGCTTCAATCGCCAGCTTCAAGGCCTGGTGATCGATGGCGCCGCTCTGCGATTGGGCGATGGCGTCGCGCACGCGCTGCATCAAGCCATCGACAACAACGCGCTCATCCGCGTCGAGCAAGCCGCCGTCTTCATCCAGCGCCGACTGCGTGGCCAGCAGGATGCGTTCCGCTTCCACCTGCTCTTCGCGCAGCGCGCGCGCCACCATGTCGACATCGGCCGAGGTGTAGGAATCCTGCAGCATGCGGGCGATGTCATCGTCGCCCAGGCCGTAGGCCGGCTTGACGCTGATCGACGCTTCCACGCCCGAGCGCAGCTCGCGCGCCGAGACCGACAGCAAGCCGTCCGCATCGACCTGGTAGGTGATGCGGATGCGCGCGGCGCCCGCCACCATCGGTGGAATGCCGCGCAATTCAAAACGCGCCAGCGAACGACAGTCGCTCACCAGTTCGCGCTCGCCCTGCAGCACGTGCACGGCCAGCGCCGTCTGGCCATCCTTGAAGGTCGTGAATTCCTGGGCTCTGGCGCAGGGAATGGTCGAATTGCGCGGGATGATCTTTTCCACCAGGCCGCCCATGGTTTCGATACCCAGCGACAGCGGGATCACGTCCAGCAGCAGCCAGTCGTCGCCGGCGGCGCGGTTGCCGGCCAGCAGATTGGCCTGGATGGCCGCGCCCAGCGCCACCACTTTATCGGGGTCGATATTCGCGTGCGGCGTCGTGTGGAAAAATTCGCTGACGGCGCGCTGCACATGCGGCATGCGCGTGGCGCCGCCCACCATCACCACGCCGTCGACATCGTCCGCATCCACGTTGGCGTCGCGCAGCGCCTTCTTGATGGCGTTCATGGTCTTGGCGACCAGGTGCTGCGTCATCTTGACGAATTCCTCGGCCGTGATGCGCAGGTGGATCTCTTCGCCCGAGTTCAGCACGGCGTCGATCGTCGTTTCGGACTTGGTCGACAGCAGTTCCTTGATTTCGCGCGCCTTCACCAGCAGGATCGCCGTGTCTTCGTCGGACAGCGGCGCCAGCTTGGCGTGCTCGCTGATCCAGCAGAACAGGCGGCGGTCGAAATCGTCGCCACCGAGGGCCGAATCGCCACCCGTGGACAGCACTTCAAACACGCCCTTGCTGAGTTTCAAAATCGAGATGTCGAAGGTGCCGCCACCGAGGTCGTACACGGCGTACACGCCTTCGGACGCGTTATCGAGGCCGTAGGCGATGGCGGCGGCCGTCGGCTCGCTCAGCAGGCGCAGCACGTTGATGCCGGCCAGCTGCGCCGCATCTTTCGTTGCCTGGCGCTGCGCGTCGTCGAAGTAGGCGGGCACGGTGATGACGGCGCCGACCAGGTCGTCGCCGAGGGAATCTTCCGCGCGCTGGCGCAAGGTGGCGAGGATTTGCGCCGACACTTCGACGGGGCTTTTCACGCCGGCCACGGTTTTCAGCTGCACCATGCCAGGCGTATCCTGGAAATCATAAGGCAGGTTTTCCGCGTAAGCGATGTCGGCCAGGCCGCGGCCCATGAAGCGCTTGACGGAAACGATGGTGTTCTTCGGATCGGTGGTTTGCGCGGCCAGGGCCTTGTAGCCGATGTTGGCGTGGCCGTTCGGCAGGTAGCGCACGACGGACGGCAGCAAGGAGCGCCCGTCTTCATCGTTGAGCACCTCGGGGATGCTGTTGCGGACGGTGGCGACCAGGGAATTGGTGGTGCCCAGATCGATGCCGACGGCCAGGCGGTGCTGGTGCGGCGCGGTCGACATGCCTGGTTCGGAAATTTGCAGAAGTGCCATTGTATTCGTGCCTCGATTAATTTTTTGCGTGATGCAGCTGATGCCTGTTGCGCATTATAAGACGCGCGCCAGACTGGCGCTTGGCACGCCGGTCAAGCTATCCGGAGATCAGGCTTCGATCGCCTCATAGGCAAAACGGACTTCCTCGCCGAACTTGTCGAGGAACATCAGGGCGCGCACGCTTTGCGCGGCATTGACATAGTCGGCAGCGTCGAGCTGCGCACCCACCTGGGCCAGCAAGGCCTTGCGTTCGGCGCGCAGCTGGCGGTCCAGCGCGTCGAGCGCGTCGGCATCCTTGCCGGCACGGGCATCGCCCAGCTCTTCGCGCCACTCCATCTGCTGCATCAGGAAGCTCACGGGCATGGCCGTGTTCGATTCCGTCTGCAGGTCGACGCCATTGATTTCGCACAGGTATTGGGCGCGCTTTTGCGGGCTTTTCAGGGTCTGGTAGGCTTCATTGGCGCGCGTGGCCCATTGCATGGCCACCCTTTTTTCGGCGCTGCTGGCATTGATGAAACGGTCCGGGTGGACCTTGCCCTGCACATCGCGGTAGGCAGCGTCGAGCGCGCTCATGTCGAGCGCGAATTGCGCCGGCAACTGGAATAATTCGAAGTGGTTTTGCATAATTGTCGGTGGTCGCTGTACCGCAATCGATGGGTACAGCGCACCGACCGGGGTCTTGCCAGCTATTTAAATCCTGAAAGACTCGCCGCAGCCGCAGGCGTCCTTTTCGTTCGGATTGTGGAACTTGAAGCCTTCGTTCAAGCCTTCGCGCGCGAAATCGAGTTCCGTGCCATCGATGTACGGCAGGCTTTTCGGGTCGACGAAGACCTTCACGCCATGCGATTCGAAGACGCTGTCTTCGGCCGCCGCTTCATCGACATATTCGAGCTTGTAAGCCAGGCCAGAGCAGCCCGTGGTACGCACGCCGAAGCGCAGGCCCATGCCCTTGCCGCGCCGTTCGATATAGCGGTTGATGTGCTTTGCCGCTTTTTCGGTCAGTGTGATCATGTATTTCTCCGCTCCTGCTCCCACATGGGAACAGGTATCAAAATCCAACAAATTCTAGAGTGCCTGAAAAACGTTCAGGGCAAGGCGCATTGCCGAAGGCAGTACGACTAGTACGACAAGGCAATGCAACGCCGCCATGGGCGTTTTCTCAGGCGCTCTTACGCTGCCGGATGACGGGTCTGGTAATCCAGCACCGCTGCCTTGATGGCGTCTTCCGCCAGGATGGAGCAGTGGATCTTCACTGGCGGCAGCGCCAGTTCTTCGGCGATCTGCGTATTTTTGATGGCCAGCGCCTGGTCCAGGGTCTTGCCCTTGACCCATTCGGTCACCAGCGAGCTCGACGCGATGGCCGAACCGCAGCCGTAGGTCTTGAATTTCGCATCTTCGATCAGGCCATCGGCGCCGACCTTGATCTGCAGTTTCATCACGTCGCCGCAGGCGGGCGCGCCGACCATGCCGGTGCCGATGGTTTCATCACCCTTGTCGAAAGCGCCCACGTTGCGCGGGTTTTCGTAGTGATCGAGTACTTTGTCCGAGTAAGCCATTTTGATGCTCCTTTAATATTCTTGCCGGCCCCATTGGCAGGGGCCACGGTGTTGGTTAGTGGGCAGCCCATTGGATGGAATTGATGTCAATACCATCTTTAAACATGTCCCACAGCGGCGACAGTTCGCGCAGCTTGTGTACTTTCGATTTCAGCAGGTTGACGGCGAAGTCGATGTCTTCCTCGGTCGAGAAGCGGCCGATGGTGAAGCGGATCGAGCTGTGCGCCAGTTCGTCGCTGCGGCCAAGGGCGCGCAGCACGTACGATGGTTCCAGGCTGGCCGAGGTGCAGGCCGAACCGGACGACACGGCGATATCCTTGATCGCCATGATCAGCGACTCGCCTTCGACGTAGTTGAAACTCACGTTCAGGTTGTGCGGCACGCGGTGGTCCATGTCGCCGTTGATATAAACTTCTTCGATCTCTTGCAGGCCCTTGGCCAGGCGGTCGCGCAAGGCCAGGATGCGGCCGATTTCGCTGTCCATTTCTTCCTTGGCGATGCGGAACGCTTCGCCCATGCCGACGATCTGGTGCGTTGGCAGGGTGCCAGAGCGCAGGCCGCGCTCATGGCCGCCACCGTGCATCTGCGCTTCCAGGCGCACGCGCGGCTTGCGGCACACGTACAGCGCGCCCACGCCTTTCGGGCCGTAGGTTTTGTGCGCCGTGAAGGTCATCAGGTCGACCTTGGTCTTTTGCAGGTCGATGACGACCTTGCCCGTCGCTTGCGCGGCGTCGCAATGGAAGATGATGCCTTTCGAGCGGCAGAATACGCCGATCTCGTCGATCGGCTGGATCACGCCGATTTCGTTGTTCACCAGCATGACCGACACGAGGATGGTGTCCGGGCGCACGGCCGCGGCCAGCTGCTCGACGGTGATCAGGCCGTTGTCCTGCGGTTCCAGATACGTCGCTTCAAAGCCGATGCGTTCCAGTTCGCGCACCGTGTCGAGCACCGATTTGTGCTCGGTCTTGACGGTGATGATGTGCTTGCCCTTGGTCTTGTAGAACTGCGCCGCGCCCTTGATGGCCAGGTTGTTGCTTTCCGTCGCGCCGGAAGTCCAGATGATTTCGCGCGGATCGGCGTTCACCAGGGCCGCCACGTGGCCGCGTGCCTCTTCCACGGCTTTTTCCGCCGTCCAGCCATACATGTGGCTGCGCGATGCCGGATTGCCGAACTGCTCGCGCAGGTAAGGAATCATCTTGTCGGCGACGCGTGGATCGATCGGCGTGGTAGCCGAGTAATCCATGTAGATCGGGAAATGCGGTGCGGTTTCAAAGTGCATTTGGCCTACGTTTTTTTCTGGGGCGTTCATCAATAACTCCTGCAATCAGCAACTGGTATTTTTGTCATTATCAACCGAGGGCCGCGTGGTTACGGTGCATCACCATCACGCTTTGCTCGGCATTCTTTTGTCTCTGCTGGTCGACCAGGTCCTGCAAGGACACAGAATCCAGATAATCGACCATTTTTTCGTTGAGTGTGGACCACAATTCATGCGTCATGCAGCGCGCACCCGTGGCCGCGTCGGCGCCATGGCAATGTTCCTTGCCGCCGCACTGCGTGGCGTCGAGCGGTTCGTCGACGGCGATGATGATGTCGGCCACCGTCACCTTGTCCGCACGGCGCGCCAGGCTGTAGCCGCCACCGGGACCACGGATCGATTCGACGATCTCATGCCGGCGCAGCTTGCCGAACAGCTGTTCCAGGTAGGACAGGGAAATCGACTGGCGCTGGCTGATGCCGGACAGGGTGACCGGACCCTTGCCCTGGCGCAGGGCAAGATCGATCATCGCTGTCACGGCAAAACGGCCTTTTGTAGTCAGACGCATACATCCTCGGTCAACTGTTCAATAACTGGTTTAAAATATTGCGGTTTTTCAACTCCTCAAACCCTGAGTAGTTGAATGATTTAGTCAAGTATAACAAATTCGGCGGGGTTTGTCAGAGCGCCCCTCGATGACCACAGGGCTGGCAGGGGCATGGCCGGCCGCGCCAGGCGCGGCGGCATCTGGAAAACAACAATCGGAAAATCGCCGGCCTCACGGCACCTGACAAAACCGCCGCGAGCGGGAGGGAGAGGTGGCCGAGAAGCGCAACCGTACTTGGTACGGCGCCGCCGCGCCGGTGAGCATCGCAGGCCACCTATGCCGACGCGCAGCAGGTTTGGTCGGGCGCGATCATCCCCGCAGGGCGGTGCGCACCTTCATCAGTTCAAAGCCCAGCAGGTTCAAGCCGTCCCAGGTGGCAGGATCGGCGATGCGCGGATTATCCGACGCCAGGCCCACGCCCCAGATGCGGTCGACGGGACTGGCTTCGACGATGACGCGCTCGCCCGTGCCCAGCAGAAACTTGCGCAGCGCGGGTTTTTGCGAGAACTTGGCGAAGTTGCCATCGAAGACGATGCCGACGCGCGCCGCCTCCCACACCTTGGCGTCAAAGTTGGCCACCTCGCGCCCCAGTTTCTTGACTTCCGACGGCCGCTCTGCCGCCACGATGCGCGCCTGCACGGCGGTGTCGCCGAACAGGGCGGCCTTTTGCGCCATCATGTAGTGCTCTGCCGTGGCATACGTCACGCCAGCCAGGCTGAACGGCGACGGAAACCACTGGCTGAAACAGCTTTTGTCGGCCACTTGCGGCTGGGCCGGCGTATGGCCCCAGAAATACAGATAGTCGGGCACGCCGCCCGCCGCTATCCACGCCTTCAATTCTTCAGTATTGCTAATTTGCATATTCCCCGGACTTCCGCCAGACAGGCGCCAATTCACTCTCAAGCACGCAACAGCTGCATCGGGCCAAACAGGGCCTGCATGTCGCGATTGCCAATAAAGGACAGATTATACGGATGTTCGGCCGTCACCTGCGGCAGCATTGCCGCCACCGGCAGGCGCTTGACCAGCTCGGCAATCTTGCCCCACAGCACCAGTTGCGGCAAGGTCGCGCCACCCTGCCGCGCCAGCGCTTCCAGCACTACCTGCAGGAAGGGCAGCCAGCCGCGCGCATCCTGCACGGGCGGCACGTGGGCACGGAACACCAGCGCCGCGTTGAGCAGCAGGAAACCCTGCTCCGTCATCTTGCGCTGCAGCTCGGGCAAGGTCTGGATGACGCCGCTGCCGGCCTGCTGCGCGGCCGCCGCCACGGGCGCCATCGCGGCACCGGACGTATCGCCGCCCTGCAGCTGGCCATCGGCCACCAGCAGCATCTTCATGAAGTTGCGCAGCGACGTGGCGCGGTTGACGGGTTTCGACAGGCCCGTGGCCGACCACAGGCTGCCGACGGCGCCATCCATGAAACACACGCCCGTGGCGCTCTCGGCGCGCGGATACGGCCCCTCGCCCACCAGCACGTGGCGCACCTGCGCCAGCGGCAAGGCAAAAGCGGCAAACAGCCTGCCTTGCGTGGGCAGGTAATCATTGGCGGCCAGCGCCGGCAAATAAGCAGGGTCGGCCGCCATCACGGCGTGCAGGCCGCGCAGCAAACTGGGCCGCCAGGAAGCGTGCGCCAGGGACAGGGCATCGGTGATGCTGGCAGGAATGGTCGGAACGGACAGGGAACTGGCGGTCATGGAAGGCATGGTGAATTGCGCAAAGGCAAATTGTAGCGCACGGATGCAAGCTACGGGCCTGCCAGCATTGTTGAAACCACACAGTTGCCATACTCAACAGCAATACCGCAATAGCAACAACACTATCAAAAATTACAATGCATATGCGCCAATAGCGCCCGTCAATGCTAGACTGGTTTCCTTGGAACTTGAGCCATATCAAGAAATAGTGCTTACCGGATTCTCCAATCCACCTACGCTCATTGCGTCCGGGCAAGTTCTAAACAAACTGCCTTTCACATGCATGACCACTACCTGACACGATTGCGCGATACGCCACGCCGGCTCTGGCTGGGCCTGCTCCTATGGCTAGGCTGCGCCATGCCGCTTCCCGTCCACGCGCAAGCGGCGACGGCGCCCGAAACAGCGCACCCGGCGCCGAGGCAGGTGCTGGTGCTGTATTCGCTGGGCAGCGATGCCTCGTCGCTGTGGCAAACGCTGATCCGCAGGGGCATCAGCGCGGAACTGGCGAACCAGAACTGGAGCGCCGCGCCCGGCATCTTTGAAGAACGGCTCGATTCTGTGCGCGTGGGCGAGCAGCCCGCCGTGGCCGGGCTGGAGACCTACCTGCAAACCAAGTACAGGATGGTGCACCTCGACGCCATCATCACGGAAAACTACCTGGCGGCGCAGTTCCTCAGCCAGCACCCGAAGCTGTTTCCCGGCGTGCCGCGCTACTATGTCAACCAGGGACGGCAGGACTGGGCGCCCGGCGACGGCGTCAATCTCGATGTGCGCCACGATTTTCCCAAGGCCATCGCCGTCATGCTGCAAGTGCTGCCGGCGCTGCGCCATATCGCCATCGTCGGCGATGGCAGCGCGCGCGGCCAGGCGTGGATCGCCGCCCTGCGCAGCGCCAGCGCGCCCTACCAGGGCCGCCTGCGGGTCGACTTCTGGGATCACCTGAGCCAGGAAGAACTGCGGCGCCGCACCGAAGCGCTGGGCAGCGGCAGCGCCATCTACCTGCTGCCCGTCTACCGCGACGTGCTGGGCGAGCGCACCACGCCGCCCGACGTGGCGCGCGACCTGGCCTCGCGCAGCGCCGTGCCCATTTTCACCAGCGTCGAATCGCTGATACTGCCCGGCGTGGTGGGCGGCTATGTGATCAGCGGAGAAAAAGTCGGGCGCACCATCGCGCGCATCCTGCAGGGCCGCGCGCCGGACGCCAATGGCATGCAGGCGTATATCTTCGACGATGCCGCCATACGGCGCTTCGGCTTGCGCCAGCTGCCGCCCGAGGCGCGCATCCTGAACCGGCCGCAGGGGCTGTGGGCGCAATACCACTGGCAGATCATCGCCGGGCTGTCGCTGATCGTGCTGCAGGCGGCGCTGATCACGGCGCTGATGCTGGCGCAGCGCAGCCGCCGCGCCACCCTGGCAACCCTGCATGAGGAACGCACGCTGCTCGAGGAGCGGGTCCTGCAGCGTACCTTGGAACTGCTGGTGGCCAATTCGCGCCTGGAGCAGCAAGCCACGACGGACCCGCTGACAGGGCTGGGCAACCGCCGCATGATGACCCTGCGCCTGGGCGAGGAGCTGGAACGCGCGCAGCGCTTCGGCCACACGCTGTCGCTGCTGATGATCGACATCGACCACTTCAAGCGCATCAATGACCGCCATGGCCACGACGCGGGCGACCGCGCCATCGTCGCCGTGGCACAGGTCCTGCGCAGCGTCACGCGCGGCATGGATACGGCGGCGCGCTTCGGCGGCGAGGAATTCGTGCTGCTGATGCCGGAAACGACGCTGCCGGTGGCGCTGGAAGTGGCCGAGCGCCTGCGCATCGCGGCGGCCCACCTGCGGGTGGAGTGCGATGACGGCCAGCTGGTCAATCTGACCATCAGCATCGGCGTGACGTCGAGTGCGCCGCAAGCCACGGCGCCAGCCCGGCGGGAACCGGACAGCCTGACCGACCTGCTGATCCGCGCCGACCAGGCCCTGTACCGCGCCAAGCACGCCGGGCGCGACCGGGTGGAGTGGGCCTGAAGCACCCTGCTGCCGCCCTCCTGATGTCTTATTCCGCGTCAGGCTGCCGCGACGGATGCGCGGCGGCAAACGCCGGCAAGCTGGCGCAATGCGCGTGAATGCGCGCCACGCGCGGATAAGGCGCGAGATCGATGGCGAAGCGCTGCGCATTGAACACTTGCGGCACCAGGCAACAGTCGGCCAGCGTCGGGCCGTCGCCGTGGCAGAACAGCCGCGTGCCCTCCGGGTCGCCCTGCGCCAGCAGCGCCTCAAACGCCGCCAGCCCTTCGGCCATCCAGTGGCGGTACCACTCCTGCTTGGCCTCTTCCGACAGGCCCAGCGTGTTCTTCAGGTATTTCAGGACGCGCAGGTTCGTCAGCGGATGGGCGTCGCAGGCGATCGCCAGCGCCAGCGCGCGCACTCTTGCCCGCCCGAGCGCATCGGGCGGCAGCAGCGGCACGCCGGGGCGCGTCTCTTCCAGGTATTCCAGCATGGCCAGCGACTGCGTCAGGATGGCGCCCTCGTCGTCGAGCGCCGGCACCAGCGCCGACGGATTGACGGCGCGGTAGGCCGGCAGCAGCTGCTGGCCGCCGTCCTGCAGCAAATGCACGGGGATGCTGTCGTAGGCAATGCCTTTCAGGTTCAGGGCAATGCGCACGCGGTAGGCGGCCGAACTGCGAAAATAGGTGTACAGCTTCATGGGGCGCCCTCCCCTCAGGCGCGCGTGGCGCCAGCGTACGGGGCCACCGTCTGCTCGATGCTGCCGAAGATGCTGGCGCCGGCCGCGTCGCGCATCTCGATGCGCACCGTGTCGCCGAACTTCAGGTAGGCCGTCTTTGGCGCGCCGTGCTCGATGGTTTCGTACATGCGCACCTCGGCCAGGCAGCAGTAACCGACGCCGCCGTTCTCGATGCTCGATCCGAACAGATTGCCCTGCTTGTTCGACACGGTGCCGGAACCGACGATGCTGCCGGCGCCCAGTTCGCGCGTCTTCGCCGCGTGGGCAACCAGCTGGGCAAAATTGAATGTCATGTCTTCGCCCGCATTCGGCTTGCCGAAGGGTTTGTCGTTCAGGTCCACCAGCAATGGCAGGTGCAGCTTGCTGTCTGCCCAGTCGGCACCCAGTTCATCGGGCGTGACGGCGACGGGCGAAAACGCGCTGGCCGCCTTCGACTGGAAGAAACCAAAACCTTTCGCCAGTTCGCCCGGGATCAGGTTGCGCAAGGAGACGTCGTTGACCAGCATGACCAGGCGGATGGCGTTCGCCGCGTCGACCACGCTGGCACCCATGGCGACGTCGCCCGTGACGACGGCCACTTCCGCTTCCAGGTCGATGCCCCACTCTTCCGACAGGGCGAAGATCGGGTCGCGCGGGCCAATGAAGCTGTCCGAACCGCCCTGGTACATCAGCGGATCCGTGTAGAACGAGGCCGGCACTTCCGCGTTGCGCGCCTTGCGCACCAGTTCCACGTGGTTGATGTAGGCCGAACCGTCGGCCCACTGGTAGGCGCGCGGCAGCGGCGCGTGGCACAGGCTGGCGGCAAATGGCTGGGCGCCGGCCGCCGTGCCTGCGTTCAGGGCCGCGTAGGCGATTTCCAGCCTGGGCGCGATGCTGTCCCAGTCGTCGAGCGCCGCCTGCAGGGTGGGCGCGATCTCGGCGACGGCGAGGCACTGGCGCAGGTCGCGGCTGACGAGGATCAGGGCGCCGTCACGGCTGCCGTTTTTCAGGGTGGCGAGTTTCATGGTATTCCTTGTTCGATGGTTGTTTGAAGTGGCGTCAGCGTGGGGATGCGCGCTGCGGCTCAGGCCTCGGCCGGCGCATGCATCCAGGCGGCGTGCTTCGGCGCGCGGCGCGTCTGCGACCATTCTTCCAGCATTTCCCATTTGACGGCGTCCAGTTTGGCCATCATCTCGGGCGTGCCCACGTTGGCCGCCAGCTCCAGGCGGTGGCCGTTCGGGTCAAAGAAATAGATCGACTGGAAGATGGCGTGGTTCACGGGACCGAGCACCTCGATGCCGCCGGCGACCAGGCGCTCCTTGGCGGCCAGCAGTTCGTCCATGCTGGCCACTTCCAGCGCCAGGTGCTGCACCCAGGCCGGGGTATTGCGGTCGCGGTCCATCGGCGGCTGCGTCGGCAGCTCGAAGAAGGCCAGCACATTGCCCTGGCCCGCGTCGAGGAAGACATGCATGTACGGGTCCGGCGCCTTGGTCGATGGCACCAGGTCTTCGGCGATGGCGAGGACGAAATTCATGTTCAAATGCTTGACGTACCACTCGACGGTTTTCTTCGCGTCGATGCAGCGGTAGGCGACATGGTGGATTTGCTTGATTTTCATGATGTTTGTCTCCGATGGATGCGCCCGGGGCGCGATGGCTGGCGTATTTTTCAGCTTTTCACCATTAGAATCGAGTTACAGCTATCATACAAACAATTTTTATCCATCGATTTATCGGATAATCTTATGAGTCCCAGCTTGCGACAGATGCGCGCCTTCGTGGCGCTGGCCAAGACCGGCAGTTTTACCCTGGCCGCCGAATACCTGCACGTGACGCAGTCCGCCTTGAGCGGCTTGATCAAGGAACTGGAAAGCGTGCTGGGGGTGCGCGTGGTCGAGCGCAGCACGCGCAAGACGCAGCTGTCGGAAATCGGCCGCGAACTGTATCCGCTGTTTGAAAAGATGATAGAGGATCTCGATGGCGCCATGGCCGGCATCGCCCAGCGCAAGGCACTGAAAACGGGCATGGTGCGCATCGCCGCGCCGCAGATGATGGCCTGCACCCTGCTGCCGGAAGTGATCGCCGCCTATCGCCAGGCGCACCCGGAAGTGCAGCTGCGCCTGGTCGACTGTCCCGTGGAGAATGTCCCGGCGCGCGTCTTCAGCGGCGAAGTCGATTTCGGCATCGGCCCGGAGCGCGATCCGACGGCGGAAATCGCCGCGCAGGTGCTGTTCGAGATGCCCTTCGTGCTGGTCTTCCCCGAGCGGCACCCGCTGCAGCAGAAAGAACGCGTCACCTGGGCCGACGTGGCCGACTACCCGTTCATTTCCCTGCAGGGCCAGTTCACGGAACGCCTGCTGCGCGACATGCATGGCTCTTTCCGCGACCTGTCGCTCAATCCCTACAATGAAGTGACCTTCATGACGACGGCGCTGGCCATGGTCAGCGCCAACCTGGGCATCACGGCCTGCCTGCCGTATGCGGAACCGATGGTCAAGCTGTATAAACTGCAGATGCGCACCCTGCACGAGCCGGAACTGACGCGGCGCTTTTTCGTCTACACCAAGACGGGCCGCTCGCTGTCGCCGGCGGCCGAAAGCTTCATGGCCTTCCTGTTCCAGTTCGTCGAGACGCACGAGTGGAATGTGGGCGGCGCGCGCGACGCAGCGCCGGCGGGCAGCGCGGCGGGCAGCGCCTTATAATCCAGCATCGTCCCCTTACCGCTTACGCCATGACCCAGCCTGACCTGTCGTCCATCGACGCCGCCACCATCGCCATCAACCAGCGCATGAACAAATTCGACGGCCACGAACAGGTCTGGCTGTTCGGCTACGGTTCGCTGATCTACAAGGCGGACTTTCCCTACATCGAGCGCCGTCCCGCCAGCATCGAAGGCTGGACGCGGCGCTTCTGGCAAGGGTCACACGACCACCGCGGCACGCCGCTGGCGCCAGGCCGGGTCGTCACCCTCGTGCCGCAGGCGGGCGCCGTGTGCGACGGCATGGCCTACCTGATCACGCCGGAAGTCTTTGCCCACCTCGACCACCGCGAAAAGAACGGCTATCTGCGCCTGGCCACCGACATCACCTTCGACGACGGCAGCAAGGTCGAAGGCCTGGTGTACATCGCCAACGAGGAAAACGCGGCCTTTCTGGGCGCCGCGTCCGAATTCGATATCGCGCGCCAGATCGCCCGGTCAAGCGGCCCCAGTGGCCCGAACAGCGACTACCTGCTGCACCTGGCCAGCGCGCTACGCGAACTGGGCAAGACCGACCCGCACGTCTTCGCCATCGAACAGCATCTGGCGCAGCTCAGGGAAACGCCAGCCACGGACCCGACGCCCTGAGCCTTCCGCGCCAGCGCAGCTGACGACATAGCAGACAGCGCAGCGGACTGGATAGCAGACAGCGCAGCACGCAGCACAGCAGACGCGCGCCACCGGCACGTGCCCCCAGCCGCGCCCTCTTCACAGCGTTGCCCCTGCGCATGGCACGGCGGCACGCCTGGCTTCCGGCAACGGCAGCGCCGCACGTTCTAAAACAAGTCCAGCTGCCCGGCATTGCCCCCTTTCGCCTTGTTGCCCAGCGGCGGCACCACCAGCGGCCGGCGGAACTGGGTGCAATCGAGCTGCTTGAAGCGGCCGCCCTTGCCGTGCAGGCCCAGCCGATGCACGGCTTTTTCAAAGCGCTGACGGATGAGGTCAGCCCAGACGCCTTCGCCCTGCATGCGCGTGCCGAACGCGCTGTCGTAATCCTTGCCACCGCGCATTTCCCGCACCCGGTTCATCACGCGCTGGGCCCGCTCCGGGAAGTGCGCTTCCAGCCACTGCTGGAACAGCGGGCTCACTTCCCATGGCAGGCGCAGCACCACGTAATGGGCGTGGATGGCGCCCGCGTCGCGCACGGCTTCGAGCAGCTGTTCGATTTCCGGCTCGGTGACGAAGGGGATGATGGGCGCGATACTCACGCCCACGGGAATGCCCGCCTCCGTCAAGGTGCGGATGGTGCGCAAGCGCCGCGCCGGGGCGGCGGCGCGTGGCTCCAGGGTGCGCGCGATGGCGGGATCGAGCGTGGTGACGGTGACGGCCACGGCAGCCAGGCGCCTGGCCGCCATGGGCGCCAGCAAATCGATGTCGCGCTCGATCAGCGACGATTTCGTGATCAGCGCCACCGGATGGTCGCACTCGCTCAGCACTTCAAGCACGCGCCGCGTCAGTTGCCGTTCGCGCTCGCACGGCTGATACGCATCCGTATTGACGCCGAGCGCGATCGGTTCCGGCACATAGGATGGCTTGGCCAGCTCGCGCCGCAACAGTTCAGGCGCATTCACCTTGGCATAGATGCGGCTTTCAAAGTCGAGCCCGGGCGACAGGCCCAGATAGCTGTGCGTGGGACGCGCAAAGCAATAAATGCAGCCATGCTCGCAGCCCCGATACGGATTCAAGGATACGTTGAATGGCAAGTCGGGCGAGGCGTTGCGCGTGAGGATGGTGCGTGCCTGCTCATCGCTGACCTGCGTCTTCCAGGCTGGCGCGCCGCCTTCCCCCTCCGCCTCGTCGTTCCCCGCCACGCTCCAGCCGTCATCGAAGCCGGCACGCGCGTGCACCTCGTAGCGGCCTTGCAGGTTCGATACGGCGCCGCGTCCCTTGCCAGCTTTCAGCGATTGCGGCGGCAGCATCACTTGCCCGGCAAAGCTGTCATCGTGTTCCGGAATGATTGCTTTCATGAACGGCCCCATCAACTGTATATACGTACAGTATACTATGCCGCTGTTCGGCCAAGATCAAGGGCTGCCATGGTGCTATTTCAAGCTTTTTCACCGTGCGGCATGACATAACTCAACTGCTGCGCGACAAAACCGTCAAACGCCGCGATCAGCGGAACGAAACGCGGCACGTCCTGCTCCAACTGCATCAGGGCATAGCAAGTCGCTTCCAGGGTCGATAACTGGTCGGGCGCATGCGCCTTGCGGATCAGGTAATGGGAGGCGGGCGTGTCGCGCAATGGCAGGCGTGGCAATTGCTGCAACTGCGGGTTCAGGTACAGCATCTTGCGGCTCTTGCGCCAGGTGCCGTCCAGTACCACCAGGCGCAGCTGCGCAGGATCGAGCAGGATGGCCGGGTCGAGCGCGGGCGGCGGCGCGATGCCCAGCGAACGGTCGCCCGGCGTATCCGGGTACAGCAGCACATTGTGCTTGTCCGCCAGCAGTGCGGCAAGAATGGCCGGGGCGAACTGTTCGCCCGTCAGCATGCGGCTGTTGGGCAGGCTCAGGTGCAGCAAGCGTGCGCTGCCCTTGGCATTGTGGACTTCCAGCGGATGCTGCAGGATCAGCACCTCGACCGTGTGGGGGATGGCGGAAATCCAGCGGCAGATGCAGCTGGCTGTTGCGCGCAGGCAGACGGGGCAGCGCGTGCGCTTGACGGTTGCCGCTGGATGGGCGGCGCCGGTCTGGGAGGGATCAATGGTACTGCGGGTAGTCATGGCGGAGCGCGTTCGCGGTGTTCTTCAAGCCGCGATTGTAGCGCCCGCGCCATGCCTGCGGGTTGTCCGGCGTGGGGAAACGCCGAGCCGCGCGCTGCGCCGCGCTTAGAACTCTTCCCATTCATCGGCGCCCGAAGCGACCGGCGCGCGTGGGCTGGCGGGGCGCAAGGTGTCCGCTTTGACTGCCTTGGCAGCGCCACTGCCCGTGCGGGCGGCGGAAGTGGCGATGCCCGCAGTAGCGGTCACGGCACGCCGCGCGACGGGTTTGGCTGCTGCAGGCCTGGCTGCGGCCGGGCGGTTCGCCACGCCTGCCGACACATATTGCTGCGTGGCATCCAGCTTGAACAAGCCCACCACGTCGGCCAGCTTGGCCGCTTGCTCCTGCATCGATTCCGCCGCGGCGGCGGCCTCTTCCACCAAGGCCGCGTTTTGCTGCGTCACCTGGTCCATCTGGCCGATGGCCTGGTTGACTTGTTCGATGCCCGTGCGCTGCTCGTCGCTGGCGTCCGTGATCTGATTCATGATCTGCGTCACGTGGCTGATGCTTTGCACGATTTCATCCATGGTGCGGCCCGCCTTGTCCACCAGTTGCGAACCGGCCTCGACCTTTTGCACGGAATCGTCGATCAAGCCCTTGATTTCCTTGGCCGCCTGGCTGGACCGCTGCGCCAGGTTGCGCACCTCGGATGCCACCACGGCAAAGCCCCTGCCCTGCTCGCCAGCACGGGCCGCTTCGACGGCCGCGTTCAAGGCCAGGATATTCGTCTGGAAGGCGATGGCGTCGATGACGCTGATGATGTCGACGATCTTGCGCGAGGAATCGTTGATCGAGCCCATGGTGCTGACCACTTCGGACACCACGGCGCCGCCCTTGCTGGCGATTTGCGAAGCGTCGATGGCCAGCTGGTTGGCGCTGCGCGCATTGTCGGCATTGAGTTTGACGGTGGAGGTCAGTTCTTCCATGGAAGAAGCGGTCTCTTCCAGAGAGCTGGCCTGCTGTTCCGTGCGCGACGACAAGTCCAGGTTGCCGGCGGCGATTTCACTTGACGCCGTGCTGATGGAATCGGTACCGGCGCGCACCTGGCCGACGATACTCACCAGCTTGTCGTTCATGTTTTTCAGCGCATGCATCAATTGCCCCGTTTCATCGCGGCTTTCGACGACGATATGGCTGGTCAGGTCGCCTGCGGAAACGGCTTCAGCCACCTCGACGGCGCGCGTGATGGGCCGCGTGATCGAACGGGTGATCCAGTAGGCGCAGGCAATGCCCAGCAGGATGGCGGCCACGCCCAGCGAGATCAGCAGCAAGCGGCCATTTTCGTAGCGCGAACGGATTTGCGCGGCGGTATCGTTGAGCAATTTGGCTTCCAGCACTTCCAGCTTTTTCAGCGACGCCAGGTAGATGTCGCGCTTGACGGCCATGTCGCCTTCATACAGGCGCGTGCCCAGTTCCAGGTCGCCCGCGTTCTTGGCCTTGAAGACATTCTTGCGCACCTCGGTATAGGCTTTGCGCGTGCTCAGCACTTCCTGGTACAGGGCCTGCTCTTCCGCATTCAGCTGACTCTTGCCGATATCGTTCTGGATTTCCGTGGCGCGTGCGGACGAGGCCGCCATTTCCGTCTCGAATTGTTTTTGATGCGCGGGATCGCTGACCTTCCAGGCGGCCGCCGTGCGCGCCGCGTTCACCTCGATGACCTTGGTCCACTCGCCGATCAGGCGCTCGTTGCGCACCTTGACGTTGACGAGGGCATCGGTTTCCTTGCTGGCACTTTGCATCTGCACGATGCCCACCACGGTCAAGGACGTCAGCAGCAGCAATACGGCGGCAAAACCGCCACCGAGACGCACGCCAATCTTGAGGTTTTTCATTGCGAGTTTCCTATCTAAAAGAACACTGCACGGTTGCCGCTGGGCTGGCGTTGCTACCATTCACTATAGCAAGCATTTACCGACTGGCAATCGTGAAAGTGGGGCCGCAGGGTGCAGGCATACCCGGCGTCCACGGCGCCGCATATGCACTACCTTGGTGCTGATTGTGAGTGAATCAGGAGGGCATTGCAAGAAATAACATGCAGAAAAGCAACAAGCAGAAGGCAAGGTGCCGCCACGAGCGGGCGGCACGGGGAAAAACTCAGTTTTGTTTCACATAGATCAATTTTGACGTATCAAAACCCAGGCCCTGGGCCTTGTCGATCAGGCGCTGCTGCACGGCGGGATCCATCGTCGGCGTGCGCGACAGCAACCACAAGTAGGATTTGTCGGGCCCGCTGATCAGCGAGTAACTGTAGTCCTGCTGATCCAGGTCGAAGATGATGTAGGAACCATAGAAGGGGCCGAAAAACGACACTTTCAGATAGCCCACATCTTTCTTGTCGACGAAATACGCCTTGCCCTCGGCATCCTTCCATGCCGCGTCCGCATCCTTGTAGCCGCGGTTGAGCACTTTCAGACCGCCATCCTGGCGCAGGCTGTAGTCGGCCGTCACATGGCTCAGTCCCCGTTCGAAGGAATGGTCGAGGCGTGCGATCTCATACCATTTGCCCAGATATCGGGTGGTATCGAAATTCGTCACGGGCACGATATTGTCGGGCCGGCCCACGCAGCCGGCCAGCAGCACCATGCACAGCAATAGCAGTTTCTTCATCGTTCTCTCCAAAAGTCATAGTTCAGGGTGGCAGCGCCCGCTCGACGATTCGCCGGATCGCGCCATTGTGCTGCATGCGCGCGATGGCTGCATTGAACTGCGCGATGAAATCATCACGGTACGGATACTGTGCCGGCTGGCGCACGGTAAAACCCACGTGCCCCTGCTGGCTGGCCAGCTGCGCCGTCTCGTGGATCGCTTGGCGCGGCGTGCCGGCGCGGCTGTCGCCGGCGATACGCTGCAGTTCCCACTGGGCCGACAGGCGGTCGCTGACATAGCAATCGATACGCCCGCGCATCAGCTTGAGCAAATTCGTGCGCGTGCCCTTGGCAGGATCGAGCACGATTTTGCGCGTTTGCAGGTCTTGCATCAGGCCCGCATCACCCAGCAGAAAACCGGCGTTCACGCCGATGTGCAAGCCGCCATAATCGGCGGGCCAGTGCTGCAGGCTGCGTCTGGCCAGCACGTCCTGATTGCAGAACACCACCAGCTGCTCCATCAGCAGCGGCACGGAATAGCGCACGTACGGCCGCTCGCTGCGCCAGGAATACGGCGGATACAGGGCGAACGCTTCACCCGTCTGCAGCATCACCACGCCGCGCTTCCAGGGCACGGGGCGCAGCTGCACCTGGTACTGCGGCATGGCCAGCGCCGCTGCGCGCACGATTTCCGTATAGATGCCTTTCAGCTGGCCGTTCTCGACATACGAGTACGGCGGATAGTCGTCGTCGCCATACAGTACGACCGGCTGCGCCGCCTGCGCCAGGCCACTGACGGCGAGGGACAGGCATAGCGCGGCAGGGACAAGGAGCGTTCTGAACATGCTGGCAGGGTAGCATGGAAGGCGCCCATCGCGTCAGCCGTTCGTGCTGCCCGTGCCCAGCATTTCGTCGAGCTGCGCCAGGGTGCCCTGGTCCTTGACGACGGCGCGCAGCCACAGGTGCAAGGGCAGTTCGCCCCAGCTGGCAGCCCTGTCAGCAAGGTAGGCTACAGGGCTGTGCGGCTCCGTGCGGCGAAAGAAATCGGCCACCTGGCGCAGCTGGGCCAGTGCCTGCTGGCGCTGCACGATGGCGCCGCCGCTGCCGGCGCCTGGCGACGCGCCGGGCAACGCGGTCGCAAAATCGGCGCCGGGCGCCAGCGGGGCGATGAAGTGGATGGCGCTTTCCAGCGCTTCGCGGGCGGCGCGAAAGCTGGGGCCGTCGGCGCCGAAGCGCGCGTCGACGCTGCGTTCGAACGCCAGCAGCGACTGCATGCAATACTGCGCATCGGCCAGCAGGGCATCGGAAAAGGCGCGCGGAGTCTTCTGCCGCGCCGTCTCCATCTGTGCCAGGCTGGCGCCCTCCTCGCCATGCGCATCGCCCCAGCCCTGCTCGGGCGCCACGGCATTCGCCGCGCGCTGGCGCGCCGCATCGAAATCCTGCAGCGCGAACTGGCCATCGGCGCCATCGGTCAGCGGGATCTCGCGCAGCAGCTGCGGTGTGCGCGACAGCAGCCAGAACAGGTTGCCGATGCGCTGTTCATGGTCGCCCTCGTCGGCCGCCGGATACAAGCCTTCCCAATAGCGCTCGCACAGGCCGGCCAGCAGCGCATAGCCATCGCCCAGGCCACGGAAGTGCCGCGTCTTGGCATGCGCCTCGGCCAGCCATACGGCCACGCGCAAGTCCTTGCTGTGCGAGGCGATCAGCTGTTCGCAGCGCGTTGCCACGAACGGCCAGTCCGCCTCCTTGAGCACAGTCACCCACTCGCCCTGGTCCAGGCTCGGGTCGTCGTGCAGGCGCGCCCGCGCGATGGCGTCGAGCTCCTGGCTGAAGGTGATGTCATCGCCGCACGGGCTGACGGCGCTGACGGGGTGCAGCAACTGCTCCAGATTGAACATGGCGCTCTCCGGCGGATGGGTTTATTTAATGGTGTATTTGAACTGCCCCTGCTTGCTGGCGCCGACACGGATGGACGCCACCGGCTCGCCATCGGCCATGCGCGCCAGCACCGCTTCTGCAATCGCCGGCAGCACGCTGCCATTGAGGATCTGATCGACATTGCGCGCGCCCGAATCGACCTCGGTGCAGCGCGCCAGCACCGCCTCGACCAGCGCCGCGTCGTGGCTGAACTGCGCCTGGTGGTTGCGCGCGATGCGCGCGCCGATGCGCGCCAGCCTCAACTGGATGATCTCGGCCAGCACCGTATCGGTCAAAGGATAGAACGGCAGCACCTGCAGGCGCCCCAGCAGGGCCGGCTTGAAATGTGCCACCAGTTGCGGGCGCACCAGTGCTTCCAGCGCGGCCGGCGTGGGCAGTTCTTCCGCTGTGCGGTTCAGGCAGGCGGCCATCATGGCGGCCGACCCCAGATTCGAGGTGGCGATGATGATGGTGTTGCGGAAATCGACTTCGCGCCCTTCCGCATCATCGAGCACGCCCTTGTCGAACACCTGGAAGAACAGTTCCAGCACATCGGGATGGGCTTTTTCCGCTTCGTCGAGCAGCACCACGCTGTAGGGCTGGCGCCGCACGGCCTCCGTCAGCACGCCGCCCTCGCCATAGCCAACATAGCCGGGCGGCGAACCTTTCAGGCCGGCCACGCTGTGCGCCTCCTGGTACTCGCTCATGTTCAGGGTGATGAGCTTGCGCTCGCCGCCGTACAGCAGTTCGGCCAGCGCCAGCGCCGTTTCCGTCTTGCCGGTGCCCGATGGCCCCGTGAACAGGAACACGGCCTGCGGCTTGTTGGGGTCATCCAGGCTGGCGCGCGCCGTGCGCACGCGCTGCGCCACCGCATCGATGACGTGATCCTGCCCCAGCACCCGTTCGCGCAGCGCCGAATCCAGCGCCAGCACGCTGCGGATGTCGTCCTTGACCATTTTCCCCAGCGGGATGCCGGTCCAGCCGGCGACGATGCCCGCCACCACCTGCGCATCGACTTCCAGCGGCGCCAGTGGCGCTTCGCCCTGCAGCGCCGCCAGTTCTTCCTTCAGCGCCAGCAGGCGCGCCGCGCCGCCTTCGCCCGGCCGCTCGTCGCGCAGCTGCGCACGCAAGGCGCCGATCTGCGCCACCAGCGCCTTTTCGCGTTCCCAGCGCTGCGCCAGCGAGGCGATCGCCGCCTGGCCGCTGTCATGTTCGCGACGCAGCTGCGCCAGCCGCGCCACACCCGCCTTGCCGGCCACTTCGCCATCGGCCGCCTCGCGCTCCAGGGCGGCAATTTCCGCGCCCCTGCGCTCGTGCTGGCGATGCGCGTTTTCCAGCTGCGCCGGCGTGGCGCTCTGCCCCAGCGCCACCTTGGCGCACGCCGTATCGAGCACGCTGATGGCCTTGTCGGGCAGCTGGCGCCCGCTGATATAGCGGTGCGACAGGCGCACGGCATCGACGATGGCAGCGTCGCGCACGCGGATGCCGAAATGCCGCTCCATCAATGGCGCCATGGCGCGCAGCATGGCGCAGGCGATCTCCTCGCTCGGTTCTTCCACCTTCACGACCTGGAAGCGCCGCGCCAGCGCCGCATCCTTCTCGAAGTATTTCTTGTATTCGCTCCAGGTGGTGGCGGCGATGGTGCGCAGGGCGCCGCGCGCCAGCGCCGGCTTGAGCAGGTTGGCCGCATCGTTCTGCCCCGCCTGGCCGCCGGCGCCGATCATGGTGTGCGCCTCGTCGATGAAGAGGATGATCGGGTGCGGGCTTTTCGCCACCTCGTCGATGACGTTTTTCAGACGGCTTTCAAACTCGCCCTTCACGCTGGCGCCGGCCTGCAGCAAGCCCATGTCGAGCGTGTGGATGTGCGCGCCCTGCAGCACCTCGGGCACGTCACCGGCGGCGATGCGCAAGGCCAGTCCCTCCACCACGGCCGTCTTGCCCACGCCCGCCTCGCCCGTCAGGATCGGATTGTTCTGGCGCCGGCGCAGCAGGATGTCGACGGCCTGGCGAATCTCCGCCTCGCGGCCGATCACGGGATCGAGCTTGCCGTCGCGCGCCAGCTGCGTCAGGTCGGTGGTGAACTGGTCGAGCGCCGGGGTTTTCGTCGCCAGGGCCGTCACCGGGTCGGCGGCTGTTTCGGCGAGCGGCGGCGCCGCCGCGCTGTCCTCTTCCAGGGAACCGGCCGTCAATTTGTCGGGATGGTGTTTCAATTGCTCCACGCTGAAGCGCGCGAACAGTTTCGAGCCGCGATACGCGAGCTGCGCCAGTTCCGGCTCCGTCAGCAGCGCCAGCAGCAAGTGCCGGCTGCGAATGCTGGCCGGGCGGGCCGCACCGGCCGGCCCGGCAGCCAGCGAGGCGATCAGCCAGGCGTGCTCGAACAGCAGCGGCAAGTGGGGAGAAAACACGGGCGTACGCGCGCTGCCCGTCTTGAAGCCGCCAATCTCGCGGCGCAAGTCCGCTTCCAGCGCCGTCAGGCTGATTTCGCTACGCCGCGCGATGGTGACGAAATCGCTGCGCTCCTGCTCCAGCAGGGCCAAAAACAGGTGTTCGATATCGACTTCATACTGGCCCAGGCCCACGCAGATGCCGGCGGCGCGCGTGGCGGCCGTGCGCGCCGTGTCATTCAGTTTGCCAATCAAGGTTTTCAGGTTATTGCTCATGCGGCGGCTCCCTTGCGGTTGATCGAATAGCGCAGCGACGACGGCTGCAGCACGGCGTCAAAGTTGACCGCCTCGCCGCCGCACCGCACCACCAGGGTGCCGCTGATGACGAAGCCGACCCGGTTGATGCCGCCCGCCTCGCGTTCCAGGCGCGCGCGCACATGGCGCAGGCGCGGCTCGTGGCGTTCGATGGCCGCTTTCAGCGCGGCGCAGATGCGCGCACGGTCATCGCTGCTCGACAGGCACATGCCGGCAAAGTCGATCAGGCCATAATTGACGATCGAGGCCGCGCATTCCGGGTAGGCGTCCAGCGCGCCCGCAGGCAGGGCCATGCGCGTATTCAGCAATTCCTCGAGGTCGCGCGCCACCGCGTCCTTCAGCTGTTCCAGCGACAGGTGCGCCACCACACCGCCGGCGCCGCCCGCGCCATGTGCGCCGCCGGCATCGCCCATCAGGCGATCGAACAGGCCCGGTACATAGGTATCCATGCAGGCTCCCGACAAGTCGGCGCGGCGCGCGCCGGAGACTGTCCGCCGCGCGCCGCGCAAGGGTGGATCAGGCCACGCGGTTGGCCGCCAGGTCCCAGCCGCCCGAGGTATTGCCGCCGGCGCCGCCCGTCACTTTTTGCTGCGTGTACTTCCATTTGACTTTCGAGAACTTGAAGCCGACATGCTCGCCGAGGATGTCGCCCTCCTCCACGTTGGGCGTGACCGCGCCGATCAGCACATTCTCGATCTCGATCTCGAAATACTTGACGCGCTCGCCCTGGCCGTCGGCGCGCATGAACTCGAAGCGCGCCTTGGGGATGGTCTTGCCGGCCGAGCAGGTCTGCAGCAGCACCGGCGAGGACAGGTCGGCCAGTTTCGAGATGACGATGTCCTTGTGTTCGCAGCGTTCGGCCGTGTGGCCGCCGCCCGTGGAGGCGGTGGCGGACTTCGGCTGCTCCACACTCCAGCTGACCGATTTGCACTCGATCCATTCCTTGTGCTTGTCGTCGGTGGACTCGCCCTTGATGCCGTCTATGTGCAGATATACATCGATTGCCATGGTGTGCTCCTGTGGTTGAGGGATGATCCGGGGGATCAGGAATTGGTCGACTTCGGCAACTCCGCGACCAGTCGGAGCGAAACGGATAATTCATCGAGCTGGAAATGCGGCCGCAGGAATGACACGGCGCGGTACACGCCCGGCCGGCCCGGCACTTCATGCACCTTCACCGATGCTTCGCGCAGCGGGAACTGGGCCTTCTGTTCCTGGCTGGCGTTATCGTCGAGCAGCACGTAGGTCATCAGCCAGCGGTTGAGGAAATCCTCGACGTCGGCGGCGGCCGTGAAGCTGCCGATCTTGTCGCGCATCATGGCCTTCATGTAGTGGGCGATGCGCGAGACGGCGAAGATGTACTGCAGCTGCGACGACAGCACGGCGTTGGCATTGGCCGCGTCGCTGCTGTACTTGCGGCTTTTCTGCGCCGACTGCGCGCCGAAGAAGGCGGCGTAGGCCGTGTTCTTGCAGTGCACCAGCGAGATGAAACCCAGATCGCTCAACTCCTTCTCGCGGCGGTCGGTGATCGCCACTTCGGCCGGGCATTTCAGGGCCACGTCGCCCTCGTCCGTCTTGAAGGTGTGCGTCGGCAGGTCGTCCACCAGGCCGCCGCCCTCCACGCCGCGAATGGCGGCGCACCAGCCGAAATCGGCGAAGGCGCGCGTCAGCTTGGAACCGAAGGCATACGCCGCGTTACACCACAGGTATTTCTGGTGGTCGCTGCCATCGACTTCCTCGACAAAGTTAAAACCTTCGACGGTGGTGCCGTCGACGGGATTGAACGGCAGGCGCCCGAGAAAACGCGGCAAGGTCAGGCCCACGTAGCGCGCATCCTCGGACTCGCGGAAGGCTTTCCATTTCGCGTATTCGATGGTGTCGAACACCTTCGCCAGGTCGCGCGGCTTGCCCAGGTCGCCGTAGGTTTCCAGGCCAAACAGTTCCGGTGCCGCCGAGGAGATGAACGGCGCGTGGGCAGCGGCGGCGATGTGCGACATCTGCTCGATGAAATACATGTCTTCCGGCTGGCGCGAAATGGCGTAGTCGCCCAGCAGCGCGGCAAACGGCGCGCCGCCGAAGGTGCCGAATTCTTCTTCGTAGATCTTCTTGAACATGCTGCTCTGGTCAAATTCCAGCGCCGACTGGAAGTCCTTCACCAGTTCGCGCTTGGTGGCGTTGAACATGCGGATCTGCAGGCGCGTGCCCGTGTCGGAATTGCCGACCAGGTAATGCAGGCCGCTCCAGCTTTGTTCCAGCTGCTGGAACGGCGCCGTGTGCATCACTTCACTGAGCTGGGCGGAAATTAGGCTGTCGATTTCCGCCACGCGCGCATCGAGCGTGGCAGACAGGCTGTGCGACACCAGCACCGTGCCATCGAGCACCTGCGTCACCAGTTCCGAGATCAGGTCGCGCGCGCGCGCATGCTCGGCGCCGGACTTGGCGACCCGGCTCTGCTCGACGATCTGGTCCAGCAAGTCCGTCTGGGCGCCTGCCACCGGCGCGCCTGGATTGAGTTGTGCCTGTGCGCTCATCTCAATCCTCCTGGCCGGGGTGCATGGGCGACAGCGCGGCGAGGCTGTCGGTATTATTGAGCACCTCCGTCAGCAGGTCTTCCAGCTTGTCGTTGCCGGCCAGTTTGTTGCGCAAATCGGCCAGCTTGGTGCGCGCTTCGAGCAGCTTGCGCAGCGGTTCGACCTGGCGCACCACCGATTCCGGGCGGAAGTCGGCCATCGAGCGGAAATGCAATTCGACGGGAAAGGTGCCGCCTTCGGCGCTGAGGCGGTTGGCCACGTCGAAGCGCGCCGCCGGCGCCACGCTGCCCAGCACTTCATCGAAATTGTCCATGTCGATGGAGACGAACTTGCGGTCCTTCAGACGCTTCTTTTCCTGCTCGGCGTTACCGCCAAAATCACCGAGCACGCCCATCACGAAGGGCAGTTCCTTGTTCTCGATCGCGTCGCCGATCTCGACGTCGTAGGTCATCTGCACGCGCGGCGCGCGTACCTTTTGCAGGCGTTTCTGGATACTGTCGGACTTGGCCATGTTGCTTCCTTTGCGAAGTGGGAGGGGAGGCGCCGGCTTACTTCAAGCCGCTGAAAGGATCGGCCGTGCTGCCCTGTGACGGCGTGCCTTTGGCAGCCGCGCCAGGCGCGCCGGCCGCGCTGCCGGCCGCGCGTTTTGCCGCCGCCGGCGGCCGTTTGGCCGGCGGCACCAGCACTTCCTCGCCGATGCTCGCGCGCAGCAGCCGGGCCAGGTCCTGCGCTTCCGAACGCAGCGAGCCATTCAGGTTGTTTTGCCGCGACAGGTCGGCCAGCGCCTTGCCCGACAGGCGCAAGCCGCTGACGGCGACGATGCTGTTGGCGACCTTGTCGTCGGGATCGCGCTCGAGCGCTTCGAGCGCATGGCCGATGGCGTCGCCATACTGGCCGCGGTCAAACTTCATCTGCGCCATCTGCAGCCATGGCGCCTTGTCGGCCGGATAGCTGCTGCCGCCAGCCTTGAGCAAGGCCAGGGCCCGCTCGTGCTGGCCGGCCCGCGCGGCCGCGTCGGCGTCGCTCATCACCTGCGCCAGGGTGGGCGCGGCGGACTTCCTGGGCGCCGCCTGCTCCGTGGTGGCGCAGGCAGTCAGCAGCAAGGCGCTGGCAAGGCAGGCAATTCGGGACAGTGTGGTGGCTGGCATCATCGGGCACTCCTTTGCGTGGAGGACGCTACCGCTGGGAAAGATGGGCGGCGCCTTGGTGGAGGCCATTATTGATCGCCAATTTTTTTGCCAGATTGAGATTAATCAGCAAAGAAGAAGTTCCACTCAGCAGCGAAATTCATGCACCATTTTCCTGATCTGGCACAGGCTTCAAGCCGATCGCCGACGGATTTTGCGCCTGCGCAAGTAGCGCCATGGCATATGCGATTAAATGACTGTAGCAATTACTTTCCACGCGTCATTTTTGCGAAGGCAGGCCATGCGCTCCCCCCTTCAGTTCCGCCTGCCGCTACTCCTCGTCGCCTTGCTGCCGCTGGCTGGCTGCGCGGGCGGCGCCATCGGTTCGCTGGCCAACGCGGCGCTGCAGATGGCCGGCGTGGCCAGGCCGGCGCCCGAGCTGCCCGACGCGCAAAAACCGCCGCGCACGGTGAGCATCCGCCTGCACGCGGCGCAGCGCCTGAATACCGACGCGGATGGCCGCCCGCTGGCGCTGGTGGCGCGCATCTACAAATTGCGCCAGAGCGCCGCCTTCGAGCAGGCGCCCTACGACAGCTTCCTCGATGCGCGCCGGGAGCAGGCCGCGCTGGGCGCCGACCTGATGGAAGTGCGCGAAGTGCTGCTGGTGCCCGGGCAGCGCTACGAGGTGCAGGAAAAAGTCAGCAAGGAAGCGTATTTCATCGGCGTGGTGGCCCTGTTCCGCGCGCCCGCGCCGCAGCGCTGGCGCGCCACGTTTGCCGCCGCCGATGCGGAGCGCGGCGGCATCACCATCGGCCTGCACGCCTGCGCCCTGAGCATGGGCGGCGCGCAGGGCGCCATGACGACACTGGCCGCGCTGCGCTGCCAGTAGACGGTGGCGGAAAGCGGCAAGCGGCAAGCGGCAAGCACGAATATCCAACAGCGACACTCAAGGAGAACAGCATGGGCATGGCAGCGAAAGTCTTGTGGGGAGAGGGCCTGTTCCTGCGGCCGCAGCATTTCCAGCGCCAGGATCAATATCATGAAGCGCGCCTGCACCACACGGCCAGCGCGCTGCATCCGTATCTGTGGGGCGTGGCGCACATGGCGTGGGATCTGGCATCGCTGAAAACCGGAACGTTGCGCCTGCAGGCGCTGTCGGCGATCTTCCTCGACGGCGAAGTGTTCGACGCGCCCGGCGACGGCACGCCCGGCAGCGACGCCCTGCCGCCGCCCGTCGACCTGGCGGCGCTTCCGCCCTCGCTGCAGGAAGTGACCTATTACGCCGCCCTGCCCGTGCTGAACCGCGAAGGCATGAACTACACGCCGCTGGCCGCGCCGGCCGGGGCGGCCGCCGGCACGCCGCCGTCCTCCCGCTACGCGCACGCCATGCGCGCCACGCCCGACCTGTTTACGGAATCGGCCGTGGCCGACGTGGCCTACCTGAAAAAAACCGTGCGCCTGATACCCGACAGCGAAGCGCGCGGCTCTTACGAATGCCTGCCGCTGATCACCCTGCGGCGCACCGTGTCGGGCGGCTTCGAGCCGCTGCCATCGTTCATGGCGCCCAGCCTGGCCATCGCCGGCGCGCCGCGTTTGCAGTCCCTGCTGGAACAGCTGCTCGATGCGCTGCAAGCGAAGGTGGGCGCGCTGCACGGCCACCACCGTGAACCTAGCCGCAACGTGATCGAGTTCCGCTCGGGCGACGTCTCCTCGTTCTGGCTGCTGCACACGGTCAGCACGGCCGCCGCCGCCCTGATGCACTATGTGCGCCACCCCGGCCTGCACCCGGAACGCCTGTACGAGGCGCTGCTGGGCCTGGCGGGCGGCCTGCTCAGCTACTCGCGCCACTACACGCTGGCCAGCCTGCCCGCCTACGACCACGCGCAGCCGGGCGCCTGCTTCGACGCCATCGACGGCATCATCCGCGAGCTGCTCGACACGGTGATCTCGTCGAAATATTTTTCCATCGCCCTGCTCGAAGACAAGCCGTCCTACCACCTGGGCAAGCTCGATTCGGGCAAGATCGACCAGCACACCACCCTGTACCTGGCCATCCGCGCCGCCATGCCCGCCATCGAACTGGTGGAAGTGGTGCCGCTGCGCGTCAAGGTGGGCGCGCCCGACGACGTGGAAAAATGCGTGCTCTCGGCCATGCCCGGCGTGAAACTGTCGCACGCGCCGCAGGTGCCCGCCGCCATCCCCGTGCGCCCCGACACCTATTATTTTGCGCTCGACAACCGCGGCGCGCTGTACCAGCAGATGCTCAAGGCGCAGTCGATCGCCGTGTACGTGCCGACCGGCATACGCGAGCTGCAGCTGGAACTGATCGCGGTGACGGCATGAGCCAGCTCATCGAACGGCGCGCCGCGCCCTCCCTGCTCGGGCCACGCGGCCCCGCTCCCGCCGGCACGGCCAGCCGGCATGCGGGCAGCGCCCTGCTCGACCTGATGCACGAAGGCTTCTACATGCTGTTCATGCTGAAGAACGGCTCGGCGCCTGGCGACGAGCAAAGCTTCATGGACCGCATCACGGCCTTTCTCGACGACTTCGAGCGCGAGGCGAAAAAGATCCGCGCCGACGGCGACGATATCGAGGCGGCCAAGTATGCGTTCTGCGCGGCCGTCGATGAAATCATCCTGGCCTCGCCCTTCGCCCTGCGCAAGCAGTGGGAACGGCGTCCGCTGCAATTGCTGATCTTTGGCGACCAGCTGGCGGGCGAGCATTTCTTCGACCGCCTCGACGCCCTGCGCGGCAAGGGCGCCATGCGCGTGCAGGCGCTGCAGGTCTTCCACATGTGCCTCTTATTGGGCTTCCAGGGAAAATATGCGCTCGATGGCGGCGAAAAACTCAGCTACCTGACGGGCCGCCTGGGCGACGAGATCGCCCATATCAAGGGCAAGAGCCGTGGCTTCGCGCCGCGCGCCGAACGCCCCGACCAGGTGGTCAACAAGCGCCGCAGCGACGTGCCGCTGTGGGCCCTGTCGAGCTTTTTCGCCCTGCTGGCCATCTGCGCCTACCTGGGCCTGAAAACGCACCTGACGCGCGGCACGCAAGCGACGCTGGCCGCGTATGCGGACCTGGTGAAGCTGGCACCGCGGCCGGCGCACCTGACCATCACGCTACCGTGATCATTGAGGAAGCGCGGCTGGCTACTGCGCGATCCTGAACTCGATGCGCCGGTTGCGCGCGCGGCCGTCGGCCGTGGCGTTGCTGGCCACGGGACGGTCCGGGCCCTGGCCCGAAGTCAGCACCGCTTCCGGCTTGATGCCCCGCGTGGCCAGGTAGGCGCGCACGGCTTCGGCGCGCGCCTGGCTCAGGGCCACGTTGCTGGCGCGCAGGCCCGTGTTGTCCGTGTGGCCGATCACTTCCACCTTGCGCTCCTTGAGCTTTTGCATGACGGCCGCCATTTCGTCGAGGATGGCCAGGCCGGCCGGCGTGATGCTGGCCTGGCCGCTGTCAAATTCGATGATGCGTTTATCCAGCGCCGCATCGAGCAAGCCCTGTTCGGCCTCGGCCGCCTTGACGCGCAAGCCGTTGTTGACGATGTAGGTGGGATTGAGGCTGGTGGCGATGTCGCTGGCGATCTGCTGGCGCTGCGCCTCGTTCGCCACTTCGCCGCGTACGCTGACATTATTGCCGTCGATGCTGATCTGGCCGCGTGAAATGAGCTTCAGGTTCGGCGCGATCAGCTTGTGCACATAGGCGTGCCAGTTGGCCGGCACGGCCACGTTGCCGATGGCGATCTGGTCGACCACGCGCTCGGCGCCATACAGTTCGCGCAGGCGTGCCAGCACGGCCGCCTTGGCCGCTTCATCGGCCAGGGTGCCCGTCACCAGGATCTGTCCCGGCAGGGGCGTGGCGGGCGCCTGCGCCTGCACCTGGGCGTGGCCAGGGGCGGCGGCGAGCAGCAGCAGCAAAAACGCTATCGGATATTTCATGGCAATCCTTCAGGCAAAGGTATCGGCAAACATGGCGCAGGCCGAGCGCAGCGACAGCTGCCCTTGCTGCAGGCAGGCGGACAGCTGGCGCAGTGCCGCGTCCTGTCCCAGCTGGCCCTCGACCCAGTCCAGCTGGTCGAAGACGATCAGGCGATCGCTGGCCGCCTGCGGGTCGATCAGCGCGTGCAGGCCGTGCGGGTCGGCGCCGCAAAAGCCGATCACCAGCACGGGTGCCTCGTCGACATGCGCAAAGAACAGGGCCAGCTCGAAGTCGGCCTGGCGCAAAAAGGGCAGCAGCAGGTGCAGCCAGAAGCTGGCCACCAGCGCGCGCTGCGCCGCGTCCTGCGGCAGCGGCAGCACCAGGCTTTTCTCCAGGCGCGGCTGGCCGCTCTGGCGCACCGGGCGCAGCAGCAGGCCAAGACCCAGCAGCAGTTCGCGCACCGTCACGGGGAAGGCCGGCGTGGCCAGCATCGCCTGCAGGCTGTGCACCGTCTGCGCCTGCAAAAAAACGGCCAGCTGCGCCGCGTGGCCGGCGCCGTCCGCATCGATTTCCACCACGTTGCCGGCCAGCGCCAGCAGCGCCGGTCCCGGCTCGGCGCTGGCGACGATGCCCTGCGACAGCTGCTCCACCCGCTGCCACAGCGGTGCCAGCACCAGCGGGCAGCAGGCGACAAAGGCGCCGGCATCGTCGATATCCAGCACGCCCATGGCCATGAAGGGAAAGCGCCGCTGCGACTGGTCGCTGCTCGCTTCCAGGCGCCCGGCGATGGCGCGCCGGCTGCGCGTGCCGACAAAGGCAAAGCGCAGCGGCGCCAGGGCGTCGTAATTGAGCTTCCAGCGCGGCTCACGCGTGAGCGCCGCCATGACATGCGCCAGCCACTCGTCGAGCAGCTGCACCAGCACGTGGTTGTCGCAAGCCTTGATGAAATCGCCGCGCGCAGGGATTTTGCCGAAGTAGCCCAGGCGCACCTGCTGCGGCGCGCGCATCATGGCGCCACCCCGGATGCGGCGGCGACGGCCGGCGCCGCTGCGATGGCGGGTGCGGTGGCAGGTGCGGGTACGGATGTGGGCGCGGCAGGTGCGGCAGGTGCGCCTGCCGCGCCAACGATGGTCTCGGGCAGCTGCATGCCGCGAAAGCCCTGCTCCTGCGGCGCGGCGTTCGTGCCCGTGCCCGTCATCTCGGCGCTGCTGGTGATTTTCAGGTCCAGCGCCACGCTGACATCGCCGCGCGTCCAGCGCAGCTCGAACACGCCGCCGTCCTTGCGCTTCTTGCTCGCCGCATCGATCATGCGCTTCAGGCCAAACTGGCCCGGTTCGTTGAACAGTTCCACCGTGCGCCCGTCGAAGGTGACGGCGCTGATGCGCGCACCGGGCGCGCCCTGCGGACTCGGATGCACCATGTTGGTCCACTGCGCCGGCGTATTGCGGTAGCGCAGCTGCTGGCCGTCGATGTCCACCGTGTATTCGAGGGTGCCGGGCGCCGGCGAAGGCTGGATCTGGAAAACGGTCTGCGCGGCGGCCGAGGTGGCCGCCACGCCGCCGGCCCCCAGCGGCGCGATCCAGCCGGGGAAGCGCGTCACCACCTGCGGCGACAGGCTGATGCCCATGTCGGCCCAGGTGCGCGGCGCCAGCACGTCGCCGCGCCGCACCACCAGGGGACCCATGGCGGTGGTGACGAATTTTGCCACCAGCCCGTCGGGGCCGAAGAACTGGCCAATCTCCAGGTTGCTCGCCTCGATGCGCGCCTCCGGAGAAAACGGATATTTCTGCGCCAGCGATTTCTGGAACGGTTCATACACTTGCGCCGACCAGGTCTTGTTTACTTCCAGTTCAGCCGGCGCGACGATGACGGCAAAGGTCTGCATCAGCGGGCGCACGAGGATCGGGCGGATGGCCTGCTTTTGCGCATCGCTCATCCCCGTGAGCATCTGCTCGTCGACCAGTTTCAGGGCGTCGGCCAGCTCGGAGCCGCTGCCCTCCAGGGTCTGCTGCATGAACTGGCGCGCGCCTGGCCCGGGGTCGCCCTGGTTCTTCAGCTGGTTCAAACGGCTGCG
The DNA here is from genome assembly GCF_051380655.1 of Janthinobacterium amylolyticum. Taxonomy (NCBI): domain Bacteria; kingdom Pseudomonadati; phylum Pseudomonadota; class Betaproteobacteria; order Burkholderiales; family Oxalobacteraceae; genus Janthinobacterium; species Janthinobacterium amylolyticum. Next base: position 248,148 of record NZ_JBNYXL010000006.1, read on the forward strand.
CAGCTTCGACAGCGCTTCCAGGTAGGCGCGCATCAGCGATGCGTCCTTGTCCTTGGCCGCAACCAGCTTGGCCACGCCGGCAAATTCGCGGCCCACGGGCCCCATCGGCTTGTCCAGGCGGGCCGGGTCGATCTGCGCGTTCAGGCCAGGATTGGATGTCAGCTGCGACGGCGCGCGGCGCAGCACCGTCTCCTTGAACCAGGCGATGATGCCCCGCTCGGCCTGGCGCAATTGCGCGTTCTGCAGGGCCGGATTGTCCCACGACGTCTCTTCGTAGATGGTGGTCAGCAGCCTGGCGATCGGCGACGCTTGCGGGTCGCCCAGGCGGTTCATGGCCTGCACGGCGCCTTCGAAGCCTTTCAGGTCGGCCACGGCCACGCCCTGCACGAACTTTTGCCACTCGCGCGCATAGTCGGCCTTGTACATGGCCAGCAGGTTTTTCTCGATCTGCTCCGGACTGCCTTCCAGGGTCAGGTCGTCGGTGGACGCGCTTTTCAGCACCCAGTCCGCGCTTTGCAGTTCGCGGTTGGCGGCGTCGCGAAACGCGCCTTCGACGAATTTCTCCCAGGCCTGGCGCGTGTAGGCGCCGGAAATGGCGTAGCTGCCCGCCAGCAGGGCCTGATCCTGTTCGCCGACGATGCGCGCCACCGTCATGCCGGGAAAGCGCGTCGAGGCGCGCGCCTTGATGTCGGCGTACACGCGCTCGCGGGCCGGCATGCCGCGCACCACGCGGCGCAGGTTTTCGCGCGCCTGGTCGACCAGCGCCAGCTTCTGTTCGATGCGCGGCCAGGACGGGTCGCCGACCTGCGACAGGTAAAACGTCAGCAGCCGCTCGGCGCTGCGTATCATCTGCTCGCGCGGCATGGCGCCCCGGTTGGTCTCCAGCCAGCCGCGCCAGAAGCGCGTCATCTGGTCGTTCAGGTGGCTGCTTTCCGCATGCGTTTTATCGGCCAGCATCAGATACGTTTTCAGCGCGTTGTAGGCGTCTTCCACGTTTGTCGGCGAGGCTGCCTGGTACTGGAAGGCGCGCGGTGCAGACGCCGCGGCCGGTGGCGTGGCCGGTGTCTGCGGCGTGCGCGCCGTCGGCTGCAGCTGCTCGGCGCTGGCGTTCATTTCCGTCAGCAAGGCTTCCAGCGCCCCAGTCACGGGGGCCAGCATGACGTGGCGCGCGCCGGCGAAGTATTCCTCGCGCAGCTTGCGTTCCAGCAGTTCGCCCTGGTACAGGCCCATGCGCAAGGACCAGGGCCGCTGTTCGCGGTAGGCCTCCAGCTGCTCGATGCGGTCCTGCAGGATGTCGAGCGCTTCCAGGCGCGACTGCAGGTCCAGGCGCTGCTCCTGCAGCCGCAGCACCTTGTGCATGTCCGCCTCGACATTGGCCACCAGTTGCCGGTTGCCCAGGTAGGACCAGCTCCAGCCGCCCAGGCAGGCGCCCAGGGTCACCGTGGCGGCGAAGAACAGCGCGTACTTGAAGCGCACCTTGGCGCGGCTCGCGTAGTTGGCCACCAGGTGCTTGTCGGCGAAGATCACCTTGCGGAACAGGTCGAGCAAAAAATAGCCATGCTGGCGCGCGCGGCCGGGCAGCGCGGCCGGCGCGGGCGCGAAGGCCAGGTCGAAGCGGCGCGCCACCTGCTGCGAGGACGCGCTGACGGGTTCACCCTCCTGCAGGGCGCTGGTAAAATAAAAGCCGCGGAACACGGGCTGGAACTGGAACGGGTTTTCCTCGAACAGGGTGGCAATAAAGGCGCGCAGTGCCGGCTTGATGGCGGCAAATTCCAGCGGAAAAGTGAATACGCCGGGCGCCATCGTCTTGCGCTGGCGGTGCGCCATGTTGGCCAGGCTCAGTTCCGTCAGGCCATCGTGCAGCTCGTCGAAGCACTGGTCGAAAAAACTCAGCAGGTCGGCCGTCGGCAGCTTGCGCTGGTAGGGCATGGTGGCGCCCCAGACACGCTCGCGCTCGCTGCGTTCCGCTTCCGCGAAAAACTCCGTGAAGCCGGCGATCAGGTCCGCCTTGGTGAACACGATGTACAGGGGTGCGAACACTTCCAGGCGCTCGATGACGTCCTGCACGCGCTTGCGCAGGCTGCGCGCCAGCTGCATGCCGACATCCGGATCGCCGCCCAGCTCGGCGATGCTGACGGCGATGAGGATGCCGTTGATGGGCGCCTTGCGCCGGTATTTTTTCAGCAGGTCGAGAAAGCCGAACCATTCGCCGCGGTGCTCGTCGACGACGGAGTAGCGGCCCGCCGTGTCGAGCACGATGCCGTCGGTGGTAAAGAACCAGTCGCAGTTGCGGGTGCCGCCCACGCCTTGCACGATCTTGCCGTCGGCGAAAGGAAATTGCAGGCCGGAATGCAGGATGGCGCTGCTCTTGCCGGCCGCCGGGTTGCCGATGATCATGTACCACGGCAATTCATACAGGGCGGCGGCGCCCGATTTGAGGCCCAGCTTGGACGTCTTGATGGTGTCGATGGCGTCCAGCATGCCCGTGCGCACGGCGTCGAGTTCGCCGTGCTGGGGCTGGGCGGCCGAGGCGGCTTCGGAAGCGGCGATCTCGGCCTGGTTGAGGATGGCCTGGCCCAGCGCCTGCGCATCGCGGCGCGCGCGGCGCCGGCGCCACAGCCATATGCCCAGCCAGGTCAGCAGGGCCAGCAGCAGCAAGCCCAGGGCCCACACCAGCGCCACTTCCAGCACCTCGGCACCCAGGTACAGGAAGACGGCCAGCGCGACGAAGCCGAGGATGGTCAGATGGCGGCTGTCGGTAATGAAATGCCAGATTCGTCGCAGCATGATGAGCCCAGGGTGAGGTCGGCAAAGCAGGAATGGCGGCGCCGCCAGGGTGCGCGGATGCGGCCCATCGTGACAGCATTGACGGGGGACTTTGTTGACATTGGACAAGTATCAAACGGCGGCGCATGGCGGGGAACGGCACGCCGTTGATGCGGCGCAAGCATGAGCTTGCCAGTGAAAAAAGCGCGCGCCGGCGGCGCTAGAATGGCTCGCGTGTTCCCTGCCTGCGCTTACTTTCCCAGCACATGGCGCTGGGGCAATTCCGTGTGGCCGAAATCCATCATGGTCCAGCGCCCGCCCCAGCGCAGGCCCACCGATTCGGCCGTCACGCCATATAAACGGTAGCCGCGCATGGCCCAAGCGTTTTTTTCAGAAATGATGAGTTTTCCGTCCAGCATGAATGCACAATCGGCTGCCAGGCCGTACTGGTGATAACTTTGAAACGCCCGGGCATTCGTCACGTTCGGGCCGGCCGCCGCCAGCTGGTTCTGGCGCTCCGGGCTGCGGTAGCCTTCCAGCAAGACCATGTCGTAGCCATGCACGTCTTTCATGATCTTAAATACCAGCAGCAAGCGTTGCGCGTAGTCGTGGTCGAGCAATTGCCAGTTGCGGCTGGCGCCGCCCAGCAGCGGACGCAGCTGCGTCACTTCCGCCGTGGAGAACAGCAGTGGCGGCAAGGTGGGCGGCGGCACCAGCTGCTCGCCCTTGAGCAAATCGCTGACCTGATCGTTGATGGCATGTTGCCGGTCCGCATAGCCGCGCAAGGCGATGCGGTCGCTGGAGAGCCAGGCCAGCACGGGCGGCACGGTGACCAGCAGCATGCCGGCCAGCGACAGCCAGCGGTGGCGCAGCAGCAACTGCCAGCCGCGCGCCAGGCCGGAACCCGTGTGCCGCTGCAGGCGCTGCCATTGCGCGCCGCCGCCCTGGTTCAGGCGCTGCGCCCGCCGCTGCAAACGCCAGCCCAGGTTGACCATGGTGTGCAGCAAGATGGCGCGGCCGCCGGGAAACAGCAGCAGCCAGCAGGCGAAACAGGCAAGCAGGAAATACATCAGGACCAGGGCGACGAACATGGGGCGCTCCGTGACGGGAATGGGCGGGGGCCGGAAAGCTTGCACGGCGGTACCGCCCATCGTAGGCGCCCGCGCATCGCATGAGCGCGGTTTACATCAAGTTCGACTCAGTTCGGAGGTGATATTTTGTCTTTACTAAACACCGGCGATGGCCAGCCGCGCGGACCAAACCTGCTGGCCAGCGCCGCCCCAGCCACGGCGACGGCCCCGGCCGAAGGCAACCGCATCCTGTCACAGCTTGAACATGGCGCTGCCGCGCCCGCCATATCGGCGGCGCGCTGGCGCCCTGGCTGGTGGCGCTGGGCAGCTGGTGGCGCCTGCCTGGCGGCGCTGGGCGTGGCCGTTTTTGGCTACGATCCGGCCAGCGCGCCAGAGCCTGCGCCTGTGCCCATCCCTGCCGTGGCGCGCCAGACGGCGGCCACGCCGGCGCTGCCGACGGCCCCGGCCGCGTCCCGCCAGCCGGCAGATGCCAGGCCGCACGCCGCCACCATCGTCAACGACGCGGGCCCGCCCGTGCCGGTAGCGACAACGCCGCCAGCCACGGCCGCGCCCACGCCGCGCAAGGCGCCGCCCGCGCGCCAGGCGGCCACGCGCGTGCCGGCATCGCGTCCTGTGACAGCGGCGCCAGGCGACAGCGACGTTGCCTTGCTGACAGCCATGGTGGCGCACGCGCAGCGCCAGGACGGCACAGCGGCGCCCGTGCGCGACGTGGTGCTGCGCCGGGAAGAAGAGGAAACGGCCAGCCTGCTGCAGCGCTGCAAGCAGCTGGGCGTGATCGAAGCCATGCTGTGCCGCTCGCGTATCTGTTCAGGCCGCTGGGACAGCGATCCCGCCTGCCACTGACGCTCTTCGGCGCTGGCGCTCAGGCGCGCTCGGACACTTCGATCAGGTTGTGGTCCGGGTCGCGCAGGTAGATGGAACGGATGGGCCAGTTGGCGCCCGTGCGGGCCACCGGCCCCTCTTCGATGGCCACGCCCAGGCTGGCCAGGCGGGCGATAAAGGCATCGAGCGGCACGGCGGCGATGAAGCACAGATCGAGCGAACCGGGCGTCGGCAGCGCGGCCTTGGGCAGGAATTCCTTGCCATGCTCGTGCAGGTTGATTTTTTGTGCGCCGAACCTGAAGGCGTGGCGCCCGGCACCGAAGGTTTCCAGCCGCACGCCCAGCACGCGCGTATAAAAATCGATGCAGGCGGCCTTGTCGCGGGTCGTCAGCACCAGGTGGTCCAGGCGATCAATCATGTTGTCCTCGGTTGAACAGGCGCGTCCATGCGCCCCCTTAAAAATCCATCCATCAGCGCCAGCAGCGCTTGCGGCTGTTCCTGGTGCGGCGTGTGGCCGCACTGCTCGACCATGGCCGGCATGGCGTTCAGCGCCCGCGCCACGATGCTATCGACTTGAGCCGCGCTGCCGTACTGGTCCTCTGTACCCTGCACCACCAGGGCCGGGCATTCGATGGACGGCAGCAGGTATTCGATGTTCCAGAACTGGAAGCCATAGCTGAGCCAAGTGTCGGACCAGGCCTTGAAGATGCTTGCCGTCTTGTCGCCATGGTATTTCGCCAGCGCGCGCAGCTTGCCCTCACCGAAGGCCGCGTCCGCCGTACGGATGCCGTCCAGGGTGACGTTTTCCACGAACACATGCGCCGCTTCGGTGATGATGCCGCGCAAGCGCGGCGGCTGCTGCGCCGCATAGATGAGAGCGATGCTGCCACCGTCGGAATGGCCGACAAGAAAATGGTCCTGGCCGGGGATCAGCGCGGCCAGCACCTGCGGCAGCTCGCCCAGCGCATAGTCGTGCAGGTAATGGATCCGGCGCCGCGCCGCCAGCGGCGACGACTGGCCATAGCCAAGGCGGTCATACACCAGGCCACGGCAGCCGGTGGCCTGGCAGAGCTGCGCGGGAAAATCCTTCCACATCGCGCAGCAGCCCAATCCCTCGTGCAGGAAGACCAGGCAGGGCCTGGCGGGATCACCCTCGATCAGCTCGTAATAGATATCGGTTTCGGCGCTCAGGTTCAGTATCGGCATAGGCCAGGCTCGCAAGGATTTCCGCATGGGCAGGATAGCGGGATCCATTGTGCCATTGTCCTGCCCGGCACGCGCGCCGCCCCTGAAAAATAGCTTGTTGGAAACGACCTTGCGACCTGCCCGTCCGCTGTTTGCGCCAGCACAAGATTGCAGTGCATTTCCGGCGTCCATCCGTACTTTAGGCCCTGGAGCGCGCCTAGAATGGGTCACTCCAACCACATGGAAACGACGGCTACCTTATCAGCCATGACGTGACACCGGCGTCACGCAACAGATAGGGCGTCTTGCCGCACGACGACAGGCGCGGCGTCCAAACTATCGATATGGAGTACATCATGGAAATGAAAGTGGGACAACAACACCAAACCGGCAGCAACCTGGCACTGGAAGAAACCGATGCGCCAATGGAACAGGAAGGCCAAAGCGCCCAAGGCGCCGCCGCCCAGGACCTGAACCTGAGCGCCGCCGCCTTCACCACGTATTACACGTGGACGGCCAACGGCGTGCATCCTTCGGTCAACTTCGCGAATGCCAACGTGAAAGCCAATTCGCGCGTGCTGCTCAACATCAGCGAATATGCCGCGACTCCGCAGGACCGTTTCATCGGCTCCGCGCGCATGGCCGTGTACAACATCGCCCCCTACAACGGCGGCTTCCGGGCGTGGGTGGATATCTCGTGGGGCAGCCCGCTCAAGGTGCGCTTCGACGTGTTTGTCGATCCCTGATGCGGGGCAATCCGCACCCTGCCTGCGGCCTGACGCCATCAGCGCCGCGGTGAGCGCCATCGGTCATCGGTGACGGCAGGAAGTACAGTGCGGAAAGCGCGTGTGGAAAACAAAAAGGGCCACGTGTTGCCACGTGGCCCTTTGCTGCTGCTTGTTCTGGCTCCCCGACCTGGACTCGAACCAGGGACCTGCGGATTAACAGTCCGTCGCTCTACCAACTGAGCTATCAGGGAAAGGAGGCCGAATTATATACGTCAACATTTCTCCTGTCCAGTTGCAATCCGCAGGGCGGCCGCAGACCGGCTGGCGGCGGCGATGCGCCGGGCACCCGGGGGTTGCCTCGCCTTGGCGCGGCGCATCCGGTTTGCGGCAGCGTGCCCGGCAGCGTGAACCACGCCTGCCCAGGCCTGGGGCAGCGCAAGCAGCGTAACCCGACGTAACCGTTCATTACGCCATACGGAGCAAGCACGCATCGAACGGCAGCGCCCGTCTGCGCGGCGTGGCGCAAGATAGTAGAATAACCTGGCCTTCGCAGCATGGAAGGCTGAACGGCATGCTGGCGGCGCGGGCATACTGCACCCTGCCCCGCCCGCATGCGCTTGCGAGGTCCATCCTCGCTCCTGGCTTACTGCTCTCACCTGACATGACCGAATCAAGCGCACCAGCGGTGGAAAAGCCCAATAGCGGCGACAGCTCGGCCGGGATTGCCGAGCATATGGCGGCGGCCATCGTGGCGCGCCAGCTGCCGCCCGGCACCCGGCTGCGCGAGGAAGCCCTGTGCCGCCTGTATGGCGTCAGCCGCACCAAGATCCGCGCCGCCCTGCTGATCCTGTCGAAAGATAAATTGATACGCATGGTGCCCGACAAGGGCGCCTTCGTCAGCCAGCCCACGGAGGCGGAAGCGCGCGACATCTTTGCCGCCCGCCGCGTCATCGAGGCGGCCCTGGCGCGCGAGTTCGTCGCGCGGGCCAAGGCGGCCGACTACCGGATGCTGGAGCGGCACCTGAGGGCGGAACGCCAGGCGCTGAACCACGCCACGCCGCTGCGTTCGCAACTGCTGGGCGACTTTCACGTGCTGCTGGCCGACATCGCCGGCAATGCCGTGCTGCGCGACATCGTGCGCGAACTGGTGGGGCGCAGCTCGCTGATCACCATGCTGTACCAGTCCGGCCACGATGCGGCCTGCTCGTGCGACGAACACGGCCGCTTTCTCGACGCGGCGCGCAGCGGCGACGCCGACCTGGCGGCACGTTTGATGGTGGAACACCTGGCGCACGTGGAAGCGGCCTTGCGCTTCGACGGCAAAGCCGGCGACGACAGGAAAGACCTGGTGGCGGCGCTGCTGATGTAGACGGCGCCAGCCAAAAAGGCCTCCCCTGCTGACGCACGGGAGGCCTTTTTCTCAAGCAATTCACTTGCCGGCGAGCCGGCTATTCGCCCACGCTACTCACCCAAGTAGATAAACTTGAACAGGAAGATGGCGGCGATGATGTAGGCCACCACGGACACCTGCTTGCCCTTGCCCGTCAGCAGTTTCAATACGGCATAGGTGATGAAGCCGAAGGCCACGCCGCTGGCCACCGAGTACGTAAATGGCATCATCAGCGCCGTGATGGCGGCGGGAATGCTTTCCGTGCTGTCATCCCAGTCGATATAGGTCAGCTCGCGCAGCATCAGGCACGCCACGTACAGCAGCGCGGGCGCCGTCGCATATGGCGGCACGGTGTGCGCCAGCGGGGCGAAGAACAGGCTGCCCAGGAACAGCAGTGCAACGGCCACGGCCGTCAAGCCCGTGCGGCCACCGGCCTGCACGCCGGCCGCGCTCTCGACGAAGGCGGTAGTGCTGGACGTGCCCAGGCAGGCGCCGGCGGCAATCGCCGTGCTGTCGGCCAGCAAGGCCTTGTTCATGCGTTCCATCTTGCCGTCTTTCAGCAAGCCGGCGCGGTTGGCCACGCCCATCAGGGTGCCCGTCGCATCGAACAGTTCGACCAGAAAGAACACCAGCACCACGTTGACGATGCCGATCGACAGCGCGCCCATGATGTCGAGCTTGAACAGGGTCGGCTCGATGGCCGGCGGCGCCGAGACGATGCCGTTGAACTGGTTGCCGCCGAAGAAGAAGCTGGCGATGGTGATGGCCAGAATGCCGATCAGGATGGCGCCCGGCACTTTCAGGCGGTCCAGCGCGACGATGATGAAGAAACCGAAAATGGCGAGGATGGGCGCGGCCTGGTGCAGGTCGCCCAGGGCGATGATGGTGGCGGGATTCGACACCACCACGCCAGCGCTTTTCAGGGAAATGATCGCCAGGAACAGGCCGATACCGACCGTGATGGCCGTGCGCAGCGCGGGCGGGATGCTGTTGATGATCATCTCGCGCACCTTGAACAGGCTCACCAGGATGAACAGGCAGCCGGAAATGAAGACGGCGCCCAGCGCCACTTCCCAGCTCATGCCCATACCCTTGACCACCGTGTACGAGAAATACGCATTCAGGCCCATGCCCGGCGCCAGCGCGATCGGATAATTCGCGTACAGGCCCATGATCAGGGTGCCGATGGCGGCCGCCAGGCAGGTGGCGACAAAGACGGAGTCTTTCGGCATGCCGGCGTCGCCCAGGATGGACGGGTTGACGAAGATGATGTAGGCCATCGTCAGGAATGTGGTCAGGCCGGCCAGCAGCTCCGTGCGCACATTGGTCCCGTTGTCCTTCAATTTGAAATAGCGTTCCAGGAACTGCATGATTAACCCCTTGATTTGGTAGAACCGGGCGCCTGCGTGTGGCCAGTGCGCCTCTTTTTATTGCTTGCTGCCCATGCGGCTATTTGCCCGCGGCGCCGGCCGGCTTGAACGCCCACCAGCGGCTGCCGGCGAAATTCCACAGCAGGCCGATGCCGGTCGCCAGCACCTGCGCCAGCCAGTAGTACCAGCCCAGCTGGTGTACCAGCAGCCACATCAGGCCCGTGTTGATGCACCAGCCGATGGCCAGCAAGGTGAAATACTTGCCGGCCGCCTCGCCGTGGCCCTTGTCGCTTTTAAAGGTGAAAAAGTAATTGAGCAGGTAGTTGACGACGGAACCGAGGATATAGCCGATGCCGGAAGCAGCGGCGGCGCTGATGCCGGCCCATTCGACGCCGCTCCACAGCACGCTGTATTGCACGGCCGTGCCGGAAGCGCCGACGGCGGCAAAGCGCAGAAACTGGTGATGCAGGGCATGCGAGGTGGTCGAGGAAGACATGGTCAATTTTCAAATGGGCGATGGCGGGCCAGGCAAGAATAAAAAATGGCTACGATTGCTCGTAACCATTTTTCAGCCTGCATTTTACTGCAAGTTGCGCCCAGGGTTCAGATTCACGTCCGCCGGGCCGCTTGCGCCCGATGCTGGCGACGCCGGCGCAGCCACACAAACAGCACGATCAGCAGCAGGATGCCTACGCCGCCGGCGGGCAGCATGAACGGCTGCAGACGGGCCAGCACGGGCTTTTCGCCGCCGCTGCGCGCCTGCGCCACGTACGCGGGTGTGACGGACACGTCCGGGTTGCCATATTGCTTGAGCACATAGTTGGCGATGGAGGCGATCTGCTCGTCCGTCAGCGGCTGCACGTAGGAGCGCTGGTCGAAACGCGGCATGAAGGCTTCATGCTCCTCGCCTTCGATCTTGCGCTCGACGCCGAACAAAATGGCCGAGACCAGGTTGGCCGGCGTATTGCCGCCCGTCGCCGTATTGTGGAACAGGGCCGGATAGCCCTGCCCCGTGCTGCCGGCGCCGCTGGCCGAATGGCAGCTGGCGCAGTAGCCGGAAAACAGCACGGCGCCGCTGTTGAGCGAGTGATGCTCGGTAGAACCGGCCATGCCGCGCAATGCCGATTCTTCGCTGGCCGCGCTGCCATGGCTGAACGCCGCTTTCGTCTGCCCCGGCGCGCGCACGGGCGGCACCGTGCGCAAGTACGCCACGATGGCGGCCACGTCGTCGTCGCGCAAAAACTGCAGGCTGTTCTGGATGGCTTCGGCCATGCCGCCCGCCGCCTGCCCCTTGCCTTCCACGTGGCCCGTCTTCAGGTAAGCGGCGATTTCCGCATCCGTCCACCCGCCAATGCCGCTGACCTTGTCGGACGTGATGTTCGGTGCATGCCAGGAACCGAGCGAAGCGCCGGCCAGGGTCTGGCTGCCGATTTCCGCCATCAGCATATTGCGCGGCGTGTGGCAGGCGCTGCAGTGCGCGAGGCCTTCGGCCAAGTAGGCGCCACGGTTGATCTGCGCGCTCTTCGCCGGATCCGGCACGAAGCGTTTATTGTCGAGGAACAAGGTATTCCAGCCCAGCATCGACAACCGCACATTGAACGGGAATGGCAGGGCCGTCTGGCGCGCCGCCTCATCGACCGGTTTGACGGCCTGCATGAAGTAGTAATACAGGTCGCCCACGTCCGCGTCCGTCAGCATCGCATAGCTGGTGTAGGGCATGGCCGGGTACAGATGGCTGCCATCGGCGCGCACGCCTTCGCGCAAGGCGCGCGCAAAGTCGGCTTCGCTGTAGTGGCCGATACCGCCTTTTTTCGACGGCGTGATATTCGTCGCGTAAATCGTGCCCAGCGGCGAATCGATGGCATAGCCGCCTGCATACGGCTTGCCGCCGGCTGCCGTATGGCAGGCCATGCAATCGGCGGCGATGGCCAGGTAGCGGCCCCGCTCCAGGCGCGCATCGGGCTTGGCGGCGGCGGGCACGGCCGGGCGGTCCGGCGTCAGGGTGACGGGCGGCACCGCTGCGGCAGCGTGCGCGGCCAGCGGCATGCCGGCCGCCAGGGTCAGGCTCAGTAACAAATGGCGCATCATGCAGCCTCCCTTGCCAGGGTGCGGGCGATGTCGTCGGCCGCGCGCAGGCCCAGCGCGGCCATGCTGAGGGTGGTGTTGACCACGCTGGCCGAGGGCATGGCGCCGCCGCCGGGCAGCCACAGATTGGCGTGGTCGTGGGCGCGGCAATTGCCGTCGACCACGGAATCGGCGCGGTTGCTGCCCATGATGACGCCGCCCATGATGTGGTTGTTGGCGTTCAGGCTGTCGGTGATATGGAATTCCACGGCGCCGAACAGCTTGCCGATGTGCTCGAGCTGGGCATGCGCGGCCTTTGCGCCATTGCGCACATAGTCGCCCACATCGTAATAAATGTCCGGGCAGGCCAGGCCCAGCGGGTCCTTGCGCGTCTTGCTCAGGGTCAGGCGGTTGTGCGCTTCCGGCAGCGGCTCCAGGCTGATCGACAGGTCCACGCCAAAGGCGGCGCGGCGGCGGATCTCGTCGTCGAGGTCCTTGCCCACCAGGCCCAGCTTCAGCGACTGCTGCGTGGCCGGTCCGACCCTGGTGATGTTATTCAGGATCATCTTGTTGGCCGAATACTGGCTGCGGAAGGCGCCGTCGCGCGGGCCCACCAGGCAACTGCTCTGCGCGGGACCACGGCCCGTCCAGATCGGTTCATTGGCGAGGAAGGTACAGTGGAAACCGGAGTGGTCCATCATGTTGCGGCCCACCTGGTCGGAACTGTTGGCGATGCCGTTCGGGTTGTTCCGGTTGGCCGCCAGGAGTAAAAGGCGCGGCGTCTCGATGCCGTTGCAGGCAATCACGAACGCCTTGCCGGTAGCCATGTGCGACTGTTTCCTGGCGTCATACCAGTGCACGGCCGTCACGCGGTTGTTGTGGTCCGTGTCGATGCGGTAGACAACAGCCTCGGCCAGCACGCCCGCGCCCTTCAGCTCGGCCCGTTCCACATGGTGGATGCCGTTGTACATGGCGCCGATGGGGCAGATCGGCTGGCAGTTGTTGTTGCCGCAGCAGGTGGGACGGCCCTGCCACGGACGCGTCGAGCGGCCTTGCGGAATCGGCACGGAACGGTAGCCGTGCGGGTTGACCACTTCGGCAAAGCGCTTGTCGCCATAGCCCCAGGGCACCATGTCCATCGGGTAAGGCGCGCTGCGCTCGCTTGGCGACTGCAAGGCCGGATCGTTGGGGCCGGCCACGCCCATTTCCTGCTCGGCGCGGCAATAGTAGGGTTCCAGCTCGGCGTAGGAAATGGCCCAGTCGCGCCCGACGCCGTAATCGCTTTTCATGCGCATGTCGGACGGCAAATGGCGCCAGCACGACGCGGCCCAGTGCCAGGTGGTGCCGCCCACCGTGCGCAGATAGCCCTGCTGGAAACTGCTGCCGCTGGGGCCGGACAGTTCCACGTAGTTATTCTTCGGGAAATACAGGGGCGCGGGGGCGTTTTCCGCCTGCGGATACAGGCCCTGGAAGTCGGAACCGACACGGTTCTCGAATGGCATGTTGCGCCAGTTCTCCACGGCCTGCCCCCGTTCGATGCGCAAGCCCGCTTCCAGCATGATCACGGAATGGCCTTGCGCGGCCAATTGATCGGCCATCATGGCGCCGACCACGCCGGAACCGACGATGACGACATCGGCGACGACGTCGCCATTACTCTTGAATTGGGGTGATTTCATTTTGCTTGCTTGCCTTTGGTTTCGGGAGTGCCGGTGGTGGCCGGTGCGGGCACGGGTTTGGGCGCCACGGGCGCGGACACGCCCACGGCCGGCGGCGCCTTGAGCCACCACAGGGGGCCGTAGTTGCAGTACGTGGGCACGACCTGGCCATCAGCCACCGTGCGGTACATCAGCGCTTCCGCATAGGCGACGACGATGGATTTGCTGCCTTGCGCCGCATGGCCGGTGACGGTGCCCGTGTACCAGGCGGCCACGATGGCCAGCGCCAGTTCGCGCAGGCCCGCATCAGCGGCGGTGGCGGCCGCCAGCAAGGCCTTGGCTTCCTGGCCCGTGACGAGTAGCGCGCCCAGCCGTGGCAACTGTTCGGCGAAGCCGGGGACGTTGCTGCGCATGGCTTGCTCAATGCGCGCCGCCGTGCCGGCGGACAGATCGCGGTGGCCCGTGATCGTCTGCGACAAGGTGTAGAACAGCATGGTGGCGGGCGCCAGCCCGCTGGCCGGTGCACTGGCCGGCGCCGGCATGGCGGCCGACAGGGGATTGCTCCAGAAGCCGGCCTGGGCCAGCAAGGCGGCCAGACCGATCAGGACGTGGCGACGGCCGAGGCTGGGAAGCGAGGAAGGTGAAGCGGATGCTGCAGATGGTGCGTTGCCTGGATGATTCATGAGACGAGACTCCCGCAAGACTTATTGTTTTGTTGACTTGGATGGTTGCGTTAAATCGCATTTGAACAAATGCAATTCGTCTCGTCATTATCCTACATAAATAAATTGTTTGCCAATGTAGTATTACTACCGTGACAGTATGGCCCGCAGCGCAGGCCGCAGCGTTGCGCTGTGATGCCGTCTTAGCCCGGCGCGCCGGCCAGCTGGAACGCCAGGCCTGGCGAGCCGCCCAGGCGGTAGCGGAAGTCCAGCACGCTGCCGCCCGCCAGCAGCGGCTTGCCCGGCAGGGCCAGGGGCAGATTCAAGCTGCAGTCGTAATCGCCCAGCACGATGTCGCCATGCACGCGGATGCGCGTCAACAGGCGCGGCGCCCCGTCCAGCACGTCAGGCAAGCGGATGCGGGCGGCAGGCAGGCTGTCGCCCGTGTCGTCCTGCCAGGCACGCAGCGCGTCCGCGTCCAGGGTGAACAGGCGGCCCCAGTCGGCGCACGGCTCGCCCGGCTGGCGCCGCTCCAGGCCCAGGTGCACCGTCACTTCCGCCGGCAGCAGCGCCGCCGCAGGCGCCTGCGCGTGCAGGTTGCGCAGGATGGCCACCTGCGGCTCCTTGCCCAGTGCCGTGTTCATGGTTTCGCTGATGATCACGTCCGGCAAGGCGTCCGAGGGGATGTGGTAGCTGGCCGCGTCGGCGCAAATGCCAGCGCTGACATGGCCGTCCAGCCCCAGCTGCCCGATCAGGTCGCGCGCATACGCCAGGGTTTCGGCATGCACGTCGAGGATGGCGAACTGCACCTGACGGGCGCCCAGCACGGCCATCACCGGCAAGGCCAGCAGGGCGAACGGACCGCAGCCCGCATACAGCACGCGCACGGGCCGCGCCGCGTGCAGGCGCTGCCGTACGGCCTGCGCCAGCCCCTGGATGAAGGCGGCGCTGCGGTAAGGCTCGCGCGCGCACAAACCCGCCTGCACGGGGGAAATGGCCCAGCCGCTGGGCAGGAAACTTTCGCCATCGCGCAAACCGTCCTGGCGGTCCATCGGCAAGCGGGAATGCTGCTCGACCAGGTGGCGCAAGCGCACCGTCTCGCCGACCAGACTCTCCAGCGAACGCCGCGGATCGCTCAAGGCTTGCGCGATGCTGGCCAGTTCCGCTTGTGCCGGCGTCATGCGCGGCTCCGCAGGTTCGCTGGCGTGGACACACGATTCATGCTTGTCTCCTTGAAATGATTGCAAGTGCGCTTGAAAATTGGCAGCATAGCAAACAAGCGCACCCGCATGTATCCACCAAGCACGCACAACCGGAGCATCAATGTCTACCTTGCCGTTTCCCTTCCTCACCGCCCTGCCCGCCCCGTATGCATTGCGGCTGCAGCGCGACGACGACGAGGCCTTTGCCGCCGCACTGTACAGCTCCACGCGCGACGACTTGCGCCAGATGCCGGCCCCGCCCGCCATGATCGAACAGCTGATCGCCATGCAGCGGCGCATGCAGTCGCACGGCTACCGCCAGGCGTTTCCACACGCCGCCTATCTGGTGCTGCAGCATGGCGACACGCCCATCGGCAGGCTCGTCATCGAGCGCCGGGATGCATTGCTGCGCCTGGTCGATATCGCCATCGTGCCGGCGGCGCGGGGCCAGGGCGCGGGCGGCGCCGTGCTGCGCGGCCTGCAGGCGCTGGCCGATGCGGAACAGCTGCAGATCCACCTGGGCGTCAACCGCAACAATCCGGGCGCGCGCAAGCTGTATCTGCAGCTGGGATTTCGCGTGCAGGCGCAAGACGAGGTGCAGGAACAGCTGGTCTGGAGTGCGCCTTGATGCCGGCGCCCGCCGCGCCCAGCACCTGGCTGCGGCTGCCCCTGTCCTTCGACGTGGCGCGCCTGCAGGAAGAAAGCGGCCAGTTCGCCGGCGCCGACTGGATCAGCCATTTCAATACCGATGCCTATGAAAACGGCTGGAGCTGCCTGCCGCTGCGCGCCCCCGGCGGCGATGCGCGCCACATCATGCCCATCGATGGCGCCGCCTATGCCGCCACGCCGCACCTGGCGCGCAGCCCCTACCTGCGCGAAGTGATCGCCAGCTTTGCATGCGAGACGCGCGCCGCGCGCCTGATGGCCCTGGCACCGGGCGCCGTCATCCACGCGCACCGCGATGCGGGCACGTCACTGACGGATGGCCTGACGCGCCTGCACATCCCCATCCACACCTCGCCCCAGGTGCTGTTCAGCATTGATGGCGAGGCCGTGCATTTCACGGCAGGACACGCCTGGTACATGGATGCCAGCTGCCTGCATGCCGTGCACAATCGCAGCGCCGCGCCGCGCATCCACCTGGTGCTCGACTGCGTCACCAATGGCTGGCTGGCAGCGCTGTTCGCGCGTGCCGGCTTCGTGCCGAAGCCGGCGCACAAGTATGGCGACCCCGGCATCCACGATGGCAATGTGCAGGCCGTCATCGCCCAGCTGCGCCTGTCCCCCCTGCCTGCCAGCCAGGCCCTGGCCAGCGAACTGGCGGCGCTGGCCGGCAGCGCGGCATGAGCGCCGGCCACGGCCTGACCCAGCAGGAAGGCTTGCTGGCCAGGGGCGCCGTCGTACCCTGGCAGGCGGGCATGGACATGCGCGGCTGGTATCCGCTCTTTGCACAGCGCGACGCGCGGACGGGCGAGGTGTCCGTGTGCTGGCGCGACCTGGGCCAGTTGCCGTTCAGCGAGCCGTTCTTCGTCAACACCCTGGCGCGCCAGCCCCACGAGGAGCGCCGCGTCTGCCACACGCCGCTGGCAGCCCTCGCCACCTTCGACGATGGCCTGTCGCCCGACGCCTTCATCTTCCACGTCTCGCGCTGCGGCTCGACCCTGCTGACGCAATTGCTGGCAACCTTGCCGCAGTGCGTGGTGCTGTCCGAGCCGCCCGTGATCGACTCGCTGCTGCGCCTGCATCACGATGACATGCCCGCCGGCGACAGCATCGCCCTGCTGCGCCAGGCCATGCTGGCATTGGGCCAGCGCCGCACGGGCGGGGAGACGCATTGCTTCATCAAGTTCGATTGCTGGCACATCCACAACCTGGCCTTGCTGCGCCAGGCGTTTCCCGACACGCCCTGCCTGTTCCTGTACCGCGAACCACAAGCCGTGCTCGCCTCGCACCAGCGCCAGCGGGGACCGCAGATGATCCCAGGCATGCTGCACCCTGCCCTGCTGCCGCTGCCCGTCCACCAGCTGGCCCCGGGCGACCATGACGGCTATGCGGGCGTGGTGCTGTCCAGCCTGTTGGCGGCTGCCCGGCCGCACGCCGCCGCAGGACAGCTGCAGTTAATTAACTACAATCAATTGCCGGACATGGCATGGGACCAGCTGCTGCCGCGCCTCCGCATCACAGTGACAGCCGGGCAGCTGCAAGCGATGCGCGAACGGGGCGGCGTGCACGCGAAATACGGCACGGCATTCCACGGCGACACGCCACCCCGCACGGCAAGCGGCTTGCCCGGCATCGCGGCGCAACTGCAGGCGGGGTATCAGGCGCTGGAAGACTTGCGCCTGGCATCAAGCTAGCGCGCGGCAGCGCCTTCGGCGGCAGCGGCGCCTGCATTATCCTGCCGCCACTTGCGCACCATGTCATTGCTGACGTCGCGGTCATAGCACAGGGGTGCATAACCGCCCTTCCGGCTCCACGCACTGCGCGCGCCGCAGGCGCTGCCATTCCTGGCGGCATTGTAGGGGCATGGGCAGCGGCCCGGATAGGCGGCAATCGACTCGGCGATCATCAGCTGGCGGATTTTCGCTTCCGATGGCGGTTGGCGCCC
Organism: Janthinobacterium amylolyticum; assembly: GCF_051380655.1. Taxonomy (NCBI): domain Bacteria; kingdom Pseudomonadati; phylum Pseudomonadota; class Betaproteobacteria; order Burkholderiales; family Oxalobacteraceae; genus Janthinobacterium; species Janthinobacterium amylolyticum. The sequence continues at coordinate 265,694 of NZ_JBNYXL010000006.1, forward strand.
CTGACCACCGGCAAGTGGCGCGTAGGCGGTGCCAGCCATCAGCAACAGCGCCAGGGCGCAGAGATTTTTCATGGGGGAATTCTTACTCAAGCAAGGGACACTGGGCGTGCCTGCGAGTATGACAGATGCTTTTGAACAAATTTGCGCGCAATGTCACGGGCAGCATGGCCGCCAATGCAAAAAGCCCAGCCGGATAAGGGCTGGGCTTTCTGCTACTGCGTGTTCTGGCTCCCCGACCTGGACTCGAACCAGGGACCTGCGGATTAACAGTCCGTCGCTCTACCAACTGAGCTATCAGGGAAAAGAGGCCGCATTTTATAGGGCAATTTTTCAACTGTCCAGATCTTCCCTGCAAAATGTGGATTATTTTTCCCTCATGAATGCCGCCGTCGCTCAGCCAGGAGTTTCCTGCGGGTGATAATCAAACACCAGCACCCTGCCCAGCCAAGGCTTGAGCAGCTCGACAAAAGCCAGGTGCGCCGGATGCGTCAGGTAGATATCGCGCGCGGCAGCGCCATCGAAGGTAAGTGTAAAGCAATCCGTAAAACCGTCGTCGAGGCCTTCCGGGCTGACATTCGGCCCCCACTCAAATTGCAGCACGCCGGGAATGCGGTGTTTCAGCTGCGAAAATTCATAGACCAGCTCGGCATGCCTGGCAGGAGTCAGCTCATCAAGAAAGTCACACAGGACGATATGGCGCAAGGCGGTGGCACAGGTCATGGCGGGAGTTCTCCTATCGGGATGCGTTCAGGATAACGCAAAACACCGAAACACACCGGCGGGCCACTGTTGCCGGGGTGGAAAACAAAAAAGGCCATGTTTTTCAACATGGCCTTCCGAATTCTGGCTCCCCGACCTGGACTCGAACCAGGGACCTGCGGATTAACAGTCCGTCGCTCTACCAACTGAGCTATCAGGGAAAAGAGGCCGTATTATATAGGGCGAACTTGCACTTGTCTAGATTTCCATAGGGAAAATCTTATCTTGCCTCCCACCGATACCGCTGGCAGGAAACAAAAAAGGCCACGTTTTTCAACATGGCCTTTCGAATTCTGGCTCCCCGACCTGGACTCGAACCAGGGACCTGCGGATTAACAGTCCGTCGCTCTACCAACTGAGCTATCAGGGAAAAGAGGCAATATTATATGTCGTTTATTCCGTATGTGCAAGACTGATACACCATCATGCCAAACACGGCCATCGCCGACTTTCTACCGCCATCAGCGCCGCACTTGCATGCAGCGCCGAAGAAGCAAGATCTTAAAGCACTTTGGCGATCGCGTCAATCACGATGTCGATATTGCGCGAATTCAATGCTGCCACGCAGATGCGGCCCGTGTCGACGGCGTAGATCGATTGCTCGCGCAGCGACGCCACCTGCTCCTTGGTCAGACCGGAGTACGAGAACATGCCGATCTGCTGGCGCACGAATTCGAAATCGTGGCCTGGCGCCTTGGCTTTCAGTTTTTCCACGAAGGCATTGCGCATTTCGCGGATGCGCACGCGCATGCCGGCCAGTTCCTCTTCCCACAGCTGGCGCAGTTCCGGCGTGGCCAGCACGGTGGCGACGACCTTGCCGCCGTGTACTGGCGGGTTCGAGTAGTTGGTGCGCACGACACGTTTCAATTGCGACAGCAAACGGGCCGCTTCGTCGGCGCTGGCGGCGACAACGCTCAGGGCGCCCACGCGCTCGCCGTACAGCGAGAACGATTTCGAGAACGAGTTCGACACCAGCAGCGGGCCGCCCGCGTCGGCGAAGCGGCGCACCACGGCGCCGTCTTCGGCGATGCCGTTGGCGAAGCCTTGATACGCCATGTCCAGGAACGGCACCAGGCCGCGCGAGGTCACCACGCTGATGATCTGATCCCACTGGGCCACGCTCAGGTCGGCGCCTGTCGGGTTGTGGCAGCAGGCGTGCAGCACGACGATTGAGCCGGCTGGCATGGCGTTCAGGCTGGCCAGCATGCCGTCGAAGTTCACGCCGTGGGTGGCGGCATCGTAGTAGCTGTAGTTATTCACGACGAAACCGGCGTTTTCAAACAGCGCGCGGTGGTTTTCCCAGCTTGGGTCGCTGATGTAGACTTGCGCGCCCGGCGCGAAGCGCTGCAGGAAGTCGGCACCGATCTTCAGTGCGCCCGTGCCGCCGATGGCTTGCACGGTGACGGCGCGGCGCTCTTGAATTACGGCGCTATCGGCGCCAAATACGAGTTCTTGCACAGCCTTGTCGTAGGCGGCAAGGCCTTCGATAGGCAAGTAGGTGCGTGGGGCTGCCTGTTCGATCAGGATGGCTTCCGCCTTGCGTACGCAAGCTAACAGAGGCACCTTGCCGTTGTCGTCATAATAGACGCCAACGCCCAGATTGATTTTGGCGGGATTCTGGTCCGCGTTAAATGCTTCGGTGATGCCCAGGATCGGGTCGCGTGGGGCCATCTCGATGGCGCTAAACAGACTGGCAGAAACAGTTGGGTTCGTCATGATAAGATTGGATTCGATTGGAAGCAGGTTCACAGCGGAGTTGTAGACAGCGCCCCAAATACAACGCCAGGGCCGCCAGCAGAGCACTATTCTAACAAAGGTCTGATTCACATGCCCGAATTATCTACCGCCAGCGAGGCGGAAAGCGCAATTATCTCTTTCCCGGACTCCCCCTTCAAGCTGCACCAGCCCTTCCCTCCGGCCGGTGACCAGCCGACGGCGATCGCCCAATTATCCGAGGGGATTTCCGATGGCCTGGCCTTCCAGACCCTGCTGGGCGTGACCGGTTCGGGCAAGACCTACACCATGGCCAACGTCATCGCGCGCATGGGCCGTCCGGCCATCGTTTTCGCCCCGAACAAGACCCTGGCGGCGCAGCTGTACAGCGAGTTCCGCGACTTTTTCCCGCAGAATGCGGTCGAATACTTCGTCAGCTACTACGACTACTACCAGCCGGAAGCCTACGTGCCGCAGCGCGACCTGTTCATCGAAAAGGACTCGTCGATCAACGAGCATATCGAACAGATGCGCCTGTCGTGCACCAAGTCGCTGATGGAACGGCGCGACGTCATCATCGTGGCCACCGTCTCGGCCATCTACGGTATCGGTAACCCGAACGAATATCACCAGATGATTTTGACGTTGCGTGTAAAAGACAGGGTCGCCCAGCGCGACGTCATCGCGCGCCTGATCCAGATGCAGTACACGCGCAACGAAGTCGATTTCGGCCGCGGCACCTTCCGCGTGCGCGGCGATACCATCGACATCTTCCCCGCCGAGCATGCGGAGCTGGCCGTGCGCCTGGAAATGTTCGACGACGAGATCGAATCGATCCAGCTGTTCGACCCGCTGACGGGCCGCGTACGGCAAAAGATCCCCCGCTTCACCGTGTATCCGGGTTCGCACTATGTAACGCCCCGCTCCACCGTGCTGCGCGCCGTGGAAACCATCAAGGACGAGCTGCGCGAGCGCCTGGAGTTTTTCCGCAAGGAAAATAAACTGATCGAGGAACAGCGGCTGGAACAGCGCACGCGCTTCGACCTGGAAATGATGGCGGAAATCGGTTTTACGAAAGGCATCGAGAACTACTCGCGCCACCTGTCCGGCGCCTTGCCGGGCGAACCGCCGCCGACCCTGGTCGACTATCTGCCGCCCGACGCCCTGATGTTCCTCGACGAGTCACACGTGCTGACGGGCCAGCTGAGCGCCATGTACAACGGCGACCGTTCGCGCAAGACGAACCTGGTCGATTACGGCTTCCGCCTGCCGTCGGCGCTCGACAACCGGCCCTTGAAATTCGAGGAATTCGAACAGAAGATGCGCCAGACCGTGTTCGTCTCGGCCACCCCGGCCGAATACGAAAAGACGCATTCCGACCAGGTGGTCGAGCAGGTGGTGCGGCCCACCGGCCTGGTCGACCCGCAGATCATCGTGCGCCCGGCCAGCAGCCAGGTGGACGACCTGATGTCGGAAATCGTCGAGCGCATCAAGAAGGACGAGCGCGTGCTGGTGACGACCCTCACCAAACGCATGTCCGAGCAATTGACGGAATACCTGGGCGACCACGGCATCAAGGTACGCTACCTGCACAGCGATATCGAGACGGTGGAGCGCGTGGAAATCCTGCGCGACCTGCGCCTGGGCACCTTCGACGTGCTGGTGGGGATCAACTTGCTGCGCGAAGGCCTGGACTTGCCGGAAGTGTCGCTGGTGGCCATCCTCGACGCGGACAAGGAAGGCTTTTTGCGTTCCGAGCGCAGCCTGATCCAGACCATCGGCCGCGCCGCGCGTAACCTGAACGGCACGGCGATCTTGTACGGCGACCGCATCACGGACTCCATGCGCCGCGCCATCGACGAGACGGAACGCCGCCGCGCCAAGCAGATCGCCTTCAATACGGAGAACAACATCATCCCGATCGGCGTCAAAAAATCGATCCGCGAAATGATCGACGGCGTCTACAGCCCGCAGGAAGCGCGGGAAACCCTGCAAGTGGCGCAGGAAGCGGCGAAGTTCGAATCGATGAGCGAGAAACAGGTCAGCAAGGAAATCAAGCGCCTGGAAAAACTGATGGTCGACCACGCCAAGAACCTGGAGTTCGAAAAAGCGGCGCAGGTGCGCGACCAGCTGCACATCCTCAAGCAGCAGCTGTTCGGCGCCCCCGGCACCGACAATGTGGCGTCTATCCTTGGAAAATGAATACCACGCCATGCGTAGGTCGGATTAGGCCCTGCGGGCCGTAATCCGACAACATTGTTGGCGCTGGTGATGGTGTCGGATTACGCGGCCTTGCCGCTAATCCGACCTACGTGGCTGCATGCCTTCACGTCATCCGCATGGGGCGGCGCAGGTGCGCGACCAGCTGCAGATCCTCAAGCAGCAGCTGTTCGGCGCACCCGGCACCGACAATGTGGCGTCCATCCTTGGAAAATGAATACCACGCCATGCGTTGGTCGGATTAGCTGGCCACCAGGCCAGCGTAATCCGACAACATTGTTGGCGCTGGCGATGGTGTCGGATTACGCGGCGTACCGCCGCTAATCCGACCTACGCGGCTGCATGCCTTCACGTCGTCCGCGTGGGGCGGCGCAGGTGCGCGACCAGCTGCACATCCTCAAGCAGCAACTGTTCGGTGCACCCGGCACCGACAATGTCGCATCGATACTGGGCAAATAAACCATGCGTAGGTCGGATTAGCTGGCCACCAGGCCAGCGTAATCCGACAACATTGTTGGCGCTGGTGGTGTCGGATTACGCGGCTTCATGCCTTCACGTCATCCATGTAAGCGCGAATGATGGCGGCGAAATCCGCATCGGCCGTCAAGCCCAGTGCTTCGGCGCGGCTGGTATCCCAGGCGCCGGGCCAGCTCTTGACGATGCGCTCGATGGCGGCGTCTGGCGCGTAGCTGATGCGCTTTGTTACTTCGCTGCCGGCCACTGCTTCCAGCGCGGCGATCATCTTGCCCACGCTCACGCTCAAGCCCGGCAAGTTCACCGTGCGGCTGGCGCCGAACGCCTCGCCCGCCAGTTCGTGGCCGGCGATCAGCGAGGCGATGGCGCCGCGCGGCGACAGCAGCCACAGACGCAGATCGGTGGACACGGGGCACACGGCCGCCTCGCCATTCAGCGGTTCGCGGATGATGCCGCTGGCGAACGAAGATGCCGCCTTGTTCGGTTTGCCCGGGCGCACGCTGATGGTCGGCAGGCGCAGCACGCGGCCATCGACAAAGCCGCGCCGGCTGTAATCGTTGAGCAGCAATTCGCCGATGGCTTTTTGCGCGCCGTACGACGACTGCGGGTTCAAGGCCGTCGTATCCTGCACCACATCCGGCAGCTTGCCGCCGTAGACGGCCACGGAACTGGTAAACACCACTTTCGGCTTGTGCCCCAGTTCACGGCAGATGTCGAGCAGCAGCCGCGACGCGTCCAGGTTGATGCGCATGCCCAGCTCGAAATCGGCTTCCGCCTGGCCGCTGACGATGGCGGCCAGGTGGAAGATCGATGTGGTCTGCGCGTCGATGGTGGCGCGCATCAAGGCGCCGTCGGCGATGTCGCCCGTGACGACTGTCACGCGCGCGTCGTTGAAGTCATGCGCGGCCACCACGTCGACCAGTACCAGCTCGCGTATCGTTTGCACCTGGCCGTGGCTGTCCGTCAGCTGGCCTTGCGCCAGCAACTGGCGCGCCAGGCGCTGGCCCAGGAAACCGGCGCCGCCGGTAATCAGTACTTTCATTTTCATGCTCCTTGTTTGTTGTGGTATGCGGCCAGCCAGCCCAGGCCATCCTCGGTGCGCCCGCGCGGACGGTATTCGCAGCCGATCCAGCCCTCGTAGCCCAGTTCATCCAGCAGGGTGTACAGATATGGGTAATTGACTTCGCCATCGTCCGGTTCATTGCGCGCCGGGACGCTGGCGATCTGCACATGGCCGATGCCATCGAAGTTGTTCCTGAACGTCATGGCGATATCGCCCTCGACGATCTGCGCGTGATAAAAATCCATCTGCACCTTGACGTTGGGCTGGCCCGACTCCAGGCGCAGCGCGTGGCCCTGCGCCTGCGTGACAAGGAAGTAGCCAGGCATGTCGCGGCCGTTGATCGGCTCGATCAAGAGTTCGATGCCATGCTGGCCCACGGCCCTGGCTGCGTACTGCAGGTTGGCCAGGTAGGTGGCGCGGTGCAGGTTGACGTCGGCACCGACGGGCAGCAGTCCCGCCATCATGTGCACGCGCGGGGTGCCCAGCGCCAGCGCATAGTCGATGGCGCGCGACACCCCAAGCCGAAATTCTTCTTCGCGGCCGGGCAGCGAGGCGATGCCCCGCTCGCCTGCCGCCCAGTCGCCCGGCGGCAGGTTGAACAGCACATTTGTCAAACCGTGCTGGCGCAGCCAGCCGGCCACTTCCTGCGGCGCGTGGTCATACGGAAAAAGGAATTCGACGCCTTTAAAACCCGCTTGCGCGGCGGCGGCAAAGCGCTGCGGGAACGGCACTTCGTTGAACATCATGGTCAGATTGGCGGCAAAGCGGGGCATGCGGGTCTCCTGGATCTCTTATATGTCGAGTTTGAATGTGTGTTTCAGGTCGGCGATCTGCGCCGCGTCGAGCGGGCGCGTGGGCACGTCGCGCAGCAGCAGGAACAGCTTGGCCGTCTCTTCCAGTTCCTCGGCCGCATACACTGCCGCTTCCAGGCTGCTGCCCGAGACGACGGGACCGTGATTGGCCAGCAGCACGGCCGAATGCTTGCGCGCCATGGCGCTGATGGCGCCGGCCAGCGCCGGGTCGCCCGGACGGTGATACGGCACCAGAGGCAGGCGCCCCACCTTCATCACAAAGTAGGGCGTGAGGGGCGGGATGCAGTCGTCATGGTTCAAGCCGCACATGCACGACACGGCAGCCGAGTGCGTCGAGTGCAAGTGCACGATGGCGCCCGCGCCGCGCCGCTCCGCGTACATGGCGCGGTGCAGGAACGCCTCTTTTGATGGCGGCGCCCCGCTGATCAGCTTGCCGTCCCAATCGAGCTTGGACAATTGCGCTGGATCGAGCCGTCCCAGGCTGGCATTCGTCGGCGTGAGCAGCCAGCCGTCATCCAGGCGCACGCTCAGGTTGCCGCTGCTGCCCGCCGTCAGGCCACGCTCGTACAGCGACTTGCCGAAGTCGACGATCTGCTCGCGCTGGCGCGATTCGCTGCTGCTCATGCCAGCACCTGCCACGCTTTGCTGAAGAAATCGACCGTGCCGAAATTGCCGGACTTGAGCGCCAGCGCCAGCGGCGCCGCGCCATCGTCACCCAATGCAGGCAAGGCTTGCGTCCACGGCACGCCAGGGTCGATTTCGGGGCCGATGCGCAAGCCCGCCACGCCCAGCGCTTTCACCACCGCACCCGAGGTTTCGCCGCCGGCGACGATCAACTGTCCCACGCCCAGGCGCACCAGGCCTTGCGCGATGGCGGCCAGGGTTTCCTCGACGAGCGCGCCGGCCCGCTCCACGCCCAGCTGCGCCTGCACGGCGCGCACGGCATCCGGCGTGGCCGTGGCATAGATCAGCACAGGACCTTGCGCCAGTTGTGCGCCAGCCCAGGCCAACGCCTGCTCCACCACGGCGTCGACCACCTCGCCGCCGGCCGCCAGCTGCAGAGGGTCGACGTGGAACGAAGGGACCAGTTCACGCAAATGCGCCACCTGCTGCTGCGTGGCCACCGAGCAGCTGCCCGAGATCACGGCGCGCAGGCCTGTCGGCGGCGGCAGGCGTCCCGCCTGGCTGGCGGGCGATGGCGCCAATTGCCCCCGCTGGCGGAAATTCTGCGGCAGTCCCAGCGCAATGCCGGAGCCGCCCGTGATCAGCTTCAAGTCCGCGCAGGCGGCGCCGATGGCTTCCAGGTCGCGGTTCGAGACAGCATCGACGACGGCGAAATGGCAGCCCTGGCCGCGCAAGTCCGTGAAGCGCTGGGCGATGGCGGCGGCGCCCTTCTCCACCACGCCGTAGTCGGCCAGGCCCACCTTGCCTTGCACCTGCTGCTGCAGCACGCGCACCAGGTTTGAATCCGTCATCGGCGTCAGCGGATGCTCGCGCATGCCTGATTCGGCCAGTGGCACGTCGCCGACAAACAGGTTGCCCTTGTAAATGGTGCGGCCGTTGGCGGGGAATGCCGGGCAGGCGATGGTGAAATCCGTGTCCAGCGCCTGTATCAGCGCCTCGGCCACGGGACCGATATTGCCGCGTGGCGTGGAGTCGAAGGTGGAGCAGTATTTGAAGTAGAACTGCTTGCATCCGGCCTGCTGCAGCCAGCGCAAGGCCGCCAGCGATTCGGCCACGGCGTCCTCGGGTGCATTCGTGCGCGACTTGAGCGCGATGATGACTGCGTCGACGTCGGCCGGCGGCGGACCTTGCGGCACGCCGATCAGCTGCACCGTGCGCATGCCGGCCTTGACCAGCATGCCGGCCAGGTCGGTGCCACCCGTGAAATCGTCGGCGATACATCCCAGTAGTACGGTCATGATGGTTCCTCTTGATTCAGTGATGCTTGCACCGGCAGGTCGATGCCCGGGAAAGTCTTGATGACGGCCGAGTCGTCCTCGCCGCCAAAACCTGCTGCCGACGCCTGCATGAACATCTGGTGCGCCGTGGCCGACAGCGGCAACGGGAACACGCTTTTTTTCGCGTAATCGAGCACGATGCCGAGATCTTTCACAAAAATATTCACGGCCGACAGCGGCGTGTAGTCGCCCTTCAAAATATGCGGCACCCGGTTCTGGAACATCCAGGAACTGCCGGCGCTGTTTGAAATCACTTCGTACAGCGCCTCCGGGTCGCAGCCGGCGCGCAAGCCCAGCGCCATCGCTTCGGCGGCGGCGGCGATGTGCACCCCGGCCAGCAGCTGGTTGATCATCTTGACTTTCGAGCCCTGCCCCGGCTGTTCGCCCAGGCGGTACAACTTCGCGCAGATGGCGTCGAAGATGCCGGCGCAGGCATCGAATGCCTCGGGCGCGCCGGCTGCCATCACGGACATCTCGCCGGCTTGCGCCTTGGCCGCGCCGCCGGAAATGGGCGCATCGATGAAGCGCAGCCCCATGCCTGCCAGGCGCGTGCCGAGCGCCTCGGCAAACTCCGGCGCCACGGTGGCGCAGGCAATCACCACGCTGCCCGGCGCCAGGGCGCTGGCCGCACCCTGCTCGCCAAACAGCACGGCTTCCGTCTGCTGTGCGTTGACGACGACGATCAGCAAGGCTTGCACCTGCGCCGCCAGCGCGGCCGGCGACTGCGCCGCATGGGCGCCCTTGTCTGCCAGCGCTTGCACGGTCTCGTGACGCACGTCGCAGGCATGCACCTCGAAGCCGCTGCGCAGCAGGGATTGGGCGATGCCCATGCCCATGGCACCCAGGCCGATCACACCTACTTTTTTGATTGCTACGTTCATCTGCTACTCCAGTTTTATTTGTTCACCAGCTTGGCCGGCACGCGCATGATGATGATGGCGCCGATCACCAGGATGGCCGCCAGCAGGTAGATGGCGATGTCGGTCGACTGCGTCAAATCCTTGATCGAGCCGATCATGTAAGGCGCCGCGAAACCTGCCAGGTTGCCCACCGAATTGATGGCGGCGATACCGGCGGCGGCAGAGACGCCACCGAGGAAGGCCGTCGGCAAGCTCCAGAACATGGGCGAGGCAGCCAGGATGCCGCCGGCGGCGATCGTCAGGAAGAAGATGGCCCAGCCCGTGTTATGGGCGCCGGCCAGCGCGCTGCAGACGATGGCGGCGGCGCCGATGACCAGCGGGATGGCCATGTGCCAGCGGCGTTCGCGGTATTTATCCGAACTGCGGCCCAGCAAAATCATCGTGGCCACGGCAAACGAATAGGGAATCGCGGTAAACAAACCGATATTGAGCACGCCCGTCACGCCGGCCGCCTTGATCAGGCTGGGCAGCCAGAACGTCAGCGAATACTGGCCCATCACGCAGCAGAAATAAATCAGGGCCATGACCCAGATGCGCGGATCGGCGAACATGGCGCGGATCGACGGGTGCGACACCTTGCCCTTCGCTTCCGTGGCGATGCGCTGCTCGAGGATGACTTTTTCTTCTTCCGTCAGCCACTTGGCGGCGCGGATGCTGTTATCGAGGTAGAGCAGCACGGCCACACCCATGATCACGGCGGGGATGGCTTCGAGCACGAACATCCACTGCCAGCCCGCATAGCCATGCACGCCGGCGAAGGTTTCCATGATCCAGCCCGACAGCGGGCCGCCGATCAGGCCCGCCACGGGAATGGCCGCCATGAAGGTGCAGACCATGCGTGCGCGGCGCTCGGACGGATACCAGTAGGTCAGGTACAGGATGATGCCGGGGAAGAAGCCCGCTTCGGCCACGCCGAGCAGGAAGCGCATGATGTAGAACATGGTCGGCGTGGTGACGAACATGAAGGCGCCCGAGATGATGGCCCAGGTGATCATGATGCGGGCGATCCACACGCGTGCGCCGATTTTATGCAGCATCACATTGCTGGGTACTTCGAACAGGAAGTAACCGAGGAAGAACACGCCGGCGCCCAGGCCATACACAGTTTCGGAAAACTGCAGGTCGGCCAGCATCTGCAGCTTGGCGAAGCCCACGTTCACACGGTCGAGGTAAGCGACGATGTAGCACAGCATGAGGAAGGGGATGATGCGCCAGGTCACCTTGCGGTAGACGGCGTCATCGATGATTTTCTGGCTGGCGGCGGCGCCTGCCGGCTGCCCGGGCAATGCTTGTGATACGTCCATGCTTGTCTCCTGATCGCTGGGGGATCGACCGTGCCGGGTTTTTATGGTCCACGGGAGGTGGCTGGCAACTTGTCTAAAATTTGTATGGATGTATATTATGTGTGTGTTTTATGTGTGTCAAGCTGTATATTCCATATAATGGCAAGCAGGTAATGCCATTTGAAAACCGTTAGCGCAAGGATGCACCCGATGGACCGCACGTTCAGCTTCACCCTCCCCGCGCCGGAGCCCGCTGCAGGCAGCTTCACCACCGGCACCCTGGGTGCGCGGGTAGCGGCCCGCTTGCGCCAGCAGCTCCAGCACGATGGCCTGGCCGCCGGCACGCGCCTGCCATCGGAACAGGCGATGGCCGAACATTTCGGCGTGAGCCGCACGGTGCTGCGCGAAGCCATCGCCCTGCTGCAGGCCGAAGGCATCCTCGTCACGCGCAAGGGCAGCGGCACCTTCGTCTGCGCGCAGGATGGCGCGAAGGCCGGCGAACGGGGCGACGCGCTGACGGAGCAATCGGTGCAATCGCTGCTGAACCTGATCGAAGTGCGCCAGGGACTGGAAGCGGAAATCGCCGCGCTGGCGGCAGTGCGCCGCACGCCGGGCCAGCTGGCCGACATTGAGCACGCGCTGCGGCGCATCGAGGAAGCGGTGGCGGCGGGCGTCGACGGCGTGGAAGAAGACGTGCGCCTGCATCTGTGCATCGCCGAAGCGACGGGCAATCCCTACTGGCCGAAATTCGTCGCCATGTTCGCCGACCCGATCCGCTCGGCCGTCAAGGTGACGCGCGCGAACGAAGCGCGGCGCACGGACTTTTCCATCGAGGTGCGGCGCGAACATGAAAAGATCGTGCAAGCCATCGCCGCCGGCGACCCGCAGCTGGCGCGCCAGGCGGCCATGGAACACATGCAGCACGCGGCCGAGCGGGTGCGCCTGGCCGACCGCGAATTCTGGCGCGGCGACGGCGGCGCGCTGGCGCGCACCCTGGGACGCGATCCCATCATGCAGAAATAACGCGCGGGTTCAGGGATAGCCGGGCCGGCGCATGTGGAACAGGCTGTCCGGGCCGATCTCGAAATAATCGGCCGGCCCGCCGCCACGCAATATCGGCGCGGCGGCCGCCGTGTCATACACGCCCTCGACCAGCAGATGGCGCGCGATATGCACGCCCACCACTTCACCGAGCACCAGCCAGCTGCCGACGCCGTCGCCGTTCGCGCCCTGCAGTTCGATGATCTGCGTGCGCCGGCATTCGAACGACACGGGGCTTTCCGCCACCCTCGGCACCTTGACGATGCGCGAAGCGGCCGGCGTCAGGCCGGCCAGCGCGAATTCATCGACCTCGGGCGGCGCCGGCGCGCAACTGGCGTTCATGGCGTCGGCCAGCGGACGCGTGGCCAGGTTCCACACGAATTCGCCTGTTTCTTCGATATTGCGCAAGGTGTCCTTGCGGCCGATGCTGGAAAAACCGATCAGCGGCGGCGTGTAATTGAAGGCGTTGAAAAAGCTGTACGGCGCCAGGTTGAGCACGCCCCCGCCGCTGCGGGTGGCGATCCAGCCGATGGGCCGCGGCCCGACGATGGCGTTGAAGGGATCGTGCGGCAAGCCATGGCCCCGCGCAGGTTCGTAAAAATGGATAGGCTCGGCCACGCGGATTCCTGAAGTAAACGGCGCCGGGGATGGGCGCCTGGAATGACAGCTTACCAAAATCACCGCACGGGCGCGCTTTCCGGTACCCAGGGTGGCGTCATCCGCGCTCTGGCCGAAAGCTGTTTACAGCGCTGTTGTAAATTTGCATACTGGGATCCCTTCATCATGGCAAGCGTGGAACAGATGCGCAGCGACCTTGCACTACAAAAGCATGCTTTTTCTCTCGGCCGGCGGCCACAGGGCCGCACCATTGCCGCGATTGTCGTGCTGCACCTGGCACTGTTCTGGGCCGCAACGCGGCCGGTACACAGGGGACTGGAGCACGACGACCGGGTCTGGCTGCAATTGATACCGGCATTGCCGCCGGCAAGCAAATACATTCCTCCCATCAGGCGCGCGCCGCCGCCTGTCACCATGCACCGCCTGCCGGCCCGCCCCGCCAGTGCGCCGAACGTGTCGCCCCCAAAGGATGCGGTGCCCCCCGCGCCGCCGGCATCGGCGCAAGCATCGACGCAAACCAAGCCACCAGACGTTGACTGGCTGGCCGAAGCGGCGCCTGCCGCGCCAAAGACACCCTCCGGGTCGCTGGCGCAGCAGGCCTTGCTGGCCGCCGGCGCCATCGACCGCCAGTTGCGCGCCGAGCATCCGCAGGAGTTCGTGGCGCCGCCCGATACGGCGCAGACGCGCCTGGCGAAAGGCTTCGCGCAAGCGCATGCGGCGGTCAAGCCGAAGTGGTTCGAAGCGGCCCGCATCGAATTGTGGAGCGCGCCGAACGATCCCAAGCGCATCTACCGCGTCATCACGGCGACCGGCGAATACTGCATCTATTTGCCGGACAAGGGCAGCATGTCGCTGAACCTCAGCGCGCGATCCGGCTACGCCGGTTTTGGCGAAGGGACGGCGGCGCCTTGTCCCATCCGGTTTTAACGCGGTTAATACAGCGGCAATGCAGCACCTTCGCGTGGACATGTTTGTCCCAGCGCCTGCGCATCTGGATTGGCGCATTTTTTGCAACGCCGCCTTTGTCTGGCACATGTGGCATGCCGCACGCAAGGCCACATTTGTGTAGCCCCCATCCCCGGGCCTCGCTTATGATGGGGCAACTCAACCATTATCATTCCGCTACCGCCATGCCTACCCTTACGCTGCACCAGAAAGTGTTCCTGCTCCTGCTGAGCATCGTCACCATCGGCTTCGGCTGGATACTGGCGCCGTATGCGGGCGCCATCTTCTGGGGCGTGGTGCTGGCAATCCTGTTTGCGCCCGTCTACCGCTGGCTGCTGCGCAAGACCAAAGGACGCGCGGGCCTCGCTTCGCTGCTGACCTTGCTGCTCATCATCGTCATCGTCATCCTGCCCCTGTCGCTCATTTCCGTGTCGCTGGTGAACCAGGCGGCGGGCGTGGTGGAGATGGTGCGCTCGGGCGAAATCACGGTCGGCATGTTCTTCAACAAGATCATGGCCGTGCTGCCGCAATGGCTGATCAACCTGCTCGAACGCTTCAACCTGTCCAGCCTGGCGAGCCTGCAGGACAAGCTGGCCGATGGCGCCAAGCAGGTCAGCCAGGTGGTAGCCGTCAAAGCCATCAATGTGGGCCTGTACACGTTTGAATTCCTTACCAGCCTGTGCATCATGCTGTACCTGCTGTTCTTCCTCATGCGCGATGGCTCGACCCTGTCGGCCCGCATCCGCGACGCCGTGCCGCTGAGCCGCAAGTACAAGCAGCGCCTGTTCACCAATTTCACCACCGTGATCCGCGCCACCGTGAAGGGCAACATCCTGGTGGCGATCGCCCAGGGCGCGCTGGGCGGCCTGGCCTTCTGGTTCCTCGACGTGCCCGCGCCCCTGCTGTGGGCCGTGCTGATGGCTTTCCTGTCGCTGCTGCCCGCCGTCGGCGCCGCCCTCGTCTGGGCGCCCGTCGCCGTCTACTTCCTGGCCACCGGCGCCATCTGGCAAGGCGCGGGGCTGGCTGCGTTCGGCGTCTTCGTCATCGGGCTGGTCGACAACGTGCTGCGCCCCGTTCTGGTGGGAAAAGATACCAAGATGCCAGACTACGTGGTGCTGCTGTCGACCGTGGGCGGCATGGCCCTGTTCGGCCTGAACGGCTTCGTCATCGGTCCCGTGGTGGCGGCCCTGTTCATCGCCTCGTGGGACCTGTTTGTCTCGGCCAGCGAATTCCAGGCCGAGGACTGACGCCGGCCGCCAGCTGCCGCGCACGGACAAAAAAATGCGCCGGAATCGGGCGCCGCCGGCACTGTTACTTGTGCCGGCCAAAACAGGCCGGAGCCGCCTGGCGGCAGAGTGTCCGCGGGCGCCGGCCAGCCCCGGCAACTATTCACATGAGACCGCTTTTCGCGGCAACTATCATGTTGCCATGGTGTGATTTCAGCAACAACAGCGCAAATATAGTTTTTGACGCAGTGGGCGCCGCGGCGTAGTGTCGGTCCTCCCGACAACCACGTAACGAGGAGCCTGCCATGGCAAATCCACTGTGCTTAATGATGCCGGTACTACCCGGCACCAATCCGATCTCCATCGCCGCCGCGCTGCAGGAGTACCAGGCGAAGATCAATGCCGCCCTCACCGATATCGGTACCGTGCACTTTGCCCGCTTCGTCCTGTTTGACCGCGCCCAGGCCAATCTGCTGCCCAGCATTCACGCGGCAGGGCCTTCCGATACCCTCGTCATCGGCGTGATCACCGAGTATGACGGCAGCTTCAACGGCTACATCGAGGATTTCGTGGCCCAGCTGGGCGAGGTATTCGACGCGCTGCTGCAGTTTGTCGTCGGCGGCAAGGCGCTGATCCCCGTGACGAACCACGTGGCCGCTTTCGAAGCCTTCATCACCGCCAATGACGCTGCACAGCAGGTGCCCAACACGGGCCTGTACAGCGCCTATCCGCAGACGGTCCAGCAGATCCTCGCCTCGACCTGAGCAGCACGCCACGCCGGGGCTGCCCGAGCGGCCCCGTCACCTTGCCAGCCCCAGCCCCAGCCCCCGGAGAGACAGCATGGCCGATTCCATCATCGATTACGACGACGTGCAGGGCACGATCCTGCGCGGCTACCGCGTCAACCTGGCGCGCCATTTCATCCTCGGCATCACGGATGCGGCGCAGGCACGCGCCACCATCGCCGCCCTGCTCGACGGCAGCGACGGACTGCCGTCGATCACCACCGCGCGCCATATCTACCCGAAGCCGCCGTGCTTCCTGAACCTCAGTTTTACCGCGCCCGGACTGTCTGCGCTGGGCGTTGCAGCCGCCGACCTGGCGACCTTTGACCAGGCATTCCAGCGCGGCGCGGCCGATCCGGCCAGCGTCGCCGCCGTGGGCGACGTGGGCGACAGCGCCCCCGCACACTGGCTCGGCAACCTGGGGGCGGCCACCGAGGCGGGCCAGGTGCATGCACTGCTGAGCTTGTGGGTCAGTGAATCGGTGGAAGTGCTGGAGGCGACCTCGGCCACACTGCGCCGCGCCTTTGCCGCCGGCTGGCGCGAACTGTATGTGCACGACGGCGTGGCCCTGCCAGGCAACCGCGTGCACTTCGGCTACCGCGACAATATCGCCCAGCCGGATGTCGACGGTGCCCCGCCACGCAAGCACGAGCACGAGTCCGAACCTGATCCCCTCAACAGCGTCAAGACGGGGGAATTCCTGCTCGGCTATCCGAATGAAAACGGCGGCACCTATCAGGTACAGCCACCGCAGCTGTCCACCAATGGCAGCTATGCCGCCTTCCGCATCCTGGAGCAGGACGTGGCCCTGTTCGACAACATCCTGAGCGAGGCCGCAGCCAGTTCCGGCCTCAGCACCGAAATGGTGGCGGCCAAGATGTGCGGGCGCTGGCGCAACGGCAATCCGCTCGTGCTCAGGCCGGACGCGCCTGGCCCCGTGCTGCCCGACGCCAGCCTGAACCACTTTCACTATGTCGATGCCAAACAGCCGGAACTGGACGACACGCTGGGACTGAAATGCCCGATCGGCGCGCATATCCGGCGCAATAATCCGCGCGACGAAGGCGTCGTGGGCACCTCGGCCAGCCACCACCGCATCGTGCGGCGCGCCATGCCCTACGGCAGCGAATATGATCCGGTGACCCCCATCGCAGAGCAGCGGGGACTGGTCGGCTATTTCATCAATGCCAACCTGCGCAATCAGTTCGAATTCCTGATGCAGCAATGGAACGATGACGATACCTTCGTCAAATCGGCTGTCGGCCCGGCCGGTCCCGAGGCGGGCAATGCCACGCTCAACATCAGCGGCCAGGACGTGTTCCTGGGTATCAACGACCCGGCCGTCAGCTCCTTCACCTTGCCCGGCGTGGGCGCCAAGGGCAGCGGCAATATGACACTGCGGCATTTCTCGCGCAGCGTCATCACGCGCGGCGGCGTGTATTGCTTCTTCCCCAGCATCACGGGACTGCGCTACCTGGCCAGCCTGGGATAGGCTCTGCGGGCCAAGGAGGGGGACGGCTACGGCGCGGATCGCTTGCAGGGCGGCCGTCATTGATCTATCGTGGCAGCACGCGCGTGCTGCCACGCCTTGCACAGGAGATCCCACCGTGTCCCTCATCCTCTACGGCCATCCCTTTTCCTCGTACACGCAAAAGGTACTCATTGCCCTGTACGAGAACGCCCTGCCGTTCACCTTCCGCTGCCTGGCGCCGGACATGCCGCGGCACCTTCAAGAATGGCTGGAGCGCTGGCCGCTGCGCAAGTTTCCATTGCTGGTCGACGGCGAGCGCAATGTCGCCGAGACCAGCATCATCATCGAATACCTGCAACTGGCCCATCCCGGCCCGCGCCAGCTGCTGCCGGACGATCCGCTGCAGGCGCTGGAAGTGCGTTTTCTCGACCGCTGTTGCGATCTGCACGTCATGACGCCGGTGCAGCATGCCGTCAACGCGGCCCTGAGCGGCGACGCGGCGCAAACCCTGGCAGGCCGCGCCTTTGCCGCGGAAAAGCTGGACCTCGCCTATGCCTGGCTGGAAGCGCGCCTGGCCGGCAGGACGTGGGCCGCCGGCGAGCACTTCAGCCTGGCCGACTGCGCTGCCGCGCCGACGCTGTTCTATGCGGACTGGACGCAGCCGATCCCCGCCACGCTGCCACTGCTGCGTGCCTACCGCGCGCGATTGCTGGCCCGTCCATCATTCGCCCGCGCGGTGGAAGAGGCACGCCCGTACCGGCACCTCTTCCCGCTCGGCGCGCCGCAGCGCGATTGAGGCTGATCAGCCAAACACGGGACGGAAGAAACTGCGCTCGTAGCTGACGATACAGCGCGTCTCCTCGGCGTAGTGGAAGGCCGCCTGGCACTCGGCGTCCTGCAGCGAGTCGATGCGGTACTGTTCGTACAAGGCCAGGCTGGGGAAGGAAAACATGGCCAGCGCCACGTTGCTGGCGCCTTCCGATGGCAGGAAGTAGCCGTGGTGCCGGCCGCCGAAGCGCTCGACCAGCGGTATCCACAGCTTGCCGTAGGCTTCGAATTCCTGCAGTTTATAGGGGTCGATGATGTAGCGCAGATAGCAGGTGATCATGGGTTTTCCTTGTATGGATTCAATTCCGTCAGCAGGCCCGTTTCCCACGAGCCGATGGCGGCCAGTGGCGTGCCCGGCAGGAAGGCCAGCGCGCAGGGGTAGGTAAACGCGTGTTCGGCCAGCACGCCGAGGCCGGGCCAGGCGTAGAACAGCAGCTTGCCCCTGCCGATGCGTCCCAGCGCGCTGCCGTCGGGCAGCCAGCGCAAGGCGTCGCCCGTGCCGGCGCCCGCTTCCACGGGAACGCTGGCCAGCTGGCGGCCATCGTCCAGCGCATGCACGGACAGATATTCCTGGCCGCCGGCGTAATGCAGCACGGCCAGGCGCTCACCGTCAGGCGATGGCGCGCACGATGCCAGCTTGGGCAGCGACAGCGCCACGCGGCCGGCATCGGCCTGCGGCGGCCAGTCCCACACGCTGCAATAGTCGGGCGGCTGCACCTGTCCTTCTTCCACCGATTTGACGCCATGCAGGACCAGCAAGCGCCGTCCGCCATCGATCAGCCAAAGTCCGCGCAGCATCTCGCGCGGATGCTCCTGCATGCTCAAGACCTGGCCCGTCTGCGCATCGCGCACCCGCAGGCGGCCATCCCAGCCGCCGTCCGCAAGATAGCGACCGCAGGCCGACCATGCGGGGCCGCAGCCTTCGCCATCCTTCTTGTTCTGGAAATTCAGCAGCAGCTGGCCCGCGAGCGCATCCACCACGGCCATCTGGCCCGTCGTGCTCTTGACGGCCAGTCGGGCGCCGTCGGGCGAGAACGCCATGCTGGAACAGTGGGCGATGAATTTGCCGCGCCATACTTTCTGGCGCGTAGCCACGTCCCACACGACCAGGTCGCGCCCCAGCACGGCCAGGCGCGTGCCATCCGGTGAAAACTGCACGCTGTAGCTGCAGCCCAGCTTGAGGGGCTTCGCGCTTGCCGTCATGGACGCGCCAGGCGGTACACCACGCTGTCGATGTCGTAGTGGCGCTCCATGCCCACGTACTGCATGCCCAGGCGCGTCATGACCTTGATCGAGGCGGCGTTGTCCGGGTGCGCCACGGCCACCACTTCGGGCGCGCCGACGACGCCGAACGCATGCGCGACGATGGCATTGGCCGCCTCGCTCGCATAGCCCTTGCCCCAGCCAGCCCGCGCCAGGCGCCAGCCGATTTCGTGCGGCTGCGTCTTGTCGCCGCCGATATGCTGCAGGCAGGCCAGTCCTACCAGCACCTCGTCTTCAGTGCGCATCAGGGCCCACCACGAATATCCCCACTCGGCCCAGCGTCCCATGATGCGGGCAACGGCGGCGCGCGTATGCTCTTCCGTCTCCGGCTGGCCCGCGTTAAGGTAGGTCATCACTTCGGTATCCGAGTTCATGGCGTGCATGGCGTCGTAATGCTTCTCTGTGACGGGTTCGAGGCGCAGGCGCGCCGTGTGCAGGATAGTCATGGCATTTCCTTGGACGAAAAAAAAGACGATACACGATCGTCTTTTTTTCGCCAACACGCAAGCAGTGATTACTTGCTCGACTCGCCCTTCTTGATCCACGCCGCCAGCTGGTGCGGACGCAGGCCGTCGTAATCTTCGAATGGCTGGTGGATCCACGGGTTGTGTGGCAGCTCGTCGAGGAAGTAGTCTGGACGCACGACGGAGCAGCCCTTCAGCCAGATCACGGCCGATTTGACTTCGGTCACGCCCGGGAAGTTGTCTTTCAGGTGACGCGTGACTTTATCCAGCGTGACGCCCGAATCGGCTAGGTCGTCGACCAGCAGGATGCGGCCGGCCAGCGGGCCCTTGGTCATGGTCATGTACTTGGCGATATCCAGGTCGCCCTGGGTGGTGCCCTTGTCTTCGCGGTAGGAGCTGGTCGACAGGATGGCCAGCGGCAAATCAAAAATGCGCGAGAAGACGTCGCCAGGGCGCACGCCGCCGCGCGCCAGGCACAATACCTGGTCAAATTTCCAGCCCGATTCGTGGACCTTGAGCGCGAGGCGCTCGATCAGGCGGTGGTACTCTTCCCAGTTGACCCAGAGATGTTGATCGTTCGATTGTGGGGTAGTCATGATAGTGGAATCTTGTTATTGGCTTGATTAAAAAAATCCGCCTTGCGGCGGATTGTGTCCAGCAGCTTATTCGAATGGGTGGCGCAGCACGATCGTTTCTTCACGATCCGGACCGGTCGAAACCATGTCCACCGGTACGCCGACCAGTTCTTCGATGCGCTTGATGTAAGCGCGCGCCGTTGCTGGCAGGGCCGCCAGCGATTTCGCGCCGACGGTGCTTTCCGTCCAGCCCGGCATCTCTTCGTACACCGGCACGCAACGGGCGGCTTCTTCAGCGCCCGACGGGAAGATGTCCGTGGCCACGCCGTCGATGGTGTAGCCGGTGCACAGCTTCAGCGTTTCGATACCGTCGAGCACATCCAGCTTGGTCAGGCACATGCCCGTCACGCCGTTGATCTGCACCGAGCGGCGCAGCAAGGCGGCATCGAACCAGCCGCAGCGGCGGGCACGGCCCGTCACGGTACCGAATTCATGGCCGACTTGCGCCAGGTGGTGGCCGACGCCCGCATCCGTTGGCAGTTCCGACGGGAACGGGCCGGAGCCGACGCGCGTCGTGTAGGCCTTGGTGATGCCCATGATGTAGTGCAGCATGCCAGGACCCACGCCCGAACCGGCGGCGGCATTGCCGGCCACGCAGTTCGACGAGGTGACGAATGGATAGGTGCCGTGGTCGACGTCGAGCAGGGAACCTTGCGCGCCTTCGAACAGCAGGTTGGCGCCGGCCTTGTGCGCCTTGTACAGCGCGCTCGACACGTCGGTAACCATCGGACGCAGGCGCGGCACATAGGCCAGCGCGTCGTCGAGGGTCTTCTGATAGTCGACCTTCGGTGCTTTCAGGTAGTTTTCCAGCACGAAGTTATGGTAATCGAGGTTTTCCGCCAGCTTTTCGGCAAAGCGCTTCTCGTTCAGCAGGTCGGCAATGCGGATGGCGCGGCGCGCCACCTTGTCTTCGTAGGCCGGGCCGATACCCTTGCCGGTGGTGCCGATCTTCGCATCGCCACGCTTGGCTTCACGCGCCAGGTCGATCGCGGTGTGGTAAGGCAGGATCACGGGCGCGGCGTCCGACACTTTCAGGCGCGAGGCGACTTCGACGCCGACGGCTTCCAGCTTGTCGATTTCGCGCAGCACGTCCGGCACGGAAACGACCACGCCATTACCGATGTAGCAGGCAACGCCTGGACGCATGATGCCCGACGGGATCAGCTGCAGCGCGGTTTTCACGCCACCGATGACCAGCGTGTGGCCTGCATTGTGGCCACCCTGGAAGCGCACCACACCTTGGGCGTGATCGGTCAACCAATCGACGATCTTGCCTTTACCTTCATCGCCCCATTGGGTGCCGATGACAACGACGTTCTTTGCCATAATTTTCTTTGACATCACTTAACCTAAGTTTTTAAGAATCCAGCTACTACCATTATCGGCAAGTACCAGCACGCGATCGCACTCGAACTCGTCTTGTTCATTACTGTGACCCGGCATACTCTGGATCACGACCTCGCCCGCCTTGCGCAACTCGGCGATTTTTTCCTTCAATTCTGGCGCGCTGCCCCATGGGGCGCGGATCGAATGCTTCCGTTCCGCCGTTGGGAGCAGGCGCGCCAGTTCGCGCAAATCGAGCGAGAAGCCGGTCGCGGGACGTGCCCGGCCGAACGCTTCGCCGACGTGGTCATAACGGCCGCCGCGCGCAACCGCGTTCGGCAAGCCAGGTACATACAGCGCAAACATCGCGCCACTTTCATATTGGTAGCCGCGCAGGTCGGCCAGGTCGATCGCCACTTCGGCGCGGCCCAGGGCGGAGCCTGCGAGCGCGGCCAGTTCAGCCAGCGCCTTCAGCACGCCCGGCAACGGCGGCAGCACTTCGCGCGCTCGCGCCAGCACGTCGATGTCGCCGTACAGGCCGGGCAAGGCCAGCAGCGCATCGCGCGTCACGGCATCGTAAGATGCGGTCAGGGCGCGCAAGCCAGGCGCATCTTTCGCGCGCAGCAGGGTGTACAGGGCAGCTTCGTCGCGCACGGCGGCGGCGTCTTGCGCAATGATAGCGCGCAACAGGCCGACGTGCGACAAATCCAGGCGCACGCTGTCAAAACCGGCCAGTGCCAGCGAGGCGAGCGCCAGTTCCTGGATCTCGGCATCCGCCTCCAGGCCGGCGTGGCCATAGATTTCGGCGCCGATCTGCAGCGGCTCGCGGGTGGCGTGCAAGCCCGATGGACGGGTATGCAGCACGCTGCCGGCGTAGCACAGGCGCGTGACGGTGGCACGGTTCAGCAGGTGGGCGTCGATGCGCGCCACTTGCGTGGTCATGTCGGCGCGCAGGCCAAGCATGCGGCCGGACAGCTGGTCGACCAGCTTGAACGTGCGCAGGTCGGTATCCTTGCCGGCGCCGGTCATCAGCGATTCCAGATACTCGAGCAGCGGCGGCATCACCAGTTCATATCCGTACAGACGGAAATTGTCCAGCATGAGGCGGCGCAGCTCTTCGATCTTGCGCGCTTCCGACGGCAGAACATCGGCAATATTTTCGGGCAAAAGCCAATTCGGCATGAGGGAGCGAGATACGGAAGAAAGTTGAAAAATGCATCATGCGAGGCAGCGGCGGGCGCGCCAGGCAAGAGGCCGAACCTGATATTTTACGCGAAAACACGGGCCTTTAGGGATAAGTTCTCCGATTTGCTGCCGCGCAGCCCTAAAAACACCGCATTTTATGCCCTCCCGCAACAACCTGACGGGCACAAAAAAACGGGGCCGGCATCGATGCCGGCCCCGCTGCCGCCGCCCTGCCCTTGCGGGCCGGGACGGTCTGGATGCTGCCTTACTTCTTCGACGGCGCGGCCGTGCCGTTGCCCTTGAAGTACTTGAAGAATTCCGAGCTCGGGTCGACCACCATCACGTCGCCCTTGTCCTTGAAGGTGGCGCGGTAGGCTTCCAGGCTACGGTAAAACTTGTAGAACTCCGGATTGCGGCCAAACGCTTCCGCATACACCTGCGACGCCTTGGCATCGCCCTCGCCGCGGATCTTCTCGGCTTCGCGATAGGCTTCGGCCAGGATCACCGTGCGCTGCTTGTCGGCGTCGGCGCGGATTTTCTCGGAGTCGGCCGAACCGGTCGAACGCAGCTCGTTGGCCACGCGCACGCGCTCGGACTTCATGCGGTCGTACACCGAGTTGTTGATCTGCTCGACGTAGTCGACGCGTTTCAGGCGCACATCGACGATGCCCACGCCGATCGACTTGGCTTCCGCCGCGACCTTCGCCAGGATGGCTTCCATCACCTTGCCGCGCTGGCCCGAGATCACTTCGCGCACGGTGCGCTTGGTGATTTCATCGTTCAGTGCAGCCTTGACGATTTGCGACATGCGGTTGCGGGCGCGGCTTTCATCGCCGCCAAAGCTGCGGAAATACAGCCGTGGATCGGAGATGCGCCATTTCACGAAGGCGTCGACGAGGATGTTTTTCTTCTCGGCCGTGATGAAACGCTCGGGTTCCGGCGTGTCGATGGTCAGCACGCGCTTGTCCAGGTACATGACGTTCTGGAACGGCGGCGGCAGCTTGAAGTACAAGCCAGGTTCGCTGATCACTTCCTTGACCTCGCCCAGGGCGAAGACGATGGCGTATTTACGCTGGTCGACGACGAACACGGTCGAGGACAAGAGCATGATCGCGATAAAGCCCGCGATCAGGGCGGCGACGATACGGTTCATTAGCGGCTCTCCCGTTCACGCGAAGAGCGGCTGTCGCGACGCGAATTGACTTCTACTGTCTGCATGGCTTCCTGTGGCATTACGGTATTGGCGGCGGGTGCGGCCGCTGCGGCGCGCGCTGCCGCGGCCGAAGCGTCCGACGCCGCCTGCTGGGCGATCAACTTGTCGAGCGGCAGATACAGCAGGTTGCTGCCCGTCTTGGCGTCAACCATGACCTTGCTGGCACTGCTGAACACTTGCTGCATGGTTTCCAGGTACATGCGGTCACGCGTGACGGCCGGCGCCTTCTGGTACTCGACCAGCACCTGCTTGAAGCGCGAAGCATTACCTTCGGCGTTCTCGGTCACCAGGGAGCGGTACGCTTCGGCTTCCTGCATCAGGCGGAATGCCGCGCCGCGCGCTTTCGGAATGACGTCGTTGGCGTAAGCCTGGCCTTCATTCTTCTGGCGTTCACGGTCCTGGCCCGCCTTGACGGCATCGTCGAAGGCGGCTTGCACCTGCTCCGGCGGCTGCACGGCCTGCATCGTCACGTTGTTGATGAAGACGCCGACCTTGTAGCGGTCGAGAATCTGCTGCATCAGCTGCTGCGTTTCGTACGCGACTTTCTCGCGTCCTTCATACAGCACGAAGTCCATCTTGCTGCGACCGACCACTTCGCGGATCGCCGTTTCGGCGACCTGGCGCAAGGTGTCTTCCTGGTCGCGCACGCTGAACAGCCATTCGACAGGATCTTTCAGGGTGTACTGCACCGCGAACTGGATGTCGATGATGTTTTCATCGTCCGTCAGCATCAGCGATTCGCTGGCCTGCTTGTTGCGCAGCGACTGGCGGTAGCCCACTTCCACCGTGCGCACCTGCGACACGTTGACGGTTTCATCGGTCTGGAACGGGTAAGGCCAGCGCCAGTTGAAACCGGCCGGCGTGGTGCGCGTGTATTTGCCGAACGTCAGCACGACGCCGCTCTGGCCCTCTTGCACGATGAAGGCGCCGCTGGCAAGCCAGATCAGCACGGCGATCACGCCGACCACGCCGGCGGTGATGCCGGCACCCTTCATGTCGGGACGCGGGCCGCTGCCGCCGCCACCGTTGTTATTGCCGCCGTTGTCGGGACGGTTCTTCTGTCCAAAAAAGGCGTTCAGGCGCTGATTGAAATCGCGCCATAACTGGTCGAGGTCCGGCGGACCTTCGCCGGGCTTTTTGCCTTCTTGGGCTTTCTTGCCGTCGTCCTTGCGATTGCCCCAGCGGGGGTCGTTCAGGGACAACTTCAAGCCTGTTTTTTTGAGTAGGGAGACAAGCATAACTATCGTGTTCCGACTTGGGAGTGGGTGGAAAACCTATCGTCCTCGCCAGGCTCTTCGGCCTGGTCCGCGGCGTCATCGTGCTGCTCGGGCAGATCAATCAGCTGATCGTCCTGCAACTGCGCGTCGCCGTTCTGATAGAGGTGAGCCGAGCCCGGCGCTTTCTTGGCCATCTCGACAATTGCATCACGCAGCAGGTCGAGACCGCTGCCCTTTTGCGCACTGACGAACACGCGACTGATCGTAGCATATTCGTCGCGCTCCACCGAAGGCTCCAGCCCGGCCGCATCGATCTTGTTCCACACGAGTATCTGCGGAATATGATCGGCGCCGATCTCTTTCAAGACCAGGTTGACCTGCTCGATCTGCTCCATGCGCACCGGCGACGAGGCGTCGACGACGTGCAGCAGCAGATCGGCATGGATGGTTTCTTCGAGCGTGGCGCGGAAAGCCGCCACCAGCTGGTGCGGCAATTCGCGCACGAAACCGACCGTGTCGGAGATCACCACATTGCCCACTTCCTGGCCCAGGTAAACCCGGCGCGAGGTGGTGTCCAAGGTGGCGAACAACTGGTCGGCGACATACACGCCGGCCTTGGTCACGGCATTGAACAGGGTCGACTTGCCGGCATTGGTATAGCCGACCAGGGACACGGAAAATGTGTGATTGCGCCCGCGCGCGCGGCGCTGCGTTTCGCGCTGCTTGTGCAGTTTTTCCAGGCGCGCGCGCAGTGCCTTGACGCGGTCGCCGATCAGCCGGCGGTCCGTTTCAAGCTGCGTCTCGCCGGGACCGCGCAAGCCGATACCGCCCTTTTGCCGCTCCAGGTGGGTCCAGCCGCGGATCAGGCGCGTGGCCAGATGCTGCAGCTGGGCCAGCTCGACCTGCAGCTTGCCCTCGTGGCTCTTGGCGCGCTGCGCGAAGATGTCGAGGATCAGGCTGGTACGGTCGAGCACGCGCACATTCAGGCGCTTTTCCAGATTGCGCTGCTGGGCAGGTGAAAGGGCGTGATTGAAGATGACGATTTCCAGGCCATCATTGACGACGGCGTCGCCAATTTCGTCCGCCTTGCCGCTGCCGACAAAATACGCGGAATCGGGACTGGAACGCTTGGCCGTGATGGTGGAAATCGGGTCCGCGCCGGCCGAACGCGACAACAGCATGAGTTCCTCCATGCTGGCGGCGAAGTCGCTGTGACCGAAGTCAACCCCGACTAGTGCCGCGCGCATGATGGGAACAGGCAAGTTGAAGCGGACGCCGACGCCGATGCAAACGCATCAGCGCCGCTGGCGCGGACGGGAGCGATGGAGGGTGAAAGGCGCTGGGCCGTCAAGCTCAACGCTTTACTCCGCTTCAGATTCAATATTGAGATTGACGGCACGGGCCGGCACCACTGTCGAGATGGCATGCTTGTACACCATCTGTGTCACCGTATTGCGCAGCAATACGACGTATTGATCGAACGATTCGATATGGCCCTGCAATTTAATGCCATTGACCAGGTAAATCGAGACAGGAACATGCTCTTTGCGTAATGCATTGAGGAATGGGTCTTGTAACAGTTGCCCTTTGTTGCTCATAACAGCTCCGTTGTTTATGTTGTTGTGTAAGAATTGGAGGCGACTCGCTTGATTTCAAGTGCTCTCACACCTTTCAGAGAGAGAAAGATGCATCACAGCTACTGTAACCTGTTTTCGCGATCGCTGTCGCGCATGGCGCATTAACACTTTATTATTTTCGTGCAAATCGCCATATTATTGGCTGTCGGCGCCGCATTATCTCTGCGGCGCCTTAATATGCACTTAATCCAGCTGCTAAATCATTAGCTGCTTGCCGTTACTTGCTCGGCGTGCGTGCGAACGGGTTTTTACCCGTGCGCAACTCGATGCGCAATGGCGTACCGACCAGCGCAAAGGTATCGCGGAAATGTTTTTCGAGATAGCGCTTGTACGGATCGCCGACGGCGTCGAGCGCATTGCCGTGAATAACGATCACAGGCGGGTTCATGCCGCCCTGGTGGGCATAGCGCAGCTTCGGACGAATCGAACCCTTGCGGCGCGGCTCCTGCTTCTCCACGGCCTCGATCAGGGCGCGCGTCAGCTTCGGTGTCGACAGGTCGCACATGGCGGCCGCATATGCGGCGTTGAGCGACTTCATCAGCGGACCGATGTTGGTGCCCTTCAGCGCGGAAATGAAATGCATCTGCGCGAACGACAGGAAATCGAGCTTGCGGTCGATATCGATCTTGATCTCGTCGCGCTGGTGCGATTGCAGGCCATCCCATTTGTTCACGGCCACCACCAGCGCGCGGCCCGATTCCAGGATGAAGCCGGCGATATGCGCGTCCTGCTCGGAAATATCCTGCTGCGCGTCAAGCATCAGCACCACCACGTTGGCTTCGGAAATTGACTGCAGGGTTTTCACCACCGAGAATTTCTCGATCGCTTCAAACACCTTGCCACGGCGGCGGATACCGGCCGTGTCGATCAGGGTGTATTGCTGGCCATCGCGCTCGAACGGAATCTCGATCGAATCGCGCGTCGTGCCCGGCATGTCGAAGGCGATCACGCGCTCTTCGCCCAGCAGGGTGTTGATCAAGGTCGACTTGCCCACGTTCGGACGGCCGACCAGGGCGATCTTGATGCCGCGGTCGGTCTTTTCCAGCTCTTCAGGCTCATCCGGACGCTGCGCGAACGCCAGGTCCAGCATCACTTCGACGAGGTCGTTGACGCCGTCGCCGTGCGCCGACGAAATCGCATACGGATCGCCCATGCCCAATTCATAGAATTCGGACACGACGGCCGTATAGCGCATGCCTTCGCTTTTGTTGACCACCAACAAGACCGGACGACCGCTCTTGCGCAGGAAGTCGACGATGGTCTTGTCATGCGGGGTCAGGCCCTGGCGGCCGTCCACGATGAATACCACCACGTCGGCCTCGGCCACGGCCTGCTTGGTCTGCAGTGCCATCTGGTGCATGATGCCTTCCTTGGCGACGGGTTCGAAACCACCCGTATCGATGACCAGGAAGGGACGTTCGCCGACACGGCCTTCGCCATAGTGACGATCGCGCGTCAACCCAGGCAAATCCGCCACTAGCGCATCGCGCGAGCGGGTCAGACGATTGAATAAAGTCGATTTCCCAACATTGGGTCGACCTACTAGTGCAATTACCGGCTTCATTTGTATTACTCGACCGCGAGAGCGGTCACTGTCCCTGATTGGGTTTGAAAAATCAAATTCGAACCGGCAACAACGGGAGCCGAAACAATCGGGCTGCCGTCGGTGCTGACCCGACCTATTAATGCGCCATCTTCCCGTGACAGGAAGTGGATGTAACCTTGATAATCGCCAACGGCGACGCTGCGGCCGAACGACGCTGGCGTCGACAGGCGGCGGCGTGCCAGCGCGTCATTCTTCCAGGCGCTCTGCCCGCCATCGCGGCTGAACGCCAGGACGGCGCCCTGGTCATCGGCGGCAAAGACGAAACGCTGGTCCACCGCCACGCCCACATCGGACGACAATGGCTTGTTCCAGCGTGGCACGCCCGTGGCCGCATCGAAGCAGCCAACCTTGCCCTGGTACGTCACGGCGCACACTTCGCCCTCGAACACCACCGGCGTGCCGGCGATATCGGAGACACGCTCCAGTTCGGTAGCGCCGCGCGGTTCGCTGACGACGATCTCCCAGCGTACCACACCGGTCGCCGCCGTCAGGGCCAGCAGCTTGCCGCCCGGCTGGGCCACATATACGTTCGTGCCGCCCAGCACCATGCCCGGCGCATTGCGCAGGGTCAATGCCGGCGTGGCGCGCTGGACGGTCCACTTGCGCTCGCCCGTCTTGGCGTCGAAGCCGACGATGCGGTTGTCGACGCTGCGCACCACCACCACGCCCTGGCTGACCACTGGCGGCGTCAGCACTTCACTGGACGCCTGCGCTTTCCACAGCTGCTTGCCATCGGCGTCAAACGCCAGCACGGCGCCCTTGGCGGCGCCGACTGCCACCACCGTGCCATCGCTGCCGGCGCTCGAAGTGATATCGCTGCCCGCCTTGATGCGCCAGGTTTCACGGCCGCTGGCCGCATCCAGGCGCGCCAGCGCGCCATCGGCGTTGACCACGTACAGGCTGCCGCCAGCCAGTGCCGGCGTGAACGCATACACGCCCGCCTTGCCGATCGAATATTTCCAGGCATCGCGCACGGCGATGCTCGATTTTAACTCGACCAGTTTGGCCGGTTCGACTTTCGGATCTTTCGAGGCAAACGGGTTCCACGAGGAGCAACCCGCCATCAGGGCCAACAGGCTTGCAGCTACCAGCTTTTCAGTGACACGCATAAGTGTTATCCAACCTTTTTCTTGTACTTGTAACGGTGAGGCCGGCGGCGCAGGGGCCGCGCAGCGCAACCGGCTCTATCAGGCGGCGGCCTTGTCAGCCTTGGCCTTGTCTTCCGGCACCGTACCGCCGATCGATTCCAGCTTGACCTGGATCAATTGACGGCCTGGATTGTTCTTGTCCGTCGCGGCTATCGCGGCCAGGTAGGCCGTGCGGGCATCGGCCAGCTTGTTTTGCGCCACCAGGATGTCGCCCTTGCGGTCCGCCACGGCACCGGCAAATTGCGGCACGGAAGCCGTCGCCAGCACTTTCAGTGCTTCGTCGTAGGCTTTTTCATCCAGCAAGACACCGGCCAGGCGCAGCTTGGCGATGGCCTTGTACTCTTCCGTGCCATGCTCGGCCACCCATTGCAGCTGGGTCTTCGCCGTTTTCAGGTCGTTCGCGTCGAAGGCTACCTTGGCCGCGGCCAGGGCGCTCATCTGCGCGTAGGCCGTGCCGCCGAAGCGCGACTGCATGTCGCCGGCCGCGCGCATGACCTTGGCCGTATCCTTGGCGGCGATGGCGTTTTGCAATTCATCGTACAACTGGCCCGCTTGCGCCGCCTGGGTGCGCTGGTAGTACTGCCAGCCAGCCCAGCCGCTATAACCTGCCAGCGCCACGATCAGGACCCAGGAGGTCAGATTGCCATTGCGCTGCCACCAGGCCTTGAGGGTTGCCAGTTGTTCTTGTTCTTCGTGATCGTATGCCATGGTCGTCAGTTTTAATGAGTAGTTGATCGAGGGTACAACTGTGTTGCTTCAAATCAGTGGTGGTGATGCACGTGGCCGCCAGGACCGTGGTCATGGCCGCAGTCATGTTCGCCGATGATCTGGTCGACCACATAGTCGACAACATCGTCGAACGGCACCGTGTTCTGCTGCGCGCCCGCATCGGCTTCGCGCATGGCTTTCACGGTGGCGACGTTGTTGGCGATTTCATCGTCGCCCAGGATCACGGCAAACGCCGCGCCGCTGGCATCGGCCTTTTTCATTTGCGTCTTGAAGCTGCCGCCACCGTTGCTCGCTGCGCAATGTAGCACAACGTCCAGGCCCGCATCGCGAATCCGCTCGGCCAGCACGAAAGCTTGCAGGCCGGCCTGCTCGCCCTGGTGCACCAGGTAGACGTCGCACTGCGCCGGCTGCTCTGGCTCGGCCGCATCCTTCATCAGCAGCACCAGGCGTTCGACGCCCATGCCGAAACCGACGGCGGGCGTCGATTTGCCGCCGAACATTTCCACCATGCCGTCATAGCGGCCACCGGCGCAGACCGTGCCTTGCGCGCCCAGCTTGTCGCTGACCCACTCGAACACCGTGCGGTTGTAGTAATCGAGGCCGCGCACCAGGCGTGGATTGACGGTAAACGGAATATTGTTGTGGTTCAGGATCTTCTGCACGCCGTGGAAATGCGCCAGCGATTCCTCGCCCAGGTAGTCCAGCAGCTTCGGCGCGCCATTGACCAGGTCCTGCATGGCAGGGTTCTTGGTGTCGAGGATGCGCAGCGGATTGCTGTGCAGGCGACGCTTGGCCTCTTCGTCGAGCAGCTCGCCGTGGCCTTCCAGGTAGGTGATCAGGTCGGCGCGGTGGCGCAGGCGCTCGGCTGCGTCGCCGATCGAATTGAGTTCCAGGCGGATGCCTTCCAGGCCCAGGTCATCCCACAGGCGGCGGGTCATCATGATCAGCTCGGCGTCGATGTCCGGGCCAGTAAAGCCGATGGCTTCCGCGCCGAACTGGTGGAACTGGCGGTAGCGGCCCTTCTGTGGACGCTCGTGGCGGAACATCTGGCCCTTGTACCACAGGCGCTTCGGCCCTTCGTAGACGAGGTTGTGCTCGACCACGGCGCGCACCACGCCGGCCGTGCCTTCAGGGCGCAGGGTCAGGTTGTCGCCGTTCATCGAATCGGTGAACGAATACATTTCCTTTTCCACGATATCGGTCACGGCGCCGATGGCGCGCGCGAACAATTTCGTTTCTTCCACGATCGGCGTGCGGATCTGCTGGAAGCCGTAGCTTTGCAGCACGGATTGCGCCGTGTTTTCAAACAACTCCCACAGCGGGGCGTCGGCCGGCAGGACATCGTTCATGCCCTTCACGCCGGTGATCTTATCTGCTTTTTTATTTTCGGACATAGTGTTCTTCTTTGCTGTTCTTTGCTTGTTGCTGTATCTACGTTGTCGGATGGCGCCCGAAGGGCCAACCCGACCTGCCCGACCGATTACGCGGCAACCGGTGCGGTCTTGCCATAATGGCTTTTAACATAATTGAGGACGATGTCCTGGAATTCCTCGACGATGCGCTCGCCGCGCAGGGTGACGACTTTTTCGCCGTCGACAAACACGGGCGCGGCCGGCGACTCGCCCGTGCCGGGCAGGCTGATGCCGATGTTCGCATGCTTCGATTCGCCCGGGCCGTTGACGATGCAGCCCATGACGGCCACGTTCATCGCTTCCACGCCCGGATACGATTTCTTCCATTCCGGCATCTGCTCGCGCAGATAGGTCTGGATGTTGTCGGCCAGTTCCTGGAAAGTGGTCGACGTCGTGCGGCCGCAACCAGGGCAGGCGATGACCATGGGCGCGAACTTGCGCAAGCCCATGGTTTGCAGGATTTCCTGGCCGACGATGACTTCGCGCGTGCGGTCGCCGCCCGGCTCCGGCGTGAGAGAAATGCGGATGGTGTCGCCGATGCCTTCCTGCAGCAAGACGGCCAGGGCCGCCGTCGAGGCGACGATGCCCTTGCTGCCCATGCCCGCTTCCGTCAGGCCCAGGTGCAGCGGATAGTCGCAGCGCTGCGCCAGTTCGCGGTACACGGCGATCAGGTCCTGCACGCCCGAGACCTTGCATGACAGGATGATCTTGTCGCGGCCCAGGCCCAGTTCTTCGGCGCGCACGGCGTTTTCAATCGCCGACGTCACGAGCGCCTCGTACATGACGGCTTGCGCCGGCCACGGTTCGGCGCGGCCCGCGTTTTCGTCCATGATGCGCGCCAGCAAGGCCTGGTCCAGGCTGCCCCAGTTGACGCCGATGCGCACCGGCTTGTCGTAGCGGCAGGCCGCTTCGATCATTTGCGCAAATTGCGTGTCGCGCTTGGCACCCTTGCCCACGTTGCCCGGATTGATGCGGTACTTCGACAGCGCGCGCGCGCAATCGGGGTAGTCGTTGAGCAGGGTATGGCCGTTGTAATGGAAATCGCCCACCAGCGGCACGTCGATATCCATCTTGTCGAGCTGCTCGCGGATATACGGCACGGCCGCGGCCGCTTCCGGACGGTCCACCGTCAGGC
Organism: Janthinobacterium amylolyticum; assembly: GCF_051380655.1. Taxonomy (NCBI): domain Bacteria; kingdom Pseudomonadati; phylum Pseudomonadota; class Betaproteobacteria; order Burkholderiales; family Oxalobacteraceae; genus Janthinobacterium; species Janthinobacterium amylolyticum. Next base: position 298,780 of record NZ_JBNYXL010000006.1, read on the forward strand.
GCACCAGCTCGGAGCCGGCACGCGCCAGTTCCTTGATCTGGATCGCCGTGCCGATGGCGTCGGCCGTATCCGTGTTCGTCATCGACTGCACCACCACGGGGGCGTCGCCGCCCACCCAGATCTGGCGCTGGCCGTGCGCGATCAGCACCTTGCGGCTGTCGCGCCGGTCGGATGGACCGGAGCCGATCGCTGTTTTCGAGGTAGCCATAATATTATCTTCTGAGTTTGCTTGAACGGTTACTGCAATTATTTGATGCTGACACGGGAAATTGTGCCGCCCGGAACAGTCGGCAAGTCCAGCTTGGCACCGCGCAAGGTGGCCTGCACCACGCCAGGCTTGCCCACCACCAGGGTGGCAGGGCCCGTGATATCGAACGTTTCCGTGCTGCCCGCCTTGACCATGCGCGAAATCAGCGGCGAGGTGCCGGGGCGGCGAATTTCCACCCAGGAATCCTGCTCCACCTTCAGTACCAGCGCGTTCGCGCCCACGGCCGCGGCCGCGGCCGCAACAGGCGGCGTGACGGCGGCCGGCGTTGCCGCTGCCGCGGTCGTCGCGGCGGGCACTGCCGCTGGCGGCACCACGGCGGCGGGCGCCGCAGCGATGGCGGACGCGGCTGGCGCGCCCGTTTGCGTATCGTTGCCTGGCGGCGGCGGCACGGAAATCAGCGGCACGGACGGCGTCTGCACGGGCGACAAGTCCTGGCCCGGCTTGATCAGGGTCGTTTCCACAGGACCCACTTCCGCATGCGGCGCTTCTTTTTCGGCATGCGAGGACAGCAGGCTGGCCGGGACATAGCCGAGCTTATACGCGCCAAAGGCGGCGGCCACGACGACCGCCACGGCGCCGGCGATCCAGAGGGGCGTCTGGTTCGACGAGCGCTGCGTCATCGACGGGAAGCGCGATTCGGAAAACGTGGCGGAAATCTCGCGCCGTACGGGCGCGGCCGGGTCTTGCGCCGGCGCCGGATGGACTTCGATCATGGCCACCAGCGGCGCCGCGTCAAGACGCACCACCTTGGCATAGGCGCGCACGAAACCGCGCACCACGGCAACGTTCGGCAAAGCCGCCATGTCGCCCTCTTCCAGCGCGATCACCTGGCGCGGCGCCAGCTTGAGCTGGTCCGCCACCTGTTCCACCGGCCAGCCCAGCGCTTCGCGCTGCGCCTTCAACTGTGCGCCTGCCAACGCAAGATTGCCCTGGGGCTGCTGCTGAGGCGTTTCTGCCCACTCTGAATTCATTGGTATCCCTGTCTCACTCATCAAACGCCCCACTTTGATAAGCAGCATATTCGGACGAGCCGGAATGGTGGTTGCGCAAATGCGCCCCCAGGCCAGCTTCCGCACCCGCATCCCCGAGCTTATGCTGCACCTTGATCCCGAGCCACAGCACATCGGCCGTCTGGCTCTCCATTGTCGCTACTTTACCGAGCCGCTCAAGGTAATGAGCCGCTTGCCGGTAGTCTTGCTGTTCGTAATACACGCGCACCAGGCCGGCATAGGTGATTGCCGCGCCAGGTGCGATGCGCTCCGCCTTGAGCCAGTAGCTGGCGGCGCGCGGGTAATCTTTCATGAGCAGGCTGCACGCCGCCGCATTATGCAGCGCAAGTTCAGGCGTGGCATACGCGGCATCTTGCAATGCGGCATCAAAATACGCCAGCGACTGCGCCGCGCGCCCGGTATGGCATAGAAACAGGCCATAATTATTGCTCAACTCGGGATTGTGGGGCGCCAGGCGCAATGCGTAAAGAAAATCTTTTTCAGCAGCTACAGGCTGGCGCAGGGCGGCAAAGATCAGGGCCCGCATGCCGCGCCCCTGGGCGTTGCCTGGCAGCAGTTGCACCGCCTGCTCTGCCTCTTCCAATGCGACCACGAACTGGTTCTGCATATAATAGGCGCTGGCCAGCTGCAAGCGCAAGGCGGCGCGCTGTTCGACCGATGCAGCTTGCTCCTTGTCCGCGGTGGAAGCACAGCCGGCCAGCAACACGCCCAGGCTGACAGCAGCCACGGCAAGTACGCCAGCATAAGCCATGCTTCCCCGCATCAGGAGCGGATCTCCACGATCTTGCCGAAATTGGCGCCAAATTTCTGTTGATATTCAGTCATTTTTTCCATGCGTTCCTGCACCCGCGTGCGATCCTTGACTTCGCCGGCCAGCTGGCCGCAGGCCGCATCGATATCGTCGCCGCGCGTCTTGCGCACGGTGGTGATGATGCCGCCATCCATGAGCACCTGGGCAAAGGCCTTGATGCGCGGGTTTTTCGAGCGGAACAGGCCCGACTCGGGGAACGGGTTGAATGGAATCAGGTTGAACTTGCAGTTCACGCCGAACTCGCGGTCTTGCACCAGCGCCAGCAGTTCGCGCGCATGCTCGTCGCTGTCGTTGACGCCGTCCAGCATGCAGTACTCGAAGGTAATGAAGTCGCGCGGGGCGAATTCCAGGTAGCGCTTGCAGGCTGCCATCAATTCCTTCAGCGGGTATTTCTTGTTCAGTGGAATCAAACCATCGCGCAAGGTGTCGTTCGAGGCGTGCAGCGAGACGGCCAGGGCCACCGGCACTTCCTGCGACAGCTTGTCCATCATCGGCACCACGCCCGAGGTCGACAGCGTCACGCGGCGGCGCGACAGGCCGTAGGCGTTGTCGTCGAGCATCAATTTCAGGGCCGTGACGGTCGGCTCAAAGTTCAGCAGAGGCTCGCCCATGCCCATCATCACCACATTGGTGATCTGGCGCTCGCCTTTCGGGCCCGGTTCGATACCCTTGGTGCGGCGCAGTTCGAATTCCGCCATCCACAGCTGGCCGATGATTTCGCCCACGGACAGGTTGCGGTTGAAGCCTTGCTTGCCCGTCGAGCAGAAACGGCAGTTCACGGCGCAGCCGGCCTGGGTCGAGATGCACAAGGTGCCGCGGTTGTCTTCCGGAATGAACACGGTTTCCACGGCATTGCCATTGCCCACGTCAACGAGCCACTTGCGCGTGCCATCCGTCGACGTGTGGTCGCTGATGATGGCCGGGGCGCGCACTTCGGCGCGCGTGGCCAGCTTGTCGCGCAGCGACTTGGCCAGATCCGTCATGGCGTCGAAATCGGAAGCGCCGAACTGATGTATCCAACGTTGCAATTGTTTCGCACGAAACGGTTTCTCTCCCAACTCGGCGCAGTAGGCGATGAGTTGCGCGGGATCGAGGTCCAGCAAGTTGGTGAGGGTCGTCGTATTCATGATCATGTCTATTCTAAAAATCCGTCCCCGCGCGCATCCGGAGCGAAAACTCCACAGCGCAGCGGGAACAGGGGGGTGATAAGTTATTTCACAGATAACGCCAGGAAATAACGTTATCTAAGGCAATTAAGCCTTCAGTTCTGGGAAGAAGTAAGCGATTTCCACTTTGGCAGCTTCGACAGCGTCGGAGCCGTGTACGGCGTTGGCGTCGATCGAATCGGCGAAATCGGCGCGGATCGTGCCTTTTTCTGCTTTCTTCGGATCGGTCGCGCCCATCAGGTCACGGTGGGCCAGAACGGCGTTTTCGCCTTCCAGGGCTTGGATCATGACTGGACCGGAAACCATGAAGTCAACCAGGTCCTTGAAGAAGCCGCGCTCTTTGTGCGCTGCGTAGAAGCCTTCAGCTTGTTCGCGGGTCAGTTGGGTCATGCGCGCAGCGATGATTTTCAAGCCAGCGTTTTCAAAACGGGTGTAGATTTGACCAATTACGTTTTTTGCAACTGCGTCTGGTTTGATGATCGACAGGGTGCGTTCGATTGCCATGTGTGAAAACTCCAATAAAAAGAAAGGTTTAAAACGGTAAATTGAGAACTCAATCAACCTTTGATTTTACCATACTCCACCCCATATCACCCAGACAGGCAGGGGGCACACTTCCCCATTGGCTGCGTTTAATGAAATCTTAAGCTGCTTTTTTTGCAAAATCCGGGGTCCATGCTATCCTTGGGCAAAGTAGTAATTTGAATTGACAACACGGAGGCACTATGAATCAGAACATGCAACGCACCTTTGACCTGTCGGGGGGCATGCAGCAAGTCCGCCACCAGGTCTTGCGCAACACTTACTGGCTGCTGGCACTGTCCATGATACCGACCGTGCTGGGCGCTTTCATCGGCGTGCAAATGCACTTGCCGATGCTGACCGGCGGCATGGGTTTCATCATCTTCATGCTGGTGGCATTCGGTTTCATGTACGCGATTGAAAAAACCAAGAACTCGGGCCTGGGCGTCGCCGTCCTGCTGGGCTTTACCTTCTTCATGGGCCTGATGCTCACGCCTATCCTGACGCGTACGCTCGGCTACTCGAACGGCGGCATGCTGATCATGACCGCGTTCGGCGGCACGGCCACCATCCTGGCCGTGATGGCCACCATCGCCACGGTCTCGAAGCGCGACTTCTCGGCCATGGGCAAATGGCTGTTCGCCGGCGTGATCGTGCTGATCCTGGCATCGGTGGCGAATATTTTCCTGGGCCTGTCGGCACTGTCGATCGTGATCTCCATGGTCGCCATCGCCATCTTCTCGGCCTACATCCTGTATGACGTGCAGCAAATCATCAACGGCGGCGAGACCAACTACATCTCGGCCACCCTGCGCATCTACCTGGACGTGTACAACATCTTCACCAGCCTGCTGTCCCTGCTGGGCTTTGCCGGCGGCAGCCGCGACTAAGCGCTGACGCACGAAAATAAAAGCCGACCCTCGGGTCGGCTTTTTTACGTCTGCGGCATTCACTTCACCTTGTCGCCACATTCAGCAGGCAGCGGCGGGCACGGTCCAGCGTCGGGTTGTCGCGCTGCGCCGCATACACGGCGTAGGCCGAATGGGAGAATTCGGGCGCGTCGCGCACGCGGTGCAACAGACCCGCATCCAGATACGGCTGGGCCGAACCGATGCGGAAGTAACTGGCGCCGCCTGCCTCCAGCAAATACACGAGGGCCAGCGGCCCCAGCGAAATCGACACGGGCGGGCTGCTCAGTTCCGGATACGCCGCCTGGTGGTTCGCCGCGAACGCCGGTCCCCAGTCCACATATACATAGCTGTCGGCATGCATCTGCCCGTCGGCGCGCGTGGTGATCATCACGAGTTTTTCCTCGGCCAGCAATTCGCTGACGAGGCCCGGGCGCTGCGGCGGGTTGTACAGCACGGCCAGGTCCAGCGAGCCGTCGTGCACGGCGTCGAGCAGGCGCGCAGGACTGTCGACTTCCGCGCGCAGGGCGATCTCGGGGCAATCCCGGCTCATGCGTATCAGCCAGTCGCCCAGCAGCGGCTGCCACAAGCTCAGTTCGCAGCCGATGCTGATGGCGTCGTCGCGCCCCGGCGGCAAGGCCACCTGGTGGCGCGCTCGCTCCCACACCTGCACCAGGGTGGCCGCGTGGCGCATGAAGCGCTCGCCGGCCGAGGTCAGGCGCGCACCCGCCTTGTTGCGCACGAAGAGCTGGCGCCCCAGCTGCTGCTCCAGGGTGCGGATGCGGGCGCTGACGGCCGTCTGCGTCACGTGCATGCGCTCCGCCGCCATGATGAAACTGCCGCTGGACGCCACTTCCAGGAAGGTACGCGCTTGATTGATATCCATCAAGTCATGATATCAGCTGCCGCACATCTCAACTGATGCGCGCGTAGCCGCCCAGCACGCCCTGCTTCGACAGCACCCATTGCCACAGCTGCAGGTCGCGCGCGCGGAAGGCGCCGGCGCACGACAGCAGATAATACGACCACATGCGGTGGAAGCGCTCGCCCAGCTGGGCGGAAAACCGCGGCCAGGCCTGCTCGAAATTGGCATGCCAGGCCATCAGGGTCTTGTCATAGTCGGCGCCGAAGTTGTGCATGTCCTCGGCCACAAACAGCTCATCCATGGCGTCGCCGATCTGCCCGATCGACGGCAAATCGCCATTCGGGAAGATGTATTTGTCGATCCACGGGTCGCAGCTGGAATGGCGCTTGTTTTTGCCGATGGTGTGCAGCAGGAACAGGCCGTCGTCTTCCAGGCAGCGATGCGCCACTTCCATGAAGGTGCGGTGATTTTTATGCCCCACGTGCTCGAACATGCCGATGCTGACGATGCGGTCGAATTTTTCATCGGTGTCGCGGTAGTCCTGCAGGCGAAAGTCCAGGTGTTCGCCGCCAGGCATGGCGCGCGCATACTCGGCCTGCTCCTTCGAGATCGTCACGCCGACGCACTGCACCTGGTATTTTTCCGCCGCATAGCGCATGAAACTGCCCCAGCCGCAGCCGATGTCGAGCACGCGCATGCCGGGCTCCAGGCGCAGCTTGCGGCACACCAGGTCCAGCTTGGCCTCCTGCGCTTCGGCCAGGCTGCCGGCATCCTTCCAGTAGCCGCAGGTGTAGGTCATGCGCGGATCGAGCATGGCCGCATAGAAGGTGTTGCCCAGGTCATAGTGCTCCTTGCCCACCATCCAGGCGCGGCGCTCCGTCTGCAGGTTGAACAGGCGCGCATACAGCGCGTGGAAAGCCAGACGCATGGGACGCACGTCGTCGGCCACCCTGGCGCGCAGCAGGTGGCAAAAGAATTCGTCGAGCTGCTGCGCATCCCAGTGGCCGTCCATATAGGCCTCGCCCAGGCCCAGGTTGCCGCTGGCGAAGGCCCGCTCGGGCACGCCGGGCTTGCGCAGCTGCATGTCCCAGGCGGCGCGCCCGTTCAGGTGGATATCGGCCCTGGCCAGCAGTTCGGCCGCTTCGCGCGTCAGCCGCGTGTCGAGGGGGATGTTCGGTGCCTGCTGCAACTGCATTGCCTGCAAAGATGCTTGTGTCGTGTGCTGCGTGTTCATGCCCTGCCGCCTCCAGATGGTTGTCGGTGCTGGCGCCGCCGGCATCCCATTCAGGGCCTGGCGGCGCACCAGCCATAAAATTATCCGCCCGCCCAGGCCGCCTGGATAATGAAACATCATGGAAATTCATATCAAATATTTTGCACTTAAATGATTTAAATCAACATTTAATGAGAACACCGTCAGCGCGTAGCGCGACGTAGCATGAAAAAAGCCGCCTGTTCGGCGGCTGTTTCAAGCATGTTCGCGGCACGGGCCGCCGCGATCAAAAGTCGTGATTTGATGGATACTTGCTGTAAAAATCGTTATCCCATTTGAAGTTCGTGAACGCCACCGTCATGGAAATGTCGAGCGCTTCGACGAAATGCCAGCAGCCGACAGGCAGGAACAGGATCTCGCCCGGCGCCAGCACGCATTCGCGCACCTGCACGTCGGCCATCAGCGGGTAGCGCCGCACGTCGATGTCGCGCCCGTCGACGGGCGTAAAACAGTGGCGCTGGTTGTACACGCGCGCCACCTCGCAGGCGGCCATGATGCGCAGCCGCTTGCGCCCCGCCACTTGCGCCATGAAGTTGTTGGTCAGGTCGTGGTGGAATGGCGTGACCGTGCCGGCCGGGCCAAACCACAAAAAGCCCGTGGGGCCGCCATCCTGCTTCAGGTATTCGGGCAGCTGGCCGATATCGTCCCACAGCTCGCGCAGCGCTTGGCGGTTCTGCGAATAGTTATTCGCCGTCATGTAGAAATCGTTGGTCGCGCCGCTGCCTTCGACCAGGCTCGCGTATTCGCCAAAGGCCATCATGCGCTTGTGCGCCACGCTGTTCATCTCGTACTGCTCGTCCGCCTCGCGGCCGAACTGCACCTCCACTTCGCGCTGGGCGAAATGCGCGCGGAAATAGGCGGGATTCCACTTGGCCATGGCCGGCCAGTCGTCCATCATGCCGGTGATGATGACGGGCTGGTTGGTGGTATAGAACTCCGCCAGGAACTCCTGCGCCGTGAGTTTCTCGCGACGGGGAATCTCGGGACTGCGCAGCTGGTTCAGCTTGCGCTGGATATCGATCACCCAGTCGCGCTTGGCCAGCCGGTTCGACAGGCGCACCGCGCCGGCCAGGTAAGGGCTTTGCAGCGCCAGCTCGATTTCACGGCGCGCCAGCGGCTCGCTGATGCCGGCCTTTTGCAGCACCGGCATCAGGGCCGAAGGGTGGCTACCCAGCATGAGGTTTTCCGCGATCCAGCTGCGCCATTCGCGGCTCAAGTCCTGTTCCTGCTGCTGCTCCTGCTGCTTGACTCCGAATGTCGATACCGCCGCCATCGCCGTCTCCTGTATTTTTTATATGTTTTACTCAACGGCCGGGCAGCGTATGCCGCCCGGCCGCATCCTACGCTAGCACACTGTTACCGCACTTTCCACACTTCCGTCGCCAGCACGCCGTTCGCGTCGCCATCGAGTTCCCACGAGAACGCGCCACGCAAGCCCTGGTCCTTGACGTACTTCACCTTGGTGCCGATGACGGTCGGATCGTCATAGCTCCACCACTGGCCGCCCGCACCCGTGTACAGGTACAGCTGCTTGGTCGCGGGATGGTAGTAGCGCGTGCCGGCCTTGCCCACCAGGACCTTGTAGTCCTCGATGCCCGACTCGTAGGTGCCCGGTGCCATGCCGGTGGCCGGCTGGTACAGGCCATCGCCATTCGGCCCCGGCGCCACGCCGGTCCAGCCGCGGCCATAGAACGGAATGCCCAGCAACAGCTTGTCGCGCGGCACGCCGGCGGCAATCATGTACTGCACCGCCTTGTCGCCCACGTATTCGCGCGCCATGCCCGTCGACGGATCGGCAGGGTCGGCAAACAGCTGGGCGTTGAAGTTGGTGCTATTTTCCCAGCCGCCGTGGAAGTCGTAGGTCATCAGGTTGATCCAGTCCATGTACTGCGAGTACAGGGCCGGTTCCGTGTTGTCGATCTTGTCCTTGCCTGCACCGACAGCGGCCGTCAACAGGTAGCGCTTGCCGGTGCTCGCGCCCAGCGCATCGAGCTGGGCACGGAATTCCGCCATCAGCAAGGTGAAGTTGCGCTTGTCGTTCGGGCTGACCGTGTTGTACGGCTGGCCGCCGCCGACCGGGTATTCCCAGTCGATGTCGATGCCGTCAAAGATGTTGGCCGCCGACCCCACGCCGCCACGTCCTTGCGAGACGGGCAGGTTGCCCTTGATGTACAAGTCGATGCAGGAACTGACCATCTGCTTGCGCAGCGCATCGGTGGCCGAACCGACGGAGAAGTTCTTCGACCAGCTCCAGCCGCCCAGGGAAATGAACAGCTTGAGGTTCGGGTGCGCCGCCTTCAGCTTTTTCAGCTGCAGGAAGTTGCCCGACAATGGAGCGTCCCACGGAATGGCCTGGCCATCGACGGTGCGCTTCGGCGTGCGGATGTAGTCGGCCTCGGCATCGCCGCCCGTGCCCGCATCCGGTGCATTCGGATTCGTCGCGCCCGGCTCGGCCTTGGTGATCATGCCGCATTCGTAGCCGCCGTTCTTCGGATAGATGTTGCCGAAGGCGTAGTTGATGAAGGTCAGCTTGTCGGCCACGCCGCTGGTGTGCACGTTCGCCACTTCGTAGTCGCGGCCATACACGCCCCATTGCGCAAAGTAGGAACCGACTTCGCGGCCCGTTGGCGTTGGCGTCGGTGTTGGCGTTGGTGTCGGGGTTGGCGTCGGGGTTGGCGTCGGGGTTGGCGTTGGCGTCGGCGTCGGCGTCGGCGTCGGCGTCGGGGTTGGCGTCGGCGTTATGCTGCACAGTTCCTGGCTGGTCCATGGCTTGCCCGTGCCGGCGGCGCCGTTGTTGCTCGACGGGTTGTCGCCCAGGGTCCAGTAGTTGGCGCGGTAATTGGTACCGGCGAAGCTGACCACGGCGCCCGCGCTGTAGGCCGTACCCGAGGCCCAGGCCAGCGCGCAGGTACTGCCGGTTGGCGTCGGTGTCGGGGTTGGCGTAGGCGTTGGCGTGGGATTCGGCGTCGGCGTCGGCGTCGGGGTTGGTGTCGGCGTTGGTGTGGGAGTCGGTGTCGGGGTCGGCGTGGTGCCGCCATCGCAGGCGCCGCCGGCACTCCACAGGCTCGGCGTGGAGACGGGATTCCAGCCCGAACCCACGTGATCGGTCTGCGTCACCAGGGCCGTGTAATTGGCGCCCAGGTAAGTGACCACCGTGCCCGCGTTATACGTGCCGCCCTCTTGCCACGGTATGCAGGCCACCGTGCTGACGGCCAGCAATTGCGAACTGGCCGGCGCGCTGGCATCGCCACCGCCACCGCATGCGGCCAACACACCACCGCTGGCCAGGCATACCATCATGTTTCTGATTGTTTTTCTGAGTATTAAATTTTCCACGCTGTCTCCTGTTCAGGTTGCGGAAATACCACTCTGCTTCAATAAAAGCTACCCTGTGTTATCGTTTTTTTGCAGTTGCAAGAACAGCATGCTGCTGAAAAAATAGGCGGTCAAGTGGTTTTAAAGTGGCATCAAAGCGATCAATACCACTTCAAGCAGAAAGCGCAAAAGCATATGCTGATGGCGTGTTGTCCTACTGGAGAACAAAAAAAACGCAGGGGGAGGACAAGCAAAGACGGCTGACAGGGAAAATACAGACCAGTTTTATAACACGCTGTAAGTGGTATTGCGGTGGCGTGCAGCGGCATCGGCGACGGCTGCCAGAAACGACGCCGGCGGGTGCCTGCCTGGCCACCCGCCGCGTCTTGTTCACCAACTCTCGCGCCACGCGCCTGAAAAACGTTCAGAGCAAGGCGCCTTGCCGAAGACAGTACGAATAGTACGGCTAGGCAAGGCAACGCGGCTATGGACGTTTTTCCACGTTCAGAGCAAGGCGCCTTGCCAAAGACAGTACGACAGTACGGCTAGGCAAGGCAACGCGGCTATGGACGTTTTTCCACGTTCAGAGCAAAGCGCCTTGCCAAAGACAGTACGACAGTACGGCTAGGCAAGGCAACGCGGCTATGGACGTTTTTCCATGTTCAGAGCAAGGCGCCTTGCCAAAGACAGTACGACAGTACGGCTAGGCAAGGCAACGCGGCTATGGACGTTTTCTCAGGTGCGCAAGTCAAATACTGCCATCGACTCGACGTGCGAGGTATGCGGGAACATATTCACTACGCCAGCCTTGCTCAGCACGTAGCCCGCTTCCAGCGCCAGGATGCCGGCGTCGCGCGCCAGGGTCGAGGGGCTGCACGAGACATACACGATGCGTTTCGGCAGCAGGTCCGGACGCACTTGCGACAGGCCGACCAGCGCCTGGCACAGGGCCATGGCGCCATCGCGCGGCGGGTCGACGAGGATGCGGTCAAACTTGCCCAGGGCGATCAGGTCGTCCGTCGTCACTTCAAACAGGTTGCGCGTCGAGAACGAGGTTTTCTCCGCCAGGCCATTGGCCAGCGCGTTTTCCAGCGCCCGTTCCGTCAGGGTGGTGCTGCCTTCGATGCCCACCACTTCGCTGCCCTGCGTGGCCAGCGGCAAGGTGAAGTTGCCAAGGCCGCAGAACAGGTCGGCCACGCGGTCGGTCGGCTGCACTTCCAGCAGGCGCAGGGCTTTCGATACCAGCACGCGGTTGATGTGGTGGTTCACCTGGGTGAAGTCGACGGGCTTGAACGGCATCTTGACGCCGAATTCCGGCAGCAGGTAGTGCAGTTGCTTGTGCAGCGGATAGAACGGCACGGCCGTTTCCGGGCCCTTCACCTGCAGCCACCATTGCACGCCGTATTCGTCGGCAAAGGCTTTCAGTTTCGTTTCGTCGTCCGCGCTCAAAGGCGCCATGATGCGCAAAACCATGGCGGTGACGTCTTCGCCCACGGCCAGCTCGATCTGCGGCATCTGGTCGAAGATGGACAGCGAGGCGATCAAGCCGCGCAGCGGCAGCAGCATGGCGGAAATGTGCGGCGGCAGGATTTCGCAGCTATCCATGTCGGCCACGAAGGCCGATTTCTTTTCATGGAAACCCACCAGCACGGCGTCTTTCTTTTTCACGTGGCGCACCGACAGGCGCGCGCGGTAGCGGTAGCCCCAGGTCGGGCCATACATGGGGCGCATGATGCTTTGCGGGCGCACCTTGCCGATATGCCACAGGTTGTCTTCCAGCACGCGCTGCTTGATCGCCACCTGCGCCGAAGGTTCCAGGTGCTGCATGGAGCAGCCGCCGCAATTGTCGAAATGCTTGCACTTGGGCGTCACGCGCATGGCCGATTCGCGGTGCAGCGCCGTCATGCGGGCCATTTCCCAGTTCTTCTTTTTCTTGTACGTCACGAAGCTGACGCGCTCGCCCGGCAACGCGCCTTCGACAAACACGACCTTGCCCGGCGAGCCGTCTTCGTTCTCGATATGGCCAACGCCGCGGGCGTCCATGTCGAGCGATTTGATTTCAATGATATTTTCTTGCATAGCGATCAATAGGTAAGAGTGGGCCAGGACGCAGGGCCGCGCTGGAACTTGCAAACAATGGGGAAAAGTCAGGCGCCGCGAGCGGGGCGTATGATAGCAGATGCAGGCCCCGAAGTACCGGGGCCGGAGCAGCAGCGCTTACAGCAGGGAGTCGCGCACGACGCCGCGCGCCGCCATCGCGCGTTTTAATTTGATCAAGGCTTCCTGCTGGATCTGCCGCACGCGTTCGCGCGTCACGCCCATTTCCTCGGCCAGGGTTTCCAGGGTGGCGGGGTCGTCGTTGTCGAGGCCGAAACGGCGCATGATCACCACGCGCTGCTTGTCGGGCAGCTTGGTCAGCCAGTCGCGCACCAGCACCGTCATTTCATGGTGTTCGGCGCGCGCGTCCGGGCCGTCCTCGCTGGCGCCGGGCAGCATGTCCATCAGGGACGATTGCGGGTCGTTGTCGAGCGGCGCGTCGAGCGAGGTAGCATGCTCGGACAGGGCCAGGATATCCTGCACCTCTTCCACGGGACGTCCCACCAGGTGGGCGATATCTTCCGCGGTGGCATCCTTGCCGTCGTGATGCTGGGCTTCCAGGTGGTATTTGCCGCGCAGGATCTGGTTCAGTTCGCGCACCATGTGCACCGGCAGGCGCACCGTGCGGGCCTGGTTCATGATGGCCCGTTCGATGCTCTGACGTATCCACCAGGTGGCGTAGGTGGAAAAGCGAAAACCGCGCTCCGGCTCGAACTTGTCGATGGCGCGCATCAGGCCGATGTTGCCTTCCTCGATCATGTCGAGCAGCACCACGCCGCGGTTGATGTAATGCTTGGCGATCGACACGACCAGGCGCAGGTTGTGCTCGATCATGGTTTGCCGGGCTTCAAAATTGCCCTGCTTGGCCAGGGTGGCGTAATGCACTTCCTGCGCCACCGTCAGCAGGGGCCGCGTACCGATCTGGTTCAGGTAATGCTGCGTGGTATCGGTCGACAGCTCGGCCGCCAGCACTTTTTTCAGTTCATCGACACTTTCGACCAGCACGCTGACGCTGGCCACTTCGCCGCCCTCGCCCGCCTCGACGGCGTCGATGCCGTCGAGTTCGCCGGCATCGTCCATCACGACTTCGTCCGCCCCGTCGTCCGGCGGTTCCGGTTCATCGTCCAGCTGGTCGTGCGGCGCGTGTGTCATTGCTTTACCTAACGGTTAGGCAGGAATTTCGAAGGATCGACAGGTTTGCCTTGTTGACGGATTTCAAAGTGCAGCTTCACGCGGTCGGCATCGGAATCGCCCATTTCGGCGATGGCCTGGCCTTTGTTGACGTTTTGCCCTTCCTTCACCAGGATGCTGCGGTTATGCGCATACGCCGACAACAAGCTATTACTGTGCTTCACGATAACAAGATTACCATAACCACGGATTCCGCTCCCGGCATACATGACTTTTCCCGCGCCGGCCGCCACCACCTGCTGGCCCGCCTTGCCGGCGATGTCGACGCCCTTGTTCTTGCCTTCGTCAAAAGTACCGATGACCTTGCCTTCGGATGGCCACATCCAGCTGATCTTGTCGTCGCCAGCCGCCTGCGCTGCAGGGGCGGCCGCTGCGGGAGCAGGCGCGGCGGCCACCGCAGCTGCCGGCGCGGGCGCCGGCTTGGCGTCGGACGTGCCGCCATCGGCGCGCAGCTCGGCCAGCGTGGCATCGGAGTAGGCGCGCTTCTCGCCGCGCGGGCCGGTTTTCTTCGGCACCACGGGGGCGGCGGCGCGCACTTCCGTTGACGGCGGCATGACGATGGCCGACGTTTGCGCGCCACCGGACTCGCCCGTCGGCGGCAGCACGCGCAGGATCTCGTCGACCTTGATGTCGTTCGGATTGCTCAAATCATTCCACGTCACCAGGTCGCGGTAGTTCTGGCCGTGCTCGAGGGCGATGCGCAGCAGGGTGTCGCCGCGCTTGACCCGGTAAAAAGCGGGATCGCGGTCGCGCGGATCGCTGGCGGCGGCACTCGTGACCGACGGCTGGCGCTCCACCACCGGCGCCTGGACGCCCGTCGTGCCGCAACCGCTCAACAGGGCGGCCAGGGTGATGCTGCATAGAAGTACGTTACTTTTCTTAATCATTCGCATGTATTTGTAGGTCCTGCTTGCTATCTGATCCGGGGATCATATGGTGCCCGGGCGCAAAGGCACGAAATGGCAGTCTTCCAGGGTCTGACTGGTCCATTCCATTTTCCCCACCCGGGTAATGAGTTGTAAATGCTGCAATTTCGCGCCCACTGGCGCAACCAGACGCCCGCCCACTGTCAGCTGTTCCAGCAGCGCTTGCGGGACTTCCAGGCCGGCGGCGGCAAGGATGATCCCGTCGAAGGGCGCCGCCTGCGGCAGGCCAAGCATACCATCTCCGTACTGCAAACGCAGATTTGACACGCGCAAGGGGCGCAAATTGGCCTTCGCCAGCTCGTGCAAAGGCCGGATGCGCTCGATCGAATACACCTCTTTCGCCACCAGCGACAGCACCGTGGCCTGGTAGCCGCAGCCCGTGCCGATTTCCAGCACGCGCTGCAGGCTGCCGCCATTGCGCATCACTTCGATCATGCGCGCCACGATGTATGGCTGCGAAATGGTCTGGTGGTGGCCGATGGGCAGCGAAGCGTCGATGTAGGCCTGCGACGCCAGCGCCTCGTCCATGAACATGTGGCGCGGCACGGCCTGCATGGCGTCGAGCACCACCTGGTCCTGCACGCCCTGCCTGGCGATGCGCGCCACCATGGCGCGCCGCACGGCATCCGAGACCAGCGGATTTTGCCGCGGCGCCGCCGCTACCGCCGGCTGCGCCCGCTCATTGGCGATGGCCTGGGCGCGCGACGGGGCGATGACCGCCGGCGCGCCATACACGTGCTGGCTGCCCCGGGCCGCGCTTTGCGCCGCATTCTGCGTGGCCGTCTGCGGCGTGGCGATCCTGGACTGCGCCAGCGACTGCCCCCCGCCCTGCCTGGCGGGCTTGCCGGCCAGCGAATCGAGGGACAGGGGGAAGGTGCGCGGCTTATCGGTCATGGTGAGCGGTCATCGTGAGCGTTCATGGAGGGCGGTCATGCCAGGCCTGTCGCCAGTGCATCGAGTTGGGCCGTATGCGTCAGGTCGATTTGCAGCGGCGTGATCGAGACTTGTCCTTGCGCAATCGCGTGGAAGTCCGTGCCGGGACCGCCGTCCTTGGTGGCACCGGCAGGGCCGATCCAGAAAATTTCGCGGCCGCGCGGATCGAGCGCGCGGATCACCGGCTCGGCCGAATGGCGCTTGCCCAGGCGCGTGGCCACCACGCCTTGCAATTGCTCGTAGGGAATCGCAGGAATGTTGACATTCAACAGATACGGCTTTTGCAAGGCATCAAAACGGCGCTCGACAATCTCGCGCGCCACGCGGGCAGCCGCATCGAGGTTGGCCCAGCCGAATTCGGACTGGGAAAAGGCGATGGCCGGAATGCCGAACAGAAAGCCTTCCGTGGCGGCGGCCACCGTGCCTGAATACAGGGTATCGTCGCCCATGTTCGGGCCATTGTTGATGCCCGACACCACCAGGTCGGGCCGCTCCATCAGCATGCCCGTCAGCGCCACGTGGACGCAGTCGGTGGGCGTGCCGTTGACGAAATAAAAGCCATTGGCGGCCTTGTGCACGGACAAGGGCCGGTCCAGGGACAGGGAATTGGAAGCGCCCGAACGGTTGCTGTCCGGCGCCACTACCACGATCTCGGCAATGGGCGCGAGTGCATCGGCCAGTGCCGCCAGGCCGGGTGCGAGGTAGCCGTCGTCGTTACTGATAAGAATTCTCATAACGAGATTTTACCCGAAGCAACGTCAACACTGCGCATGCACGCGGCCATAGGCAGCAATTTTTATATCGGCGCACCGCCGGGGCCGCAATGCTCAGCGCGGCTCGATGCCTGCCTCGGACAAGGCCCCTTCCAGCGCCTGCACTTCGTCTTCCTGCAAGGCCAGCAAGGCATCGAGGTCGCCTTGCAATTTGTACATGCGCTTCAGCTGCGCCATGCCCCGCTTGCGCAGCTTGCCCGGCACGCCGGGGCGCAGCAGGCAAGCCCTCAAATGCTCGGCAAGTTCGCCCGCCTGCACATACTGCTCGCGCTCGATCATGCCTTGCAGCATGGCGATCATGCTGCCCAGCGTCTCGGGTTCGGTGGCATCGTGCCCGCCGGCGCGCCCCGCCAGGATGGTTTCCTGCAGATGCCGCGCGCCATCGAGCACGCTGTCGGCATGCGCGGCCACCTTGCCGGCCGCGCCACGCGCATTCAGCAGCCGGTCACTACCGCTGAGCACGGCATCTTCCAGCAGGCGCGCCGCCTCGCTGTCGCCCTGCTGCTGCAAGGTGCCGGCCAGCTGCTTCTTGCTGTGCAAGGTATCGAGATGGTCTTCGCCCAGCAATCGCGCGTGCACTTCCAGCACCTGCTCCTGGACGCTGCGGGCCGCATCGAGCTCGCCGCGCCGCAGCAGCGCCTCGGCCAGCTTGCGCTGGCTCATCAGGGTGTCCGGATGGTCGAGCCCCCGCGTGCGTTCGCGCGCCGCCACCTGGTCTTCATGCAGCTGGCGCGCGCCGGCCCAGTCGCCCTGCCCGGCCACGATATCGGCCAGCAGATCGCGCGTGGCCAGGGTCGCCGCATGGTCGCCGCCCAGGCGCCGCTGCTGCGCCTGCAGGACGGCGCCCAGCAGGTGGCGCGCGCCATCGAGCTCGCCCATCCGGCCCAGCGCCTGCGCCAGGGCCAGCTTGCTGCGCAGGGTATCGCCGTGCTCCGCGCCGAACAGCCGCTCGCGCGCCGCCACCACCATGGCCAGCACTTGCCGCGCCTGCTCCAGCCGGCCCATGTGCAACAGGGTCGTGGCACGGCCGTCCATCGCGCCCAGGGTCAGCGGGTGTTCTGGCCCCAGCACGCGCGCATAGCTGGCCAGCACGGCATCTTGCAGCAGCAGCGCCGCCGCCAGTTCGCCCTGCTGCATCAAGGTTTGCGCCAGGCAAGCCTTGGCCGCCAGCGTGTCGGGATGCTCGTCGCCCAGCACCCGGCAACGCACGTCGACCACGTCCTCTTCCAGGAAGCGCGCCTCGTCCAGCTTGTCCACCTGGCGCAGCAAACGCGCCATGCCGCTCTTGCCGGCCAGGCTGTCCGGATGCTCTTCACCCAGCAGGCGCACGCGGATCTCGACGCTTTGCCGGAAGGCGTCGAGCGCCTGCGCGCTGCGCCCGTCTTTCCGGTACAACTCGCCAAGGCGGGCCAGGTCGCGCGCCAGCGGCAAGGCCACGGCGCGGCCCGGTTCCGCCTGCAGCGCCTGGCGCGCTTCGCCGATCGCCGCCAGCAAGGCGATTTCACGGCTCGACTGCCAGGGGAAATAGCCGCCCGTCAGCCAGTGCAGGAATGCTTCGAAGGTGCGCGTGAGGGAAAAGCGGTCGCCGCCCTGGTCGATGCGCACGGCCAGCTGTTCGCCATAGGCAAAGGTTTTCGTCTGCTGCAGCTGCACTTCGTCAAAGTAGCTGTCGAGGGCGATCTGCGGCAAGCCGTACGAGGTGCGCAGCAGGCGCTCGAACATGGGCTGGAAGCCGGCGATGCCCTTGTGCGCGTCGCCCCGGCGCCATTCGGCGCGCTGCGCGCCATCGCCCATTTCTATGCGCGACGGCAAGGGATACACCAGCAGCGGGCGCTGCTCGTCTTCATGGCTGCGCCGGTATTCGATGGCCCGCGTGACGAGCGCATCGACGCCTTCCAGGCTTTGCCGGTTGGGCGTGAAGACCACCACGAGCTTTTTCGGCAGCAAGGTGGTGCAGATGCCGGCGCTGTCCGTGCGCCCCGTGCGCGAATCGACCAGCACATAGCGGAAATGCCGCGCCAGGGTGTCGGCAAAGCAGCGGAACAGGGCCGGACAGGCGTCGAACAGCTGGTCCCAGCGCATCTTCGCCAGGCGCTCGCTGTAGCTGGCGTCGAAACAGCCTGCGCGCATCAGGTACAGCGGGCTGCCCTGGTCCACGCGCACCACGTATTGCTGCCAGTCGATGGCGTCGAGCACGCGCTGCGCCAGCGCCACGTCGGCGCCGCCGGCGTCATGGCCATGCGCGCGCGGCACCGGCGCCTCCAGGCTGAAGCGCTCGAGCTGCTGGCGGCACGCTTCGAAGAATTCCAGCACGCCCGGGCGCTCCTCGTGCTGCTCGAAATAATGGTGCAGGCCGGGCGCTTCCATGTCCCAGTCCAGCATCAGCACGGGCACGCTGGCGTTTTCGCGCCGCGCCAGCAGCACGGCGATGTTCGACAAGGCCATGGTGCGGCCCGTGCCGCCCTTGTAGGAGTAGAAGGTGACGACTTCGCCAGGGGCGCTCAAAGGCGGTAGGGACAGGCGTTGGCATTCCATGACAGGACCTTTTACGTGGATTAACGTGGAAAGTGCGGCGGCGGGACGGCCCGCCACTCCGACGGAATGGCGGGCAGCACGAAGCGGCTGCAATCGTGGCCGGGCGGTGTCGAGCGCTTGAGCAAGTGGTAATGCATGGCGATACGCTGCACGATGCGGTCGATGTCGGGCAGGTATTGCGGGTTGGATTTGAGGTCGCCGCTGGCCAGCGTGTAGCCGGAAAAGTCCACGTACAGGCCGGACTCCGTGATTTGCGGGGGCAAGCCATCGGGATGGCGCGTCATGATGATGGGAATGATCAAATGGCTGGGCAAATCGTACCAGGCGCGGCGCTCCTGCTCGATCAGCTGCATGGCGGCAAACTCGCGGCGGGTATAGCCATGCGCTTCGTACTTGGGCGTGTACAGCACGATCATGCACACGCTCTGGCACATGGCGCGCGCCACGCGCCGGTCGATATCGTCGCCGCCGCCCAGCTGCTCACTGTCGATGAACAGGACTTCCTCGCGGTCCAGGTGCGGCTCCAGGTAGCAGGCCAGCGCCTCGATGAGGTCATTCTTGAACTTGTTCATGAACGCATATTGGCCGTGCGCGTAGCTCAAGAAACAGCCGTAGCGGATATCCATGGCATCCCCCCGTTCCCCGTGCGCCCGTGCGGCCTGCCATCGCCGCGCCCTGATCCCACAAGGCATGCAGTCACTGTAAACCGCTGGGCAACGGCCTGTTTGCGCTGGCGCAAAGATGTGTCCGGCGTCCTGGACACCAGCAACAATGCCAGGATCTGGCACGATCACGCCGCTTTTTGGCATGCCGGGCGCGCAGGCAGGCAATGCGCGGCTACGCCAGCCGCTTGATTCCAAAGGGAAATTTATAAACGGGGAATAGCCGGCGCGGGCGCGCCGGCCAGGACAGTTATTGCGCGCGCGGAGGCAGGTTGCGGAAGAACTCGACCACTTCAGCCGTGTCGCGCGTGCGCTTGAACGGCGGCAGGCTTTGCCAGATGCGCTTGCCGTACGGCTTGGAAATGAGGCGCGGATCGCAGATCATCAGCACGCCACGGTCGCCCTCGTCGCGGATCAAGCGGCCCGCGCCCTGCTTCAGGTTGATGATGGCTTCCGGCAGCGAGTGATGCATGAAGCCATTCTTGCCCTGCTTCTCCATCACCTCGATGCGCGCTGCCAGCACGGGATCGTCGGGCGGCGCGAATGGCAGCTTGTCGATGATCACCAGCGACAGGGCATCGCCGCGCACGTCGACGCCTTCCCAGAAACTCTGGCTGCCGATCAGCACGCCATTGCCGGCGGCGCGGAACTGGTCCAGCAATTCCGTGCGGCCCCGGTCGCCCTGCACGAACAGGGGGAAGTTCAGGCCGCGCTGCTTGAATTCATCGGCTAGGCGCTCGGCCGCGCGTTTGACGGCGCGCAAGGTGGTGCACAGGAAGAAGGTGCGCCCGCCGGCCGCCTCGATGATGGGCAAGGCGCAGTCGATGACGGCGTCCGTGTAGCCCAGCGAGTTCGGCTGCGGCAGGTTTTGCGGCACGAACAGCAAGCCTTGCTGGCCATAGTCGAAGGGACTCGGCCACGTGTGCGACGGTTCGCCCGTCAAGCCCATCTGTTCAGAGAAATGCTTGAAGTCGTTTTTCACGGCCAGGGTGGCGGACGTGAAAATCCAGCTGCGCGGCGTGCCTTCGCGCTGGTTGTTGAAGATGGGCGCGATCGACAGCGGCGTCTTGTGCAGCTGCAGGGAGCTGGAAAACGCCTCCACCCAGAACACGGCTTCCTCGCCGGCCGCCACCTTGGCCTTGGGATCGAACTTCCAGCCGCTCAGCTGCTGCGCCAGTTCAACGCCGCGCACCCTGCACTGCTCCAGGGTTTCCGCCCGTTCCGCCTGGGTTTCCAGCACGGCCACCATGCCATCGAGCTCATCCTTGAGCGTGTCGAGCGCGGGGAAAAAGTCGCTCGACGGGGCGATTTGCGGCAGCGACAGGCGCACGATGTCCTGCGGGAAGGTCAGACGCAGGTCGCGCGCGGCCTTTTCCACCACCGTGACGGTTTTGGCCCAGTCGATGCCGCGCGCATGCGCCAGGCCCTCGGCCAGCACGTCGCGGCACAGTTCCAGGATTTGCGAGGTGGACACCGTATTGCCAAAGAATAAAGTGGCCGTATCGGGCAGCTGGTGCGCCTCATCGAAGATGATGGTGTTGGCCGAGGGCAGCAATTCGGCCACACCCGTGTCCTTCAAGGCCACGTCGGCAAAGAACAGGTGATGGTTGACCACCACCACGTCGGCCTGCTGGGCTTCCTTGCGGGCCTTCATCACAAAGCAATCCTGGTAATACTGGCACTCGGCGCCCATGCAGGTGTCGCGCGTGGACGTCACCAGGTTCCAGATCATGGCGTTTTCCGGCACCTTGGCCAGTTCCGCCTTGTCGCCGGAGCTGGTCATCTTGATGAAGCGCGAAATTTCGCGCAAATGCCCGACGTCGTCGCGCGACGTCATGCGCCCGTTCTGCAGGGTGCGTTCCAGGTGGTAATGGCAGACGTAGTTCGAGCGGCCCTTCAGCAGGGCCACGGAGACGGGCGCCTGCAGCGCCGCGCGCACGGTTGGAATGTCGCGCAGGAACAGCTGATCCTGCAAGTTCTTGGTGCCGGTGGACACGATGGTCTTGCCGCCCCACATCAGGGCCGGTACCAGGTAGGCAAAGGTCTTGCCGGTACCCGTGCCCGCCTCGGCGATCAGGGTCGTCTGGCTGTCGATGGCGCTGGCGATGGCCTTGGCCATTTCCGTTTGCGAACGGCGCGGCTTGTAGCTGCCCACGGCCGGGCCCAGCGGGCCGCCGGCGCCAAACAGGCGCTCGATGTCGGCGTCGTGCTTGCCCGGCGCGGCCTGGGGTTCGGCTGGCGCGTCGGAAATCTGGCCATCCGGGCTTGCGGGCAATAAATTGTGATCGGTCAAAATATACTTAAGTGAAAGCTGGGCCGGACGCTACTGGCGTCCCTCAGGCTGGAACATCGGGCACCAATTGCATTCTGAGCAATGTGATGTGATCTTTTAATTGCAATTTGCGCTTTTTCAGACGGCGCAGTTGCAGCTCGTCATGATGGCCATCGAGTATCAGCAGCTCGATAACGGTATCGAGGTCGCGATGTTCAACGTCGAGTTCAATCAGGCGCCGCTCTATTTGCTGTGCATCGCTCATGTGTGGCGTTCCAGGCAATGTTGGTCAACAGGCGTGCCTGGCGTACGCAAATACGCCAGCCGCCATCTGCGCCGGCTTTGCCGGCGAGTGCGTAGTTTAACCTGCCGCGCGGGATACGGCACGCCATTTCCGGCGCGCCGGCCCGGCGCCGGTCAATTCGCGGGAGGAACGGCCGGCGCTGGCGCGCTGGCCGCGGCGGCAGCCTTGGCGGCCTTGGCGGCGGCTTCCGCCTGGCGCTCGGCCAGGCGCGCGGCAACGCGCTGCTGGCGCGCCGCAGCCTCAGCCTGCTTGCGGGCAAACGCCGCTTCGCGCTCGGCGCGGCGCGGCGCTTCCGCCGCTTCTTCCGCCGCCTGTTTATTCACTCTTGCCGCATATTCGGCTTCGCGCTGGGCCAGGCTCTTGCCTTGCGGCTTGGGCGGCGCCGGTTCGGGCGCTACCACTTTCACGGGCTTGGGCAAGGCGGCGGCGCGCTGTTCCGCATCCAGGCGTGCCGTTTCCTGCGTACGCGCCAGGTCGATATCGCGCAGACGCACGGATTCGGCGCGCTTGAAATGATTCGCCTCGGCCTCGATGGCGCGCAGGCGCACGAGGATCAAACGGCGCTTTTCCTTGGCCGTGTCGAGGCAGCTGTTCACGAAGAACTTGTTGTAGCACTCCTGTTCGCGCGCGGCAAACTCGTTTTCCGCCGCCTCGCGTTCACTGGCTGCCAACTTGAGCTTGGCATCGGCCTCCTCGACGGAGAGCGTGGCGGGCACTTGCGGTGCGCCGACCTCGTCCAGCGCCGCCTCGCCCTGGTGCGCGCAGGCGGACAGTGCCAGCGCCAGGCCCAGGGCCGCTGCCAGCTTGCATAGTGTATTTGACATCATGTTCATTCTTCCTGCCTCAAACGATCGCGTCGGCTGCGCCGCGCTGTTCTTTTTCCATGTATTCGCGCGATTGCATCTCGATGATACGCGAAACGGTACGGTGAAACTCGTTGGCCAGCATGCCATTCGTGTACAGCTGCTCGGGCGGCACTTCGGCCGACATGATCAGCTTGACCTTCTGGTCATAAAAGACATCGATCAGCCAGGTGAAGCGGCGCGCCTCGGACGACTGCGCCGCCGACATGGCCGGTATGCCGGACAATATCACTGTATGGAAGCGGCTGGCGATTTCCAGGTAATCATTTTGCGAACGGGGACCGCCGCACAGGGTGGCGAAATCGAACCAGATGATGCCGCCGGCGCGGCGCAGGCAATGGATTTCGCGGCTTTCGATGCGGATGCGCGCGTCTTCGTCGGCCGTCTCGGCGATGTGCGCGTAGGCGTCGCGCAAGGCCTTGTCGGTGGCCGCACCCAGCGGCGTGTAGTAGCTTTCCACCTGTTCCAGCGCGCGGCCGCGGTAGTCGACGCCCGCGTCGACGTTCATCACGTCGAGCTTGTCCTTCAGCAGCGCGATGGTCGGCAGCATGCGGTCGCGGTGCAGGCCGTCCGGGTACAGCAGGTCCGGATCGTAATTCGAGGTCATGATGAAGGACACGCCGTTGTCGAACAGGGCCGACAGCAGGTTGTAGAGGATCATCGCATCGGCGATGTCAGAGACGTGGAATTCATCGAAACAGATGAGACGGTATTTCTTCGCGATGCGTTTCGCCACTTCGTCGAGCGG
This sequence comes from Janthinobacterium amylolyticum, assembly GCF_051380655.1. Classification (NCBI taxonomy): domain Bacteria; kingdom Pseudomonadati; phylum Pseudomonadota; class Betaproteobacteria; order Burkholderiales; family Oxalobacteraceae; genus Janthinobacterium; species Janthinobacterium amylolyticum. Next base: position 322,222 of record NZ_JBNYXL010000006.1, read on the forward strand.
ATCGGCCACGCCTTTCAATTCATCGAGCTGCTGGTGCACGCCGCGCATGAATTCATGGAAGTGCAATCGCGTCTTGCGCACCACGGGCACGACCGAATAGAAGCTGTCCATCAGGAACGACTTGCCGCGCCCCACCCCGCCCCACATGTACACGCCTTTCGGCACGGACGGACGGTTGATCAGGCGCTTGAAGGTGCTCGAACGCGCGCCCTTGTAGGCCACCCATTCGTCATAGCACTGCTGCAGGCGGTCGACCGCGCGGCGCTGGGCGGCATCGGCCTTGAAATCGCGCTTCTGCAACGCGTTCTGGTAAAACTCTTCAACGTTCATGGGATTCGATTCAACAGGAATTCTGGACATAGCGCAAACGGGCCGGCAAGGCAGAAACTGCTTTGCCGGCCCGCTGCGAAGTACTGTACTGGCTTAGAAGTTCAGCGTACGCTTGTCAACCGCCAGTGCCGCTTCCTTGGTCGCTTCCGACAAGGATGGGTGAGCGTGGCAGATGCGCGCGATGTCTTCGGCCGAGGCCTTGAATTCCATCGCCACGACGGCTTCGGAAATCAGTTCGGACGCCATCGGGCCGACGATGTGCACGCCGAGGATTTCATCGGTGGTCGCATCGGCCAGGAATTTCACCATGCCCGAGGTGTCGCCCAGCGCGCGCGCACGGCCGTTGGCCATGAACGGGAAGGTACCGGCCTTGTAGGCGATGCCTTCGGCCTTCAGGGTTTGCTCGGTCTTGCCGACCCACGCGATTTCCGGCGAGGTGTAGATCACCCACGGAATCGTGTTGAAGTTGGTGTGACCGTGCTGGCCAGCGATACGCTCGGCCACGGCAACGCCTTCTTCTTCCGCCTTGTGCGCCAGCATCGGGCCGCGCACGACGTCGCCCACCGCCCACACGTTCGGCAGGTTGGTCTTGCAGTCGCCATCGACGGCGATGAAGCCGCGCTCGTCCAGCTGCAGGCCGACTTTATCGGCGCCCAGGCCATTCGTGTTCGGCGTGCGGCCGATCGAGATGATCAGTTTGTCGAACACGGCTTTTTGCGCTTCGCCCTTGGCGTCGACGAATTCCACCGTGACGTCTTTCTTGCCTGGCGTGATCGCACCGATCTTGCAACCGAGGTTGATCTTCAAGCCTTGCTTGGTGAACAGCTTCGACGCTTCCTTGGCGATCTGCTCGTCGACGGCGCCGAGGAAGACCGGCAGGCCTTCCAGCACCGTGACGTCGGAACCCAGGCGGCGCCATACGCTGCCCATTTCCAGGCCGATCACGCCGGCACCGATGACGCCCAGCTTGGCTGGAACGGCGTCGATGGCCAGTGCGCCCGTATTCGACAGGATCAGTTTTTCGTCGAATGGTGCGCCCGGCAGTTCGCGTGCGTTCGAACCCGTGGCGATGACCACATGCTTGGCCGTCAGGGTTTCGTTGGCTTCGCCCGTGACGCTGATGTCATACGTGCCAGCGGCTGCGGCGGCAAAAGCGGCGCGGCCGTGGAAGAAGGCGATCTTGTTCTTCTTGAACAGGTACAGGATGCCGTCGTTGTTTTGCTTGACGACGGTGTCTTTGCGCTTGAGCATCTGGCCCAGGTTCAGCTTCAGGCCGGCGACGTCGATGCCGTGCTCGGCGAAGCTGTGGCCCGCGTGTTCGAAATGCTCGGACGATTGCAGCAGCGCTTTCGACGGGATGCAGCCGACGTTGGTGCAGGTACCGCCAGGCGCGGCGCCGCCCTTGGCGTTCGACCACTCGTCGACGCAAGCGACGGAAAAGCCCAGCTGCGCTGCGCGGATGGCGGCGATGTAGCCGCCAGGGCCCGCACCGATGACAACTACGTCAAATTGTTTAGTACTCATGTTTTGTTATTCCAATCTCTTCGTCTGGTACGAAAATCCACAATAGAAGGTAAATCACCACGCCGAAGCCGAAGGTCAATGTAAACAGGACGAACACCAGGCGCCAGATCCACGCTTCCATGCCGGAAGCGCGTCCCAGGCCGCCGCACACGCCGCCCAGCCAGCGGTCGTTGCGCGAACGGCGCAGGCGGCTGAATTCCTGCACCAGGTCATTTGCCGGGCCGGAGCCGGAGGCATTGGCGCCGGACGTGCTGTCCGGCTTGTCCAGGTTGATACTGCTCAGGAGCTTGGCTTTCGCTTGCGCGAATTCCGCGTCGCTCAGGGCGCCCGCCAGGTGCAACTCGTGCAGACGCTTGATTTCTTCAGAGACGTTCATGGGAATCCTCTTTCGTTGAGATCAGCCAGCTGCGTCTTCTGGCAAGGGGTATCAGCTACATTGCCCCGGCGGCCAAGCCGGGGGACTACGGTGCTTACAGGTCCAGCAGCAGGCGTGCAGGATCTTCCAGCGCTTCTTTCATCGCCACCAGGCCCAGGACAGCTTCGCGGCCGTCGATGATGCGGTGGTCGTAGGACATGGCCAGGTAGTTCATCGGACGTACCACGATCTGGCCGTTTTCGACGACAGCGCGGTCCTTGGTCGCATGCACGCCCAGGATGGCCGATTGTGGCGGGTTGATGATCGGGGTCGACAGCATGGAGCCGAAGGTGCCGCCGTTCGAGATCGAGAAGGTACCGCCCGTCAGGTCGTCCAGGGTCAGCTTGCCTTCTTTGGCTTTCGCGCCGAATTCACCGATTTTTTTCTCGATGTCGGCGATCGACAGCTGGTCCGCGTTGCGGATGATAGGCACGACCAGGCCGCGTGGCGAACCGACAGCGATGCCGATGTCGAAGTAGCCGTGGTAAACGATGTCGTTACCGTCAACGGAAGCGTTGATGATCGGGTACTTTTTCAGGGCGGCGACAGCGGCCTTGACGAAGAAGGACATGAAGCCCAGCTTGACGCCGTGCTCTTTCTCGAACTTGTCCTTGTACTTGTTGCGCAGGTCGATGACCGGCTGCATGTTCACTTCATTGAACGTGGTCAGGATGGCGTTCGTCGATTGCGATTGCAGCAGGCGCTCGGCGATACGGGCGCGCAGGCGGCTCATCGGCACGCGCTCTTCCGGACGGTCGCCCAGGTTGGCGGCCGAAGGGGTGGCCACTTGCTGCAGCGCTGGCTTGGCAGCGGCTGGCGCCAGCGGCGCAACGGCAGGCTTGGCGGAAGCGGCCAGGGCGTCGCCCTTGGTCACGCGGCCATCTTTGCCCGAACCGGCGACGTCGCCAGCGGACAGGCCTTTTTCCGACAGGATCTTGGCGGCGGCAGGCATGGCGACATCGCCCTTGGTCGCGGCAGCTGGTGCGGAGGCGGTGGCGGCGTCTTGCGCGGCGGCAGCCAGGGCTGGTGCAGGAACGGCCGACACTTCCATCGGGCTGACCTTGGCCGAGCCGTCGGTATCGATGATGGCGATGACTTCGCCGGCAACGACGGTGGCGCCGTCAGCCTTGATGATCTGCACGATCACGCCAGCGGCTGGCGCAGGCAGTTCCAGGACCACTTTATCGGTTTCGATATCGATCATGTTTTCGTCGCGCGCCACTGGCTCGCCGACTTTTTTATGCCATGCCAGCAGGGTCGCTTCTGCAACCGATTCCGACAACTGAGGAACTTTGACTTCGATTTGTGCCATGTAAAACTCCGTTTATTTTGTTCTTGCGGCGCCGCCCCTGCGTAGCAAGGGCGGCGCTCCGTGATCATCTATGTAATCAGGCGCCATGCAAACCGCACGGCGCCCGCATTCCCGCTTACTTGGTGAGAATGAAACCCTTCAGCTTCGAGAACGCCGTTTCCAGCAGGTCTTTTTGCTGGGCGTAGTGCTTGTCATAGTAACCGACAGCAGGCGACGCCGAAGCAGGACGGCCGGCGTAAGCCAGACGCTGACCCGATTCCAGGCCTTCGAAGATGTTGTGCTGGATCTGGAACCAGGCGCCCTGATTCTGCGGCTCGTCCTGCGCCCAGACCACTTCCACCAGGTTCGGGAACTTCTTCAGTTCAGCAGCGAACGACTTGTGCGGGAACGGATACAGCTGTTCCAGGCGCACGATGGCCGTGTCGGTCTGGCCGCGGGTCTTGCGTGCGTTGACCAGGTCGTAGTAGACCTTGCCCGAGCAGGCGATGACGCGCTTGACTTTCTTGGCATCGATTTTGTCGTCGACTTCGCCGATCACGGTCTGGAAACCGCCCTTGGCCAGGTCGGTCAGCGGCGAACCGGCATCCTTGTTGCGCAACAGCGACTTCGGCGTCAGGATGACCAGCGGCTTGCGGAACTGGCGCACCATCTGGCGGCGCAGCAGGTGGAAAATCTGCGAAGCCGTCGTCGGCTGCACCACTTGCATGTTGTTGTCTGCGCACAGCTGCAGGAAACGCTCAGGACGCGCGGACGAGTGCTCAGGACCCTGGCCTTCGTAACCGTGCGGCAGCATCATGACCAGGCCCGAAGCGCGGCCCCACTTCACTTCGCCGGAGCTGATGAACTGGTCGATGACCACTTGCGCGCCGTTGGCGAAGTCGCCGAACTGGGCTTCCCAGATCGTCAGGGTGTTCGGTTCAGCGGTCGAGTAGCCGTATTCGAAGGCCAGTACGGCTTCTTCGGACAGCACCGAGTCGATGACGGTGAACGGTGCCTGGTTTTCCGACACGTTTTGCAGCGGAATGTAGGTACCGGCATCCCAGCGCTCGCGGTTCTGGTCATGCAGCACGGCGTGGCGGTGCACGAAGGTACCGCGGCCGGCATCCTGGCCCGTCAGGCGGATGGCGTAGCCGGACGATACCAGCGAAGCGTAGGCCAGGTGTTCGCCCATGCCCCAGTCCAGGTTCATTTCGCCGCGGCCCATGGTGGCGCGGTCGCCCAGGACTTTTTCCACCAGCGAGTGGACCTTGAACTGTTCCGGCACGGTGGTGATGCGCGCGGCCAGACGTTTCAGTTCCGTCATCGGCACGGCGGTATCGGCCGAGTCGGTCCATTTCTTGTTCAGGAACGGCAGCCAGTCGACGGCGTACTTGTTCTTGAAGTTCGAGATGACTGGATCGACGGTGTGCTTGCCGGCGTCCATGGCGTCGCGGAAGGCGGCTACCATTTTGTCGCCGCCATCGGCAGGGATCACGCCTTGCGCTACCAGCTTGTCCGCGTACAGCTTGCGGGTGCCTGGGTGCTGGCCGATGCGCTTATACATCAGCGGCTGCGTCAGTGCTGGCGTATCTTGCTCATTGTGGCCCAGCTTGCGGTAGCAGATGATGTCGAGGACGATGTCCTTCTTGAATTCCATGCGGTAGTCGAGCGCGATTTGCGTCGCCAGTACCACGGCTTCAGGATCATCGGCGTTGATGTGCAGGACCGGTGCTTCGATCATCTTGACGACGTCCGAGCAGTACAGGGTCGAGCGCGAGTCGCGTGGATCCGAGGTGGTGAAACCGATCTGGTTGTTGATCACGATATGCACCGTGCCGCCCGTGCCGTAGCCGCGGGTTTGCGCCAGATTCAAGGTTTCCATGACCACGCCCTGGCCGGCGAAAGCGGCATCGCCGTGCACCAGGATCGGCAGCACTTGCGCGCCGTGCACGTCGCCGCGGCGGTCCATGCGTGCCTTGACGGAACCTTCAACCACAGGGTTGACGATTTCCAGGTGCGACGGGTTGAACGCCAGCGACAGGTGGACCGGGCCGCCCGCGGTGGAGATGTCCGACGAGAAGCCTTGATGGTACTTCACGTCGCCGGCTGGCAGGTCGTCGCCATGCTTGCCTTCGAATTCTTCGAACAGTTCCTGTGGCGCCTTGCCCAGGGTGTTGACCAGTACGTTCAGACGGCCGCGGTGGGCCATGCCGATGACGATTTCCTGCACGCCTTTTTCGCCGGCGCGCTGGATGGTTTCATCCATCGAGGCGATGAACGTTTCGCCGCCTTCCAGGGAGAAGCGCTTCTGGCCCACGTAGCGGGTATGCAGGTAGCGTTCCAGGCCTTCAGCCGCGGTCAGGCGGTCGAGGATGTGGATTTTTTTCTCTGGGGTGAAATTCGGGGTGGAGCGGATCGATTCCAGTTTCTCTTGCAGCCAGCGCTTTTCGGCCGGGTCGGAGATGTACATGAATTCGGCGCCGATCGAACGCGTGTAGGTGTCGCGCAGATAGTTCAGCAGATCGCGCAGGGTGGCGGTCTCGGGGCCAAAATAGGTATTGCTGATGTTGAACACGGTGTCCATGTCCGCATCGGTGAAGCCGTAGAAGCTCGGGTCCAGTTCCGGGATCATCGGACGTTCCTGGCGCTGCAGCGGATCCAGGTTGGCCCAGTGCGTGCCCAGGTAGCGGTAAGCGGCGATCAGTTGGGTAGCGGCGACGCGCTTGCGGCCCATTTCGGCATCGAAGGAAGCGGTGACGGTACGGATAGGACCGGCCTTTGCGCGCTCGGCGAACGAGGCGACGACGGAGGCATGCGCCACGTCAGGCTTGTTGGTGCCATCGACGGCAGGCACGTGCTGCATCGCGTCGAAGTAGGAACGCCAGTTATCGGGTACCGAGCCTGGATTGTTCAAATACGCTTCGTACAGGTCTTCCACGTACGGAGCATTCCCACCGAACAGGTAGGAGTTGGTCGTTAATTGCTGCATATATTGCTCACCTTTCTTCGCGCTTCGCGAGATTAGCGGGTTAATCTAACCTTCCGCGACACGGCCTGACCGGTTAGCGGATTGCACATCAAGTTGTGGGGAAGGGCTTTTTTATTGCACCAGCATTCTGCATACCGTCATTTAGAATAGCACGCGGTATTGTAACGCAACAACTGCTAGTTGGATTTTATTTGGCAAGCAAATGTAAGCTGTGTGGCTGATTTTCCCGGGCTTGCAAGCCTGCCACTATTGCGCTTACGGCACCTTGCTGACCGCGCCGGCGCGCCGCTGGCGCACAAGTGGTCTGCCTGGCAACGCCGGCGCGGCGATCGCCGCCAGCCACTGATCATCCGTGGCAAACCAGTCGAGCAGAAAATCAAGCATGGTGCGCAGCAGCGGCGACATATGCTGGCGCGAGGTATAGATGCCGTAGATGCCCATGTCCTGCGGCTGGTAGGCGGGCAGCAGCTCGACCAGCTGACCGCCGGCGATCAGCGGCGCGGCCGAATAGCGCGGCTGCATGGCGATGCCCGCCCCCGCCACCGTGGCCACCAGCAGGACCAGCGATTCATTCGCCGACAGGCTGCCGCTGACCGGCACAGTGAGCGCTTCCCCATTGTGGGTAAACTGCCACAGGCTCTTGCCGAAATAGGTGTACGTGAGGCAGTTGTGCAGGGCCAGGTCTTCCGCCCTGCGCGGCGTGCCGTGCGCCGCCAGATACGATGGTGCGGCGCACACCACCGAGGCGCAGCTGGCCAGCTGGCGCGCGATCAGGTTCGGCTCGAGCGCATTCGTGATGCGGATCGCCAGGTCGATGCGCTGCTCCACCAGGTTGACGGCGCGGTTCTCCATCTGCAGGTCGATGGCGGCGCGCGGATAGCGGCGCAGGTAAGCGGTCACTGCGCCAGCCAGCGCCGTCTGCGCCAGCGACTGCGAACAGGTAATGCGCAGCAAACCTTGCGGCGTGTCGGCGCCTTCCGGCGCCATGACGGCCATGGCGCCCGCCACCTCCAGCATCTGCCGGCAGCGCGCCAGCGTGGCGTCGCCCGCATCCGTCAGGCTCAAACGGCGCGTGGTGCGATGCAACAGCCGCGCCCCGGCCCATTGCTCCATCTCGGCCAGGTAGCGCGTCACCATGGCGCGCGACATATCCAGCGCTTCGCTGGCGGCGACCATGCTGCCGCGTTCGGCGATGGCGACAAAAACTTGTGCTGCGGTGATGCGGTCCATGCGGACACTCCCTTGATTCATCCGATCCATGCAACTAAGTATTGCAATCTACCCTATTTGCTACGCATAGTCGAAAGGATAATATGTGTCACTGATAACGAATCCAGAGAAACGCGCATGTTGTCGAATCCCGTCCCGCATGACCGCTCCCGCCCTGCCCCATTTGCCGGCAGCTTCCCTGCTCCGCGCTCTTCCCTGGCCGGCTTTGCCCTGCAATACCTGGGCAGTGCGCACTCACCTTCCGTCCTGCTGAGCGGCGTGCGCGACGCCATCCTGGTCAATGCCCAGTTCCGGCGCGACGATGCCGCGCAGTTAGCACACACCATCGCCGCCAGCGGCAAACACCTGACCACCATCTATATCAGCGCCGCCGAGCCGCAAGCCTATTTCGGCCTGGGCGTGCTGCAGGAAGCCTTTCCGCAGGCGCGCATCCTGGCCAGCTGCGCCACGGTGGCGGCGATCCGCCGCGAGGCCGGTGCCAGGGTGGCCCACTGGGGCGGCATCCTCAAGCACAACGCGCCGCGCCGCATCGTCCTGCCGCAGCCCCATGATGGCGCCAGCCTGCCGCTGGAAGGGCGGCAGATCGCGCTGCGCCACCTGGACGCGGCATGCCGATAGCGCGCCGGCGCTTGTCCCGCCTATAGCGCCGACAGGAAGCGCACATAGTCGTGTGCGCTGCGGGCCAGGCGTTCCGCATAACCGTGTTCCGCCGGCCCGTCTTCGGCGCCATAGAAGGCAAAGAACGGACGGCTTTCGGCACCGATATAGTTCAACGTCACTTCAAACGGCGCCAGCAGCTGCGCCAGCGTGTGCCGCCACTTGCCTGCCGGCGTGAAATCCTCCTCGCGTATCCCGGCCGTCACGGCCAGGGCCACCTTGCGTCCGCGGAAGGCATCGCCGCCCGTGCCATACGCCCAGCCATGCGCCAGCACCTCGTCGAGCCACTTTTTCAGCAATGGCGGACAGCTGAACCAGTACACGGGGAACTGCAGCACCACGTCGGCGTGCGCCTCCACCAGCGCCTGTTCCCGCGCCACGTCGATGACGCCGTCGGGATAAGCCTGATGCACGTCGTGGATGGTGTAGCGCTCCGGGTGTTGCGCCACTTCCTGCAGCCAGCGCCGGTTGGCGACCGAGGTGGCGAGGTTGGGGTGAAAGACGATTACAAGGGTTTTCATCATGCTGCTTTCAAAAGAGTGGGATCGGTGCACCGCTGCCGCGCTCACAAAAACGCAGGCAAGCCGGTACCCTGCCCTGTAGCGCGTCGCCGCGCCCGCACAGGCCACTGCAGCATAGTCCTGCCGAGTATTTTTCACAAGTACGCACATTGATTGCACATACAGGAAGAAAAGTAAGTAATAAGGGCGCAAAAAAACCGCCCCCGATAATGTGCCGACATCAGGTGGCCTGGTGCCGCTCGCCCCACTCGCACAGGGTATTGAGCACGGGAATCAGCGATGCGCCTTTCGTTGAAAGGAAATACTCAACCTTGGGCGGGACTTGCGGGTATTCCTTGCGCACGATCAGCGCATCGGCTTCCAGCTCCTTCAATACGACGCTGAGTGTCTTGAAGGCGATGCCGCCGAGATGGCGTTTGAGCTCGTTATGCCGCAGCACCTTGTTGGCCGCCAGCGCATACAGGATCAGCATCTTGTACTTGCCACCGATCAGCGACAAGGTATAGCCAAATCCCGTCTCGCCCAGCGCCACGCCGGCGGGGGCGCATGTTTCTTCGTTCATCACGTTCTGCTTGCTGTTGATCCAGGACCCAGCGTAGCAGCTTTGCGCGCCATCGGCCATGCACGGCATGGCCGATATGAAAAAAGCGCGCCGCAAGGCGCGCTCGTGTGCACCAGCCCCCTCGGGCCCGTCAAGCCTTGCGGCGGCGCGCGGCGGCGCCGATGGCCAGCAGGCCGGCCATCAGCATCAAATAAGTGGAAGGCTCGGGCACGGGCGACACCTCGAAAGCGATATTATCTATCCCCACGCTCATGCCGCCCCCGCTCCACCACAGCCTCAGGCCGCCCAATACTGTTATTTCAGGATCAAAACCTTCGATGGTACTGAACGTGGGATCATCGTACGAACCAATGTATGCGCGCCTGCTGTACAGCAGCTTCCCTTGCAAGTCGCTCACTATAAGGTCAAGACTATGCCTCCCGCCGGTCGTCAGCATGTCGAAATGGTGCAGGGTCACGCTGGCCCCGGGGCGCAGCGCCTCGATGTAAATCGACACCCCGCTGGCACCGCTGGAATGCACAAAGGATGGCGCCAGAAACCCTCCCGAGATAGGGCTTGTACTCCAGGGCACGTAGCTGCCCGTCCAGGGAGCCGTATAGCTGAGATCGACGACGCCGGCCACATCGCCGTAGGTTTGCGGAATGCCATCGCAAGGCTGGGCGCCGCAGGCCGTGCTGCGGTCATTGAAATCGAGGGTGTAGGCATGCCCGGGCACGGCGGCGGAAGCGCTGGCGGCCATGGCGGCAAAAACGGCACAGCAAAACAGTTGCGACAGTTTCATGTGAGCCTTTCATTGGTTGTAAATAAAATAACAATGCAATGATGCCACATTTACGTCGAAAGTTGCAATATTTATTACTTGTTTATACAACTATTGTGCCGACAGCCAGGCGAGCGCGGCAGGCATAAAAAAAACGAGCCATCAGGCTCGCTTTTGTGCGCCGGGCCGCAAGGCCCGGCAGGAACACGGCGCTGTAACTTAAGCGCGCTTGTCTAGTGGCAGCACTTCGCGGGTCGTCGAACCGACGAACAGCTGGCGCGGACGGCCGATTTTTTGCTCAGGATCGGCGATCATTTCGTTCCACTGGGCGATCCAGCCGATGGTACGGGCCATGGCGAAGATACCGGTGAACAGCGACACAGGGATGCCCAGCGCCGATTGCACGATGCCCGAGTAGAAGTCGACGTTCGGGTAGAGTTTGCGCGAAACGAAGTATTCGTCGTTCAGTGCAATCTTTTCCAGTTCCATCGCCAGCTTGAACAATGGGTCGTCTTGCAGGCCCAGTTCGTTCAGCACTTCATAGCAGGTTTCACGCATCAGCTTGGCGCGCGGGTCGAAGTTCTTGTACACGCGGTGGCCAAAGCCCATCAGCTTGACGCCGGAGTTCTTGTCCTTGACTTGCTCGATGAAGGCAGGGATGTTCTCGACGGTGCCGATTTCCTTCAGCATGTTCAGTGCCGCTTCGTTGGCGCCGCCGTGAGCAGGGCCCCACAGGCAGGCGATACCGGCAGCGATACAGGCAAACGGGTTGGCGCCCGACGAACCGGCCAGACGGACGGTCGAGGTCGATGCGTTTTGCTCGTGGTCCGCGTGCAGGATCAGGATGCGGTCCAGGGCGCGCACCAGCACGTCGTTGACCTTGTAGTCTTCGCACGGGTTGGCGAACATCATGTGCATGAAGTTGGCGCTGTACGACAGGTCGTTGCGCGGGTACGTGAACGGCTGGCCGATCGAGTACTTGTAGGTCATGGCGACCAGGGTCGGCATCTTGGCGATCAGGCGGATGGCCGACACTTCGCGGTGACGCGGGTCGTTGATGTCCAGCGAGTCATGGTAGAACGACGCCAGCGCACCGACGGTACCGACCAGGATCGACATCGGATGCGCGTCGCGGCGGAAGCCACGGAAGAAGAATTGCATCTGCTCGTGGACCATCGTGTGCTTGGTCACGGTGTCGACGAACTTGGCTTTTTGCGCCGCGTTCGGCAGTTCGCCGTTCAGCAGCAGGTAGCACGATTCCATGAAGTCGGCGTTGACGGCCAACTGTTCGATCGGGTAACCGCGGTACAGCAGTTCGCCCTTGTCGCCGTCGATGTAGGTGATCGACGAATTGCACGAGGCGGTCGACATAAAGCCTGGGTCGTAGGTGAACTTGCCGCTACCGGCGTACAGTTTGCGGATGTCGATGACGTCCGGACCAACCGTGCCTTTGTAGATTGGAAATTCAAGCGATGGGCTGCCATCGGAGAACGACAGGGTAGCTTTTGTGTCAGAGGTATTCATGGGCTCTTCCTTCTCGGGAGTGAGTCGAAATTAAAATCAAAAATTCTGGCTGCAATTCGCAACGCAATTCGGCGTTGCTACAGCGCGCCACTCGCACCGTTTGCAATATATCGCCCAGGCGTCTAGGCAATGCGCAGTCGTTGCAGCAGTGCGCGCACATGCGGCAGATCGACTTCGCCTTCCGGCTCTTTACGGGCCAGTACCAGATCCATTAACGCATTGTCCGACAAATCCAGCAAACGCGTCAGCGCGTCAACTTCTTCATCGGTCAATTCGGTTTCATACGCATCGAGAAAACGGGTCAGGATAATGTCGTTTTCCAGCAGGCCACGGCGTGAACGCCAGCGCAGGCGGGCGCGGTTGGCCGGGTCGGCCTGATGCGAGGACAAAATTGATTCTGTCATTTGGTTTACCACTTTACGTGTGCCTTGCGGCACGGTGCTGCTTTGCAGGCGCCGCCTGCCAGGAAGCGAGGATACCCGCTTCCGGCACACGGCGCCCGGCGGACGCGATCAGACGGATCAGATCGCGCGGCGGACCATCAATTCCTTGATCTTGCCAATCGCCTTGTTCGGGTTCAACCCTTTCGGGCAGACGTCGACACAGTTCATGATCGAGTGGCAGCGGAACAGACGGTACGGATCTTCCAGGTTGTCCAGACGCGCGCCGGTGGCTTCGTCGCGCGAATCGGCGATGAAACGGTAGGCTTGCAGCAGGCCTGCAGGACCGACGAACTTGTCGGGATTCCACCAGAACGACGGGCACGACGTGGAGCAGCATGCGCACAGGATGCACTCGTACAGGCCATCGAGTTCTTCGCGCTGTTCCGGCGTCTGCAGGCGCTCTTTTTCAGGCGGGATCGAGTCGTTGATCAGGAACGGCTTGATCGAATCGTACTGCTTGAAGAATTGCGTCATGTCGACGATCAGGTCGCGGATGACTGGCAAGCCTGGCAACGGGCGCAGCACGATAGGCTCCGACAGTTCGTTCAGGTTGGTGGTGCATGCCAGGCCATTCTTGCCGTTGATGTTCATCGCGTCCGAACCGCACACGCCTTCGCGGCACGAGCGGCGCAGGGCCAGCGAGTCATCGACGTCGGACTTGATGCGCTGCAGTGCGTCCAGCAGCATCTTGTCGGTGTCTTTCAGTTCGACCGTCAGGTCTTGCATGTAAGGCTTGGCATCCTGGTCAGGATCGTAGCGGTAGATTTTAAATTTGAGAGTGCGTGCCATGTTCTGACCTTTAGAAAGTACGTGGTTTTGGCTTGAAGGTATCGACCGTCAGCGGTTTGGTCACGACTGGCTTGTATTCCAGGCGGTTGCCTTCCGAGTACCACAGCGTGTGCTTCATCCAGTTGACGTCGTCGCGTTGCGGATGGTCGTCCTGGGCGTGGGCGCCGCGCGATTCCTTGCGCGCTGCTGCCGAGACGATCGTCGCTTTCGCCGTTTCGATCAGGTTGTCCAGCTCCAGCGCTTCCACGCGGGCCGTGTTGAAGACCATCGACTTGTCCTTGAACGAGACGTGCTTGCGGCGCTCGTCCAGCTTCATGATTTCCTCGACGCCCTTGTTCAGCATCTCGTCGGTACGGAACACGCCACAGTACTTCTGCATCGTTGCGCGGATGTCGTTCGCCACGCCCTGCACGGTTTCCGTGCCGGTCGAGTTTTCCAGGCGCTGCAAGCGGCCCATGGCAAATTCAGCTGCGTCGGCTGGCAAAGGCTTGTTCTCCTTGGCTTTCAGGCCGCTGTTGACGATATGGTTGCCGGCCGCGCGGCCGAAGACCACCAGGTCCAGCAGCGAGTTGGTGCCCAGGCGGTTGGCGCCGTGCACCGACACGCAGGCGCACTCGCCGATCGCGTACAGGCCGTTGACGACTTTCGCCGAATTGTCCGGACCGGTCGGGGTGACGACCTGGCCGTGGATGTTCGTGGGAATGCCGCCCATCTGGTAGTGAATCGTCGGCACGACGGGAATCGGTTCCTTGGTCGCATCGACGTTGGCGAACTTGTGGCCGATTTCCAGGATCGACGGCAGGCGCTTGGCGATGGTATCGGCGCCGATATGGCGCAGGTCCAGCATCACGTGGTCCTTGTTCGGACCGCAGCCGCGGCCTTCCTTGATTTCCTGATCCATCGAACGCGAGACGAAGTCGCGCGGCGCCAGATCCTTCAGGGTCGGCGCATAGCGCTCCATGAAGCGTTCGCCTTCGCTATTGATCAGGATGCCGCCTTCGCCGCGCACGCCTTCGGTGATCAATACGCCCGCGCCGGCCACGCCGGTCGGGTGGAACTGCCAGAATTCCATGTCTTGCAGTGGCAGGCCGGCGCGTGCCGCCATGCCCATGCCGTCGCCGGTGTTGATGAAGGCATTCGTCGACGCGGCGAAGATACGGCCTGCGCCGCCCGTTGCCATGACCGTGGTTTTTGCTTCCAGGATCATGCATTCGCCGGTTTCCATTTCCAGCGCGACCACACCGATTACATCGCCTTCGGCGTCACGGATCAGGTCGAGCGCCATCCATTCGACGAAGAAGTGTGTACGTGCGCGTACATTGCGCTGGTACAGCGTGTGCAGCAGGGCGTGACCGGTACGGTCGGCTGCCGCGCAGGCGCGCTGCACCGGCTTTTCGCCGAAGTGGGCCGTGTGGCCGCCGAACGGACGCTGATAGATGGTGCCGTCAGGATTGCGGTCGAATGGCATGCCGAAGTGTTCCAGTTCGTACACGACCTTCGGTGCTTCGCGGCACATGAATTCGATGGCATCCTGGTCGCCCAGATAGTCGCCACCCTTGACGGTGTCGAACATGTGCCAGAACCAGTTGTCTTCGGCCATGTTGCCGAGCGACGCGCCGATACCGCCCTGCGCCGCCACGGTGTGCGAACGGGTCGGGAAAACTTTCGAGAGCACTGCGACGTTCAGGCCGGCTTCAGCCAGCTGCAACGACGCGCGCATGCCGGAACCGCCGGCGCCAACGATGACCGCATCAAAGCGGCGGGTAGGAATTGCAGATTTATATGCTGCCACGATTACACACTCCAGAGTATCTGTACCGTCCAGCCGGCACAAGCGATCAACCACAGCATGGTGGCAATTTGCAGGGTCATGCGGAGGCCAACGCTTTTCACGTAGTCCATCCAGATATTGCGTACGCCGACCCATGCGTGGTAGAACAAGGCGACAAACGTCACCAGGCTGATTAATTTGAACCATTGCTGTGCGAACAGACCAGCCCAGCCTTCATAGCTGAAGTTGCTGCCGGTCAGGAAGGCGATGAGCAGGATGGCAACATAGGCCACCATGACGAGGGCGGTGACGCGTTGCGCCAGCCAGTCGCGCAAGCCGTAATGGGCGCCGACAACGAGGCGTTTCGGTCCGATGTTATTGTTTGCCATTAAAATACTCCAAACAGTTTCAAAGCGACCAGAGCGGTCAGTACCAGGCTGATCACCAGAACGAACTTGGCCGTATTGCGCGCGGGTTCTTTCTCGGCGGCGACGTGCACGTCCATGAACAGGTGGCGGATACCGGCGCAGAAGTGGTGCAGGAAGGCCCAGACCAGACCCAGGGTGATCAGCTTGACGAACCAGTGCGAGGCGATGCCCTGGAAGTAGGCGTAGGACATTTCGGAACGCAGGCTCAGTTCCAGCATGTACAGGATGCACGGCAGCAGGGCGAAAATGATGATGCCGCTGATACGGTGCAGGATCGAGACGATGGCGCCGATCGCCATGCGGTAGTTCGACAATTCGGTAACATGGATGTTACGGAATTGCGGCCGTTCTTTTTTTGGTACTTCTCTTACGGCTTCAGACATAACAAAAACCTCCCCTTTGAATTTCAACTAAATATTGAAGCCGCGATTTTCGCCGATTTTCGCAACCCATACCAATATCTATTGTTACATATAACCAAAATGGTTTTTTACTACAAAATACCGCGCTACTTTCCGTAGTTCACGTAATTTAATTACAGAATCGCCGGCAAAGCACAGCCCGCCGGGGCTGGCCATGCTTTACCTGCGCGTTCTGTTGTCTCCATGCCCGCCTTGCGATGGGCACTTTCAAACGATGCACTTCCGCCCTGCCGCTTGTTCGGACGCCCGCGGGCGCCCTGCGGCTTCAGCTGAGTTCATTCTGATAATGATGACGACTGGTCAGGTACAGGCCCCGGCGCAGTTCGACCGGCTTGTCGCCGTAGGTAAACGACACGCGCTCGGAACTGAGCAAGGGCGTGCCGAGGTCGATATTTAACAATTGCGCGGCGCCGGCGTCGGCGCACACGGCGCGGATCTGCTCGGACGCGCGTATCATGCGCGTGCCGAATTCCGTTTCAAACAGGCCGTACATGGGGCCCTTGTACTCCACCAGGCGCTCTGCCGTCAGGCCCTTGAAGATGAGGCCGGGCAGCCACAGCTCTTCGACGATGGTAGGAATGCCGTCGAAATACTGCACGCGCTTGATGAAGATGACGGCGTCGCCGGACTTCAGGTCCATCAGGCGCGCCACGTCGGCCGGCGCGCGCACGCGCTTGACCTCGATGAATTTGCTTTCCGGATAGTGCGGCACGCCCTCGTCCGGCACCAGGCGCAGGAAGCGGAAATGCGCGCGCGCCTCGTGGTGGGTGGAGACGAAGGTACCCTTGCCCTGGCGGCGCATGACGAGGTTCTCGGCCGCCAGCTCATCGATCGCCTTGCGCACCGTGCCCTGGCTGACCTTGAAACGGCCCGCCAGTTCGACTTCGCTGGGAATCAGTTCGCCCGGCTTCCACTCGCCCGATTGCAGGCTCTGCGTGATGAGCGCTTTGATCTGCTGATATAAGGGACTGAAGGTGGGCGAGGCATTCGCGGCAGGCGCGGCCACGGCAGTGGTATTGGCGCTGGCGACAGGGGCGGAAGTGCTGCTGGCCGCCGCGGCGGCAGGCGTAGCCGGGGTGCCCGCGGTCGGACTGACCGCCCCGCTTGCAGCAGTGGCATTGTTGGTCAGATTGGACGAGGCGGAATTCATAGTCCGACATTTCAACACAAATCACTGTCCACGTCCAGTAAAACAGACGTAGTTATCTGTCTTATATAAGACATAAGATATGATTGACAGATACAGATCGGAGGCCTAAACTGCCCTCGATAAAACTTGTGAGCCAGCGTTTTATGTTGTCGGCCAGCCACTCTGGTCTCGCGCAGCACAAGCGTCACGGCAGCGTACACCAGCAATTCGGTGGTGCGGGCCGGTTTTGGTATCATTATAGTTTTTCCGGATAAGCGTAAGCCCAGCTTCAAGCCCGTTTTCTTTCCCATTTTTGGAGATTCATCATGGCTAAAACCCCAATGCGTGTTGCAGTGACCGGCGCCGCCGGCCAGATCGGCTACGCCCTGTTGTTCCGCATCGCCAATGGCGACATGCTCGGCAAAGACCAGCCTGTCATCTTGCAACTGCTTGAAATCCCGGACGAAAAAGCCCAGAAGGCGCTCAAGGGCGTGATGATGGAAATCGATGACTGCGCATTCCCGCTGCTGACGGAAATGACCGCCCACTCCGATCCATTGACCGCATTCAAGGATGTCGACGTGGCCGTCCTGGTGGGCGCGCGTCCACGCGGCCCGGGCATGGAACGCAAGGACCTGCTGGAAGCGAACGCCCAGATCTTCACGGTGCAAGGCAAGGCGCTCGACGCCGTCGCTTCGCGCAACGTGAAAGTGCTGGTGGTCGGCAACCCTGCCAACACCAATGCCTACATCGCCATGAAATCGGCACCATCGCTGCCAGCGAAAAACTTCACCGCCATGCTGCGCCTGGACCACAACCGCGCCCTGTCGCAAGTGGCTGCCAAGACCGGTACCGCCGTGAAAGACATCGAGAAGCTGACCGTCTGGGGCAACCACTCGCCAACCATGTACGCCGACTACCGCTTCGCCACCGTGAACGGCAAGGCCGTCAAGGACCTGATCAACGACCAGGAATGGAACGCCAATGTGTTCCTGCCAACCGTCGGCAAGCGCGGCGCGGCCATCATCGAAGCGCGCGGCCTGTCGTCGGCAGCGTCGGCAGCGAACGCCGCCATCGACCACATCCATGACTGGATGCTGGGCACCGCCGGCAAGTGGACCACCATGGGCGTACCTTCGGATGGCTCGTATGGCATCCCTGAAGGCACCGTCTTCGGCTTCCCTGTGACCACCGACAACGGTGAGTACACCATCGTTCAAGGTCTGGAAATCGATGCATTCTCGCAAGAGCGCATCAACCTGACCCTGAAAGAACTGACCGAAGAGCGCGAAGGCGTGAAACACCTGCTGGCCTAAATCCAGTATTGGCGGCGCGGCCTGAGCGCCGCCCGCCAAGAAGGCCGCCCCGCGAGATTCGCGGCGCGGCTGTTTTATCAAGTAGTCCTTACCTGCAGAAATGCCTTAAGCATGCACCCTTCCGAGGTTTTATTCCAAGGCAAACGCCAGCCGCTGTTGCTCGCCGCTTGCGACCACTACGCCGGCTCTGAAAAGCTGATGCGTAAATCGATTGCTTTGCAACAAGAGCTTGGCCCCCTGTTCGACATCACGTTCGACTGCGAAGACGGCGCCAGCGCCGGCAATGAAGAAGCCCACGCGCAGATGATCGCCGGCCTGCTGGCCAGCGACGAGAACCAGTTCAACCGCATCGGCGTGCGCGTGCACGACGTCGACAGCCCGTTTTTCGCGCGCGACGTGGAACTCATCTGCGCCGCCGCCGGCCGCCTCGCGTACATCGCCGTGCCCAAAGTGGGCGGCGTGCAGGACGCCATGCTGGCCATCGACCTGATCAACCTGCATGCGCGCCGCGCCGGCCGCGACAACCTGCCCGTGCACATCCTGATCGAGACGCATGGCGCGCTGCGCGACGCGTATGCGATCGCCGCCCTGCCGCAGGTCGAATGCCTGTCCTTCGGCATCATGGATTTCGTCTCGGCCCACTACGGCGCCATCCCCGCCGCCGCCATGCGCACCCCGGGCCAGTTCACGCACCCGCTGGTGGTACGCGCCAAGCTGGAAGTGGCCGCCGCCTGCCACGCGCACGGCAAGGTGCCGTCGCATAATGTGACGACCGATGTGCGCGATTCGGCCGTGGTGGCCAACGATGCCCAGCGCGCAACAGCCGAGTTCGGCTACACGCGCATGTGGAGCATCCATCCGGACCAGATCAAGCCCATCATCAAGGCTTTCACGCCGCGCCTGTCCGAGGTCAATGAGGCCAGCAATATCCTGAATGAGGCGCTGCGCGCCAACTGGGGTCCGATCGCGCAAAATGGCCGCTTGCACGACCGCGCCAGCTACCGATATTATTGGACCGTTTTGCAACGTGCCAAACTGGCGGGCCTGGGCCTGCCCGAGGCGGCCGCCGCATTACTCAACACCCCCTCTTCCAGCACCACTGAAAACTGACAGGAATTACACGATGTCCATCTCCAAATTAGCAATTGCCTGCAGCGTCGCGCTGGGCGCCCTGACCCTGACACTGGCACCGGCCAGCTTCGCCGCCACGGATGCCAAGGCAGGCAAGGCAGAGTCCAACCCCAAGGCGGTCAAGGCCAAGCCGAAGGCCAAGAGCACCAAGGCCAAGCCGGCCGCCAAGGAAGCCCACCCTCTGGCCATGTCGGTCGCCGACAAGGAAGAAGCGGACGAGCCGGATACCGCGGGTTCGGCCTCCACGGATTTCAATTGCGAACTTGGTAATAAAATTACCATCTACACCAATGCTACTGACGACAAACACATCGCCCTGCGCTGGAAGAAGCGCCTGCATCGCCTGAGCCGTGTTGGCACCACCACTGGCGCCAACCGCTTCGAGAACCGCTTGTATGGTCTCGTCTGGATCGGCATCCCGGCCAAAGGCATGCTGCTCGATTCCAAGCAGGGCCGCCAACTGGCCAATGAATGCAAGGACGAGGAGCAAGCCAAGCCCAAGCCGGCAGCATTGGTGGACGCCCCGCCATCGCTGGGCGTGTTGCCAGTCACCGGCGGCTGATGTGCGTAGCAAGGGCCTCTTCGGGGGTCCGGTCATGTTTTTTGTACCCTGAATAATCAATAAATAGACGATACCCAACAAGGAGAGGTCATGTCCCGCAACACTCTGAACACGCTCAAGGACTTTAATATTTCAGACAGCAAGAAGGGCAAGCTGTATTCCCTGCCTGCACTGGAAAAAAGCCTGGGCATCAATGTCTCCCGCCTGCCAGTGTCGATTCGCATCGTGCTCGAATCGGTATTGCGCAACTGCGACGGCAAAAAAGTCACCGAAGAACACGTCAAGCAATTGGCGAGCTGGGGCCCGACCGCCGAGCGCACCGACGAGATCCCGTTCGTAGTGGCGCGCGTCGTGCTGCAGGACTTCACCGGCGTGCCATTGCTGGCCGACCTGGCCGCCATGCGCAACGTGGCCGCCAAGATGGGTATCAACGCCAAGAAGATCGAACCGCTGGTACCGGTCGACCTGGTGGTCGACCACTCGGTGACCATCGATCACTACCGCGAAAAGAAAGCGCTGGACCTGAACATGAAACTGGAATTCTCGCGTAACAACGAGCGTTACCAGTTCATGAAATGGGGCATGCAGGCATTCGACACCTTCGGCGTCGTGCCACCAGGCTTCGGCATCGTCCACCAGGTCAACCTGGAATACCTGGCGCGCGGCGTGCACCACGCAGGCAAGAAAGCCGGCGACGTGTACTACCCTGACACCCTGGTCGGCACCGACTCGCACACCACCATGATCAACGGCATCGGCGTGGTCGGCTGGGGCGTGGGCGGTATCGAGGCGGAAGCTGGCATGCTGGGCCAGCCAGTCTACTTCCTGACGCCTGACGTCATCGGCGTGAACCTGTCGGGCGCGCTGCGCGAAGGCTGCACCGCCACCGACCTGGTACTGACCATCACGGAATTGCTGCGCAAGGAAAAAGTCGTCGGCAAGTTCGTCGAATTCTTCGGCGAAGGCACCGAATCGCTGACCCTGACCGACCGCGCGACGATCGCCAACATGGCACCGGAATACGGCGCGACCATGGGCTTCTTCCCGGTCGACGAAGCGACCATCGACTACTTCAAGGGCACCGGCCGCAGCAAGGCTGAAATCGCCGCGTTCGAAGGCTACTTCAAGGCGCAAAACCTGTTCGGCGTGCCAAAAGTCGGCGAGATCGACTACACCCGCGTGGTGGAACTGGACCTGGCATCGGTTGCCCCGTCGCTGGCCGGCCCGAAACGCCCGCAAGACCGTATCGAAATCGGCAACGTCAAGGCCAACTTCGCCGAGCTGTTCGCCAAGCCAACCACGGAAAACGGCTTCAACAAGAACCCGGCCGACCTGGCTGCCGTGTACGAAACGACGAACGGCGTGAAAGTGTCGAACGGCGACGTGCTGATCGCCGCGATCACCTCGTGCACCAACACCTCGAACCCGAGCGTGATGCTGGCTGCCGGCCTGCTGGCCAAGAAAGCCGTCGAAGCCGGCCTGAAAGTCGCGCCGCACATCAAGACCTCGCTGGCCCCTGGCTCGCGCGTCGTGACCGAATACCTGACCGCCGCCGGCCTGCTGCCCTACCTGGAAAAACTGGGCTTCGGCGTGACCGCCTACGGCTGCACCACCTGTATCGGCAATGCGGGCGACCTGACGCCGGAACTGAACGCCGCCATCGCCACGCACGACATCGTCGCGTCGGCCGTGCTGTCGGGCAACCGTAACTTCGAAGCGCGTATTCACCCGAACATCCGCTCGAACTTCCTGGCCTCGCCACCGCTGGTCGTCGCTTACGCGATCGCCGGCAACATGACGCGCGACCTGATGACGGAACCAGTCGGCAAGGGCAAGGGCGGCAAGGACATCTACCTGGGCGACATCTGGCCGACCTCGGCTGAAGTATCGGCCATGATGAAGTTCGCCATGAACGCCAAGGTGTTCAAGGATAACTATGCGGACGTCAAGGGCGCGCCAGGCAAGCTGTGGGAAAAAGTCACGACCGTCTCCGGTCAAGTCTACAACTGGCCAAAATCGACGTACATCGCGGAACCACCGTTCTTCGACAACTTCTCGATGACGCCAGCGGCAGTGGCCACCGGCATCGAAGGCGCGCGCGCCCTGGGCGTGTT
Source organism: Janthinobacterium amylolyticum (assembly GCF_051380655.1). NCBI lineage: Bacteria > Pseudomonadati > Pseudomonadota > Betaproteobacteria > Burkholderiales > Oxalobacteraceae > Janthinobacterium > Janthinobacterium amylolyticum. The sequence goes on from NZ_JBNYXL010000006.1 coordinate 344,130, forward strand.
CGGCGATTCCATCACCACCGACCACATCTCGCCAGCCGGCTCAATCCAGGAAAACGGTCCTGCAGGCAAATGGCTGAAGGAAAACGGCGTCCTGAAAGCGGACTTCAACTCCTACGGCTCGCGTCGCGGCAACCATGAAATCATGATGCGCGGCACGTTCGCCAACGTGCGCATCAAGAACCGCATGATTCCTGCCAAGGCGGACGGTTCGGCGGTCGAAGGCGGCATCACGATCCACCAGCCTTCCGGCGAAGAAATGTCGATCTACGACGCAGCAATGAAGTATGTTGCTGAAGGCACGCCAACCATGGTCTTCGGCGGCGAAGAGTACGGTACGGGCTCGTCGCGCGACTGGGCGGCAAAAGGTACGCAGCTGCTGGGCGTGAAAGCCGTGATCACCCGTTCGTTCGAACGTATCCACCGCTCGAACCTGGTGGGCATGGGCGTGTTGCCGCTGCAATTCATCGGCGACGACAGCGTGCAAACCCTGGGCATCACCGGCAAGGAAACCTTCGACCTGAAAGGCCTCGAAGGCGAAATCAAGCCACAGCAACTGGCGACCCTGGTGATCCACCGCGCCGACGGCAGCAGCCAGGAAGTCAAAGTCCTGCTGCGCATCGATACGCCGATCGAAGTCGACTACTACAAGCACGGCGGTATTCTGCCATTCGTGCTGCGTCAGCTGCTGGCCGAGTAATCGATCAGTTGTGATGCAAGATAAAGGCGCCGGTTTCGACCGGCGCTTTTTTTCGTCCATCGCGGCCGTTTTAACTTGAAATATCGACTATCGGCATGATCTGAGGATAGCTTACGTATTGCGTGTGGCCGAATCCTCTACAATACGGTTATAAGGGTTTATCATTGTTTGACTGATCCATTTTTTTCACTTTCCGAGACTCTTATCCCGCTATGCGTCGTCCTTCCAAAGATTCATCCCATAAACTGACTGCCGACAGCCAGCGCCTGGTCACCTTTGCCCAGGCGATCGTACAGGCAGCCAGCCGTCTCGAAGAGCGGTCCTGGGAACACAGCCTGGATACGCAGCTCCAGAAATTACTCAAAACCGGCCACCAGGACACCATCGACAACACCCTGGGCAGCCTGTTCAAGGAAGACTTGAACGCCTACGACGTGCTGATGGACTGCGTTGAAGCCGTCAGCGAATCGACCGTCATCGTGCACGAAGACGTGCGCTACGACGCCCTGCTGGTCGCCGTGCCCATCCTCGCGTGGACGCGCTTTTCCATCGCCTCCGGCCCCATGGCCGGCGACGCGCACGGCGTATTGTCCGCGCACTTTGCCGCCCACCTGCTGGCCGACGGCACCAAGACGGCCATGGCGCCAACCCTGTATTCGATCGACCAGTTGCCGCGCAGCCATGTCGAGACTTATGCCAAGACGCAGAAGCTGGCCCTGGCCGCCCTGAAAGGCACGCCCGTCAAGCCGTCGGGCAAGGAAGCGGAAACGGCGCCCTTCCTGGCCGACACCCGCTACCTGCTGGTGGCCGTGGTGGCGCCCGCTGGTGCGCCGCTGTTCCGCTGGCAAACGCCGGCCAGCCAGCTCGACTTCATCGCCGAGCGCAGCGCCGCCCTGGAACAATGGCGCACGCAAGCGACGCCGACCATCGCCCGCCTGCTGCCCGGCTGCGGCCTGGAACTGCTGCTGCCTGAAGCCTATTACGTGGCCTGCCGCGAAGCGGACAAGCTGATCCGTCCCGTCTCCGTGCGCGCCGCCGTGCATTACCTGACGCACACACTGGCCATCGAGCCATCGGAACTGCGCGCCGTGATCGCCGGCTTCGGCGAGGAATCGGCCGACGGCCAGGTCGATGAATACCGCATCGCCTTCACCCTGCGCCAGGCGCCGGACGTCATCTACGGCATCGTCTGGCCCTTGTATGGCCAGGAAGACGAGGATGGCACGCCGATCGAAGGCCTGATCCAGGTCGGCATCGCCGCGCTGGACAAGCAGAAGACGCCCGTCGATGAAATCATCGAGCACCTGAACGCCGCCGGCGTGACGCAGATCAAGCGCCACGCGGAACGCTTTGTCGGCGAATACTGCGACGATTGCGGCGCACCCCTGTTTGCCGATCCGGTCGGCGAGCTGGCGCATGCGGAGATGCCCGAAGATACGCCGCAGGGCACAGAGCATTTCCACTGATGCTGTAACGGTGTTGTCGGATTACGCGCTGCGCGCTAATCCGACCTACGCTGCTGTCATAGTGTTGTCGCACAAAAAGCCGTAGGTCGGATTGGCCGGCACGGCGTCATCCGACAACACCATCAGCGCATGCAAAAAAGGCGGAACCTCGGTTCCGCCTTTTGCATTTCAACAAACTATTTAACGCCGCATCACCATTGCGAGAACGGGTGGCGGATCAGGTTCGCGTTGTAGTAGCGCGCATCGCCCGACACTTCCGCGCCGATCCAGTCCGGCTTCTCGAACGGCTGGTCTTCCGATGCCAGTTCGATCTCGGCCACCACCAGGCCCGCATTGGCGCCCAGGAACTCGTCGACTTCCCACACCATGCCCGCGTGTTCGATGCGGTGGCGGTATTTTTCGATCAGCGGCTGCTCGCACAAGCCATCGAGCAGCTCGGCCGCGTCGGCCAGCGGGATCGGATACTCCCACTCGCCGCGCGTGGCGCCCACGTTGGCGCCCTTGATGGTCAGCATCGCCTGTTCGCCTTCGATGCGCACGCGCACCACACGCTCGCGCGTGGACGACAGATAACCCTGGCGCAGCAGCACCGCCTGGCCCAGGCCGCGCCAGGCGTCGCCGGCCAGCAGGAATTTACGCTCGATCTCGATACCCATGAACAACGCCGCTCAGTCCAGCGACAGCAGGATAGGCTGCAGCATGGCCGCGCCCAGAGCCGCGCTGCGCGCGCCATTCCAGCCCACTGCCGGATCCGGCAAGTCTGCGTTTTCCTTGAACGGCATTTCCAGGGTCAGCGCCAGGCACTGGAAGTGATGGCCGATGTATTTCGACGCCAGGGTCAGCATGTCGGACTTGTACTTGCTGGCCGCATAGCCGAACTTGTCCTGGAAGTCGGGGCTGGCTTGCTTGTAGCGCTCGATGAAGGCCTTCTGATGCGCCGCTTGCGCCGGCGTGAAGTTTTCCAGCATTTCATTGCCGGCCACAAAGTTGTACGGCAGCGCTTCGTCGCCGTGGATGTCGAAGAACATGTCGACACCCGTCTCGTGGATCTTGTTTTTCACGCACAGCACTTCCGGGCTGGACTCCAGCGACGGCGTCATCCATTCGCGGTTCAGGTTGGCGCCGGCCGCATTCGTGCGCAGGTTGCCGCGGATGGAACCGTCCGGATTCATGTTCGGCACGATGTGGAACACGGCGCGCTGCAACAGTTTGCGCGCGATCGGGTTGGCATCGTCGAGCAGGGAGTCGATCAGGCCTTCGACAAACCATTCGGCCATCGATTCGCCCGGATGCTGGCGTGCGATGACCCAGATTTTCTTTTCCGCCTGCGGGTTGCCGATGGTGACCATGTTCATGTCGCGGCCATCGACGGTGCTGCCCAGGTCGGAGACGCGCGCCAGCGGATGCTCGGCCACTTCGCCCAGCAGGCGCAAATGACGCTCCCACGAATACGGCTCGAAGTAGGCGTAGTACACGCTGTCGAGTTCCGGTGTGTGCGAAATCGTCATGACCTGGCCGTCGAACGACGTCGGCACGCGGAACCAGTTTTCGCTGTCGTAGCTGGCCACGGCCTGGTAGTCCTCGTAGCCGGCAGGATAGGTGGCCTGGCCCGCGTTCAGGAAGCGCATCGTGCATGCCTGGCCGCGCGCGCCCTGCAGGCGGAAGTGGAACCACTGGTGAATGTCGGCGTGGCTGTCCTTGCGCAGGTTCACGTCGATGGCGCCGGCGCTGGCGGCGCTCACCACGTCGATGGCGCCCGAGTCGAAGTTCTGGCTGATTTTAATGGTCATGTAATGATCCCGTCCAAAGGTAAGTGTCCCGGCGCGGCCTCGTGGGCGCCCGCCGTCGCGCTAAAAAACGCAGTGTAAGCTATCCCGCTATTTTCCGCCCTTTGCCGCCATTCGCAAAGCCTGGCATGTCCATTCCTGCACCATTCCGGGGCATCGATGGAAAACCCCCGGGCAAAAACACGAAAAATTGGCCAACTGTCGCATCAACCGGACAAAAATTTGATTTGTAACAATCCCAGACACATTGGCAACCCACTGCCGCCCTATAATTCTTGCTTTCATAGAGTCGCCAGGAAAGAGCGTGGACAAGAAGTTAACTAACATCCAGGAAAGAAAGTTACGCGAGGCTCAGGCGCGGCGCGAGCACATCATCGACGTCGTCAAGGACCTCATCAAAAAAGGCGGCGCGCGCGCCGTCTCCATCCGCAAGGTGGCCGAAGCGGCCGGATTTTCCACTACCGTCGTGTACGCCCTGTTCCGCGACAAGGCTACCCTGATCGCCCAGGCCATGGACAAGGACTTGCTGGAACTGGTGCGCGCCATGCGCACGGCCTGCGCCAACAGCGGCGATCCGTGGCAGCGCATCCGCCTGATCGGCCGCGCCTACATCGAGTATGGTTTCCAGCATCCGGACGAGTATTCCCTGATCTTCATGGAGTTGCGCCCGCATGCGGAAGTCGACGCCGTCGAAGTGGAACACGGCAATATCGAGCAAGACCCGTATGCCTACGCGCTGCACCTGTTCCAGGATCTGGCGCAGGCCGGCCAGGTGCGCGAGGACGAGCCGGCCCTGCACGCCATGACGCAGATTTTCTGGCAGTCGCTGCACGGCCTGGTCTCGCTGCGCATCGTCATGGATGCGGGCGACCCATGGACGCCGCACCCGGACATGCACCAGCATATCGACGACTTGCTGGCCGTCGTCACGGAAGGTATCCGCCTGCGCTTTGCGCCGGCCTCCTGACGTTTGATCATGCACAGCCACTTCCTGTGGTTCATGGGTATCCAGGCCACCACCACGTTTGCCCTGCTGGGCCTGGGCGCCAAGGCGCTGCGCATATACTGAGGCGAACAGTAAAAAGGCAGGCGCGGTCTGCGCCGCCCTGCCCTTTGCCATCCGTATGCCATATCAACCGGCGATATTTCCCGGCGAAATAGCCATGCCCAATAATTACTCCGCCACGCGCATGCTCTGCGTTTCCTGATAGCGCGTATGCCACGCCAGCGCCTCTTGCAGGATATGCGGCGTATGGCCGCCGCGCAGGCATGCCGCGTCGTAATAGGCACGCAGTTGCGCACGGTAATCGGGATGCGTGCAGCGCTCGATGATCAACGGCGCCCGTTCGCGCGGCGCCAGTCCGCGCAAGTCCGCAAAGCCCCATTCCGTCACCAGCACGTCAACGTCATGCTCCGTATGGTCGACATGCGAAACCATCGGCACGACGCTGGAAATGCGCCCGCCCTTGGCCGCCGATTTCGACACGAACATCGACACTTGTCCGTTGCGCGCGAAGTCGCCCGAGCCGCCGATGCCGTTCATCATGTGCGTGCCGCACACGTGCGTGGAATTGACGTTGCCGTAGATATCGAATTCCAGCGCCGTGTTCAGCGCGATGATGCCCAGGCGGCGCACGATTTCCGGATGGTTGCTGATCTCTTGCGGGCGCAGCACGATCTTCGAGCGGTAATGGTCGATATTGTCCATCAGCTTCTGGTGCACGGCAGCCGACAGGGTGATCGACGAGGCCGAGGCAAACGCCAGCTGGCCTGAGTCGAGCAGCTCGATGGCGCTGTCCTGCAGCACTTCCGAATACATCGTCATGTTGCGGAAAGGCGAGCCGATCAGGCCATGCAGCACGGCGTTGGCGATCGTGCCAATGCCCGCCTGCAGCGGCAGCAATTCCGGCCCCATGCGGCCAGCCGCCACTTCGCCTTCCAGGAAGGCGATGACGTGGCCGGCGATGGCCTGCGTTTCCGCATCGGGCGGCAAGGCGTTCGACGGGCTGTCGGGGCTGTCCGTGATGACGATGGCGGCGATGCGGGCCGGGTCGATGGCAATCGCCGTGCTGCCCAGGCGCTGGTCCACGCGCGTGAGCGGGATCGGTTCGCGGCCCGGCAGGGCTTGCGGAATATAAATGTCGTGCAAGCCTTCCAGCGCCAGCGGCGTGGACAGGTTGATTTCGATGATGACTTGCGTGGCTTGCTGGGCAAACGCGGCGGAATTGCCCACCGACATGGTCGGGATGATGGCGCCCGCCGCCGTGATGGCTGTCGCCTCGATGACGGCGATATCCACGGCGGCCAGGTTGCCCGAGCGCAGCTGCTCGGCCGTTTCCGACAAATGCTGGTCGATGAACATGACTTCGCCATTGTTGATCTTGCCGCGCAGCACAGGATCGACCTGGAACGGCATGCGCCGCGCCAGTACGCCCGCCTCGGCCATCAGGCCATCGCTGCCATTGCCCAGCGAAGCGCCGGTGATCAAGGTCAGGCTCAACGGGTCTTGCAGGGCGCGCTCGGCCAGGGCGCGCGGCAGGGCCTTGGCGTCGCCGGCACGGGTAAAACCGCTCATGCCGACACGCATGCCGTTGTGGAATAATGTGGCGGCCTCGGTGGCGCTCATGATTTTACTGAGCAGGCCTGGGTGGCGGATACGGTCCTCGTACATCTGATGCTCCTGATCTTCTTCATATTCTCAAACTGGATGGCTGTCATACACCAGCCCCATAAGTGGATTCAGTATAAAATCGCGGTCATATGCATGGCATGAATTAATTTCGCCACATCCAGTCGATATTTTCATGCCTTGCCAATGCCGAGCACCCTCTTGGATATCCGTTCCCTGCGCTATTTCGTGGAAACCGTGCGCCTGTCGAGCTTTACGCAGGCGGCTGAATCACTGCACCTGACCCAGTCGACCATCAGCAAGATGGTGCGCCAGCTGGAAGACGAGGTGGGCGCCCAGCTGCTGGTGCGCGACGGGCGCAAGCTGACCCTGACGGACACGGGCCGCATCGTCTACCAGCACGGCCAGGAAATGCTGGCCAATATGCGCCAGCTGACCCTGGAAGTGCGCGACACGCAGGCCTTGCAGCGCGGCAGCCTGACGGTCGGCATCCCGCCCATGATCAATGTGCTGTTTACGCCGGTATTGAAAGCCTTCCGCGCGCGCTATCCGCACATCAGCCTGACCCTGCAGGAAGATACGGGCCAGCAGATCGAGCGCATGGTGGCGGCAGGCGAACTGGAAATCGGCATGACGGTGCTGCCCGCCGATCCGGAACTGGACCTGGTGACGGTGGCCGTCGCCAGCTACCCGATCTGGGCCCTGGCCGAGCCGGGCACGTTCCAGAAAAACCGCACGACCTTGCCGTTCAAGGCGCTGGCCGAGCTGCCGCTGGTGCTGCTGAAGGATGATTTCGCCCTGACGCGCAGCCTGCGCCAGCACTTCGCGCAAGCGGGCTTTGCGCCGACGATCGCCGCGCAGAGCGGCCAGTGGGACTGGCTGGTGGCAATGGCCTCGGCAGGCCTGGGCGTGGCCCTGCTGCCGGAACCGTTCATCCACCGCCTGGCTGGCGAGCCGCTGGAAACGGTGCGCATCGTCGAGCCGGAAGTGGCGTGGCAGGTGGCGCATATCTGGAGCGGGCGCTATCTGTCGCACGCGGCGCGCGCCTGGCTCGAGGTGTGCCAGGATGTGCTGGGCACGAAATTCGGGCACTGAGAAAATGACGCAAAAAAGGGTGGCCGAGGCCACCCTGCTGATTGATCACGACAGGCTTATTTAGCCGCGTCGTCGTTGTACATGCTGGCGTATTTCCAGCCGAAGTACAGGATGAAGGTATAGCACAGGGCCGGCACGAGGAACGACAGCTGCAGGTTGATGTGATCAGCCAGGAAGCCCTGGATGAACGGCACGATGGCGCCGCCGACGATGGCCATGCACAGGATGCCCGAACCCTGGCCCGTTTGCGCGCCCAGCTTGTTCAAGGCCATGCTGAAGATGGTCGGGAACATGATGGAGTTGAACAGGCCGACGGCGATCAGCGACCACATGGCAGTATGGCCACTGGAGAACACGGCAACGAGGATCAGCGCGATGACGACGGCCGCGTTGAAGGCCAGGGTCTTGCCCGGGCTGACATAGCGCATCACGGCAAAGCCGACGAAACGGCCCAGCATGGCGCCACCCCAGTAATAGCTGACGAAATACGCGGCGTCGGCATGACTGAGGCCTGCGATATGGCTCTCGCCCAGGAAGTTGATGAGGAAACTGCCGATACTGACTTCGCCGCCCACGTACAGGAAGATGGCCAGCGCGCCCAGCACCAGGTGGCGGTGCGACCAGATCGAGACTGTATTGCCATCGTGCGCCAGGCTGGCCGCGTCGTCGGCATGCGAAATCTTCGGCAATTTTGCCAGTGCGAACAGCACGGCCAGGATCACCAGGGTGGCGGCCAGCACCAGGTAAGGGCCTTGCACGGCGGCCGCTTCCTTGGCGCGATAGGCCAGCTGCTCGGCGGCCGGCAGCAGGTCGAACTGCTGTACCGTCAGGACCGTGCCCGACAGGATCAGCATGCCGCCCAAGGCCGGCGCCACGGTGGTGCCCAGCGCATTGAACGCCTGTGTCAGGGTCAAACGGCTCGACGCCGTCTGCGGGTCGCCCAGTTCCGTCACGTAGGGATTAGCCGCCACCTGCAGCACGGTGATGCCGGCCGCCAGGATGAAGAAGGACAGCAGGAACAGCGCGTAGCTGCCGGTGGACGCGGGATAGAACATGGCGCAGCCGGCGGCGGCGATCAGCAAGCCGGCGACGACGCCGCGCTGGTAGCCGATGCGCTTGATCAGCATGCCGGCCGGCAGCGAGACGATGGCGTAGGCGCCAAAGAAGCAGAACTGCACCAGCATCGCCTGTACATAGGTCAGGGTGTAGATCGAGCGCAGATGGGGAATCAGCACATCATTGAGCGAAGTCAGCAGCCCCCACATGAAAAATAGCACCGTGACAATGATCAGGGCGCTTGTATTGTTTTGCGTGCCTGGCCGTGCGGACGGTACGCCCTGGCCTTGCTTTACGTATTCCATACCTTCTCCATTTTTCAAATCCAAGTTTTGTCTTGCCGGGCATGGAAGCGATTCCACCCGGGCAGCACCAGGACGCGCAAGCGCCACGCAGATATCAGCGTGGGCCATGACTGCCATCAGCAAAACAGGGGCAGGCATGGCGCGACTTGCACGCGGCAGGCGCACGGCCGACCGTTTCTCGCCAAAATGATGTCTTGTGGACGCGGCAGGCCTGCGGGCTGCGTCTGAAAACAACATTCAGGACAAAACAGTCTTGTAGTAAAACTACTATACTGCGCCCGCATTATGCCTTAAAGCCCCGTATTGCGCAGCTTTCCCAATAGTTATTCTAAAAATGAATAGCTGACATTTGAAATCAAAAGTAGCCTTATATCTTGAAGTTGGTATACTTATGTTGCAGTGCAGCACATCGCGGCACACCACTCAAGGAGTTTGCCATGTCTACCGCCTTTACCTACCACACCACGCAAAACAACAACATCATCGCCACCCTGGCACATGCCGCCAAACGCCTTGGCGCCTGGCTGAACCAGAGCAGCGACCGCCGCGAGCGCGCTTACGAAGAAGCCTACCTGGCCGAATCGACCGACCGCTACGACCTGGAATACCGCATGCGCGAACTGGCCCGCGCCAACCCGCAGCCTAGCTGGATGAGCGGCCTGAGCCGTTAAGCGGCAAGCAGTAAATAGTCAGCAGCAAGCAGTAACAGCAACACCATCGACAGTCCCATCCTGCTCGCCCCGCGCTTGAGCACAGGATGGGCCATGCGGGTATATCAGCCATAGGCCAGGGCCGGTATGCTGCAGTGCGTCAGCTCATTTTCACGGCCATCTGCACGTTTCACCGTCAGTTTATCTAGTTTTACTACGTACTTCTACGCATCCCATGATGCGTCATCCTGGCTGTCACGACATACGCCTGAAATGGCGACGCTGATCGGAACCGCCGCCAGCGCCGTCAACTGCGCGGCTGTCCGTGTCGCTGCGGGACGCGGCCGCGCTGGTGACGGGCGCACTCGACGTGGCACCGGGGTCATGGGCGGCAGCGGTTGCTGGCCTCCCTGGCACTTGCGGCGCGGCTTGCCGGCCAGCACGCCATACGCCGGCGCACAACGCCATATCCGCTTCCAGCAGACACGCCACCTACGCTCCTCCCTGATTGCGGCACCCCGGCGGCACCGCATGCGCCCTATAATGGCGCCCCTTGCCTGTCCCACATGAAGTACCGCCATGACCGTCCTGAGCCATACACACCCGCTGGCCGCCCAGCTGGAAAACGACTTGCTGCCCCTGTTCCGCGCCGCCCTGCCGCAGCTGTCGGCCGCCGCGCCACAGGTGCTGGCGTCCGTGTTCGCCTTTTCCAGCGGCTCGGCCGATGCGTTCCAGGCGTATCACCTGGGTATTTCCTGCCTGCTGGACAATGTTGCCGACGACCAGCCGGAGGAAGTCGCCCTGCTGGTCAGCGCAGCGGGCCTTGATGCGGACCTCGACGCCGGCGTCCAACTGAGCGCGCAAGTGGTCTGGGGCCAGCCGTCAGGCGCAGTGGAGGTACAAGCCGATATGCCCCCAGCGGACGTGGCGGCCTTGCACGCGGCCCTGCCCGGTTTGCTGGCCGCCCTGGGCGCAGCCGCCCGCCGCGGCACGCCGCGATTGTGACAACAGCATGAAAAAGTGCCGCTAAACAACAACTTACGATTTCCGCACCGCAACATTATTGACTTGTCCTAGTCATCCCGCCTATCCTTTCGGTTACGTTTGGTGAGAATGTGTGCATGTTCATGCGGCCGCTTGCATGCCGCTGTCAGCAGCATGACTGCGCCATCTTTCCTCTCCACGGCCTCGTCCTTTCCGCATTCTTTTTGCCATCCCCGGGATAGCGCGCCTCGACCGCCGCTGCCTGCAAATACGGAGCCGACTACCATGCGATCAACCATGCAATTTCTGACCACTTCCCTGCTGGGCTGCGCCTTGCTTGCGCTGGCGGCGCCCGCCGCGCGCGCCGACGACAGCGCACCGGCCGGCGCCACCTTCAGCGCCAATGCCAGCCTCACCTCGCAATACATCTCGCGCGGCTTTCGCCAGACGTGGGGCAAGCCCGCGCTGCAGGCGGGCATCGACTACGCGCATCCGAGCGGCTGGTCGCTGGGCACCTGGGCCTCCAGCGTCAGCGACCGCTACATCGAGGATGCGACCATCGAATGGGACCTGTACGGCGGCTACAGCGGCACGGCGGGCGAACTGGGCTACAGCGTGCTGGCGTATTACTACAAGTACCCGGGCGCCATCTACCGCGCCACCGGCGTCAAATACGACTATGGCGAACTGTCGCTGGGCCTCAGCTACAAGATGCTGTACGCCAAGTACAACCACACCGTCACGCGCGACTTTTTTGGCATCACGCATGCGCGGGGCACGGGCTACCTGGACGTGGGCGCGAATGTCGACCTGGGCAACGCCTGGACCTTGAACCTGCATGCCGGCAACGGCCGTGTGGCGGGTACGGGCAATGGCATCTGGAACTGGCGCGACGCCAAGGCGGGCGTCACCAAAACCCTGGCCGGCGGCTGGAGCGTGAGCGGCGCCGTCACGCGCGCCTGGGGCGCCACCGATGCCTACGATCATTACACGCTGGGCATCCCGAATGCGGCGGGCCAGTTCGACACCTCGAACCCGGCCGCCGCCACCTTCGTGCTGGCCGTCAGCAAGACTTTCTAGGCACGCGACCCGCAGCGCCGATGACACCGATATCCCTCCCTACCAAGGAACCGCATCATGCAACTCTCACTCAACAGTAAAATCTGCGTGGCCGCCACCGCGCTGGCCATCCTCAGCCTGGGCGTCACGGCGGCCGTGATCGGCTACAAGAGCAGCGCCAGCGCCGAAGCGGCCGCTTTGGCACTGGCGCACACCTCGGCGCGTGAAGTGGCGGGCGCCTTGCAGGCGCGCATTGCCAGCAATCTGTCCAGCGTCTCCAGCCTGGCCGGCGCCATGCGCGGCACCAAGGGCGCCAACCTGCCCATGCAGCGCGAGCAGATCAATGAACTCACCAAGGCCACCCTGAGCAGTTCGGAAGACTTGCTGGGTTCGGCCGTGACGTGGGAGCCGAACGCGCTCGACGGCAAGGATGCGGAATTTGCCAACCAGAAACCGAACTACGACGCCAGCGGCCGCTTCATGCCCTACTGGACACGCGGTGCCGGCGGCAAGCTGCAGGTCGAACCCATCGTCTTCGACCCGAAACCGGGCGCCAACGACTGGTACGACGTGCCCAAGCGCACCGGCAAGACCTACTTTACGGAACCCTACATCTACCCCGTCGACGGCAAGAATGTCCTGATGGCCTCGCTCGTCGCGCCCATCATGATCGACGGCAGCTTCAAGGGCACGGCCAGCGCCGACTTCATGCTCACGCGCCTCGCTAAAATCCTGGCCGACCTGAAAGTGATCGAAGGCGGCAAGCTGGCGCTGATCTCGAACGGCGGCCTGTACGCCAGCCATCCCGTGGCTGATCGCCTGGGCAAGAAGGCCGACGACGTGCCGGCCGCCGGCCTGGAAAAAGTACGCCAGGGCCAGCCTTATGAGTACGAGGACGACAACGGTTACATCCACTTGCTGCAGCCGCTGCAGATCCACCCGGACATCGCGCCGTGGAGCGTGGAACTGAGCTTCCCGAAAAGCGTGGCCACCGCCTCGGCGCGCGACCTGATGACCTATACCCTGATCGTCGCCCTGCTGTGCGCGGCGGCCACGGCCGGCATTCTGATCCTCGTCGTGAATCAGCTGACCCGTCCGCTGCGCACCCTGGGCCGCACCATGACGGACCTGTCCAGCGGCGACGCCGACCTGCGCGTCAAGCTGGAAGTCAAGGGCACTGACGAGCTGGCAGTCATCGGCAAGGGCTTCAACGCCTTCGTCGAAAAGATCCACGCCGTGCTGCTGCAGGTGCAGGCCAGCGCCGACAACGTGGCGCGCGCCAGCGCGGAAATTGCGCAGGGCAATAACGACCTGTCGGCCCGCACGGAGCAGCAAGCCAGCTCGCTGGAAGAAACGGCCGCCTCGGTGGAAGAACTGACGGGTACCGTGAAGGAAAACGCCGACCATGCGCGCCAGGCGAACCAGCTGGCCGCGTCCGCCTCAAGCGTGGCGCAAAAGAGCGGTGAAGTGGTGGGCAAGGTGATCGAAACCATGACCTCGATCAATGACTCGTCGAACAAGATCGTCGACATCATTTCCGTCATCGACGGCATCGCCTTCCAGACGAATATCCTGGCCCTGAACGCGGCCGTGGAAGCGGCGCGGGCAGGCGAACAGGGGCGCGGGTTTGCCGTCGTCGCCACGGAAGTGCGCAGCCTGGCACAGCGTTCGGCGGCCGCCGCCAAGGAAATCAAGCTGCTGATCGACGACTCCGTCGGCAAGGTGGCGGCAGGCAGCAAGCTCGTCGATGAAGCGGGCGCCACCATGGAGCAAGTGGTCGACAGCGTGCGCCGCGTTACGGCCATCATGGCCGACATCAGCGTGGCCACGACCGAGCAAAGCGACGGCATCGCCCAGGTCAACCAGGCGCTGGCGCAAATGGATGGCGTGACGCAGCAAAACGCGGCCCTCGTCGAGGAAGCGGCAGCCGCCGCCGAAAGCCTGCAAGACCAGGCCAGCCACCTGGCCGACGTGGTCAGCGTGTTCAAGCTGGGCGAACAGGCGCGCCAGGCTGCGCCAGCGGCAGCCAAGGCGGCGACAGTGGCCGCGAGCGCCCCCAAGGCAACGTTGCCGGCCAAGCGCCTGGCCACGGCCAAACCGGCGCCCGCCGAGCGCGCACCGGCCAGGGCGCCGGCTGGCGATGACTGGGAAGAATTTTAAACTGATGCACTCCGCGCCACCGGGTACAGGCGGTCCCCTGCGGCGTGGAGAGTATTGATTTAAATCAAGTCACGAACACATTCGGAGAGAATTGCCGCCCATCCATCGCCCTATACTATTTCCGCGTTTACGGCACGCATGCTTGCCGAAATAAAAGGATGGGGCATGAAAAAAATAGTGGCAGTACTCGTCGCATCGGGCACCGCATTGCTGGCCAGCTGCGGTGGCGGCGCTGGCGATGCAGGCAATTCCAGCACGCTCCTGGCGGGCGGCGCGTCGGAGCAGCCCGCGTATCTCGGCACCTGGCAAGCCGCATGCGACGGCCATGAACGCCAGGTCCTGGTCGTGGCGCTGAAAGGCGATGGCAGTGGCGCGCTCGAACTCACGCCGACCACCGAAACCTATTTCGAGGCCGGCTGCGGCGGCGCCTTGCTGGCGACGGAATCCATGAGCGCGACAATCAGCGCGGCACCGGACGGCATCGCCGATATCCTGCTCAAGCTGCCGCACAATGCCGGCCTCAGCGATGTGCGCATCGACAAGCGCACGCTGTCGATCCCCGCCTTTTCCTTCGCGGTCACGGGAGCTGGCGTCGAGTACCTGCTCAAAGATGGCCAGCAGCAATGGTGCATCTCGCATGACGGCGGTGCGAGCTGCGTCCTCGACGAAGGTGCCCGCCCGGCGCAGAGCATTGCCGGCGGCCTGTTCTTGCGCGACAACCAGCTCTACACTGTCGTCAAGGTTGGCGACTCTTACGTCCACGACACGCTGTACCGCAAAAAATAACGCAGTCTCGGCTGCGGCGCCGCACGGCCCCGCGGCTTGCGCTACCGCAGTCCCTGCCCCTACCCCTGTCCTCCTGCAAGCGCCGCGTCCGTTTAAGCGCGAATGTGCAGAACCGAACATACATTGCAAAAATGAAAAGCTAAGCTCTTGAAAAACAGGAGCTTGCCATGTCTACCATTGCCCATTCCCCGCCTGCCGATGCCGATTTCAGCCACGCGGCATTGCGCGCCCTGTTGCGCCCGCAAAACAGCCCATTGCCGCCCGTGCAAGCCTTGCGCTGCCTGCAGGAGCGTGGGCTGGACAACTTGCCCCTGCCCGGCCACGGCGCCACCCTGCGGCGCTGGCAGGCGCTGGCCGGCGTGGCCGCCATCGACCTCTCCGTGCTCAAGCTGTATGAAGGCCATACCGATGCGCTGGCCATCCTGGCGGAAATCGATGGTCCGGGCGCGCCGGCCGGCAGCAGCTGGGGCGTGTGGTGCGCGGAAATGCCGGGCGCGCGCGTCAAGCTGCAGCAAACTGCCGATGGCCGCTATGTGCTCGATGGCCGCAAGGCCTGGTGTTCCGGCGCAAGCGGCCTGAGTCATGCACTGGTCAGCTGCTGGAACGCCGAGGGCCAGGCTTGCCTTGCCTCCGTGGCGCTGTCGCAGCCGGGCGTGCACGTCACGGACGAAGGCTGGCACGCCGTCGGCATGGCGGCCTGCGCCAGCGTCGACGTGACCTTTTCCGCCGCGCGCGCCTTTCCCGTGGGGGCGCCTGGCGCCTACCTGGAACGTCCCGGCTTCTGGCATGGCGGCGCCGGCATCGCCGCCGCCTGGTATGGCGCCGCCTGCGCCATCGCCAGCCATCTGCACGCGCGCGCGCAGCATGCCGCCCCCGACCCGGTCCGCCTGGCGCAACTGGGCCGCATCGACTGCGCGCTGCGCGCGGCCGGCGCCCTGCTGCGCGAAGGCGCGGCGGACATCGACCAGCACCCGCAGCGCGACGCCATGGCCCTGGCGCTGCGCCTGCGCCTCACCGTGGAAGACGCCGCCACCCTGGTGCTGCAGCTGGCCACGCGCGCACTGGGCGCCGGCCCCCTGTGCCGCGATGCGCAGTTCGCGCGGCTGGCGGCCGACCTGCCCGTCTTCCTGCGCCAGAGCCACGCGGAGCGCGACCAGGCCGTGCTGGGCGGCATCGTCGCCGGCGCCGAAGAACATCCCTGGGGGCTGTGACATGTTCGCCCATCCCGACATGCATGCGCGCCGCATCGAAGGCGGCGGCACGCCAGACCACGTGTGGCTGTCCTGGCCTGGACTCCATGACGTGCCCCTCGTCAGCGCGGCCGAACTGGTGCCGCCGGGCGCGCGGGCTGTCATCGTCGCGCCCCATCCCGATGATGAAATCCTTGCCTGCGGCGGCCTGCTGCAGCTGCTGGCGGCGCAGGGCAGCGAGTTGCTGCTCGTCGCCGTCACCGATGGCGACGCCAGCCATCCGGGTTCGCCGCTCTGGCCGCCGGAACGACTGCGCCGCGTGCGCCCACGCGAATCCGCGCAGGCGCTTGCCATGCTGGGCATGGCGCCGCCCGCATGGCTGCGCCTGCGCCTGCCCGATGGCGGCGTCGCTGGCATGACGCCGCAGTTAAGCGCCTTGCTGGCGGCGCAGCTGCGCCCCGGCGACAGGGTGTTGACCACCTGGCGCCTGGACGGCCATCCCGATCACGAGGCGTGCGGCTGGGCCTGCGCTTCGGCCTGTTCGGCCAGCGGCGCCAGCCTGGTGGAAATGCCCGTCTGGGGCTGGCACTGGGCCGAGCCGGGCGACATGCGCATGCCCTGGCACCGCGCGCGCCGCCTGCCCCTGTCCGCCGCCCAATTGCAGCGCAAGCGCGCCGCCCTGCGCTGCTTTGCCAGCCAGATGCAAGGCGACCCGTCGACGGGCCAGCCGCCGATCGTCGCCGGTGACGCCTTGCAGCGCCTGCTGCATGCCTGGGAGGTGTATTTTCTATGAAACCGTCCGCCGACAAGGATGACCAGCGCGCCAGCTACTTTGAACAGCTGTACCGCGACGACAGCGACCCGTGGCTGGTGCGCCAGCGCTGGTACGAGGAACGCAAGCGCGCCATCCTGCTGGCCAGCCTGCCGCAGCGGCGCTTCCGCCATGCGTATGAACCGGGCTGCGGCAATGGCGAGCTGACGGTGGAACTGGCGCGGCGCTGCAACCACGTGCTGGCGGCCGACCTTTCAGCGCAGGCCTTGCAGCTGGCGCGGCAGCGCCTGCTGGATGCCGGATGCGGCGACCATGTCAGTCTCGCGCAGCACCGGCTGCCACAGGACTGGCCGCGCATCCTGCCGGGCGAGGACAAGTTCGACCTGATCGTCCTCAGCGAGATCGCCTATTACCTGTCGCCGGAAGAACTGGGGCGCGTGGTCGAGCACAGCATCGCCAGCCTGGCGCCGGGCGGCAGCATCGTGCTGTGCCACTGGCGCGCGCCGTTCGCCCAGCGCATCGTCTCGACCGTGCGCGTGCATGCCGCGTTCCAGGATGCGCCCGGCCTGCACCGCGTGCTGCGCCATGAGGAAACCGACTTTTTACTGGGGATCTGGTCGAACGATGCGCGCTCGGTGGCGCAGCGCGAGGGCTTCGCATGATCGGCGTGGTGGTCCCCGTGCACGACGAGGAAGCCTGTCTGGACGACTGCCTGACGGCGCTGCGCGCCGCCGCCACCTGCCCGTTGCTGCAGGGCGAAGCGGTCAGCATCGTCATCGTGCTCGATGCCTGCAGCGACCGTTCACAGCGCATCGTGCTGACGCATGCCATGCAGGTGGACCGGCGCTGGCGCCTCGACTGCATCAGCGTCAACGCCCGCAACGTGGGGATCGCGCGCGCCGCCGGCGCACGGCTGCTGCTGCAACGCGGCGCCCGCTGGCTGGCGTTTACGGATGCCGATACGCGCGTCTCGCCGTCCTGGCTGAGCGCCCAGCTGGGCCTGAATGCCGATGCCGTCTGCGGCACGGTGGCGGTCGAGGACTGGTCGCCGCACGGGCGCCACGCCAAGGCCCTGCGCTCACATTTCGCCCGCAGCTACACGGATGCCGATGGCCACCGGCACATCCACGGCGCCAACTTCGGCGTGTCCGCCAGCGCCTATCTGCGCGCCGGCGGCTTCGCCCCCCTGGCCTGCAGCGAAGACGTGGTACTGGTGGCGGCGCTGCAGGCCAGCGGCGCGCACATCGCCTGGAGCGCCGCGCCGCGCGTCACCACCAGCGCGCGCCGCCACGCGAAAGCCAGGGGCGGCTTTGGCGACACCCTGCTGAAGGTGGTGGCGGCGCTGAAAGACACCACGCGCCTGACGCAGAACTGAAAAAAAATCGCCGGAGCGGATTGCTATCCGCTCCGGCGATCAGGCTGGTGCCTGTCTACCCAGTCAAGTCATGGCTGCTTCAACGTTACTTCAACGTTACTTCAACGGCATGGCGATGCCGAACATCATTGACTGGGTACGTCCGCTATCGATGTTCAGATTGCTGTTGTAGTCCAGCGTCAATGTCATGCCGTTCGACAGCAGCAGCTTCACGCCCAGGCCCGCCGTCCAGTTGCCCGTCTGCTGCGGCACCGTGCGGATCACATACACGGGGCCGTCCGCCGCCAGGTCGGCATACGCCAGGCGCGCATTGTCGGCGCCCTCGAACTGGTGGCGGTACTCGAGGCGCGCACGCGGGAACCACGTGCCCAGGCCGCCCACGTAGATGCCCTCGGCGCGCACGCCCAGCGCGCCGATGCGCGAACGCACGGTCTGCTTGAAGTAGCTGAGCGCATTGATGCCCGTCGCCGTCTCCGTGTACGGATCGAGCTTGGCCGACATCAGTTCCACGCGGCCGTACGGCGACCACATCCACGTTTCATGGCGCATTTCCATGCCGCCCACCAGCGCGCCAAACACTTGCTTGCCGTCGCGTTCGCCCGTGGCGAAACCGCTGCCATCGGTCAGGTAGCGCGAGGCGTCGTACTGCAAGGTGCCATAGCCGAGCACGCCATCGAGGAAGACGCCCTTGCTCGGACGCAGGCTGCCATATACGGCCGCCACGGCGCTGTCGGCCGTGCTGCGGCTGCCGTTCTGGCCCACGTCGCTGCGGTCATGGCTGAAACCGGCACCAACGCCCAGGGTCGCCAG
This sequence comes from Janthinobacterium amylolyticum, assembly GCF_051380655.1. Classification (NCBI taxonomy): domain Bacteria; kingdom Pseudomonadati; phylum Pseudomonadota; class Betaproteobacteria; order Burkholderiales; family Oxalobacteraceae; genus Janthinobacterium; species Janthinobacterium amylolyticum. Next base: position 362,951 of record NZ_JBNYXL010000006.1, read on the forward strand.
GTCGCTGATACGGTAGTCGCCACCCACGCTCACGCCATTGGTGCGGAAGCGGAAGCCCGTCTCGCGGCCGTTCACGTAATGCTGGCCAAAGTCCACCGCGCCACCCAGCCACAGCGACAGGGCCTGCTTCTGCGACTCCGGACGCTGCGGCATGTCCGGCAAGCCGTTTGCTGCCTGGCCTACGTCCGCGCCCGCCTTGTCGCCGCTGAAACCGGCTTCGGGCTGGCGCAGGGAAGCCTTGCGCATATACGGTTTCACGGCCGTGCCGAACACGCGGTCCGCTTCCTGTTCCTGCCAGCGCGCCAGGGCCGCCGTCGGGTTGCCGCTGTCGTTCGGCGGCGTCAGGTTCAGGCCAAAGTTCGAGCGGCCCCAGCCGTCGCCATGCAGGCTTTCCAGGCGCTGCGTGAAGTTCGACAGCTGCGCCGTGGCGAAGCGCCGCGCCGCGTCGGCTTGCGCCGCCTGCAGGCCGATCACTTCCGGATCGGTCGACGGGTCGGCACGCGCCGTCACCGTCACGTTGACCATGCCCGGTTTCGAGGTGGCGTAGGCATTGCTCAGGGTGTAGCTGACCACGGCCGCGCCGGCAAACTTGCCCGACGCCGTAAAACTCAGCTGGTACAGCGGCTTGCCGGCCGTGCCGACATCGCGCACCACCGCCTTGCCCGCGCTCTCCGGCGCCACGCTCAGCACATTGGCCGCCGTGAACGGCCCGCCCGTGGCGCCCGCCGTCAGGTCGACATTCACCGCCAGGCCGGCTACCACCGTGGCGCTCAGGCTCACCACTTGCGGCATCGGGTTGACGCTGATGGTCGATTTCACCGGCAGCGACGTGCCGAACACGTTCGACAGGGTATAGCCGATGCTGATGTCGCCGCTGCTATCGACACCTGGCGTATAGACAATGTCCATGCCGCTGACCACCGCCGTGCCGCTCGCCGGCTGCGTGGTGATGGCCACCGCCGTAAACGGGCCGCCGGTGGCGCCTTCCGTTACTTTCAGGGTCACCGGCGTGCCAGCCAGTACCGTCGCCGTCTTCGCCACGGGCACGGGCACCGGTTGCGGCGCCACCGTCAGGCTGACGGTGGCGGGCGCCGACGTGCCGCCCGGGCCCGTCACCGTGTAGGCAAAGCTGTCCGGGCCAAAGTAATCGGCATTCGGCACATACGTCACCTTGAAGCTGGCGCCTGCGGCGGCACGCGCCATGCGCGCCGATGCGCCCGTCGTCGTCACCGTGACGCGGCCATGCTGCGGCGGCGTGACGATGGTGACATCCGTGATCGGGCTGCCATCGGTGGAAGCGATATTCAGGCTCACTTCCTGGTTCGCCGAGGTGGTGGCCGTTTCATTGGCCACCGGTGGCGGCGCCTGGTTGACCTGCAGGCTCAAGGCTTGCTGCACCGTGAACTGGTTGGCGTCTTTTGCCTGCAGGGTGAAGGTGAAGCTGCCCGCCGCTGTCGGCGTGCCGCTCAGCACGCCCGTGGCCGCATCGAGCGCCAGGCCGGTCGGCAAGGTGCCGCCGCTCAGCGTGTACACGTACGGCGCCACGCCGCCGCCGGCCGTGAAGGCCTGGCTGTAGGCATCGCCGACGCGGATGGCCGCCAGGCTGGCCGGTGTCAGGGTCAGGGTTGGTGTCGTCACGACCATGGTGTAGCTGTTGGTGGCGCTGAATGGCGCCCCCGTGCCGGTGCTGCTGTCGCTCACCTTGATGCTGAACGGGAAACTGCCGGCTACATTCGTCGTGCCCGACAGCACGCCGGTGGCGGCGTTCAGGCTCAGGCCAGCAGGCAGCGTGCCCACCACGGCATAGCTGTACGGCGCCGTGCCGCCCGTTGCCGTCAGGGTCGCGCTGTAAGGCACGGTGGCCGTTGCATTGGCCAGACTGGCTGGCGCCAGCACCACGGCGGCGGAAGACACGGACAGCGTGTAGCTCTTCGCGCCCGTGTACAGATGCGCATCCGTGACGGTCACGGTGAGCGTGAAACTGCCGGCCGCCGTCGGCGTGCCGCTGAGCACGCCGCTGCTGTTCAGGCTGATCCCGGCCGGCAGGCTGCCCGCCGACACCGCATACGAGTACGGTGCGCTACCACCGCTGGCCGTCAATTGCTGGCTGTAGGCCACGGTGACCTGCGCCGCCGGCAAGGAAGCCGGCGTGATCTCCATGGCCGACGAGACTGTCAGCGTGTAAGTTTGCGTCGCCACCGTGTTCACCCCTGCAACGGCGGCCTGGGTAGCGGTGATGATGCTGCTGCCGGCGGCGATGGGAGTGATGACGCCGGTACCGCTGACGGTGGCCACGCCCGCATTCGAGCTGGTATAGCTGATGGCGCCATAACTGCCGCCGCTCAGGGTCGAGATCGCAGCATTGCTGAAGCTGTTACCCAATGGTACGGATGCCGCCGTCGGTGTGGCAAACGTCAGCACGCCGGTCGGAATGTAGGTAAATTGATCCGCCGCATTGGTGGCGCTGGTGCCGCCCGCCGTGGTGACGCGCACGTCGACCGTGCCGGTGCCGGCCGGTGCCGTCGCCGTGACCTGCGTTGGGCTGTTGATGGTAACGCCGGAGGCTGCCGTGGTGCCGAAAGCCACGGCCGTCGTGCCTGTGAAGCCGGTACCGGTGATGACGACGCTGCTGCCGCCGGCGACCGGCCCGAAGGCAGGGGTGATACCGCTGACGACAGGCGCTTGCATATAGGTGAACTGGTCCGCCGCGCCGGTGGCGCTGGTGCCGCCCGTGGTGGTGACGCGCACGTCTACCGTGCCTGCGCCGCCGGCCGGCGCCGTCGCCGTGATCTGCGTGGCGCTGTTGACGGTAAAGCCGGTGGCTGCCGTGGCGCCGAAGGTCACCGCCGTGGTGCCGCCAAACCCCGTACCGCTGATGATGACGGAAGTGCCGCCCGTCGCAGGGCCGGCCGGGGGTGAAATACCGCTCACCGTTGGTGCGCCGACATAGGTGAACTGGTCCGCCGCGCTGGTCGCGCTGGTGCCGCCCGTGGTGGTGACGCGCACGTCCACCGTGCCGCTACCCGCTGGCGCCGTGGCCGTGATCTGCGTAGCGCTGTTGACGGTAACGCCGGTCGCCGCCGTGGCGCCAAAGGTCACGGCCGTCGTGCCGCTAAAGCCCGAGCCGGTAATCGTCACGGTGGTGCCGCCCGTGGTGGGACCCGAGGTCGGTGAAATGCTGCTCACCACCGGCGCCGCCACATACGTATATTGATCCGCCGCGCTGGTGGCGCTGGTGCCGCCAGTGGAAGTGACCCGCACGTCCACCGTGCCGGCGCTGCCGGCCGGTGCCGTCGCCGTGATCTGCGTGGCGCTGTTGACGGTATAGCCCGGGGCGGCGGTGGCGCCGAAGGTCACCGCCGTTGCCGTGCTGAAACCCGTGCCGGTGATGATTACCGTGTTGCCGCCGGCCGCAGGACCCGTTGTCGGCGATATGCTGGTGACAGTTGGCGCCACGAGGTAGCTGAATTGATCGGCCGCGCCGGTCGCACTGGTGCCGCCCGGCGTGGTGACGCGCACGTCCACCGTGCCGGCGCTGCCGGCTGGCGCCGTCGCCGTGATCTGCGTGGCGCTATTCACGGTAAAGCCGGAGGCTGCCGTGGCGCCGAAGGTCACCGCCGTGGTGCCGCTAAACCCCGTACCATTGATGATGACGGAAGTGCCGCCTGTCGTTGGGCCGGCCGTGGGCGAAATGCCGCTCACCGCTGGCGCGCCGACATAGGTGAACTGATCCGCCGCGCTGGTGGCGCTGGTGCCGCCCGTGGTGGTGACGCGCAGGTCCACCGTGCCGCTACCCGCTGGCGCCGTGGCCGTGATCTGCGTGGCGCTGTTGACTGTGTAGCCAGTTGCCGCCGTGGCGCCGAAGGTTACGGCCGTCGTGCCGCTAAAGCCCGAGCCGGTAATCGTTACTGTGGTGCCGCCCGTGGCGGGACCCGCCGCGGGCGAAATGCTGCTGACCACTGGCGCCGCCACATACGTATATTGATCCGCCGCGCTGGTGGCGCTGGTGCCGCCCGTCGTCGTGACGCGCACGTCCACCGTGCCCGTGCCGGCCGGTGCCGTCGCCGTGATCTGCGTGGCGCTGTTGACCGTGAAGCCCGTGGCCGCCGTGGCGCCGAACGTCACCGCCGTGGCGCCGGTAAAGCGCGTGCCGGTGATGATGACCGAAGTGCCGCCGGCGGCGGGACCTGCCGTGGGCGACAGGCTGCTGACCGTCGGCACTCCGATAAAGGTAAACTGATCCGCCGTGCTGGTGGCGCTGGTGCCGCCCGGCGTGGTGACGCGCACGTCTACCGTGCCGGCGCTGCCGGCTGGCGCCGTCGCCGTGATCTGCGTGGCGCTGTTGACGGTAAAGCCGGAGGCTGCCGTGGCGCCGAAGGTCACCGCCGTGGTGCCGCCAAACCCCGTGCCGCTGATGATGACGGTGGTACCGCCGCCGGCAGGCCCCGCCGTTGGCGAAATGCTCGTCACCGTCGGTGCCGGGACGTAGGTAAATTGATCGGCGGCGCTGGTGGCGCTGGTGCCGCCAGCCGTGGTGACGCGCACGTCTACCGTACCTGTGCCGGCTGGCGCCGTCGCCGTGATCTGCGTGGCACTGTTGACGGTGTAACCGCTCGCCGCCGTGGCGCCGAACGTCACCGCCGTCGTGCTGCCAAAGCCCGTGCCCGTGATGATGACGGTGGTACCGCCGCCGGCCGGCCCCGCCGTTGGCGAAATGCTGGTGACAGTGGGTGCCGGCGCATAAGTAAACTGGTCCGCCCCGCTCGTAGCGCTGGTGCCACCCGCCGTCGTCACGCGCACGTCCACCGTGCCCGTGCCCGACGGTGCCGTCGCCGTGATCTGCGTGGCGCTGTTGACGGTATAGCCGGTGGCGGGCGTGGCGCCGAAGGTCACCGCCGTGGCACCGGTAAAGCCCGTTCCCGTGATGGTGATGCTGGTACCGCCGGCGGTCGGGCCGGCCGTGGGCGAAATGCTGCTGACAACTGGCGCGGGGATGTAGGTGAACTGGTTCGCGGGGCCGGTGGCGCTGGTGCCTCCGCTCGCGGTCACCACCACGTTCACGACGCCGGCACTGCCGGCTGGCGAGGTGGCGGTCATGGTCGTGGCATTGACGACGGTCACGGCGACGCCGTTGTTGCTGCCGAACTTCAGCGCCGTGACACCCGTAAAGCCCGTGCCCGTAATGGTCACTGCGGTGCCGCCGCTGCTGGGGCCGGTGGCCGGCGTCACGGCGGTGATGGTCGGTGGCGGCTGGGCGTTGATGGTCAGGGCATAGCTGCGCGAGGTGTTGTACGGTCCGTTGCCGCCCGTGACATCCGTCGATTTGATGACAAAGTTATAGTTACCCAGCACGGTGGGTGTACCCGCGAGCAAGCCGCTGCCCGACAGGGTGATGCCAGGCGGCAAGCTGCCCGACTCCACCACGTAAGTGAAGGGGGCGGTGCCGTTGGCGGTCGACATCTGCTGGCTGTACGGCGTCGACAGTCCGCCGGCCGCCAGAGTGGTGGGCGTGATGGACAGGATCGGTACGGCAATCGACACGGAATAGTTCTTGGTGACGGTCAGCGGCGTGCCTGCCGTCGAATCCGTGACCTTGACGCCGAACGTATAGGCGCCAGTCGCCGTCACGGTGCCGGAAATCGCGCCGCTTGGCGAGACGGTGATGCCAGGTGGCAAGGTACCGGAATCAAGCACATAGGTGTAGGGAGCCACGCCGCCGCTGGCCGACATGGTCTGGCTGTACGGCACGCCAATCACGGGCGCGGCCAAGCTGCCTGGCGACACCGTGAAGGCACTGGCAGCGGGCAAGACAGTCACCGTAAAAGTGATGGCCTGGCTGTCTTCATCCCACAGGATAAAACTGTCGGACAGCGCGCCGTCGCCATTATTGATATAGGTGGCAATGCCGCTACCGTTATTGACGAGACCAGTAATCGTGCCGTGCAATGCGGTCGCGCCATTGTCTACCAGGCCAAAACTGCTGCAAGCCGACAGGTCGATCTGGTACGACGCGCCGGAGGCAACGGTAAAACTCTGATTGGGATTGCATTTCGTACTCGGATCACCGGGTGCCGCTTGCGCCGGATTGGCACCGAACGCCAGCATCAGCAGGCATAGGGACGCGAACCAGAGTCCGAAACGGCAGGACGCCGCTGCCCGGCCTGCCCTTGCGCTGGCTATGCGCCGCCACGTTCCAGCGCAGTAAGACAGCAGGAAAAAATATGCCGGACGACCGACGAAAGCGTTGCAAGTACGCAACATAACTTCTCCAATACAGAGGATTTTTTAGACAAAAATGAAAGTAAATTCAGGCCGCAAGCGTTGCCAGTTGTGGGTTCTACAGAGTGCCAACAAATATTGACGCTTGCCATACGACAACGTATGCTACTCCGAGATTTCAATAAAGTAACTATAACAAAAAGGGTTTTTTAAAACACAATATTGATTTCAAATGGAAAATATTATTCATTTGGTATTTTATTGCATTCCAACCGTGGGAGAACGACGATGGCTGATGTGTACCTAGGACAAATCATGATGGGCGGATTCAATTTTGCGCCACGTGGATTTGCAGCATGTAACGGGCAATTGCTGCCCGTGGCCCAGAACCAGGCCCTGTTTGCACTGCTGGGCACCAATTATGGCGGCAATGGCAGCACCACTTTTGCCCTGCCTAACTTGCAAGGCTGTACCCCCGTTGGCGCGGGTACTTCGGTCGATGCTTCTTGGCAACCTTCCCCTTACCAGATCGGCACGCGGGCGGGGTCGGAGAATATCACCTTGATATCGACCGAGATTCCGCCGCATACGCATGCGGCCAATACGGTGACGACGGGCGGCACCTCGAAAAATCCCACGAATACCCTGTTTGGCGGCAGCGGCGCGGAATCCATCTATGGCTCGGCCGGCCCGCAAGTCACCCTGGCTCCGCAAACCCTGGGGCTGACGGGCGGCAATCAGGCGCATAACAATATGCAGCCGTTTTCGGTCATCAATTTCAATATCGCCCTGAGCGGTATCTTCCCGTCGCGCAACTAACGAATCCGCCACCTCTCACGGAGCATAGTCATGACCACACCCTATGTCGGCGAAATTCGCCTGTTTTCCTTTGGCCGCATTCCCAGCGGCTGGTTCGCCTGCGATGGCAGCCTGAAATCGATCGCCGAGAACGAAGTTCTGTTCGCCCTGCTGGGCACTACCTACGGCGGCGACGGCGTCAACACCTTCGCCGTGCCCGACCTGCGCGGCCAGGTTCCCCTGCACATGGGTACCGGCCCCGGCCTGTCAAACCGCCCCATCGGGCAACGAAGCGGCAGCGAATCGGTGACCTTGCTGCCGACCCAGTTGCCCCTGCACACGCACCCGTTCAATGTGAACAGCACGCTGGCCACGGCGAATGCACCGGCGAACAATCTGCTGCTGACCGCGCCGTCGAATAACGACAAGATGTACACCAGCGACCTGAACGGCCTGACCGCCTATCCGCTGTCGACCAGCGCCGTAGGCGCCACGGGGGGCAACCTGCCGCACCCGAACACCATGCCAACCCTGACCGCCTCCTTTTGCATCGCATGGGCAGGCATTTTCCCAACGCAGCAGTAACCGCCGGCAACGCAAGCGCAGCCCATAAAATCGTTCAGGAGAACCTACCGTGACATCACCATACCTCGGCGAAATACAAGTCTTTGGCTTCAATTTCACACCCTACGGCTGGGCCAGCTGTAATGGCGCCACCCTGCAGATACAGCAATATTCCGCCCTGTTTTCATTGATCGGCACGCAGTATGGCGGGAATGGGACCACCACTTTCCAGCTGCCCAATTTCACGGGACGTGCGCCCTGCAGCCAGGGCCAGGGACCGGGCCTGACGCCGCGCACGATGGGCGAGACATTCGGCAGCAACAGTGTCACGTTGAACCTCACGGAGCTGCCCAACCACACCCATCAGCTCAATGTGTACCGCCAGCCCACCCCCGCCCTGCAGCACAACACGCCGCTCGCTGGCGATGCCCTGATTGCGCTTGGCGGCACCTCGGCGTTCGTGCCATCGACACCGCCCAACGGGACGCTGTCGCCGGCGGCAATCGGCTCCGCCGGTGGTGGCCAGCCGCATGAAAACCGCCAGCCGATGCTGGCGCTCAATTTCTGCATCGCCCTGCAAGGCGAATTCCCGCAGTTTGATTAATCCAGGTCGCGCGACCTGACACTCCAGGCGGGCCGCGCCATCATGGCGTCCGCCCTGCCCTGGATACCCTCCGCTATCGACTGGCCCCTTGCGCGCTCAGTTGAATATTGCCTGGTACAGAAAGCCGTGACTGTCACGCGCCACCGGCACTAAAAAAATACCCACCTCGCCAAACGCCGCGTGTTGCATCTGGAAGATTTTCTGGCTGAACAGGATGGCGGAACTATTGTGAAACATCAGGCTGAACGGCTTGCGCAGCATGCCCTCCAGGGTCGCTGACGGCAGCGGGCGCACTTCCTTCAGGACAAAGGCGGCATTGCCGTCACTGAGCGAAATAAACGTCTCGTTGACGCGCGCGGCAAAATGTTCGAGGGTCAGGACATTCATCATTCCAGGTATTCCATTCCGTGTGCAGTGAGGTTGAAACAAGGCTTGATTCTAATGGAATCATGGCCGCCCTGGCACGGCATTTGGCAGGAAAAAGCCGGGCAATCCAGCCCTGCATTTCCCAGTCCCCAAATGCGCCGCGGGGCGGGAGCAATCTGCCCCCGCCCCGCGGCGTTACTTCCCTGATGTGCAGCGTTTACTTGAGCGGCATGGCCACGCCAAAGATCACCGACTGGGTACGTCCGCTATCGATGTTCAGATTGCTGTTGTAGTCCAGCGTCAATGTCATGCCGTTCGACAGCAGCAGCTTCACGCCCAGGCCCGCCGTCCAGTTGCCCGTCTGCTGCGGCACCGTGCGGATCACATACACGGGGCCGTCCGCCGCCAGGTCGGCATACGCCAGGCGCGCATTGTCGGCGCCCTCGAACTGGTGGCGGTACTCGAGGCGCGCACGCGGGAACCAGGTGCCCAGGCCACCGACGTAGATGCCCTCGGCGCGCACGCCCAGCGCGCCGATGCGCGAACGCACGGTCTGCTTGAAGTAGCTGAGCGCATTGATGCCCGTCGCCGTCTCCGTGTACGGATCGAGCTTGGCCGACATCAGTTCCACGCGGCCGTACGGCGACCACATCCACGTTTCATGGCGCATTTCCATGCCGCCCACCAGCGCGCCAAACACTTGCTTGCCGTCGCGTTCGCCCGTGGCGAAACCGCTGCCATCGGTCAGGTAGCGCGAGGCGTCGTACTGCAAGGTGCCATAGCCGAGCACGCCATCGAGGAAGACGCCCTTGCTCGGACGCAGGCTGCCATACACGGCCGCCACGGCGCTGTCGGCCGTGCTGCGGCTGCCGTTCTGGCCCACGTCGCTGCGGTCATGGCTGAAACCGGCACCCACGCCCAGGGTTGCCAGGTCGCTGATACGGTAGTCGCCACCCACGCTCACGCCATTGGTGCGGAAGCGGAAGCCCGTCTCGCGGCCGTTCACGTAATGCTGGCCAAAGTCCACCGCGCCGCCCAGCCACAGCGACAGGGCCTGCTTCTGCGACTCCGGACGCTGCGGCATGTCCGGCAAGCCGTTTGTTGCCTGGCCAACGTCCGCGCCCGCCTTGTCGCCGCTGAAACCGGCATCGGGCTGGCGCAGGGAAGCCTTGCGCATATACGGCTTCACGGCCGTGCCGAACACGCGGTCCGCTTCCTGTTCCTGCCAGCGCGCCAGGGCCGCCGTCGGGTTGCCGCTGTCGTTCGACGGCGTCAGGTTCAGGCCAAAGTTCGAGCGGCCCCAGCCGTCGCCGTGCAGGCTTTCCAGGCGCTGCGTGAAGTTCGACAGCTGCGCCGTGGCGAAGCGCCGCGCCGCATCGGCTTGCGCCGCCTGCAGGCCGATCACTTCCGGATCGGTCGACGGGTCGGCACGCGCCGTCACCGTCACGTTGACCACGCCCGGCTTCGAGGTGGCGTAGGCGTTGCTCAGGGTGTAGCTGACCACGGCCGCGCCGGCAAACTTGCCCGACGCCGTAAAGTTCAGCTGGTACAGCGGCTTGCCGGCCGTGCCGACATCGCGCACCACCGCCTTGCCCGCGCTCTCCGGCGCCACGCTCAGCACATTGGCCGCCGTGAACGGTCCGCCCGTGGCGCCCGCCGTCAGGTCGACATTCACCGCCAGGCCGGCTACCACCGTGGCGCTCAGGCTCACCACTTGCGGCATCGGGTTGACGTTGATGCTGGCCTTGATCGGCGCCGAGGTGCCGAACACGTTCGACAGGGTGTAGCCGATGCTGATATCGCCGCTGCTATCGACGCCTGGCGTGTAGACAATCTTCAGGCCGCTGACCACCGCCGTGCCGCTCGTCGGCTGCGTGGTGATGGCCACTGCCGTGAACGGGCCGCCGGTGGCGCCTTCCGTCACATTCAGGGTGACGGATCCACCAGGTTCCGCCGTGGCAGTCTTGACCACGGGCACTGGAGGCGGCAAGGGCGCGACGGTCAGGCTGACGGTGGCGGGCGCCGACGTGCCGCCCGGACCCGTTGCCGTGTAGGCGAAACTGTCCGCACCGAAGTAATCGGCATTCGGCACATACGTCACCTTGAAGATGGCGCCGGTGGCGGCGCGCGCCATGCGCGCCGATGCAGCCGTCGTCGTCACCGTGACGCGGCCATGCTGCGGCGGCGTGACGATGGTGACATCCGTGATCGGGCTGCCATCGGTGGAAGCGATATTCAGGCTCACTTCCTGATTTGCCGGCGTAATCGCCGTTTCATTGGCCACCGGTGGCGGCGCCTGGGTCACCTGCAGGGTCAAGGCGTGCTGCACCGTGAACTGGTTGGCGTCTTTTGCCTGCAGAGTGAAGGTGAAACTGCCCACCGCTGTCGGCGTGCCGCTCAGCACGCCCGTGGCCGCATCGAGCGCCAGGCCCGTGGGCAAGGTACCGCTGCTCAGCGTGTACACGTACGGTGCCACGCCGCCGCCAGCCGTGAAGGCCTGGCTGTAGGCTTCGGCGATACGGATGCCGGCCAGGCTGGCTGGCGTCAGGGTCAGGGTCGGCGCGGCCACCACCATGGTATAGCTGCTGGTGGCGCTGAATGGCGCCCCCGTGCCGGTGCTGCTGTCTGTCACCTTGATGCTGAACGGGAAGCTGCCGGCCACATTCGTCGTGCCCGACAGCACGCCGGTGGCGGCGTTCAGGCTCAGGCCAGGTGGCAAGCTGCCGCTGCTGATGCTGTAGCTGTACGGCGCCGTGCCGCCCGCCGCCGTGAAGATGGCGCTGTACGGGATTGCCGCCGTGGGATTAGGCAAGCTCGGCAAGGTCAGGTTGACGTTGGCCGACGACACCGCGAAGGTATAGCTTTGCGCGCCAGTAAACAGGTGCGCATCCTGTGCTTGCACGGTCAAGCTGAAGCTGCCGGCCGCCGTTGGCGTACCGCTGAGCAAACCGCTGGCGTTCAAGGTCAGGCCCGCCGGCAGGCTGCCGCTGACGACCGTGTAGACATACGGTCCGACGCCACCGGTAGCCGTCAGTTGCTGGCTGTACGGCGTGGCCGCCGCTGCCGCAGGCAAGCTGGCAGGCGTTAGCGTGATCGTCGGTGCGGCAATGGTCAAGGAATAGCTGTTGGTCGCGCTGAATGGCGCGCCCACGCCCGTACTGCTGTCGCTGGCCCGCAGGCTGAAGCTGAAATTGCCTGCCACGGTCGGCGTACCGGACAGCACGCCGGTGGCCGTATTCAGGCTCACGCCGGCAGGCAGGCTGCCGGCGCTGACGCTGTAGGTATACGGTGACGTGCCGCCCGCCGCCGTGATGGTCGCGCTATACGGCGTTTCCGCCGTTGGATTGGGCAAGCTGGCCGGCGCCAGGCTGACCGTGGGCACGCCCACGGTAACGCTCACGGTGGCCGGCGCCGAGGTGCCGACGCCGTTGCTGGCCGTGTAGGTAAAGCTGTCCGGTCCGCCGTAACCTGGCGTCGGCGTATAGGTAATGCTGGTGCCGCTGGCCGTCGCCGTGCCGTGCGAGGCGCCGGAAGCGACGGCAACCGAGGTCGCCCCGCCGCCGCCCAGGTTCAGGGTGATCGGGTTGGCGCTGCTGCCAAACGCCACCGTGGCGCTGACAGCTCCAGCCGTCGGCGCACCGGCCGCTACCGTGCCGGAATACGCGAGCGAAGCCGAGAATGGCGCGCCGATGCCGGTGCTGCTATCAGTGGCAGTCACGGTAAAGCTGTAGGCACCAGCAGTTGTGGGCGTGCCGGACAAGGTACCGTTCGCTGCCAGGGTCAAGCCCGCAGGCACGCTGCCGGTGGTGACGGCATAGCTGTACGCTGCCGTGCCGCCGCTGGCGGTAATGGCCTGGCTGTAGGCCACGCCCACTGTCGGCGCCGGCAGGGTCGACGGGGCGACGCTGAGCGTCGGCGCCACCACCGTCAGCGAGTAAGCCTGCGCAGCGGAGTACGGGCCGCTGCCCGTCGAACTGTCCGTGGCGCGCACGCTGAAGTTGAAGACGCCGCCGGCCGTCGACGTACCCGACAGCGTACCGGTGGACGTATTCAGGCTGAGCCCGGTCGGCAGGGAACCGGCGCTGATGACATAAGTGTACGGCCCCGTGCCGTTCGCAGCCGTCACAGTCTGGCTGTAGGCCACGCCGACGGCTCCCGCCGGCACCGTGGTGGGCGTCAGCGTCACAGTTGGCCCGCCAACCGTGATCGTCACGGTGGCCGGCGCCGAGGTGCCGACGCCGTTGCTGGCCGTGTAGGTAAAGCTGTCCGGTCCGCCGTAACCTGGCGTCGGCGTATAGGTAATGCTGGTGCCGCTGGCCGTCGCCGTGCCATGGCTGGCGGCAGACGCCACCGCCACGGACGTAGCCGCACCGCCGCCCAGGTTCAGGGTGATCGGGTTGGCGCTGCTGCCGTAGGCCACCGTGGCGCTGACAGGACCGGCCGTCGGCGCACCGGCCGCTACCGTGCCGGAATACGCGCGCGAAGCCGAGAATGGCGCGCCGATGCCGGTGCTGCTATCAGTGGCAGTCACGGTAAAGCTGTAGGCACCAGCAGTTGTGGGCGTGCCGGACAAGGTACCGTTCGCCGCCAGGGTCAAGCCCGCAGGCACGCTGCCGGCGGTGACGGCATAGCTGTACGCTGCCGTGCCGCCGCTGGCGGTAATGGCCTGGCTGTAGGCCACGCCCACTGTCGGCGCCGGCAGGGTTGACGGGGCGACGCCGAGCGTCGGCGACGCCACCGTCAGCGAGTAGGCGCGCGCACCCGAATACGGGCCGCTGCCCGTCGAACTGTCCGTGGCGCGCACGCTGAAGTTGAAGACGCCGCCGGCCGTCGGCGTACCCGACAGCGTACCGGTGGACGTATTCAGGCTGAGCCCGGTCGGCAGGGAACCGGCGCTGATGACATAAGTGTACGGCCCCGTGCCGTTCGCAGCCGTCACGGTCTGGCTGTAGGCCACGCCGACGGCTCCCGCCGGCACCGTGGTGGGCGTCAGCGTCACAGTTGGCCCGCCAACCGTGATCGTCACGGTGGCCGGCGCAGAGGTGCCGACGCCGTTGCTGGCCGTGTAGGTAAAGCTGTCCGGTCCGCCGTAACCTGGCGTCGGCGTATAGGTAATGCTGGTGCCGTTGGACGTCGCCGTGCCATGGCTGGCGGCAGACGCCACCGCCACGGACGTAGCCGCACCGCCGCCCAGGTTCAGGGTGATCGGGTTGGCGCTGCTGCCGTAGGCCACCGTGGCGCTGACAGGACCGGCCGTCGGCGCACCGGCCGCTACCGTGCCGGAATACGCGCGCCCCCCCGTATAGGGGCCGGCGCCGCCACTGCTGTCGGTCGCGGTGACCGTAAAGCTGTAGGCGCCGGCAGTTGTGGGCGTGCCGGACAAGATACCGTTCGCCGCCAGGGTCAAGCCCGCAGGCACGCTGCCGGCGGTGACGGCATAGCTGTACTCTGCCGTGCCGCCGCTGGCGGTAATGGCCTGGCTGTAGGCCACGCCCACTGTCGGCACAGGCAGGGTCGACGGGGCGACGCCGAGCGTCGGCGACGCCACCGTCAGCGAGTAGGCGCGCGCGCCCGCGTACGGACCGTCGCCCGTCGAACTGTCCGTGGCGCGCACGGTGAAGTTAAAGACGCCGCCGGCCGTCGGCGTACCCGACAGCCTACCGGTAGCCGTATTCAGGCTGAGTCCGGTCGGCAGGGAGCCGGCGCTGATGGCGTAAGTGTAGGGACCCGTGCCGTTCGCGGCCGTCACAGTCTGGCTGTAGGCTAGCGCGACGGTTGCCGCCGGCACGGTGCTCGGTGCAAGGACGATGGTGGCGCTGGCAACCGTGATCGTCACGGTGGCCGGCGTCGAAGTGCCGACGCCGTTGCTGGCCGTATAGGTAAAGCTGTCCGGCCCGCCGTAACCTGCCGTCGGCGTATAGGTGATGCTGGTGCCGCTGGCCGTCGCCGTGCCGTGCGAGGCGGCAGACGCCACCGCCACGGACGTCGCCGCACCGCCGCCCAGGTTCAGGGTGATCGGGTTGGCGCTGCTGCCGTAGGCCACCGTGGCGCTGGCGGCGCCGGCCGTCGGCGCACCAGGCGCCACCGTGCCGGAATAGGCGCGCGCGCCCGAATAGGGGCCGGCGCCGGTACTGCTGTCGGTCGCGGTGACAGTAAAACTGTAGGCTCCGGCCGCCGTGGGCGTGCCGGACAGGGTGCCGTTCGATGCCAGGGTCAAGCCTGCGGGCAGGCTGCCGGCCGTTCTGGCATAGGTGTACGTGCCGGTGCCGCCGCTGGCGGCTATCGTCTGGCTGTAGGCGACACCGGATGTCATTGCCGGCAGGGTCGTCGGCAAGATGGCGATGGTGGGCGCGGAGACCGTCAGTGTATAAGGGCGCGTGCCGTTCACGGCCAGCGAGTCGGTGGCGCGCACGGTAAAGTTGAAGGTGCCGCCCGCCGTCGGCGTACCCGACAGCACGCCGCCAGCACTCAGGCTCATGCCAGCCGGCAAGGCGCCAGCGCTGATGGCGTAAGTGTATGGCGCCGCGCCACCCGTCGATGTAAACGTTGTCGTGGGGTATGCCTGGGCCACCGTGGCATTTGGCACGGTGGCCGGCGCTACCACGATGGCCGAGGTGATCGTGACGTTGTAGACGATGGGCTGCCCCACATCATCCCTGACGGTAAATGTATCCGAAGTCGCGCTGAGATTGGTATTCCGGTAGCGCACGGCATTCGTCGCATTGGAATCTTCCAGCGTGCCATACAGCGGCGCCACCAGGGTACCCGTCAGGCCAAACTGGGAGCAAGGGGCATTGGTATAATCCTCGTAATATTCTCCCCCCGCCACCACGCTGACGGCGCGCGGGCTCGGACAGGTACTCGCCGCCGAAGCCTGGTACGAGCACAGGGACAGCACGGCAAACAGCAGGGCCGCCGTCATGCGCATCAGCCACGTCGGTGGCCGCAGCATGGCAGGCGGCGTGCTGCGCGCACCAGCGCCGGAATGGTCAACGGCGCCGGCAGGCGCGGTCAACCATCCAAATTTCGCGAAATTTAGGGACATTATTTTCTTTCAGTACATTTTTAAAACCGGATCTCGCCCGAATATGGCAACGTCGACACCCATTGCCAGCCGCATCTGAACAAGCGTCACAGCACGCTTAAACCTTGCTTTGAGTCAATATATGCTACTACGAGCGACAAATAACGCAACTCCAGACTGTTGTTAAAAATAACCACATTTAACAATAATCAATTGTCGTGCGTAAATGTACTCATTGATAGCGCATTTAACAACGATCAAGGCGTGACGGTGCCGTAACAAAGCGTATCTTTGCTGGACCGTGTCATGGATATTGACGAGCATGGGCATCGCAGCACCATATTTTGTATAGCGGCAATGGGGAATCACCGCGCATTCCGCAGGTGCGGATAGCATTTGCCTGACAAACACCCAGTCTCCCGGCGGCGTGCCGTTGCACTGCCGCCGGGGTGCGGCACTGTTGCGTGCAGACAACATCAAGGCGCGTAACTCTGCCGCGCGCGCTGCGGGCAATGTTGCCACCCGCTTCGACTCACGCGCCGGAGGCTGTCACCTTGCTAGCGACCGTGTCCGGCGCCATGCGCCGGGTCCACAGGCGGCGGCACGGCGCGCCGGGCATGGCGCCCGGCCAGCCACGCCGCTGGCACTGCGGGGTTAGCGCATCGCTTCCTTCAGCCCCGGCGCAAACTCTGCGCCGTGCTTGACCTGCGCGGTCGATGCCTTCAAGGTGGCGCCGATCGGCTCGGCCCGCCCGTTGAGGCACTGGCCCAGGAAGTTTTCCGTCACCGCGTTGAAGGCGATGTTGTTGACGGGGCGCGCAAAGCCATGGCCTTCGTCCGGGAACAGCACATAGGTGACAGGGATATTCTTCGCCGCCATGGCCGCCACGATCTGGTCCGATTCGGCCACGTTGACGCGCGGGTCGTTCGCGCCCTGCCCGATCAGCAATGGACGCTGGATATTCTGCGCGAAGTTCAGCGGCGAGCGTTCCTTCAGCAGTGCGCGGCCCTCTTCCGTGGTCGGGTCGCCCATGCGTTTGTAAAACTGCTGCTTGCCCGCTTCCCAGTACGGCGGGATGGTTTGCAGCAGCGTAAACAGGTTGGACGGGCCGACGATGTCGACGCCGCAGGCAAATGTGGTGGGGGTGAACGCCATGCCGGCCAGGGTGGCGTAGCCGCCATACGAGCCACCCATGATGGCTACCTTGTCGGCCGTCGTCACGCCGCTCTTCACGGCCCACTGCACCGCATCGAGCAAGTCGTCATGCATCTTGCGGCCCCACTGCAGGTCGCCGGCCGAGATGAACTGCTTGCCGAAACCCGTTGAACCACGGTAGTTCACCGACAGCACCGCGTAGCCGCGGTTGGCCAGCCACTGGTGGTAGCCGTTGTAGCCGTAGGTATCGCGCGCCCACGGGCCGCCATGCACCAGCAGCACCATCGGCACCGCCTGCATAGCCTTGCCGCCGGCGCCCGCCTTCGATGCGTGCGGCAAGGTCAGGTAGGACACCAGCGTCAGGCCGTCGCGCGCCTTGATTTCCTGCGGATACATGGGCACCAGCGGCGCGCCCACCAGCTCGGGCCGCGTGACGTACAGCTGCGTCAGCTTCTTGCTCTTGCGGTCATACAGCCAGCTTGACGCGGGCGCCGTGACGGCATCCACGCCGACCAGCCATTTGTCGTCCGCTTCCGTGCGCGACGTAATATTGAACTGGCCCTCGGTGTTCTTCTTCAGGAAGGCCAGGTCGGCCTTCAGGTCGTCCGTCAGCGGCAGGTATTCCTGCTGCAGGTAGTCGACCGTGTAGGCTTGCACCCTACCCGTGCGCGTATCGTACAGCGCGTCCGAAATGTCGGCGCGCGGGTCTTGCGCCACCACCGTGGTCTTGCCGCTGGCGACGTCCTGCGCCAGCAGCGCCGAGGTATTGCGGCCGCGCGAATCGGTCCAGTACAAAATCTTGCCATCGGCCGTGAAGGCCAGCGGCGACGTCGTCTGCGAGTCTTCCAGCCCCACTTCGGCCAGCGGCGCACTCTCGGCCTTGCCATCGCTCATGCGGAAATACTGCATGCCGCCATCGGCGCGCGCCTTGCTGGCGATGCGCAGCTTGAGTTGCTCGTCGGCCAGGAAACCTGCATAGCCATCATTCTGTTGCACCAGGGTCAGCTTGCCGCTGGCCAGGTCCAGGCTGTACACATCGTGCCAGCGCGCATCGCGGTTATTGATGCCCACGAGGATGCGGTCCTTGACCTTGCTGCTGATCTGGATCACCCGTGCGCGGGTTTTCTCGAACGGCGTGTAATTGATCTGCTTGCCCGTCGCCACATTGACGCCGTACAGCAGGAAGTTTTCATCGCCGCCCTTGTCCTGGATGAACAGCAGGGTACTGGAATCGGGCGACCAGAAGCTGCTGCGGATGGGGCGTACTTTCTCTTGCGTCAACGGCCGCGCCTGCGCCAAGTCGCTGGCCGGCGCCACCCACACATTGAGCACGCCATCGCGCGGCGCGATCCACGACAGCCACTTGCCATCCGGGCTGATGCGCCCGCCAGACTTGCTGGGGTTGCCAAAGATCTTCGCCCGCTCGATCAGCGGCGTGTCATTGGCAGGGGCTTGGGCATGCGCCGGCAGGGCGGCGGCAAACAACAGGGCAGGCAGGGCATAGCGAATCATGGACACCTCATGGTTGATAAATAAAGGGAACATCACACGTGCATGTGCCAGGCCATCATAGGCCAAACGGCTGTTGCCAGGCTGATCACAATGACCAAAGCAGGAAATGGGGGAACAGAATGCCTATAGCGGGGAATGAAATGCCGGAGACAAGCATTGAGCAAACGCAAAACGCTGGCACGATGGCGTGACCCGAGCGGACGTAGCACGCTTGCCAATTCTTGCAAAACCATACACTATCTGCGTGCAGTATTTCAGCCCTGACATGGAGAAAGCACTCATGAGCACATGTGACCATATCGTCCGAATGGCCGCCTACAATGAACTAATGAATGAGAAACTGTATAGTGCAGCTGGGCAACTATCTCAGGAGGAGCTCTTTGCCGACCGCAAGGCTTTTTTTGGCTCCCTCTTCGGCACGATGAATCACCTTGTCGTCGCCGATACGATCTGGCTAAAGCGGTTCTGCGGACATCCGGCACGCCAGCCGGCGCTCGACGCCATCCGCGCCGCAGCCGCCCCGGCGGCGCTGAACCAGCCGCAGGCCGAAGACCTGACGGGCCTGCTCAGGCTGCGCCATACGCTGGACCAGACCATACAGCGCTGGGCCGCCGACCTGACGCCAGGTGACCTGGAGCAGCCGCTCGGCTACGCCAACATGAAAGGCATGGTGTCGCGCAAGCGCTATTCGAGCCTGATCATGCATTTTTTCAACCACCAGACGCATCACCGGGGCCAGGCCACCACCCTGCTGTCGCAAAGCAGCATCGACATCGGCGTTACCGACCTGCTGATGCTGATTCCCAACGAAGACTGACGAGCGCAGGTACGGGCGGCAGCACGCCCCCGCCGCCAGCCTTCCCGCGTCAGTCCGCGGCCAACTTGCCGCGTCTGGCGCGGTCGCAGCGCCGCACCTCCATATGGTATGCCGCCCGGATATCATAAAATTTCTCGTGGAATCCCGGATCCAGCACTTCATACGTCTCTTCGCGCCCCGTGCAAAGTTGCCGCACGATTAAGTCGCCTGCCTCGATCACCACCAGATCCTGCTGGGTCAGGATACTGTTTTTCTTAACCAGTGCACGCAAGCCATCGACACGCACACCGTTCGACTTCAACACGGAAATTCTATCCGTCATCGCTTCTGGAAATTTCATCGGCATTACTCTTTTCTGATCACGGCGCCTGCAGGCGTGGCGCCACAACACCTTGTTGCTATTCGCAGATGCCAGCCGTTGCTTCCTGGGCCCGTGCCATGACACGTCTATTGTCGGACAGACACCTGTTGGAACCTACAGTATCAGTTAACTACAGTCAATGTTTATATGGAAGCATTATCAAATTTGAATGGAGAGCGAACCATGGTCATCACCGTCAGCGCCTGTACACGCGACAACATGAAACCCGAGGACACCCATGCCATGTACCGGCTGCGCCACATGGTGTTCTGCGAACGGCTGCACTGGGACGTGCATACGACGGACGGCATGGAATCGGACGAATACGATGATTTGTTCCCCGTGTACATGCTGGCGCGCGATATCAGCGGCAAACTGTTCGGCTGCGCGCGCCTGCTGCCGACGACCGGCGACTACATGCTCAAGTCCGTTTTCCCGCAATTGCTGCAAGGCAATCCCATTCCAAACGCCGAAGATACCTGGGAGCTCAGCCGGTTCGCCTTCGAGCAGTCGAAAGGCGGCGAACACCGCTTCTCGCTGGCCAGTTCGCACATGGTGGTCGAGGCCCTTGAATTCGCCCTGGACAACAACATCACGCGCTACGTCGGCGTCACGACCGTCGCCTTTGAAAAACTGCTGCGCAAGATCGGCTTGCACGTCAAGCGTTTCGGCCCGCCGATGATGGTCGGGCACGAGCGCTCGGTGGCGTTCTCGATTGACGTCACGACGGCGCAACTGGCGGCGGCACGTTCGAGCCTGTTGGTTGCCGCCCAGCATTTGGCCTTGCCAGCACGCACCAGCCAGCCGGCGCGTGTAGTGCAATAGAGGCGGCGCCATCTCAGGCAGCGGCACAGGCGCGCGCCACAGCATCACCCATCGCCTCGGTACCGACCAAAGTCATGCCCGCTTCATGGATGTCGGCCGTGCGCAAGCCCTGCGCCAGTACTTTCTTCACGGCCGCTTCCACCCGGTCGGCCTGCTCTTCGCGATTCAGCGAATAGCGCAGCATCATGGCGGCCGACAAGATCGTCGCCAGCGGATTGGCGATGCCCTTGCCGGCGATATCGGGCGCCGAACCGTGCGATGGCTCGTACAGGCCCTTGTTATTGGCGTCCAGCGAAGCGGACGGCAGCATGCCGATCGACCCCGTCAGCATGGCGGCCGCGTCCGACAAGATGTCGCCGAACATGTTGCCGGTCACCATGACGTCGAATTTCTTCGGCGCCCGCACCAGCTGCATGGCCGCGTTGTCGACATACATGTGGTCAAGCGCCACATCCGGGTATTCCTTGTGCACGTCGATGACGATGTCTTTCCAGAACTGGAAGGTTTCCAGCACGTTCGCCTTGTCCACGCTGGTCAGGCGCTTGTCGCGCTTTTGCGCGGCCTGGAAAGCCACGTGGGCGATGCGGCGGATTTCCCCTTCCGCATAGCGCATGGTATCAAAGCCTTCGCGCTGGCCCTTGAACGGGCCGTCCGGGCACTCGCGCACGCCACGGGGCTGGCCGAAATAAATGTCGCCCGTCAATTCACGGATGATCAAAATATCCAGGCCGGAAACCACTTCCGGCTTCAGGGTCGAGGCGCCCGCCAGTTCCGGATACAGGATGGCCGGACGCAGGTTGGCGAACAGGCCCAGGTTCTTGCGCAGGCCCAGGATCGCCTGTTCTGGACGGAACTGGCGCTCCAGATTGTCGTATTGATAATCGCCGACAGCGCCGAACAGCACGGCATCGGCCGCTTTCGCCAGGGCAAGAGTACCTTCGGGCAGCGGGTGTCCATGGGCCGCATAGCCGGCGCCGCCCACGGGCGCGCTTTCCAGCTCGAACGATTCGCCCAGTACATTCAGTACCTTGACGGCTTGCGCGACGATTTCAGGACCGATGCCGTCGCCGGGTAAAATTGCAATGTTCATGGAAATAACCTTTACAGGACGTTGGCCAGCCAGGGATTTTTCGTCAGATGGCGCTCTTCAAAACGGCGGATGGCATCGGCACGGCGCAAGGTCAGGCTGATATCGTCGAAGCCATTCAGCAGGCAATACTTGGTGAACGCGGAGATGAAGAAGGAACAGGCGAAGCTGCCATCGGTGGCGGCAACGCGCTGACGCGCCAGGTCGACTTCCAGCCGGAAGCCAGGTTCGGCGCCGACCGCATTGAACAGGTAATGGACCTGCGCTTCAGCCAGCACGATGGGCAGCAAGCCGTTCTTGTAGCAGTTATTGAAGAAAATATCGGCAAACGATGGTGCGATGATGACGCGAAAGCCGTATTGGCCCAACGCCCAGGGCGCATGCTCGCGCGATGAGCCGCAGCCAAAATTGGCGCGCGCCAGCAGTATCGAGGCGCCCTGGTAGCGCGCCTCGTTGAGCACGAAGTCGGGATTCAGCGGACGGCGGCTGTTATCCTGGCCTGGTACGCCGGTGTCCAGATAGCGCCACTGGTCGAACAGATTGGGACCGAAGCCGGTGCGGTGGATCGCCGTCAGAAACTGCTTGGGCAAGATCGCGTCGGTGTCGACGTTGGCGCGGTCGAGTGGTGCGACCAGACCGGTATGCTGTGTGAATTTTTCCATGCTTTGAGCCTCCCTGGAGAGCGCGCCGGCCGGATGTCCAGCTGGCGCCGCGTTGATATGCAGCCGGCGTATGCCGGCCTTAACGCATCTTGCGCACATCGACGAAGCAACCGGCGATGGCTGCCGCGGCGGCCATCGCCGGTGAGACGAGATGCGTGCGTCCACCCGCGCCCTGACGTCCCTCGAAGTTGCGGTTCGAGGTCGAGGCACAGCGTTCACCCGGTTCCAGGCGGTCGGCATTCATGGCCAGGCACATCGAGCAGCCAGGCTCGCGCCATTCGAAGCCGGCCTCCCTGAAGACGCGGTCCAGCCCCTCCCGCTCGGCCTGCGCCTTCACCAGGCCCGAGCCGGGTACCACCATGGCCAGCTTGACGCTGGCGGCGCGCCGTTTGCCGCGCACGACCTCGGCCGCCGAGCGCAGATCCTCGATGCGCGCATTGGTGCAGGAGCCGATGAACACCTTGTCGATGCGGATGTCGGCGATCAGGGTATCGGGCGCCAGATCCATATAGGCCAGCGCCTTGCTCATGGCCTCGCGCCGCGCCGCGTCCCGCTCCGCGCCGGGATCCGGCACGCGGCCGTCGACCGCCACGACCATTTCCGGCGAGGTGCCCCAGGTCACTTGCGGGCTGATGCCAGCGGCATCGAGCAGTACCACGCGGTCGAAACTGGCGCCCGCATCCGTGTGCAGCGTCTTCCAGTACGCGACGGCTTTTTTCCACTGCGCGCCCACCGGCGCATACGGCCGCCCCTTGACATAGGCAATCGTCGTCTCGTCCACCGCGATCATGCCGGCGCGCGCGCCCGCCTCGATCGCCATGTTACAGAGCGTCATGCGCCCTTCCATCGACAGCGCGCGGATGGCCGGACCGGCAAACTCAATGGCGTAGCCGGTGCCACCGGCCGTACCGATCCGCCCGATCACTTCCAGGGCAATATCCTTGGCCGTGACGCCGGATTCGAGCAGGCCGTCGACATGCACCAGCATGGCCTTCGATTTGCGGTCCAGCAGGGTCTGGGTAGCCAGCACATGCTCGACTTCGGAAGTGCCGATACCGAAGGCCAGGCAGCCAAAGGCGCCATGCGTCGAGGTGTGCGAATCGCCGCAGACGACCGTCATGCCCGGCAGGGTCGCCCCCTGCTCCGGCCCGACCACATGCGCTATGCCCTGGCGCCTGTCGTGCATGTCGAAATAGGTCAGGCCGTAGAAGCGGGCGTTGGTATCGAGGGTCTGTACCTGCCGCCGCGCGACCGGATCGGCTATGCCGCTGGCACGGTCGCCCGTCGGCACGTTGTGATCGGCCACCGCCAGGTTGGCGCCAACGCGCCACGGCTTGCGTCCGGCCGCGCGCAAGCCCTCGAAGGCTTGCGGACTGGTGACTTCATGCAGCAGGTGCCGGTCGATATACAGCATGGCGGTGCCATCCTCGTCAACTTGCACCGCGTGGGATTCCCATAATTTATCGTAGAGCGTTTTCATCGTGTCCAGGGCGGCAAGGCCGCGTTAGGGGTCAGGTAGACAGGCGCCGCCTCAAAAGAAGTGGCGGATGCCCGCATTGAACAGGCGGTCGGTGTCGCCGGTGCGCGCGGTGTTGTACCTGGCAGCGTGGCCGTTGTGCGTCTGCGAGTACGAGGTATACACATTGGTCCGCCGCGACAGCGCATAGCTGTAGCCAAGGGCGAACTGGCCGGCATTGCCACCAGCCTTGCCGCTATCCCATTTGCGGATGTAATCGGCCAGCAGCAGCGCGGCGCCGAACGGCACGCTGACGCCGAGCAGCAGGTCGCGCGTGTCCAGGCCCAGGCTGTCGGTGTTGCGCGCCGCGCCCGCGTGCAGCTTCAGCGCGCCCGCGTCGTACACGCCACCCAGCATGATGGTGCTGGCACTGGCGCGCGTGCTGGCGCTGTCCTGGTCGACATAGGCCAGCGCCAGCGCTAACGGGCCACGCGCGTAGCTGGCGCTGGCGCCAAGCTGGCGACCGGCCGCCAGGCTGCCGGGCTGTTCGCCGAATCCCCACGACAGCTGCGCGCTCAGGCCGCCCAGCTCCGGCGTCGTGTAGCTGAGATTGTTGTTGACGCGCTTGCCACTGACGTTGAACAGACGGCTGGCGTCGCCCGCCATATTGATGTGGAAGGGATCAAAACTGTCGAGCACCTCGGCGCTGACCGTGTATTTCCTGCCCAGCTTGAGCATGCCGAAATCGCCCCCCAGGGCGACCCAGGACTGGCGCCCGAAGAGTACCCCGCCCTGGTCGATGCCGCCGGTATCGGCCAGAATACCGTTCTCAAGCACAAAGCTGGCGACCAGGCCGCCGCCGAGCGCTTCGCTGCCCTTGATGCCGATGCGGCTGCTGCTCTGGCCTCCGCTGTTCAGGCGCGTGACGGTTCCTCCTCCGCTGCCATCATTTTCCAGATTCAGGCCCATGTCCATGAGGCCGTAGAGTTTCAGTTCGCCGCTGGTGGCGGCGCTGTGCCAGCCCAGCGCCGCCACCAGCGCCAGCAGGATGCCTGTCTTTTTTTTCATGAAATCGTTACCAGTCCTATGTAAAGAATCGATCGGATCACCGCCTGTGCAGCTCTTCAGCGCCAGCGCAGCAAGTACTCCTGTAACTGGTGGATCAGCCCCGACAACATGACGCCTATCAGTACCAGCACGCTCAGCGTCGCCATCATGGCGGCCGCGTCGCCCCGTCCCTGCGCCTCGATGATCAGGCGTCCCAGTCCCTGTTCGGAACCGATGAATTCGCCCACGATGACGCCGATCAGCGCAAATGACACGCTGGGCACCAGCGAGGCGAAGACCCATTCCAGCGTGGACGGAATGACAGTGCGGGTCATCACCTGCCAGTTCGTCGCGC
Source organism: Janthinobacterium amylolyticum (assembly GCF_051380655.1). Classification (NCBI taxonomy): domain Bacteria; kingdom Pseudomonadati; phylum Pseudomonadota; class Betaproteobacteria; order Burkholderiales; family Oxalobacteraceae; genus Janthinobacterium; species Janthinobacterium amylolyticum. The sequence continues at coordinate 387,803 of NZ_JBNYXL010000006.1, forward strand.
CCAGCACGCGCGCCACATGGACCAGGTCGCGCTGCACCTGCCGCGCGCCGCCGAAGGTGTTAAAGAACACCACGAAGAAGACGATCAGCCAGGCCGTGAGGATCTTGGATGCATCGCCCAGGCCAAAAATGAGCACGATCAGCGGTACCAGCGCGATGCGCGGCACCGAGTTGAAGCCGACGATGTAAGGGTCGAAGACGCTGGCCCAGAAAGGTGAGCGGCCCAGCAGCAGGCCGACGGCAAATCCCGTGCTCACGCCCAGCGCAAAGCCCCAGAAGGTATTGCGCAGCGTGGCTGAAATGGCGGCCAGCAGATTATTGTCGGTAGCGCTGAAGCAGGCCGCCACCGCCCCGGAGCGCCCCGGCAGCAGGTGGCCTTCCTCGTCCGTCATGCACGCCATGTGGCTCAGCTTGTGCAACACGCCCGTGGGCGTGGAAATGAAGTAGGGATCGATGAAGCTGGGCACCAGCCACGGCAGCTTCGGCTGCAGGCTGAAGCCCCACTGCCACACTGTGAGCAGGATCAGCAGCACGGCAATGCGCCAGAACCAGACCGAATGCCAGGTATAGCGGCTCAGTGTCATGTCGCCTCTCCCTTGTTGAATTCCTCGCCCAGCGAATGCCAGATGCGTGCGAACAGGGCGCTGTATTCCGGCAATTCGCGCACCGACAGTGCGTCGCGTGGGCGTGGCAGCTTGACGTCGAAGATTTCCTTGATGCGGCCGGGCCGCGCCGACAGCACGACGATACGGTCCGACAGCGTAATGGCCTCGCCCAGATCATGCGTGATAAAAACCACCGTCTGCTGCTCGGCTTGCCAAAGTTCGAGCAGCAGCTTGTGCATCTCGAACTTGGTATGCGTATCGAGCGCGCCAAACGGCTCGTCCATGAGGAGGATGCTGGGGCGCATGATCAGCGTACGCATCAGGGACACGCGCTGGCGCATGCCGCCCGACAGCATCTTGGGAAAGGCCCGTTCAAATCCCTGCAGGCCGATGCGTTCGATGGCCTCGGTCACGCGCCTGCGCCGTTCTGGCTTGGGGATGCCGGCCAGCTCCAGGCCCAGGCCGATATTGTCGGCGACGTTGCGCCAGGGGTAGCAGTTGTCGCTCTGGAAGACATAGCCCAGCTCGCGCATCATGTCGCTCGACGACAGGCTGACACCGTCGACCAGCACGTCGCCTGCCGTCCGCTCTAGCACGCCCGACAGCATGTTCAGAATGGTGCTTTTGCCCGAGCCGGACGGGCCGATCAGCGAGACGAACTCCCCCTTGGCAATCGAGAGCGAGAGGTTGTCGACGACGCGCACGGGCCGCGCGTTGAGGGTGAAGTCGCGCGTCAGTCCGCGCAATTCCAGGCGCGGCTGCGTCGTTTCGGGCACCAGCCGCAACTGCGGTCCGGGCAGCGCTTCCTGCAGGGGTTGTAATGTGCTAGCCATATTTGCGCCTACTCAGGTGAAGGAAAGACAGGTCGGTGACGTCCGCGTAGCGGATCGGCTTGATGCCGGTGCCCGGACGGAACCAGATGGGCGCGCCGTTGGCAAAAGCGGCGGCATCGGTTTCACCGTCGTAGCTGGCCGTGCGCTTGAAGGCATCGAGTTCCATCACGGCCGTATCGGCGCGCGTTTCGCGCAGCTGCCTGGCGCCGACGTCCTGCCATATCTGCGCGCTGCTGCTGCGGCGTATCCAGTGCAGCGCCCGCACCATGCCATTGACATATGCCTGCACCAGTTGCGGATACCGGTCGATCGTCGATTGCAGTGCATAGGCACACGTTACCGGCAGGGGGCCGCCGAAATAGCGGTTCCAGCTGGCCTCGTCGGACACGTCAAAGATGGTCTTGCCAAAACCGCCGCGCTCAGCCTCGATCTGCCAGGCGGCCGGCGCGATGATGGCGTCGAACTGACCGCTGCGCAGGCCGCCGAGCATGGTCAGCGTGACGCCGCCGGACACCAGGTTCAGCTTGTTGGCGGCACCGATCTGCTCGAACAGGTAGCTGGCATACACATACTGGCCGCCTCCCAGGGTCGCCACGGCCACGATGGGACGCGCGCGGTCCGGCCGGCGGTAGTCGGCCAGCGCCTGCAAGGTGGTGATGCCTTTCTCGTACAGGTCGCTGCGCACCACCACGTTCGTATACGGACAGCGGCGGTCGATCGCCAGCAGTATCTTGGCCGGGCGGCCGCGGTTGGCCAGCTGGATAGGATGCGTGCTGTCGCCCAGGCCGAAGCTGACCTGGCCACCGGCGACTATGTCGCGCAGCTTGGTCCCGCCATCGGACGACATGAGGCGGAAATCGAGGCCCTCCTCGCGCATATACTGCTGGGTCAAGGCGACCATGTGCGGCAGGTAGTTCACGATGTAGGCGGGGTGCCCGGCCAGCACGGGGGCCAGCGGCGGCGCCGCGGCCGTGCGCGCCGGCCAGGCGGCGGCACCGCCGGCCATCAGACCCAGCCGGGCAAGCATAGTTCGTCGATTCATCATGCGAAAGTCCTTCTCTGAGATTTTTTTGAGGGGGATGGCGCCTACGCGGCCAGCAGCGCCATGGAACTTGTATCGAGCATGACCGTGACCGCCATGCCCGGCGCCAGGCCCGCTTGCGGCGCCGCATGCACCAGCCAGGGGCCGAACGCGGTGCGCAATTCGATCTCCAGCAAGCCACCCAGAAAGGTGACGCTGGTGATCTCGGCAGCCACGCCACCCGCCTGGCCCGCGCCCGCAAGACGCAGCGCCTGCGGACGCATGGCCAGTTGCACCGGCCCTGGCATCTGGCCGCAATGGGGCAGGCGCAGTTCCAGGCCGCCCATGCTGACTCTTCCCAGCGCACCTTCGATGGCCATCAGGCGACCCGGCGCAAGGTTGCAGTCGCCCAGGAAAGTGGCGACGAAAGCGTCGCGCGGCGCGCGGTAGATGCCCTGCGGCGTGCTGGCCTGCGCCACCTTGCCGCGATGCATGAGCACCACCTGGTCCGAAATGGCCAGCGCCTCGGCCTGGTCGTGGGTGACGTACACCACGGTCAGCTGCAAGCGCTGCTGCAATTCGCGGATTTCCTTGCGCAGCATGCGGCGCAGCTGCGTATCCAGATTCGACAGCGGTTCGTCAAACAGCAGCACCTCCGGCTCGAGCACCAGCGCGCGGGCGATGGCCACGCGCTGCTGCTGGCCGCCGGACAGCTCGGACGGCCAGCGCCGCGCATACGCATCGAGTCCCGTCAGCGCCAGGCCGGCCATGGCGCGCTCCTGTACCTCCGCCCTGGCACACCCCGCCAGGCGCAAGCCGTAGGCGACGTTGTCGAACACCGTCATGTGCGGGAACAGGGCGTAGCTCTGGAACACCATCGTGACGTTGCGCCCGGCAGCGCCGACATGCGTGACATCGCGGCCACCGATGAGAATCCGGCCTGCCGAGGCGAGTTCCAGCCCCGCCAGCATGCGCAGCATCGTGGTCTTGCCGCAGCCCGATGGCCCCAGCAAGGTCGTCAGCGATCCGGCCTCGATCGTCAGTGACACGTCATCCACGGCGGTGACCGTACCGTAGCGTTTCGAGACGCCCTGCAATTGAATCTGTGCTGCTGCCATCGTGCTGCTCCTCAGGAAACATGAATAGGGATACCGCCGGCGCCGGATGCCGGCCCCGCGCGGCGCCGCCCGACCAGGCGCTGCACCAGGGCCACGACCACCAGGCTGAGCCCGATCAGCAGCGTGCTGTAGGCAACCGCCAGCCCGTAATCGCCATTGATGACGCGATTGATGATGAACGTGGTCGCCAGCTCGTGGCCGGCCGAGACCAGGAAAATGACGGCCGTGATGGTGGTCATGGCGCGCACGAAGCCATAGATCAGGCTGCCGCTGAGCGCCTGGCGCAGCAAGGGCAGCTCGATGCGCAGCAGGGTCTGCAAATTGCTGGCGCCAAGGGTCAGCGACGCCTCGCCCAGGCTGCGTTCAACCTGCGCCAGTGCCGCCACCGTGGTCTGCACCAGCACGGGCAGGTTGCGGCATAGCAGGCAGATGACGATGATGGCCGCGCCGCCCGTCAGTTCCAGGGGCGGGCCGTTAAAGCTCAGCACATACGCCACGCCGATCACCGTGCCCGGCACCGCCAGTGGCAGGAAACTGAATGCCTCGAACAGGCGCTTGCCGGAAAACTGCTGGCGGCTGATGACCCAGCCGGCCAGCAGGCCCAGCACCGCACCCAGCGGCGCCACCAGCAACGCCATGCCCAGCGTGCCGAGCAAGCTTTCCCAGGCCACGCCCGTCAGGGGATCGGCCGCGCCAGGGGTCACGCCAAACGCATTCAGGTAATGCACCATGCTGGGCCGGTAGTCGCGCCCCCAGTTGACGACAAAACCGCCCACCAGCACCAGCATGAAGACCAGCAGCGTCAGCGCGCTCCACAGGACGGCAGCGCTCCCGCAGGCCCGTTGCAGGCTCACCGGCAATGGCGCATGGCGCGTGGCGGCGCCCTTGCCGCCGATGGTGGCGTAGGAAGCCTTGCCCAGCACGCGCCGCTGCAGCCACAGCGCCACCAGCGTCAATCCCAGGAGCAATGCCGACAGGCTGGCCGCGCGGCCGACATCCTGCTGCGCGCCAACGATGGCAAAAAAGATATCGGTGGCCAACACTTCAGTATTGCCGCCAAGCAGGATGGGATTACCGAAATCGGTCAGCGATTCGACGAAGCAAATCAGGAAGGCGCTGGTCAGGCCCGGCTTGGCCAGCGGCAAGGTAATGCTGAAGAAGCGCTGGTACGGCCCCGCTCGCAAGGTCTGCGCCGCCTCGTCGAGCGCCGGCGAAATACCCTCGACCACGCCACGCAGGACCAGGCAGGCAACCGGCGTGAACGTAAACAACTGCGCCAGCAAGATGCCCTGTACGCCGTAGATCCAGCGCCCGGGCACGATGCCGAACCAGCTTTCCAGCAGGGTATTGAACAGGCCGGAACGGCCAAACAGCAGGATGAACGCCAGGCCGACCACGAAAGGCGGGGCGATCAGCGGCAGTACCGACAGCCATTGCACCACGCGCGTCAGCGGTCCGCGCACGCGGGCCATCTGCAGCGCCAGCGCGAAGCCGACAAGCGTACACAGCAGTGCAGACATGGTGGCGATGAACAGTGTGGTCCAGACCGTACCGCAGCGTCCCGCGCCGGTCAGGCAGGCGCCGCTCCACAGGTAGCCACTGTATAGCAGTCGCAGCGGCGCGGTCCAGGCATGCCCGCCATGGCCATCATCGAATGCATGCGAGAGCATGGCAGCGGTCGGCACCAGCGTGAACACCCCTACCAGCAGGCTGATCGACAATACCGTGCCGGCCACGAAGGCGTCGCCGCCGAAGTAGCCGCGCTGGCTCAGGCCCAGCGCCAGGCAGGACAGCAGACTGGCCGCGCACGCCAGCTGGCCAGGCCCGATGCTGGCACCGCTGGCGGAAAAAGCGCACAGGCCAAGCCACAACAAGCCGGCAGCCCCCGCCAACCGCAGTACCACGGCGGGCGGACGACGGCGCCACACGGCCCAGCCCAGCAGCAATGGCAGCAGCAGCGGCGGCAGCGCGCCGCCATCGCGCGACTGCAGCAGCAGCACCGCGCCGGCCATGCTGGCCGGCTCGCCCAGCAGCAAGGCCGGGGGCAGCAGCCAGCGTCCATCGGACTGCGCATGCCAGGGCAGCAGACAGGCACCGAGCAGACCGAGCAGGACCCAGTACCAGCAGGACGCAATGCGGTGCCGGCCGGCGCCGCCAGCCGCGGCGCTCGCCGCGTTCCCATCAGAAACAGCCATGGCGCGATATCCTGTCATTGGGCACTGGCAACATCTTTATTCCAGCGTCCCAGCAGCAAGGCATGCTGTTCGCGGGAGCCGAATTTGGCGTAGTCGTAGTCGAGGAACTTCGCCTTGGCCAGGTCCGGCATCCCGGGTGGCAGCTTGATGTCACGATTCGCTGGCAGTGGATACTGTTTGAGCGAATATGGCAGGGCCTGCGCCTCGGCCCCCAGGGCCCAGTCATAGAACAGCCTGGCATTTGCCAGGTTGCGCGCATTGCGCAGGATCGCCATGGACCCCGCCTCGGCGCCCGTGCCCTCGCAGGGCAGCGTATAGGCGACAGGAAAGCCGTTTTCGCGTTCCGTCATGACGCCATGCAACATCGCCACGCCGATGCTGGCCTCGCCGCGCGCGACAGCCTTCAGCGGTCCGGCACCGCTGCGCGCATAGCTGGTGACCGAAGGATGGAGCTGTTGCAGGTAGCGAAAGGCGCCGTCTTCGCCGAACAGCTGGGCCATCGTGGCCAGCATCATGTAGGCCGTGCCGGACGAGGCGGGATTGGAGAGTTCGATTTCGCCCTTGTAGATGGGATCGACCAGGTTGCGCCAGCACTGCGGCGGCGCGAGCTTTTTCTTCTTCAGCAATTCGGTGTTATACGCCAGCACCATCACGGCGCGGTACACGCCGACGCTGCGGTAGGCCGACTGCTCCGCCTGGATCAGGGACCAGGCGGCCAGCTGCGCGAGCTGCGGCGAGCGGTAGGTTTCCAGCAAGCCGTCCTGCGCCGCCTGCAGGAAGGAATCGCCGGAGCCGCCCCACCACAGGTCGCCCTTCGGATTACCGGCCTCGCCCTTAATCTGCGCATACAGCTCGCCGGTGGGCTTTTGCACCACGCTCACCTTGACGCCGTGGCGCGCGCCGAAACCATTCGCCAGCGCCTGGCACATCGCCGCGTCAGGATAGGCGCAATACAGGTTCAGTTGCCCGGCCGCCTGCGCGACCGCCGGCAGCGCCCACGCCATGCATGCCGCCAGCGCCACTGCCGCCGCGCCCAGTGCGCGGCGCAGGCGCGCCGCCCGGCTTACTGCCAAGTTTGGAAATATCATTGCAATTGCCTCGCTAAGATAGGTGAATGGAAATGCATGCGCAACGCGGCGGGTCACACCAGCAGGCGCTCGACGACGCGGTGATGGATCAGGTGTTCATCGATGATCTCGTCAATGTCGCTGGCATCGAGATAGGTGTACCAGGTCGCTTCCGGATAGATCACCAGCACCGGGCCCAGCTCGCAGCGGTCCAGGCAACCGGCCTGGTTGATGCGCACCTGCTCCTGGCCCAGCATGCCCAGCGCGGCCAGACGCTCCTTGGCATGCTGGCGCAATTGATCGGCACCGTGGTTGGCGCAGCAATCGCGCCCGCCGTCGCGCTGGTTGCAGCAAAAAAAGACGTGGTGGCGGAAATGGCTCATGTCGCCTCCTGCGCCAGCGCGTCGGCCACGCACGCTTCGTCCTGCTCCCAGCCTGGCTCGTACACCCATGGCCGGTGCGTCCGGTCGGCGGCGGCGAAACGGGCGATGGCACCCGCATGCGCCAGCGTTTCGGCGATTTCATCGGTCCCGCGCAGAAGACGCGCCGCATCGTCCGGCTCAATGTCGAAGGTCAGCGAAAATTGCGCGCAATTGATGCGCTGATGGTGCAGGTCTATGCTCAGGCGCAAGCCGCCGCCTGCCAGCTGTGCCGCCTCTGCCAGGCGCGTATAGCCGTCCTTGCTGACACGCGCCGGCAAGATGCCGTTGCGCACGCAGTTGCGCTGGAATATTTCGCCAAACCCGGGCGCCACGATGGCGCGGATGCCGAAGTCGGCCAGGGCCCAAGCCGCATGCTCGCGCGAGCTGCCGCAGCCGAAATTATCTGCGGCGATCAGGAACGAGGCATGGCGGTGCCGTGGCTGGTTCAGCACGAAAGCAGGGTCAGGCACGCGCCCCTCCAGGTAGCGCCAGCGGGCGAACAGGCCCTGGCCCAGGCCGCGCCGGGAAGTGGTCACCAGTTCGGTTTGCGGAATGATGATGTCGGTGTCGATATTCGGCACCGCCAGCAAGGCGGCATGTCCGGATTCGATCAGAAAGCTGCGGTTCATCGATGCTCCTTTTCTCAGAAATTGATGCGGCTGCCGATGCCCAGCAACGCGCTCTTGTCGGCCAGGCCGGCGTAATCGCGGCTGGACTTTCCCAGACGCACATACATGTCCTGACGGCGGCTCAGTTCATAAATCATGTCCATCTCGGCCGTGACGACGGCCAGCCCGGAAAAGTGGTAGCTGCGCACGACGCCACGCGCCACCAGCTGCGGCGTAAAACGCTTGGAAAAACGCGTGAACGTGTCGTAGCGGCCAAAATCCTCGTTGCCATGCAGGGGAAACACCTGCACGAACAATTCCGCCTGATGGCGCTTGAACCAGGCATTCCACGGCGCGATGCGGTGCAGCGTCAGCTGCGCGCCCAGGCGCGCGTCAGCCAGGTGGCCAAGCGCACCACCGGCGGGCGCGCCCAGTTTCAGGTAGTCGAGGCGCGCCACCCAGCCCAGCAGCTGAGGCGCCTCCCGCAGCGGTACCGGCCCTCCGACGAAGACTTGCAGCCGCGCCGTTTCCAGCGCATGCCGGCCCAGCTTGTAGTTGTAGTCGAACGCTTCGAGCAGGAACAGCTGCGACGGCCAGGCGACGAAATGCGATTGCGAGGCGCGCACGACACCGCCGTCCAGGTAGGCCAGCTGCACCCGTCCCACGGATGGCGGCGCGGCCTCGGCGGCAGTGGCCTCGGGCGCGTTGCCGCCCAGCGCCAGCAGCAGCACGGCCCAGGCGGCCACACGGCCAAGTGGCCCCAGCTGGCGCGGATCCGTGACCTTGCCCGTCAGTGCCGAAGCGGCGGCAACCGCCGGGCTCACCAGGTGCGTGCGTGCGCCGGCGCCCTGGCGGCCGATGAAATTGCGGTTGGAAGTCGACAGGCAGCGCTGCCCGGCGCCGACGAATTCCTGATTCACGCTGGCGCACATCGAGCAGCCGGGCTGGCCCCAGCGAAAACCGGCCGCGCTTAGAATCGCATCGAGTCCCTCGCGCTCGGCGGCACGGCGCACCTGCTGAGAGCCGGGCACCACAAAGGCGCGCACGCCGGGTGCCACCTGGCGCCCCCTGGCCAGCTCGGCCACCACGCGCAAGTCCGACAGGCGGCCATTCGTGCAGGAGCCGATGAACACCACATCGACCGGACGCGCCAGCAGGCGTTCGCCTGCCTGCAAGCCCATGTAGTCGAAGGCCACGCCGGCGCGCGCCGAATCGTCGGCGCCGATGGCCGCGCCGATGTCGATCACCTGATCCGGATTGGTGCCCCAGGTAATCTGCGGCTGCAGGTCTGACACGTCGAGCAGCAGTTCGCGCTCGAAATGCGCCCCGGCATCGCTGGAAAGCGCCGACCATTGCGCCAGCGCCGCCGCCAGGGCGGCATCGCCGGCTGGCCGGCCCAGTGCCGTGCGCACATACTCGAAGGTGATGCCGTCCGGTGCGATCAAGCCGATGCGCGCGCCCATCTCGATGGCCATATTGCACAGGGTGAAGCGGCCATCCATCGGCAATTGCCGTACGAAAGCGCCGGCAAATTCGATCGCGTGGCCGGTGGCGCCGCTGACCGTCAGCAGCTGGCACAGCTTGAGAATCACATCCTTCGCATACACCCCCGGCGCCAGCGCACCTTCAAGCACCACGCGCAGATTGGCAGGCTTTTTCTGCACCAGGCTCTGTGTCGCCATCACGTGCTCGACTTCACTCGTGCCGATCCCAAAGGCGACGCAGCCGAGCGCGCCCAAGGTACAGGTATGCGAATCACCGCACACGGCCGTCATGCCGGGCAGGACCAGCCCCTGTTCCGGCGCCATCACATGCACGATGCCCTGGCGCGCATGGTCGACGGGGAAATGGCGCACGCCGAAGTGGCGCGTATTGATCCGGGCATGCTCAAGCAGCTGCCGGCCCTGCGCAAAGCTGGCGCCGCTGCGCTCCGGCGCCGTCGAGACCACGTGGTCCTCGGTCGACACGGTCAGCTGGGGAAACGGCATGCCGCGCTGCTGCTCCAGCAGGCCGCTGAAGGCCTGCGGGCTGGTCACCTCGTGCAGCAGGTGGCGGTCGATGAACAGCAGGTCGTTGCCATCGTCGAAATGGGTGATCACATGGCGTGCCCAGATCTTGTCGAACAAAGTCAGGCTCATATGCGTTCTTCCTTGGTGAGGTGGGCGGCGCTGAAGGCCGGCGCCAGGTGATGGCGGGCGCGCCGGCCAGCCCACAGGGTCGCCAGGCAAAGCACGGCCACGGCCGCCCAGCCCAGTACCGGCCGGTACGCATACAGCGCGGGCAGCAAAAAGGCCGGTGGCAGGGACAGCAGCTCGGTGGCAAAGGCCATCGATCCCATGACCCTGGCGCGCTCGGGATGGTCCTCGACGGCGGTGCTGAACAAGGCCATGGCTGGCGGCAGCATGAGCGCGAAAGCCACCGTTTCAAGCACGAAGAGCGCGGCAAAGCCGAGCGGCGCTTGCACCAGGCCCATCAGCAGAAGCGCAGCGCCCATGAACCACAGGCCGCCGTCGATTAGCGCGGTCTGGCCGATGCGCTGGCTGACGTGGCCGGCCAGCGGCATCAACAGCGTGGTCAGTACGGCAGAGGCCGCGAAAAACATGCCGACCCGCGACGCTTCCATCCCCAGCGCCCCCGTCACATGCAAGGGCAGCAGGATCATCAGCGAGAAAAACAGCACGCGCCGCAGGCTTTGCGGGCTGTACAGGGCCAGCAGCATGCCCAGCGCCGGACGTGGTCCGGCATGGCCAGCACGTGCCGCCACCGGCGCCAGCGCCACGCCGGCCAGCAGCATGGCAAGCAGCCCGACCAGTGCACCGGCGACGAAGATCGCCTGCAAGCCTAGCCAGTGCGCGATGGCGGCGCCGGCCAGCGGCCCAAGCAGAAAACCCAGGCCGAAGGCCGAACCGAAGCGGCCCATCAGCCGCACCCGCTGCTGTGAATCGACGCCCCGCACATAGCCTATCGCCAGGTCGTTCAGGGCGATCGCCAGCACGCCCTCGACCAGGCCCTCGATGAAGCGCAGCATGCCGAACTGCGCCAGCGAGCCAGCTCCCAGATAGGCGGCGAACACCAGCGCGTACAGCAGAAAGGCGGCCATCACCGCACGCCGATGCCCCCAGCGCATGATCGCCGCCGGACTGAAGGCGCGCGAGCACAGCCGCCCCAGCACCAGCGTGGCGTACGGCACGCTGAGGGCGGCGACGCTGACGTCGTACTGCTTGAAGTAGATGGGCAACACCGGCATGACGATGCCCATGCCGATGTTGGCCAGTACCGTCAGCAGCAGCAGCGCGGGAAAGCGCCATGCCTCCTTGTGCAGGTTCATGCGGCGCGTTCCCCGCGCTCGGCCACGCGCTGCGCCAGCACCTGCTGGTAGCGCGCGGTATCCGTCACCAGGTCGGGGAAGTACGGCTTCACCTTGTCGAGTCCAACCCAGCCGGCCCGCACCAGGTAGGGGCGGTCGAACGTGAGGTCGATGATGGTGTTGACGCGGTCCCCGCTGCCGGCCAGTTCCGCGGCCGTCGGCCCGGCATCGATGATCAGGTCGACCAGATGGCCGATGTCCTCGATGGCCTTGGCCAGGGGCACGAAGATATTGCCCTGCCCGGACAGATTGGCCGAGGTGGCCGCGATGGGCCCGTCGAGCCCCTGCGTCAGCATGCGGAAGATCGGATGCGTGGTGCAGCTGATGGCCACACTGTGCAAGCCACAGGTAAGCTGGTCCGGAAACGGATACTTCTGCTTGAAGACGAATGAAATCTCCCCCGGCAGCAAGTCGTCGAGCACGGCGTGGTTGAACCACTCGGGCAATTCGACATAGCGGCCCGCCACGCCAGGATGCGGCAGGCTCACCGGCAGCGGGCCGAACTTGACACGCTGCTTGACGGCGAAGATACGACTGACGGCAGCGGCGTTGGTGGCGTCGCAGATCAGGTTATAGTTGGTCGTCGTTGGCGAAATCACCAGCCCGCCGCGCTTGAGCACTTCGATGGCGCGCGGCAGGAAGTCTTCGTCCGACTTGACGATGGGAGCGATCATGGGAGTCTCCAGTGGCAGGCTTAGCGGACCGCGCTGCGGTTGAGCAGCGAGGCGTAGTAGTCGTGCAGCTGCAGCCAGGCATCGCAGATGCGCTCGGTCACAGCCAGCGCGCGCTGGTCAAAACCGGCTACCTGCGGCGCATACTTGCGCACCAGCCGCACGCCTTCCTCGGCATGGTCGTCATCGGCATCGCTGTGCACGGTGAACCATTCGAGCTCGGCTTCGCTGTAGCCATACGCTTCGCGCAGCGTGGCCAGCATCTTGCCCACGCTCTCGCCCGACTGCGACTCAATGGCGTAGATCGCCAGCAGGCCGACGGCGAAGTGCTCGTCGCGCATGATGCCGAGCAGCGTGTCGACGTAGCGTCGCACGGGTTCGGCCTGCGTGGCCGGTCCGAACTGGTCGGCGCCGACGCCGGAAGCCTCGGCAAAGCGGCGCATCAGGTTGTAATGGCTGTCGCTGCCGCAATTAATGCCCGTTTCCTCGGCCACCAGCTGTTCGATCATGAAATGGCGCACATCCTCGAACTGGGTCTTCGAATGAATAATGCTGAAGATCAAGTTCTGCGTGTAGACCTGGTGGTATTTCTGCAGCGCCCAGGCGGCCAGCGCCGCCCTGTCCGGCAAGCCGCGCTGCACGCTGCCGACGAACTGGTGGCGGCTATAGCGTTTTTCATGCACGATCTGATTGCATTGCGCGATGACATCTTCGACCGGCAGCGGGGGGCGCACCCCACTGTGGCCGGCGTTTGCGTGCAAGTCCATATCAATCCTTGAGGCCATAGAAGGCGGCGGCGTTGTCGTGCAATACCTGGCGCTTTTGCAGCAAGTTCAGGCCCACGTGGTCACGCATGAAATCGAATGACTGGCTCAGGCTCGCTTCGCCGTAATGCGTGTGGGGGAAGTCGAAGGCGCCGAGCACGCGGTCGTCGCCGACGAGCTTCATAAATTCCGGCATGTAGTCGTAATCGCCTTCGAAGCCGAAATACACGGCATGTTCGCGCAGCACCGCCTCGGGCGACTTCTTGCCGGGCCATGGCTTGCATGCGGCCGTCGGCCACCAGTGCATCGCCCGCTCCAGAAACAGGCTGAAAAAGCGGGCATCGTGTTCGACGAACGACACTTTCAGGCGCGGGAAGCGGTCATAGATGCCGCCCGTAAAGATACTGATATACGCCCACCAGACAGACAGGTCGAAGGCGCCGAGGAAAATGCTGGACGGCGTCGTGCACTCGAAGGTCTGACGCGGATTAGGCCAGCCGATATGCACGCAGACCGGCATGTTCATGTTTTGCGCTTCGCTCCAGAACGGGTCGAACAGCGGATCGTGCAGCATGCGTTCGCCGGCAGTCGGCAAGATCATCACCGCCGTGGCGCCCTTCTCCTTGGCATGGCGCATTTCCTGCACCGCCAGCTCGGGCGAGCGGATCGGCACCAGGGCGGCGAATTCGATCATGTCCGGCGCCTTCGAGCGCATTTCCGCCATCCAGTCATTCCAGGCACGCATCAGCGCCGCCTCGTAGACCAGGTCGTCGGTCAGGGTTTCCAGGAACAGCGTGGAAAACAGCACGGTGCGGTCCAGGCCCTGGTCGCGCATCAGCTGCGCGCGCGCCACCGGGTCGGTGCAAGCCTGGATCGGCACGGGCACCGGCTTGCGCTTGGCAAAGTCCATCTCGGCCGGTGTGCTCATGACGACGCCGCCATTGCCCTGGTTCTTCGGCACCAGGCGCCCGTCGATATACCAGGTCTTGTTGCGGCTCGGGCGCAGCGACACATGGGGATTGTCGATCACATGCGGGCGCCGGTGCGCAAACTCCTCCGGCAGGTAGAGCTCCCAGCTGTCACCCACTTCCTGCACGTGGGAGTCGGAATCGAATTGCTTGAAATCGAAGGGTGAGGTGTATTTCTTCCATTGCTGCTGCGCTGGCGCGGCGGCGGGAAGCGGATGTGGACTGTTCAGTATCGTGCTCATGTAAGGCTCCAAACGGTTGAGGGGGATTTAAGACTGTGCTTGCAGGGCCAGGAAACCAGGTTCGATAGCTTCCCAGTTCACGCCGCGCCGCTTGAGCGACCAGTTGGTGAAGTTGACGATGGTGGTGGCGTTGCGCTCCGGATTGGCGTACTTGGAACGGCCATGGTCGATGGCGAAATCGGCCGCCTCGCGCAATGTGGCGGGAATGTCCTCGAACTGGTAGATATTGCCTTGCGACGAGGGATTGGCCGACGATCCCACCACCAGCAAGCCGGCCGTGCGCAGGCGGGCAATGACGTCTTCAAGGAAAGGCCCGACGTTGAGGAACACGGCAATGGTGCCGTTGGTCACGGTCTGGCCGTAGACCCACGCCGACAGCTTGCCCAGCAGCTTGCTGTGCGGATTGACGGGCAACACCACCGCCAGCGTCGTCTCGGCGGCGGTGGCGGCGATCCAGTCGCCGATGGCGTCGTTGGGTACCAGGGCGACTTCGCGCAGGATGTCGAGGTTGCCGATGACGATGCAGGGATTGCTGTGGACCCTGCCCTTGGCGTCGTACATCTTGCGGATGGCGCGCTCCGAGTGGCCCAGCAGGCCGTAGCCGATGTCGCCCTTGAGCAAGACCAGACTGCCGGCGGCAAAGGCATCGCAGCTGGCCCGCACGTCGTGTTCGGTGTGGGCCGTGCCGCTGTCTTCATATTGCATGGAATGTGCATTCATGGTGTGGAGGATTTCGCTAGGAGGCTGCCGGCTTACAGCACGGCCAGCGGGGATTCGGCATCGCTGCGCTCGCCACCACGGGTGGCCGGGCGGGTGGACACTTCGGACAGCAGCCGGTATTTCTCCACCAGCAGCTGGGCGTCGTTGTAGCTGGCCACGTCGTCTTCGCTCATGATGGCCGTGTACACCGCGTCAAGCACCGCCGAACTGACCTGTTTGACACCGGCGCGCATCAGGCGCTGGCGCAGGATATTGCGGCCGCTGTGGCGGCCGATCACGGTCTTCGACTCGGCACCGAAGTTCTCCGCGCGCATGAATTCATAAGTGAAACGGTACTTCATCACACCTTGCTGGTGCATGCCGGCCTCGGTGGCGAAGGCGTTGCGGCCGATGATGGGCTTGTGCAGCGGCACGCTCAACTGCAGGTAGTCGGCCACCAGCAGGCAGCTGTCGAGCAGGCGGTGGGTGACGATATCGTGGGTACAGTGCAACTGGTCGCTCTTGTAGGTCAGCGCGGCGACCAGTTCTTCCATGCTGGCATTGCCGGCGCGTTCGCCGATGCCGCACATGGTCGTTTGCACCTCGTCGGCACCCGCTTCGATGCCGGCCAGGGAGTTGGCGACGGCCAGGCCCAGATCATTGTGGCAATGCGATGAAATGCGCAGGTCCGGACCGACAAATTCGCGCAGCTGGCGCACCAGCGCATAGTATTCCGCCGGCAGGCAGCAGCCGACGGTGTCGGGCACGGCGATGGCCGTGATGCCGTGCGCAATGCCTTCGCTGATCAGCTGCTTCATGAAGGCCATGTCGCCGCGGGTGGCGTCTTCCAGCGCCAGCGAGATGTCGCGGAAGCCGACGGCCTTCGCATGTTCGATGGCATCGATCGCTTCACGGATGATCTGCTCGCGGGTAACGCCGCGCTTGTACTTGATATGGATATCCGAGCCGACCGAGGCCAGTTCGATCTGCGGATGGCTGGCATCGCTCATCGACTTGGCGCAGGCATCGATGTCTTCCTTGACGGCCCGCGCAAAGCCGCACGGCGTGGCGCGCGACAGGATCCGGCAGATCTCGCGGGTCGCCTCGAAATCGACCGGTGACGAGGCCGGGAAGCCCGTCTCGATGGTGTTGACGCCCAGGTGCTCGCTCGCTTCGGCGATCTTGATCTTCTGGTCGATCGCCAGGGCGTAGCCCGGGGCCTGTTCGCCGTCGCGCAGCGTGGTGTCGAAAATGTTCACATGCCTTAATAGATTCATGTCCATCGTCTGTCCTATGAAAAAACACTAAGGGTGGCGCTGCCACTCGGGTGCGGCGCCCTGGCTGTCGGCCACGGCACACCAGCGAGCTTGCAAGACCGTTCTGCGGGAAGCGCGACGCCTGGATTTGACCTGGCACAAACGTTTCCTTGCGATAAAGACTACCGGAATCATGCAAGCGCGAAACCTGTCCGCCTCCTCACCTGTGGGCGCCCGCAGCTGTTGAGAGGAACAGCTAGTGTCGGCGTCTGCCGCTTGCTAAGGTGGCATGGCTGACTGAGGTCAACAGCGCAGCGCGGGCGGCAGGAAGCGCTTTCGCACGAGGCCGGCGAGACCGGTAATTCTTAACAAGGGAGCGATATGGAGTTGCACATAGGATTGGAAAACATCGCGATTGCCAACAGCGCAATCAGCTATGCGAACGGCGAAAAGGGTGAATTGATCTACCGCGGCTACTGGGCCGGCGAACTGGCACTGGATAAATCGTATGAAGAAGTGCTGCACCTGATACTGTTCGGTGCCCTGCCGGATGCCGCCGAGCTGGCACAGCTGCGCGCCAGGCTTGAAGCGCTGCGCGTGCTCGACAGTGCGACGACGGCGATGATCGCGGCCCTGCCGACGCAGGCCAGCGACATGGCCGCCCTGCGCGCCGTGCTGTCCTGCCAGTCCATTGCCGGCGCCGACTGGCCGCCGACTCTGGACCAGGCGCTGGCCATCTTTGCCATCGCGCCGACGGTGATCGCGCATCGCTACCGGCTGAGCCAGAAGCTGGCACCGGTGGCCCCGCGCGCCGGCCTGTCGCACATTGAAAACTATTTGTACATGCTGAGCGGCAAAGTACCGGATCCGGACTTCGCGCGCGCGCTGTCCGCCTATCTGATCCTGTGCATCGACCACGACACCAACGCGTCGACGTTCGCGGCACGGGTGGTGGCCTCGACCCAGGCCGATATCGTCTCGGCGGTCTGCGCCGCGATCGGTGCGCTGATTGGCCCGCTACATGGCGGCGCGCCGTCCAAGGTCGACGACCTGCTCGACGAGATCGGCAGCGCGGACCAGGCGCAGCGGGTCATCAGCGGCAAGCTGGAAAGAGGCGAACGTCTGATGGGTTTCGGACACCGCGTCTACAAGACCTGGGATCCGCGCGCGGCGGTGCTGAAGAAAGTGGCCACCAGCCTGCACGGCAAGGATCCCCTGCTCGACCTGAGCCTGGCCGTGGAAAAGACCGCCGTGGCGCTGCTGGAACAGCACAAGCCGGGACGCAACCTGTACCCGAACGTGGAGTTCTGGGCCGCCGCCGTGCTGCGCGCCGTCGGCGTGCCGAAGACCCTGTACACGCCGACCTTTTGCTGTACCCGCATCGCCGGCTGGTGCGCGCATGTGCTGGAACAGGCGCAGGACAACCGCCTGATCCGTCCCAAAGCCGTCTACATTGGGGGACGTCCGGCCGCACCGGCGCAGCTGGACTGAGGCCGCCAGGGCGACATGGCGGTGCGGCGCACCGCCATGTGCGGCCTTAACGGCTATAGCTGGTGCGTAAGACAGCCGTGCCAAGACGATTGGCGCCAAGCATGAAACCGATCATGGCCGGCGAGGCATCGCCGGGCACACCCAGCTTGTCCGTCTTTAAGGCATGCAGTGTGAAAATGTACTGGTGCGGCTTGTCGCCTGGTGGCGGGCAGGCGCCGCCGAAATCATTGCTGCCGAAATCGTTGCGTGCCTGCTTGCTGCCGTCGGCCAGGCTCGCCTGCTTGCCGATGCCAGCCGGCAAGCCTGTCGCGCCAGCCGGAATGTCGTAGATGACCCAGTGCCACCAGCCGCTGCCTGTCGGCGCATCGGGATCAAAAACGGTGACGGCAAAGCTCTTGGTGCCTGCGGGCGCGTCGGCCCAGGACAGTTCCGGCGAGCGGTTGCCGCCGCTGCAGCCGAAACCGGCGTAGACCTGGGCATTGCCGAGTGGTGCGCCGGCCTGCAAGTCCCGGCTTTTCAGCTCGAATGCCTGCGTGCCCGAACACACACCTGCGGAGAACAACATCATGAATAGCAGCTTGCGCATCTTACCTCCGGTTATGTTGAACAACGCAGGAAGTGTAGGCCAGGCCAGCAGGCCGAAACGCTCAATATGCATCGCCAATCGCTCAGGCGCCTGCCACGGCGGAAGGGTCGACGCCGAAGCGCCTGGCGAAGGCGCGCGAGAAGCTGGGTACGGAACGATAACCGCAGGCGCCCGCCACGGCCTTGACGGGGCGGCGCGTGGTCTGCAGCAGCGCCAGCCCCGCATGCAGGCGCACATCGAGCAGCAGCGCGCGGAACGAGGTGCCTTCCTCGCGCAAGTGGCGCCGCAAGGTGGCGCTGCTCATCTGCAGCTGCTGCTCCACGTGGGCCGACTTCCAGTCCTGCGCGGGAGCCGCGGCGAGCATCAGGCGCACGCGCGCGGCAGTGGACGGATCGTGGGCCATGAGAAAAGCCCTGTGGCCCAGGCGCGCCAGCGCCACCAGCAGCCCCAGCGCCAGGTAATCGGTCATCAGCGGGTCCTGCGCATCCGCTTCCAGATAGGCCCGCAGGGGCATCACGATGGCTTCGAGCGCGCCGACCGAAATGCTGGCGGCGTGCGCGGGCTCGCTACCGGCGCCGGCGTGCGGACCAAGCAGGCTGCGCGCCAGTTCCACCACATGCCAGGGAAACGCCAATGCCAGGGCGCGGTAGGGGCCATCGCGATCCGGCGTGTTTTCCACGTCAAATTGCAAGGCGCGGTGGACCAGCAGGAAATCGCCGGCGCCGCAGTCGAGCTGCACATCGCCGCAGCGCAGGCCTTTTCTGCCTTGCAGCGGCACCAGCAGCAGCGGCATGTCGCACGCCACGGCCTGCAGGCGGTAGGCATGCGCCGCCACGATGGTGACCGTAGTACTGGCAGCGCCGTCAAAACGTGCCGCCAGCGGATCGAGGGGCTGCGATAACAGCCAGGACAGATCGGAATGCACGTGTCTCCCTGATGAAATATACGGGCGATTTCCCCGGTGGGAATGCACACCATCGGAAATGTGCCGCCATTGCATGCATTGCAATTTACACGAAATATCACAATAAGGAAATATTATCCTTATATACACCACCACAGCCACTGCGCAAATTGGTATTAGCCGATGCCGCCCATTATATTGCCAGCCCCGCAGGGAAAGATATTCGCGTAAAGCCGCATGCGCCACTCTGGAGGAAGCTGAAATAAATACAGTGATTTATTTAATAACGCAAATTCCGATACAAAATATTGAATTTTCAAAAGAACAACATCTAAAATTTGATAAATTACAGCAAGATAAATCAGAAGCTCAGCAACACCACGCTTTTGAACAATATCGCTGCATATCAAATGCAGCAAAGGGATGCCAAGATAGTTAATAATTAAATATTATATTTATTGAGAAAGAGTTTCTATATGCTTCAGCCTCTGAGTAAATTTGAAAATTTGCTGCAATGCAAAAGCTTTGCCGATTTACACAAGAAAACCTCGGGTATCGTGCAGGAACTGGGATTTGAGCATTTTCTGTTTGGCTTGCGCATGGAAATAGTCGGACAGCCAACGGAAGACTTCGTGCTGAGCGGCTACCCCGAACGGTGGTGGGAAGCCTACCAGGAGCATGATTTCGACCGTATCGATCCCATCGTCTCGCACTGTAAAACCAGCCACCGCCCGTTGCTGTGGGAACGCGAACAGTATTCGAATGCGTATGCGGCAGCCATGTTTGAAGAAGCCGCCATGTTTGGCATCCGCAGCGGCGTCAGCGTGCCTTTACACGGCAGCGTGCGCCGCGAATTCGGTCTGCTCAGCCTGGCTTCGGGCGATGCCTGCATCGATGGCTACACGGAACAGATCCTGGGACAAAGCCAGCTGCTGGCCAGCTTCCTGTACGAAGCCGTACAAAAAATCGCCGCAAAACAGCTCAACGTCCTCTCTCCCACCCTCACGCCGCGCGAGCATGAATGCATACGCTGGGCAGCAGCCGGCAAATCGACGTGGGAAATCTCATGCATTCTGAAGACGTCGGAACGCACCATCTACTTCCACATCTGCAATGTCATGACCAAATTGAATGTCGTCAATCGGCAACAGGCGATCGCCAAAGGCATGGCGCTGGGACTGATCTGAGCCATCGCTCACGGGCCGGCATGGCGCAGCGCGCCGGCAACGTGATCCCCCTTGCCACGCGGCGAGCGCAACGGCGGATCCACTGGTAACAAGAGCTCCCCTACACTTTAACTTCAAGGCGCATATGAATTTTCAAGTACATCTCCAGCCCGGCGGCCAGCAGTTTCATTGCGAAGCAGAGGAAACCATTCTGGCGGCGGCACTGCGTGCGGGGGTCGGCCTGCCTTACAGCTGCAGAAATGGCAGCTGCGGCGCCTGCGCGGCAACCATCGCGGGCGGAACCGTAGCGTACCCGGGCGCGGCGCCGCGCGCGCTCACGCCGGAGCAGGCGGCGCGCGGCGTCTGCCTGCCCTGCTGCGCCATTGCCTGCACGGATGTGCTGCTTGAAGCCAGCGAGGCGGCCGGCAATGGCGACTTTCCTGTACGCAAAATGCCTTGCCGCGTCAGTGCGATGCAAAAGCTCGCGCCGGACGTCATGCAGCTCACGCTGCAGCTGGCGGCCAGCCTGCAATACCGCGCGGGCCAGTACGTCGATTTCATGTTGCGCGACGGGACGCGGCGCAGTTACAGCGTGGCCAATGCGCCCGACCAGACAGGCGCACTGAGCCTGCATATCCGTCACATCTCCGGCGGCCGGTTCAGCGAACAGGTGTTTCGCGCGATGCAGGAACGCGACATCCTGCGCTTTGAAGGTCCGCATGGCAGCTTTTTCCTGCGCCAGGATTCGGAGAAACCGATGCTGCTGCTGGCGACGGGCACCGGCTTTGCCCCGCTCAAGGCCATGGTCGAACAGCTGATCGCGCTCGAATTGCCACGTCCGATGGTGCTGTACTGGGGTGGACGACGGCCGCATGACCTGTATATGGATGGCCTGTGCCGCGAATGGGCTGCGCGGTTGCCGCATTTCCGCTATGTGCCGGTGCTCTCCGCGCCTCTCGCCGAGGATGGCTGGCAGGGCCGCGTCGGCCATGCGGACCGTGCCGCGATCGCCGACTTTCCCGACCTGTCCGCTCACCAGGTGTATGCCTGCGGCGCGCCCGCCATGGTGGAAAGCGCGCGCCGCGATTGCGTGCGGCTGTGCCAGCTGCCGGAAGACGAGTTCTATGCCGACATCTTTGTTTCGCCGCAAGAAAAGCAACAGGCCACTCCGGCGAGTGGCCTGCGTCCTTGAATCCCATGCGCGCGGCGAGAAGATTCGCACCTTCTTCTCGATGCACCCCATCAAGGCATTCAATGCTTGCCACGACATTCATGCATTTTCTTCCGTGCTCCTCACTTCTGATAGCGAGTGTTTGACCTCAACCTTGGGATGGTCAAGAGACAAGGGAAAAGCGCAAGGCCCGGGCCGCCTTGCAGACGCAGGCTTGGCCCGGGGTGCTGCTCGCGCACAGCAAGGACATGGCCTGCTGGCGCGTTGTGTCGCTCAACGCGCTGCGGGAAGCGCTCTGGCGCCGCCACAGTCGTCACCTGCCTGCGCGCAGACCTCCCAGCCGCCGCCCAGCGCCTTGTAGATGCTGACAACGGCAAGCCGCTGGTTGGTGCGGGCCACCGCCAGCGCACGCCGGCTGGCAAAGTCGGCCCGTTCCGCTTCGAGCACATCCAGGTAGAGGCCTGCGCCTGCCGAAAACTGCAGCCTGGCAAGACGCGCAGCCTCGCGGTTTGCCACCGACTCCAGCAGCCGCAAACCACGCTGCACGTTACCACTCTTGCCGACAATTCCCCGGCGCCGGCCACGCCCCACCCGACCCTGCAAAAATGTGTCGTGCCTGTGGCGCCGACCTGCTTTCTGCTGCATGCCAACCCTGGCACCAGCATCGGCGAACTGTCCGCCTATATCCGCGAAATTGCCAAGACATACCACGCCTACGGCGCGGCTAATCTCACCTTCATCATCAGCGACCTGCATGCGCTGCAGCTTGGCGGCTTCTTCCTGCCAGATAGCCAGCGCGGCCTGATCGATGGCCTGCCCATCGAGCTGCACTACCTGTTCGCCAGCGAATCGGGCGTCGTGCAATGCACCAGCTCGTCGCGCACGCTGACGTACTGGGCCAAGTATTTGAGCAAGGAAGGGGCACGCTGATGCTGCGCCTGGCCAAGACCTGCGGCATCTGGCTGCTGTCGCTCCTGATCGTCATCGCCCCTGCCTTGCTGCGGGCCATCGGCGCCATCAAGGACTGAGCGATGCCGGCGTCCCTTATCGACAATCACCTGTCGTTCGTGCCAGCGGCGGCCATCCTCGCCGCCCGTGACAGGGACGTGCCGACGCCCCCAGGGGCGCCCGAGGCGCTGGCCGCCATCGCAACGGCGAAAGCCAGCCTGGCCGAACGAGCCAGCTTGCGCGCCATCGAGCAGCGGCGTGCCAGCGAAGCGCGCTTTATCGCCCAGGCCTGGGGATTGTCGTCACGTGGTGCCCGCCGCTCCGTGCTGATTGCCGCCGGCCTGGACGCCGACCGCTGGGAATCGCCCATCCATTCATTTACCGAGGAAGAGCGCATCGAGCTGCGCGCCGCCACCTCTGCCGCTATCGATCTGACACACTACCGGCGCGCGGCAGAGCAGCTGCGCGTCTTGAAGGAAATGGGCGTACCTGCTACCAGACTGCACGACAACACAGTGCGCGTCCTGCGCATGCATCTGATCCATCCCGCCAGCCTGCCGGCGGCCCCCGCCCCTGTAAGGAAGTCTGCCAGAAAATGAATCGTCACCGAAAAACTAATCGTGGACTGCCACGCCGGGTCTACCTGAAGAACGGCGCTTATCGCTACCTGGCCGCCGCGCCCATGCGCAACCCGGCCAATGGCAAAATGCAGAGCTGGATTCACCTTGCCTATGAGGCCGAGGGGGAGAGCAAGATGCTGGCGGCCCTGTCCACGCTGATGGGCAGTCCGCAACTTGTCGAAGGCTCGATGCCCCATGCCTGCGTGGAATTCAAAGAGAATAAGCTGGGCAATTATGGAAAGGACACGCAAGACGCCTACCGGCGTTACCTGGACGTGATCGCCGACGAGTTCGAAGAATTCCACGCATCCCAGGTGACAACCAAGGACTGCGCTGGCTTCTTGCGCGACAACTTCAAGAACACACCGAACACGGCGAAGAAATACGCTGCATTGATGAGCCGATTGTTCAAGTTCATCATCGGCGAGCTGGGCTTGCGCCAGGACAACCCTATCGATCAACTCGACATGTCCAGCTACAAGACCGGACGACGCGAGGTGCTGGCCACGCATGCGCAAGTGCAGGCGATACGCGAAGCCGGCATGATGAGCAAGGAACGCAAGGGCACAGGCTTGAGCATCCCGACGGCCAGCGGCCCAATGTTCGCCTGCATCATCGATATGTCCTACCTGCTGTGGGCGCGAGGCATCGATATCCGCATGCTGAAAGAATCTCAGATCGAAGATGGGCGGATCAGGATCAAGCCAAGCAAGACACAAAAAACCAGCGGCAAGGCCGTCGACATTATCGTGACGCCTGAGATTGCCGAAGTGATCTCGCGCGCCCGTGGACTGAAAATCAAGTATGGGCTGATCAGCCAATTCGTGTTTCCGACGCAAAAGGGCGGCGCGTACACCCGCTCCGGACTTAGTTCGATGTGGGATCGCGCAAAGGAGCGCATTGGCATGAAGGATGACGTCGTATTCCGCGATATCCGGGCCTTGGCGGCCACCGACGCGGCACGGCGCGGGGAGAACCGCAGCGACATTCAAAAGCGCCTGGTGCACACGTCAGGAAAGACCACGGATATCTACATCAAGGAAGTGATCGCAGATGTTTCCGAGATTCCTATGGCATTACCCTGGCTTGAGTAAAATTAGACTTTCCCAACTGACAGCCACCCTCTATTAGCACTGGATGGCTGCTTCCTCCCCATACCGTAAGATCGCCTTTTAACGGTTAAAGAGTGGAAGAGTTATGTTGGAAAAATACCATGGACATACGAATCCCATAGCCGGCAGATGAAAGCAATATCAGCGCCATGGAGATTGGCCTGGGTAATAAGACCAAAATCATCGGAAACATAAGCAGCCAAGTCTGGATTGCCCGTTAGTTGAAACACGGTCTTAAAGGCTGCTTCCCTAACCTCCTTGCTCGCCGTCTCGTCTACCGAATAGCCGACCACCAGCTTTTCATTGCTTTCAAGCCAGTCGGCATCGAAGGCAGCACTGTCTCTTAAATCTAGCACTGCATCCCAGTCACGCTCCTGCGCGAAAATTCTTTCGAAAAATACGCCGTCGTTGATCTTGCCTAAAATGTCGCTGGTTTGCATCACTTCTCCTATGAGGCAGCACATCGGGTATCCGCAGTCTGCGGCCAAAGAATACTCGACTTCATAGTTTTTAGCGATCAATAAAGCGCTCGCAAAAATGACCGCTACTGGCCGATTCTACTTGGTTGTGTCGCATCCGTCATCGCCACTTGCGGCCCCTTTGAGGGCATTCAAATTACAACTACGCTCAGCAAAAAACGGTTGTTGACGCTGCGCTGTTCCACGCATTAGCCAATCAGTTGCGCTCGTGCGTTTGTAAAATCCGCGCCATCAAGAGACTCAACAAAAACACTATGTCCCCAGAATAGTCCGCCGTCTTCATACCTAAGGTCAACGCTGGAGTCCCCAGTGATCGTTACGCTACTCAAAACGAAACGCGTTTTAAACTCAGTGGAACTGAGCATTGGATTTACTACAGTCTTGGTAGTGCCGTCGTCCTGGACCTCATCATACTCATTCCACCCAGAGTTATAGGTATCCAAGAGATCAGTTGTGATTATTTCCTTCGAAATCCGGTCGTAAGTTTCTAAAGAGCTTGCGATAATCGCGGCAAACGCCAACACATCATCGAGCGCAATATCATCCAGTTCAATTATTAGCGGGATACTGCGGCGATCGAAAAAAAGCGTCCCTACGCCCGATTCTTCACCAATTTCGAGAGTTCCTAACTGGGGATGTTGCACAAGTCCTCCTGATGCATAGATTGATTCTTTGTCTAACTGATCGTTGTAAACGACCGCTTCTGTCCGATAGCATCCATCGAAATGCTGCGGTGAGCAATTCATATGTCACGCAAACGGAAAAACCCAGCACCGATATTATACAAACGTATAATATACAGTACTGGGTTTCTATACAGCTTGCACTGTAACTCCTTGAATCTAATGGTCGGGGCGAGAAGATTCGAACTTCCGACCCCATGCACCCCATGCATGTACGCTACCAGGCTGCGCTACGCCCCGACGAGGTGGGAATTATAGCAGAGGCTTTTAGGTTTTTGCCATGCTTTCCGCAGGATTCATGTCGAACTGCGCAAAGATTTTCAACAGCCCATGGCAAGCAGCCTATTCGTTCAGCAGCAGCGCCGTCAGGACGATGCGGAAACCGGCGATCAGGGGCTCGACCTTCATGTGCGGATTGTGCACCAGGCGCACGGGCAAGCCCTGGTACATGGCGATCATGGTGTTCAAACGCCCTTCCAGCATCTCCGCATCGGCCGGCAGGCCGCGCTTGATGCGCGCATCCCTGATAATCGACAGGAACAGGGAACGCGAGCGCACGTCCGCGCAATGCAGCATTTCGGCGATGGCGGGATTGCGCGACGCTTCGGCGAAGATTTCCAGCGGCATCACCCAGGTTTTCGGGTCCAGGCTTTCCAGCACGTGTTCGCCAGCATTGTCGATCACGGCCTGCAGCGGATCTTCGCGCAGCGCCAGGTCCTGCATCAGGTTGGTCACCCGCTCCATGTTCTTCAGCACGAAGGCGGCGATGATCGCATCCTTGCTGTCGAAGTAGTTATAGATGTGGCCCGCGCTCATGCCGGCTGCTTTCGATATCTCGGCCATGCTGGCGCCGTGGAAGCCGCGGCGGCTGAAGCAGCTCTCCGCCGCATCGAGCACCTGCTTGCGCCGCGTGTTGGCGCGCTCGGGATCCGGATGCTTCTTTTCAACTTGGTTCATGACTTTTCCAGTAGCGCGCCGGCCCTGCCCCTGCGGACAAGGGCAAGGCCGGCGTCGGCGTCCCCGTGATTATTGGACGCCGCCAGCCGCCGCGACGGCTGTCTGCTCAGGCTGCCAACCGCCGCCCAGCACCTTGTACAAGGTCACCAGGTTGGTCGATTTGGCCAGGCGCGCCGTGATCAGGCTTTGCTGCGCCGTGTACAGCGCGCGCTGGGCCACCAGGGCGTTCAGGTAGGACTCGGCGCCCTGCTTGTAGCGCGCGTCGTGGATGGTGTAGCTCTTCGTCGACGCCTCGACCAGCGATTCCTGCGACTGCAGGCGCTCGTCGATGGTGCCGCGCTGGGCCAGCGCATCGGACACTTCACGGAAGGCGACCTGGATCGCCTTTTCGTATTGCGCCACGGAGATTTCACGCTGCACCTTGGCGATATCGAGATTGGCGCGGTTCACGCCGCCATCGAAGATCGGCAGACTGATCTGCGGAATGAAACTCCACGTGCCGCTGCCCGCCTTGAACAGGCCGGACAGGTTGTCGCTGACCGAACCCGCCGTCGCCGTCAGCGAAATGCGCGGGAAGAAGGCCGCGCGCGCCGCGCCGATGTTGGCATTCGCCGCGCGCAGGGTGCGCTCGGCCGCCAGCACGTCGGGACGGCGTTGCAGCACGTCAGATGGCACGCCGGACGGAATCTCCGCCAGCGCCGTCACGGCGCCGAACTCGGCCTGCGGCAGCAGGTCGGCCGGCACAGGGCCGCCCACCAGCAGCACCAGCGCGTTCTGGTCGAGCGCCACCTGGCTGGTGTAGACAGCCACGTCGGAACGGGCCGACTCGACGCTGGTCTGCGCATCGTATTTGTCCAGGCCGGACGTGGCGCCGGCACTGAAGCGGCGCACGGCCAGGTCATACGACGACTGCTGGCTCTTCAAGGTGTCCTGCGCCACGCGCAGGCGCTGCTGGTCGGCCACCAGGTTCAGATAGGTGCTGGCCACTTCGGCCACCAGGCTGATCTGCTGCGCACGGCGTGCTTCTTCCGTGCCCAGGTATTGCTCCAGCGCGCTGTCGGACAGGCTGCGCACGCGGCCAAAGAAGTCCAGCTCGTAGGCCGATACGCCCAGGTTCGCCGTGTACTGGCGATTGATGGACGCTTCGCCCGTGGCGCTCTGATTCTTAGAGATGCGCGTGGCCGTCTGGCCGCCGGCTGCCGACAGGGTCGGGATCAGCGCGGCGCGTTCGATGCCGTAGGTGGCGCGCGCCTTCTCGATGTTCAGGATCGAGACGCGCAAGTCACGGTTGTTGGCCAGCGCCAGTTCCAGTACCTGGCGCAGGCGCGCATCGGCAAAGAACTCGCGCCAGGCGACGTCCGACACTGGCTTGGCGTCGGTGGCGGCAGTGTCGGCCTTGTAGGACGGGCCCGTCGGCCAGCTTGCGGGCGCCGGCGCTGCCGGACGCTCGTACGTGGGAGCCAGGCTGCAACCGGCCAGCAAGGCCAGTGCCGCCATGGAGAGTAGCGTTTTTTTCATATTAATGCGCATCCTTAGAAAGCGTGACGGCTGGCGAACCAGGCGTCGCCGGCGTGGTCGGCGCGTCCGACTTCGAGAAGAAGCCGCGCACCAGCACGAAGAACACCGGCACGAAGAAGATACCGAGGAACGTGGCCGTCAACATACCGCCCAGCACGCCGATACCGATGGCGTTCTGGCTGCCCGAACCGGCGCCGCTGGAAATGGCCAGTGGCAGCACGCCCAGGCCGAAGGCGATCGAGGTCATCAGGATCGGACGCAGACGCAGACGCACGGCGTGCAAGGTCGCGTCCAGCAGCGACATGCCCGATTCCTGCATTTCCTTTGCAAACTCGACGATCAGAATCGCGTTCTTCGCCGACAGGCCCACCACCGTGAGCAAGCCCACCTGGAAGTACACGTCATTCGACAGGCCGAACAGCCACGTGCCCAATACGGCACCGATCACGCCCAGCGGCACGACCAGCAGCACCGAGAACGGAATCGACCAGCTTTCATACAGCGCGGCCAGGCACAGGAAGACGATCAGCAAGGACAGCGCGTACAGCTGCGGCGTCTGCGAACCGGATTCGCGCTCTTCCAGCGAGACGCCGGTCCAGCTCATGCCGATACCGGCTGGCAGCTTGGCGACCATTTCTTCCATCGCGTTCATGGCGGCGCCCGTGCTCTGGCCAGGTGCCGGCGTCCCCAGGATCTCTACGGACGGCAAGCCGTTGTAGCGCTCCAGGCGCGGCGAAGCGTAGATCCACTTGCCGGTGGCAAAGGCCGAGAACGGCACCATTTCGCCGGCGGCATTGCGCACGAACCACTTGTTCAAGTCTTCCGGCAGCATGCGCGAACTGGCATCGCCCTGGATGAAGACCTTCTTCACACGGCCGCGGTCGAGGAAGTCGTTGACATACGAACTACCCCAGCCGACGCTCAGCACGCGGTTGATTTCCGAGATCTGCAAGCCCAACGCGGTAGCTTTCTGCTGGTCGATGTCGATCTTGTACTGTGGCGTATCTTCCTGGCCGTTCGGGCGCACGCCCACCATGACCGGGTTTTGCGACGCCATGCCCAGCAGCTGGTTACGTGCCGCCATCAGGGCGTCGTGGCCGACACCGCCGATATCCTGCAGCTGCATGTCGAAACCGGTGGCGTTACCCAGTTCCAGCACGGCAGGCGGGGCGAAGGTAAACACCATCGCGTCCTTGATCTGCAGCAGCTTGCCCATGGCGCGGCCGGCGACGGCAGGCGCCTTCTGTTCCACCGCCTTGCGTTCAGCCCAGTCTTTCAGGCGCACGAAGGCGATACCCGTATTCTGGCCGTTACCGCCGAAGCTGAAACCGGCGACTGCAAACACGGAAGCGACGTTATCTTTCTCGCTGTTCATGAAGTGGTCTTCGACCTGCTCGATCACTTTCAGGGTGCGCTCTTGCGTGGCGCCCGTCGGCAATTGAATCTGCGTAAACAGGATGCCCTGGTCTTCTTCCGGCAGGAAGGAGGTTGGCAGGCGCATGAAGAGGAACACCAGGCCAGCGAGCAAGATGACATACAGCAGCATCGAACGGGCGCGGTGCGTGATCATGGCGCCGACCCAGCCCTGGTACTTGTTGCTGCTGCTGTCGAAGCTGCGGTTGAACCAGCCGAAGAAACCCTTGTTGGTGGCGTGATGGCCCTTCTCTACCGGTTTCAGCAAGGTGGCGCACAGCGCCGGCGTAAACACCAGCGCGACGATGACGGACAGCACCATCGACGAGACAATCGTGATCGAGAACTGGCGGTAAATCACGCCCGTCGAACCGCCGAAGAAAGCCATCGGCACGAACACGGCCGACAGCACCATGGCGATACCGACCAGCGCGCCCGTGATCTGCGTCATGGACTTGCGCGTCGCTTCCAGCGGCGACAAGCCCTCTTCGCTCATCACCCGTTCGACGTTTTCCACCACCACGATCGCATCATCGACCAGCAGGCCAATGGCCAGCACCATGGCGAACATGGTCAGTGTATTGATCGAATAGCCGAAGGCGTTCAGGATGCCGAAGGTACCCAGCAGCACGACCGGCACGGCCATGGTCGGGATCAGGGTGGCGCGGAAGTTCTGCAGGAACAGATACATCACCAGGAAGACCAGGATAACGGCTTCAACCAGGGTTTTGACCACTTCTTCGATGGACAGTTTCACGAACGGGGTGGTGTCGAACGCTACCTGGTAGCTCATGCCTTCAGGGAATTGCTTGCTCAGGTCCGACAACATGGCTTTCGCCGCGTTGGCCGTATCGAGCGCATTGGCGCCCGTCGCCAGCTTGATCGCCACGCCGGTTGCCGCATGGCCGTTGTAGCGGGCCACGGTGTTGTAGTTCTCGCGGCCCAGTTCCATGCTGGCCACGTCCTTCAGGTGCACCATGGCGCCGTCGGTGGTGGTTTTCAGCAAGATGGCACCGAACTGCTCCACCGTTTGCAGACGGCTCTGGGCCGACACGGTGGCGTTCAGCTGCTGGCCCTTGACGGACGGCGTGCCGCCCAGCTCGCCAGCCGACACTTCCGCATTCTGCGCCTGCACGGCCGTGATCACGTCCGCCGGGGTCAGGTTGAAGCTTTGCAGCTTGGCAGGGTCGAGCCAGATGCGCATGGCGTACTGCGAACCGAACAGGGTCACATCGCCCACGCCGGCCACGCGGCTCAGCGGATCGACGACGTTGGCGGCCACATAGTCGCTCAAGTCGGTCTGGTCCATCTTGCCGTTTTCGGAAATGAAGCCGAACACCATCAGGAAGTTCTTGGTGGCTTTCGAGACGACCAGGCCCTGTTGCGTGACAGCCGTCGGCAGCAGTGGCGTGGCCAGTTGCAGCTTGTTCTGTACCTGCACCTGGGCGATATCAGGATTGGTGCCACTGGTAAACGTCAGCGTGATGCTGATGCCGCCGGTCGCATCGCTCGACGAGGCCATGTAGCGCAAGCCGTCGATACCCTTCATCTTTTGTTCGATGACCTGGGTGACCGCATCTTCCACGGTCTTGGCGGAGGCGCCAGGGTAGGAGCCGCTGATCGAAATCGACGGCGGAGCAATGCTCGGGTACTGCGCGATCGGCAGGCTGAGGATCGAAATTATGCCGGCAAGCATGATGACGATCGCGACCACCCAGGCGAAAATCGGGCGGTCAATGAAAAAACGGGCCATTAATATTCTCCTGAATTAGTGGGCGCTGGCAGGCGATGCTGCGGCAGAAGCTGCAGCGGCAGGCACGGCAGCTGCCTTGGCCGGCACGGCAACGGCTGGTGCGCCTGGCTTGACTTTTTGCAAGCCTTCCACGATCACGCGGTCGCCTGCGGCCAGGCCGGAGGTCACCAGCCAGTCGGTACCGATGGTGCCGCTGGTGGTCAGCACGCGCTGCTCGACCTTGTTTTCCTTGTTCAGGATCAGGGCCGTGGCCTGGCCCTTCTGGTTACGCGTCACGCCCACTTGCGGCACGGTGATGGCTTTTTCATCGACGCCCGTTTCCAGCTGCGCACGCACGTACATACCTGGCAGCAACTCGCCTTTCGGATTGGGGAACAGCGCGCGCAAGACCACGTTGCCGGTGGTCGGATCGACCGACACGCCAGCGAACTGCAGCTTGCCCGGTTCGCTGTACTTGCTGCCGTCCGGCAGGATCAGGTCCACCTTGGCCTGGCCTTCGCCGACTTTCTTCAGGGAACCATCTGCCATCTGGCGGCGCAGGCGCAGCAGTTCGGTGCTCGACTGGGTCACGTCGACATAGATCGGGTCCAGTTGCTGCACGGTGGTGAGCGCTTCGGCCTGGCCAGCCGTGACCAGCGCGCCGGCCGTCACGGTCGAGCGGCTGGTACGGCCGCTGATCGGTGCCGTCACGGTGCTGTAGCGCAGGTTGATATTCGCCGATTCCAGCGCCGCTGTGGCGGACTCGACATCTGCCTTGGCTTGCTCGAACGCGGCCAACGCGTCATCGTATTCCTGGCGGCTCACGCCTTCGATGGCCACCAGTTCCTTGTAGCGGGCCGCTTTCGGGCCAGCCGTCAGCAGGTTCGCCTTGGCTTTCGACAGGGCTGCCTTGGCCGAATTGGCGGCAGCCTGGTAAGTGGCCGAATCGATCTGATACAGGGCCGTGCCCGCTTTCACATCGCTACCCTCGACGAACAGGCGCTTCTGGATCAAGCCACCGACTTGCGGGCGCACATCGGCGACTTGATAGGCATTCGTACGGCCGGGCAATTCGGCACTCATCGGCAACGCGGCCGGATTAACAGTAAACACGACCACCTGTGGCGCTTGCTGCGCGTGAGGTGCTTCCTGTTTTTTACTGCAGCCGGCCATGATTACAGTGGCGCACAGAACGGCAATAGCGCCGCTCGTACGCGGCGACGTCAAGGAAAAGGTTGGTTGCATCTTGGACTTTCTGAAAAAGAAGCTGGCTAGTGTCGTTAGAAATGACTAAATTTA
Organism: Janthinobacterium amylolyticum; assembly: GCF_051380655.1. Lineage (NCBI taxonomy): Bacteria > Pseudomonadati > Pseudomonadota > Betaproteobacteria > Burkholderiales > Oxalobacteraceae > Janthinobacterium > Janthinobacterium amylolyticum. The sequence goes on from NZ_JBNYXL010000006.1 coordinate 419,717, forward strand.
TTAACGCAGATCAAAGAATGAACGATCATTCTAAAATCGTCAAGCATCGTTACAATTGAAACATAGTAACTTTTGAGCGCGCTTTGTTATCAATGATGCAATTAAATGAGTGCAGCAACAGCAGCGGCAAGCCAACAGAGTTCAGTCAAAAACCAGGTGGGAGCGGCAAAACGGCCATGCGGGAAAGTTGGATTGAGTGAATACTGTAGCAGGGTAAAGGGTTCTTTGCTGAAGCGGTGACGTGTGCGCAACACTTTCCTGACGTGCAAGCACGCGGCCGATAATTATTTACCAATGGTATCGAAAACGCATGCAGCGGCCGATGCGCTACACTGCTAGCCCACAGCGTGGCCATAGCGGGGGTCCAGTGATGACAGCACAGGTGCAATCAGCGATGCCGGAAGACGGCTCAGACGGTGCGGCCGGCCCCGGCACGCCGCCATCAAAGCCACCACTGCTGTCGACCGGCGTCGCCGGCCTCGACACCATCCTCACGGGCGGCCTGCTTGCCGAGCGCCTGTACCTGGTCGAAGGCGAGCCGGGCACGGGCAAAACCACGCTGGCGCTGCAATTCCTGGCCGAAGGGGCGCGCGCGGGCGCCTGCGCGCTGTACATCGCGCTGGCCGAATCCGAGATCGAACTGCGCGCTGCCGCCCTGTCGCATGGCTGGGACCTGGCCGGCATCGCCATCGAAGAGGTGGCGCCCAGCGATGACATGCTCGACCCGCAACGCCAGTACAGCATCTTCCACCCGTCCGAAATCGAGCTGGCGTCGACCAACCAGCGCATCATGGCCGCCATCGAAAAGCACCGCCCTGCCCGGCTGGTGCTCGACTCCCTGTCCGAACTGCAACTGCTGGCGGAAAATCCCCTGCGCTACCGGCGCCAGGTGGTGGCGTTGAAGCAATACCTGGCCAGCCGGCACTGTACCACCCTGCTGATCGACGACCGCTCGGCCCTCGATGATGGCTTGCAGGTGCGCAGCGTGGCCCACTGCGTGCTCTCGCTGGAACTGCAAAACCAGGACTACGGCAACGACCGGCGCCGCGTGCGCGTGGTCAAATACCGGGGCGTGCCATTTCGCAGCGGCACCCACGACTACAAGATCGCGCACGGCGGCCTGGTGGTCTATCCGCGCCTGGTGGCGGCCGATACGCGCCGCGATGGCAGCCACCAGCAGTTGTCCAGCGGCGTGCCCGACCTTGACGCCATGATAGGCGGCGGCCTGGAAGAAGGCATGAGCACGCTCATTTCCGGCCCCGCCGGCAGCGGCAAGTCCACGCTGGCGGCGCAATTCGTGCACGCGGCCACGGAACGCGGCGAGCCCTGTGCCATGTTCCTGTTCGAAGAAGCGCGCAGCAAGCTGCTGAACCGCGCCGATGGCGTCGGCATGCACCTGAAAGCGGCGCTCGACACGGGTTTGCTCAGTGCACAGCAAATCGATCCAGCGGAACTGACGCCCGGCGAATTTGCCCAGGCCGTCGTCGATGCGGCGGACCGGGGCGCCCGCGTGATCGTCATCGATAGCCTGAACGGCTACATGCATGCGGTGCCCGACGAGCGCTTCCAAAGCACCTACCTGCATGAACTGCTCAACTACCTGTGCCAGCGCGGCGTGGCCACCCTGCTTGTCGGCGTGCAGCAAAACATGCTGGGCACCTCGATGACCACCTCGGCCGACGCCAGCTACCTGGCCGACAGCGTCATCATGCTGCGCTACTACGAAACGGAAGGCGAAGTGCGGCAAGCCATTTCCGTCTTCAAGAAGCGCGGCAGCGCGCATGAGCGCAGCATCCGCCGCTTCGAGATCAGCCCGCAAGGCATCCGCATCGGCGCCGCCCTGGCCGGTTTCCACGGCATCCTGTCGGGCATGCCCACCGTCGGCGGCACGCCATTTCCCTAGGGCTCGCCATGGAACAGCGCATCCTGATCTACGCGCCGGCCGGCCAGGACGCCAACCTGGCCGGCGCCGTGCTGGCTAGTGGCGACATTGCCAGCCATGCCTGCCATTCGCCCGGCGAGCTGGCCGAGCAGCTGTCGCTGGGTGCCGCCGGCGTCCTGACGGTAGACGAGGCGCTGCATGCGGGCGCCTACCAGGTGCTTGATGACTTCGCGCGGCAACAGCCGGACTGGTCCGACCTTCCCATCATCCTGCTCACGCATGGCGGACAGGATTCCCTGCCGCTGCGGCAAGCCATTTCCACCCTGGGCAACCTGACCCTGCTGGAGCGCCCCGTGCGCATACTGACCCTGATCACCTCGGCGCACGCCATGCTACGCGCGCGCCAGCGCCAGTACCAGATGCGCGAAACGCAGCGGCGCAAGGATGAATTCCTCGCCAGCCTGGGGCATGAACTGCGCAACCCGCTGGCCCCCATCAAGACCTCGGTGGCCCTGCTCAGCCACCTCTACCCTGAGTCGGAACAGGTATCGAGGGTAAAAGGCGTGATCGAGCGCCAGGTCACGCAACTGACGCGGCTGGTCGATGACTTGCTGGACGTGGCGCGCATCACGCGCGGCAAAGTGGAATTGCAGCGCCAGTACATCGTGCTGCAACAATTACTCGGCCATGTGACCGAGCTGTGCCAGCCGGCCGCCAGCAGCCGCCACATCGGCATCAGCCTCGACCTGCCGCCGCAGCAGGTGGTCTTGCACGCCGACTATGCGCGCGTGGTGCAGGTCTTCGCCAACCTCGTCTCGAATGCCGTGAAATTCACGCCACCAGGCGGCCACGTCAGCATTACCGCGCGCATGGAAGACGGCTTGCTGCGCGTTGCCATCGAAGACAACGGCATCGGCATCGGGCAGGACGTCATGCCGCGCATCTTTTCCATGTTTGAACAGGGGCCAACCGTGCCGGGGCAGATCGCCAGCGGCCTCGGCATCGGTCTGAGCCTGGCGCGCCAGTTCGCCGAAATGCACGGCGGCAGTATCGCCGCCTACAGTGCCGGAGCGGGCCTGGGCAGCCGCTTTGTCGTCAGCCTGCCCGCCAGCCTGGCGCCGGACGCCGCCGCCGGCGACGCGGCAACGGCAGAGGCGGTGCCGGCGGCCGCGCGCCATGCCGTGCGCGTGCTGGTGGTGGATGACAACCGCGATGCGGCCGATTCGCTGCAAACCCTGCTGCAACTGGAAGGCTATGCTGTCGACGTCGCCTACGATGGTGAAGAAGCACTGGCGGCCATCGAGGCAGCCTGGCCGCAATTGATCGTGATGGACCTGGGCATGCCGGGCATGGATGGCTATGAAGCGGCGCGCCGCATCCGCCTGCAGGCGCGCGGGCGCGAGGTGCTGATGATCGCCCTGACGGGCTGGGGCCAGGGCGACGCCCGCCTGCGCACGCAACAAGCGGGCTTCGACCATCACCTGACGAAACCGGTCGACTTCGACGCCATCGCCGCCCTGCTGGGCCAACACCTGGCGCGGCAGGGCTAGCCGGCGCTGCGCTTGTTCCCGCCTTGCCTGTTCCCTGCCTATGCTCTGCTGATTGTCTGCTGATTCCCTGCCTGGTCCGCACTTATTTCCAATTGCCGCGCAACTCCTGCACCTTCTGCTGCAGCAGTTCCGGCGTGGCTTCGCTTGGCGGCACGGGCACGCCGACGGCCAGCGACAGGCGCGAGCGCAAGCCCGCCTTGAAGGCGCGCTCGAACAAATGGCCATTGCGGTGGCTCAACAAATGCCCCCACAAGCCGCGCAGCGCCAGCGGAATCACGGGCACCTTGCTGCGCTCGACAATCTTGGCGATGCCGCCCTTGAATTCGCTGATCTGGCCCGTGCGGGTCAATTTACCCTCGGGGAAGATGCACACCAGTTCGCCTTCATGCAGCGCTTGCGCGATATCGATGAAGGCCTTTTCCATGAGGAAGGGGTCTTCCTTGGCCGGCGCGATCGGTATCGCCTTGGCGGTGCGGAAAATCCAGCCCATCAGCGGCGTCTTGAAGATGCGGTGGTCCATGACGAAACGGATGGGACGGGGGCTGGCCGCCATGATGACGATGGCGTCCACATAGCTGACATGGTTGCACACCAGCACGGCCGCGCCTTCTGTCGGAATGCGCTCGCCATCGACGACTTTTACGCGGTGCACGGTCTGTATCAAGATCCACGCGAGGAAACGCATGAGGAATTCCGGCACCAGCGAGAAAATGTAGGCCGCCACCAGCGCGTTCAGGATGGCCGTGACGAGGAACAGTTCGGGGATGGTAAAGCCCTGGCCCAGCAGCACGATGGCCACGCCGGCGGCCGCCACCATGAACAGGGCGTTGAGGATGTTCATGCCGGCGATGGTGCGCGAAATATGTTTCGGGTCGCAGCGCGTCTGGATCAGGGCGAACAGGGGCACGATGAAAAAGCCGCCGAAGACGCCAATCATGACGATGTCGATCAGGATGCGCGGCACGCCCGCCTGGCCCACAAAAGCCAGCGCATCGACCACCTGCGTATTCACATACGCATTGCTGGCGAAATACAGGTCGATGCCGAACAGCGACAGGCCGATGGAGCCGAACGGCACCAGGCCAATCTCGATCTTGTGGCCAGACAACCTTTCGCACAGCAGCGAACCCGTGCCGATGCCGACGGAAAACACGGTCAGCAGCAGCACGAACACGCTGTGGTCGCCATGCAGGAAATCCTTCGAATACACGGGGAACTGGGCCAGGATCAGGGCGCCATAGAACCAGAACCAGGAATTGCCCAGCATGGCCAGGAACACGGGACGGTTCTTGCGCGAAAAATTCAGGTTGCGGAACGATTCGGCGACAAAGTTCAAGCTCACCTTCAAGTCCGGCTCGGGCGCCGGCGTGCGCGGCACGCGGTAGCTGGCGATCAAGCCGAACAGCGCCACGGCGATCGTCGCGCCGGCCACCAGTTCCACGCCCAAGGGCTTGTGCACGATCAGCACGGCGCCGAGGATCTCGCCCAATAAAATGCCGACAAAGGTGCCCATCTCGATCAGGCCATTGCCGCCCACCAATTCCTCGGGTTTCAGCTGCTGCGGCAGATACGCATACTTGACGGGGCCGAACAGGGTCGAGTGCACGCCCATGCCCACCACGGCGGCCACCAGCAGCCACAGGGTGTGCGTCATCCAGCCGGCGGCGGCCACCGCCATGATGGCCAGTTCCATCCACTTGACGAAACGCGCCAGGCCCGCCTTTTCAAACTTGTCGGCCAGCTGGCCTGCCGTGGCCGAAAACACGACGTAGGGCAGGATGAACAGGCCGGGGATCAGGTTGGTGATGGTGGATGGATCGAGCGTGGTCCAGCTCAGCGCATCGTAGGCGAGGATCACCATCAGCGCCGTCTTGAACAGATTGTCGTTGAAGGCGCCAAAGAACTGGGTCCAGAAAAACGGCCCGAAACGGCGCTGCGACAATAAGGAAAACTGGCTGCTTTGACTCATGGCATGGGGGACGGGCAATTAAGGAATTGCTAAAATACAGCACTATCTTGCGCACGACAATCTTAATGTCCGGGTATTGCTTTTAGTCAATACCCAAGCGTCCCCGAAGCGCCATGCTGGCCGCGTGCCTTGCAGCTTTCCCTGCATCACAAAAATCGCCCATTTCTTGATAATAAGGTAATGTGCGCATACTGCGGGTACCGACTCCCCGCCCCTCCAGGAAAGCTGACCCATGTTTGGATTGATAACGCTGTTCATCCTCGGCGTACTGATCACCGCCTTTGTGCAAGTGCTGCAGTACCGCAGAAAGGTGGCCGATCTGGAATTGCTGACGGCCCGCTTGCGCAAGGAAGTCGACGGCATCCAGCAGCGCCTGCAAGCGCTCGATGGCCAGGCCGGCACGCCGCTGACCGCGGCCGTGGTGCAGCCCCCTGCGCCGGCCACTTCCCCTGCGCCTGCGCCAGTGCCAGTGCCAGTAGCGGTGGCCACGCCGCCACCCGCGCCAGCGGCGCAGGCGGCCGGCATCAAGGTGGCCGAGACAACATCGGCAGCCATGGCCGCACCGGCGCCAGCCGCGTCCGTCGCGCCTGCGCCACCGGTCGCAACGACGCCACCGGTGCCACCCACGCCGCCGGTTTCGCCACCTGCCGCGCCGAACACCCCGTCCTGGGTCGCGCACCCCGATGGCCTCCTGGCCAAGGCGAAAAACTGGCTGTTTACGGGCAACCTGGTCGCCAAGCTGGGCTTGCTGATCCTCTTCCTCGGCGTCAGCTTCCTGCTCAAGTACGTGGCGGCGCAGGTGACATTGCCCATCGAGCTGCGCCTGGCCGGCATCGCGCTGGCCGACATCGCCCTGCTGGCCTGGGCCTGGCGCATCCGTACCAGCCGCCCGGGCATCAGCCTGCCGCTGCAGGGCACGGCGCTGGCGATCCTGATGCTGGTGACGTTTGGCGCCTTCCGTCTGTACGAACTGATCCCGGCCGGCCTGGCCTTCGGCCTGCTGTTCGTGCTGACGGCCTTTACCTGCCTGCTGGCCGTGCTGCAGAACGCCGTCTGGCTGGCCGTGTTCGGCATCGTCGGCGGCTTTGCCGTGCCCTTGCTGGTGTCGACAGGCAGCGGCAGCCATATCGGCCTGTTCAGCTATTACGCGCTGCTCAATGCGGGCGTCTTTGCCATCGCCCTGAAGCGTGCCTGGCGCGTCCTGAACGTGCTCAGTTTCGGCTTTACCTTTGTCGTCGCCACCGCCTGGGGCTTGCTGCGTTATACGCCCGAGCACTACCTGTCGACGCAGCTGTTTTTGATCCTGTTCGTGCTGTTCTATATCGGCATCGCCATCGCCTATTGCGCGCGGCAGGCGCCGCGCCTCAAGCACTACGTCGATGGCACCTTGGTATTCGGCACGCCGCTGGCCGCCATGGGCCTGCAGTACAGCCTGGTCTGGAATTTTAAATTTGGCCTGGCGTTTTCCGCCCTGGCCGCCGGTTTGACCTACACGGGACTGGCCGTGGCCCTGTGGCGCCGGAGCGGCTTCAGGCTGCTGGCCGAAGCGTTCCTGGCGCTGGGCGTCGTGTTTGGCACGCTGGCCATCCCCTTCGCCCTCGACGGCCGCTGGACCTCGGCCGCCTGGGCGCTGGAAGGGGCGGGCATCGTCTGGGTCGGCCTGCGCCAGCGCCAGACCCTGGCCTGGGCTTTCGGCCTGCTGGTACAGGCGGGCGCGTGGATTGCCTTCCTGTTTGCCATGCTGCAACTCGATGCGGCAGCGGCCCTGCAGGCCAACCTCTGGCTCGGCTGCCTGCTGCTGGCCGCCGCCGCGCTGGTGATGACCTTCAATTTCCGCCGCCACGGCAGCCACCTGTATCCGGAATTCATGGCCAGCCTGTCCGTGCTGTTCCTGACGGCCGCCACGGCCTGGCTGCTGGGCGGCGTGTGGAACGAGATCCTGCTGCGCACGGATAACGCCACGCAGCTGAACCTGCTGACCGTCAGCGCCCTGGGCGTGGCAGGCCTGCTGGCATGGCTGGGGCGGCGCGAAGACTGGCATGCGCCGCGCGCCTTGCTGCTGGCCGTGCAGGTGCTGGCGGGCATGGTGCTGCTGAGCCGCAGCAGCTGGGCCTGGGATGCGCACCCGGCCAGCCTGCTGGACGGCTCCTTCCTCAGCGCCCTGCTGCTGGGTGGCGCCGCCTTTGCCAGCGCGCGCTTCCTGGCGCTGCGCGCGCGCGGCGGCGACGCGCTGCTGGCGCTGGCAGCGCGCCCGTTGCTGGTGTGGAGCGGCTTGCTGTGGTTTGCCGCCATCCTCGTGCCGCTCACCGGCTGGCTGCTGCGCCTGCTTGACGGCGACCTGAGCATGCAGCCGCACGCGGGCGAGCACTGGCTGGCGCTGTATCTGCTTGCCGTCAGCGTGACGGCGCCCGTGTCCGCCATCCTGGCGCGGCGCCTGGACTGGCCACAGCTGCGCTGGTTCGGCGTGCCGGCCTGGATCGGCCTGGGCTTGTGGAGCGCCAACCTGCTGCTGGCGCTGTACCTGCGCGACTACCTGCCGACGGCCCTGTCGTGGCTGGCACTGGCCGGCGCCCTGGCCGCCGGCGAATATCTGCTGCTGGCCTGGCCAAAGGCCCCCTGGAACCTCGACGTGCGTGTGCTGCGCCTGCTGCATACCTTGCGCACGGCGGCGCCCTGGCTGATGCTGTGGCCTGTGGGCGCCATGCACGTCAACAGCTGGCTGGCGCGCCACGAGGACAGCGTCAGTCCTGCCTGGGCCCGCTACTTGCCGGCCTGGGCCATGATGCTGGCACTGGCCTGGCTGATCCGCCGCTGCCGCGCGGGCGGCTGGCCCGTGGCGCCCATCGCCGGCTGGTACCAGCGCACCCTGATACCGCTGGGCGCGCTGTGGTCACTGCTGCTGATTGCCGCATGGAACGTGCTCGACGACGGCGGCATGGCCCCGCTGCCCTACTTGCCGCTACTGAATCCGCTGGACCTGAGCACGGGCTTTGCCGTCCTGCTGGCCACCGCCAGCTACCGTCTGTTGCCAGCGGGCCAGATGCCGCTGCCGGCCCTGTGGCAAGCGCGATTGCCCGTCGTGGCCGCCTGCCTGCTGTATGGCTGGTTCAACCTGATGCTGCTGCGCACGGTGTCGCACTACCTGGGCGTGCCCTATACCTTTGACGCCATGCTGGCCTCGCAATTCGTGCAAGCCATGCTGTCGCTGGTGTGGAGCATCACGGCCTTACTGCTGATGCGCCACGCGGCCCGCCATCAACGGCGCCAGCAGTGGAGCCTGGGCGCCGTGCTGCTGGGCCTGGTGGTCGTGAAACTGTTCCTGATCGACCTGTCCAACGTGGGCGGCATCGAGCGCATCGTTTCCTTCGTGGGCGTGGGTTTGCTGATGGTGCTGATCGGCTACCTGGCGCCCTTCCCCAAGGCTGCCGCACCCGCGCCAGCCGAACCACAGGCGGGAGCCGCATGAAACCATCATTCCTCTTTTGCACATGCTTGTTCGCTGGTGCCGCGCTGGCAGCACCGCCCCGGGAGCAGCCGCAAGACCAGCCGCAGGACTATCGCTGGAGCATCGCCCTGACGCCCCGGCCCGGTGCCGGCCTGAGCCGCATAAGCGTGCCCACCGACGTCTACCTGCACGCGCGCTCGGCCAGCCTGGCCGACATGCGCCTGTTCGACAGCAGCGGCAAACCGCTGGCCTTCGCCCTGACGGCCCCGCCCGCGCAATCGCGCACGCAGCACGACACGATACCCGTGCGTATCTTCCCCATCACCGGCGCACCGGCCGCCTACTCGGACCTGGACGGCGTGGAGATCCGCACCGGCAACGACGGTCGCCTGCTGTCCGTCACGGCGCGCGGCGGCAGTACGCCCGGTGCGGCGCCTGGCGTGCAGGCGCTGATCCTGGATGCTGGCGCGCCCGCCAAGGATAGCCGCATCGGCGCCCTGCGCTTTACCTTGCCGCCAGGAACCGACAACTACAATGCGCAAGTGCTGCTGGAAGTGAGCGACGACCTGAAGCAATGGGATGCCATCGCCACCACCACCCTGAACTGGCTGCGCAACAGCGACACGCAAACCCTGGCCAACGACCGTATCGAATTCACGCCACGCGCCTTCCGCTATGCGCGGCTGAGCTGGCAGTACGGCGATCCCGTCACTTTCGCCGGCATCGCCGCGCAGCAGGTCAGTATCACGGCCATGGCCGCGCCGCGCGCCACCATCGCACTGAAGGGGACGGCGGGCAAGCACGTGGACGAGCGCCTGTATGCAACGCCGATCGCCATTCCCGCCGACAGCATCGGCTTGCAGCTGGCCGAGGGCAACACGTCCATGCCTGTCACCCTGGGCGTGTATCGCCCGGCAAGCGAAGCGCCGCGCCAGCGCCAGCGCCTGCACCTGCGTCCGCAAGCGCGTGCCACGCAGGCGGCCGGCTTTGAGCCACTGCTCAACACGACGTTCTACCGCATCAGCATGGATGGCAAGGAACGGGTTTCGGGCGACCTGGCCATGCCCATCGTGCACACGACGCAGTGGGTGCTGCGGCCGCAATATCACAGCGGCAGCAATCCGCACAGCGATTCCGTCCTGCGCCTGGGCTGGACACCGGCCAACCTGGTGTTCCTGGCCAGCGGCAAGGGGCCGTATCAACTGGTCTTCGGCAAGAATGGCGCAAGCCCTGCGGCGCTGCCGCTGTCGCAGGTGGCGCCCGGCTTCACACAGGAAGAATTGCTGTCGCTGCCTGTTGCCACGGCGGCCACCGTGGTGGCGCTGACCAGCGATGCCCCCGTCGCGAAAACACCTGACGGTGCGGGCTGGCGCCTGGCGGCCCTCTGGGCCGCGCTGCTGCTGGGCGTGGCCGTGCTGGGCTTTTTTGCCTGGCGCTTGCTGTCGCAGATGAAGCAGGAAGAAGGGCAAGAACGAGGGCGGGAAAGAGGACAAGAACGTGGGCAAGAACGTGGGCAGGCGCCTGGACCAGAACCAGGGCAGGAACAAGGCAGCACCGACAAGCAGGGGCATTAAGCGCTCGGCAGCGACATAGAACGATATCGCGCCCGCGCCGTCCGCTGCTTCACCGCCGCCGACTTACCGCAGCAGATTCACTGCCGCTGCCTTGCTGCTGCTGGCTTACTAATGCTGATTTACTGCCGCTGACTTACTGCCGCTGGCTTACTAATGCTGACTTACTGCCGCTGGCTTACTGCTGCTGGCCCACTGCTGCTGGCTGCCGCTGACTTAGCAATGCTGGCTCACTGCCGCAGCAACGCCTTGAAGGTCTGCGGCATCCAGGGCCGTGCCGCCAGCATGAAGCTGATGGCCAAACGTTCATTGCCAGGCAGGCGCGCGTCTTCCTGGTGCTGCTGCGAGAACTCCACAGCCACCTGCTTCAAGCGTTCCAGCAAAGCGGCCGTGGATTTTTTCGACAGCATCACGTTCACCAGGCGCAGCAATTCCGTTTCGCCGTCGAACTGGGAATTCAGGTAGTCACCATAGGCGACCTCCTTGAAATAGGTGTGGATGGGGCCATTCGGTATCCAGGCAAAAGTGCGCGCCACCAGCAGTTTGACCCGGTTATTCGGCAGCAGTTCCAGAAAACCGATTTTATCGAGGCGCAGCAGGTATTTCACGGCTTGCGCCTCGCTGATGTCGTAAATGGCGATGATCTGTTCCAGCGGCAGCAGGTTCAGCGCGGAGACGGCCACCACGAACAGCCTGGGATCGTCGATGATTTCCTTCTCTTGCGCATACGTCAATCCCGTGATCAGGGTCGGCGTGGCCTGTGCCGTCTGCACGGCCTGCGCCAGCTGCTGGAAATCACTGCCGATGGCCACCAGGATCTGGTCCAGCCGCTGCAAGGTAAATTGTTTCTGCGAAAACATGCGCTTGACGCTGGCTTCGGACACGCCGATGCGCTGCGCCAGTTCGGCATAGGTGAGGGAGCGCGCTTTTAACAGCCGCTTCAAGGCTTCGATCAAGGCATGGGTCTGGGGCATGGCTATCCTTTAATTGCTACAAGCCAAGATAGTATCAAAAAGTAATACTTGGGGTATGGCTGCCCACTACGAGTAGCGTTCCGATTGACCGGAATGCTGGAGTCGACAATCATGCCTCTGCCAATCAGGCATATCAAGAAGGAGACACCCATGAAACGCTTGCTACCCATCTGCTTGTCCTTGTCGCTGCTGCTGGCCGGCTCCGTGGCGGGTTCGGCCCAGGCGGCCGCTTCGGAAAACCTGTCGAAAGGATCGCAAAACCTGAGCCAGGGTTCCGCCATCGTGGTGGCCGGCTCCATGTCGATGCTGGTCGCCTCCGGGCAGATCGTCGTTGCCAGCGTGGAAACGGTGGGTGAAGGCATTGTCGTCGTGCTGAAAGGCGCGTCCGAAGCGGGTGGCGCGTCAATACAGATGAGCACGCAAGCGGCCAAGGGCCTGTCTCTGGCCGCAGGCACCGTGGTCAGCGTGGTGGCGCTGTCCACCGGCCACATGCTGGTGCTGTCCGGCAAGGCCATCGCCTTCATCCCGAACGAACTGGGCAAGGCGCTGCTGCACCACTCCCAAGTCTAAGCCCCATCAAGAAGAACAGGACATCCATGAAACACATACTCGCCATGACCTTGCTGTGCGCAGCTACCCTGACATCGCAGGCCGCCAACGCCGACAGCTCCCGCGCCTCCGACAACGCGAGCATGGCGTCGGCCATCGTGCTGGTCGGCTCCATAGTCGTGCTGGCCAGCGCCGGTGAGGTCGTCATCGACACGGTGGAAAACGTGGCCGACGGCAGCATTGTCGTGCTGAAGAGCACAGCCAAAGGTGCATCGAAGGCCGCCACGGCGTCGGTCAAGCTGGGCAAGCAAGCCACGCAGGGCCTGTCGCTGGCGGCCGGCACGGTGATCCAGGTGGTCGCCGTCTCGACAGGCCACATGCTGGTGCTGTCCGGCAAGGCCATCGCCTATGTGCCGAATGCGGCCGGCAATGCCATCCTTCATCACTCGAAAGCGTGAACCCCATGAAATACCTGACTGCCATGATCATCAGCCTGGCCCTGGCCGGCGCCGCCCATGCGGGGCGCTCGTGCGAGGAAAAACCCACCGATGCCACCACTCTCGCCAAGTCCATGGAGCTGGCGCAAAAGACCTTGCAGGCGCTCGATGGTTCGGGCGCGCAAGTGGCGCTGGTGGCGCGCGTCGGCCAGGACTTGTCCAAGTACAATTTGCGCTATTCGCACGTGGCGCTGGCCTGGCGCGACCACCCGCAAGGGCGCTGGCTGGTGGTGCATGAACTCAATGAATGCGGCACGGCGCAATCGTCACTGTTCAACGAAGGCTTGGGCAATTTCTTCATGGATGATGTGTTCATGTATGAATCCCTGATCCTGATTCCCGGCCAGGATACGCAGCAGCAACTGGCGCGCCTGCTGGCGTCGAGCACGCCGAAGCGCCTGCATGAGGCACACTACAATATGCTGGCCTACCCGTTTTCCACCAAGTACCAGAACTCGAACCAGTGGGTGCTGGAACTGCTGGCCGCTGCCAGCAACGCGCCTGGCAAGATCGAGACGCGGGCCGAAGCGCAAGGCTGGCTGCGCAGCGCCAGCTACGCGCCGCAAACGCTGAGCATACCCGCCGCCACGCGCCTGGGCGCGCGCATGTTCCGCGCGAATATCGCTTTTGACGACCACCCTTTCGAGCGCCGCATGACGCGCCAGATCGACGTCGTCAGCGTCGACTCCATCACCCGCTTCCTGCGCCAGCGCGAACCGCAGATACAGGAAATCGTGGTGCGCAACTAAGCTCTATCAAGCCCGCTGCAGCACGCGGAACAGCGGGCCGATCGCCAGCACCAGCACCACCATGCGCGCCACATGAAACGCGGTCACCACCGGCACGCCCAGATGCAGGGTCTTGGCTGTCAGCGACATTTCGGCAATCCCGCCCGGCGAAGTGGCCAGGATGGCGGTGCCAGCATGGATGCCCAGCCAGTACGACAGCCCCAGCCCGAAGGCGGCCGCCAGCAGCAGCATCAAGACACTGCACAAGGCGACGCTGGCCAGGTAGCGGGGAGCGGCATGCAAAAAAGCGGGGCTGAAGCGCGTGCCCAGCGCGATGCCGACGAAGAGCTGGCCGGCGCGTATCATCCATTCAGGCAGGCGCGACAAGTGGATGCCGCAGGCCGTCAGCAGCAGGGCCGCCAGCAGCGGGCCGATGACCCACGCGTTCGGCAGCCTGCCCCGCTTGAACGCGAGGGCGGCCAGCACGGTGATGCAGACCAGCGCGGCCAGGCCGGCAGGATCGACGAGGGCGGCGCCAGGCACGAAGGTTTCGTGTCCTTCGGCCAGGCCATGGCTGCCCCAGTAGCGCACGCCGAAGGGAATGGTCGCCACCACCAGCATCATGCGCAGGCTGTGCGCGGCGGCCACCTTGCCCACGTCGGCGCCATGACGCTCGCTCTGCACGGCCATTTCCGACGCGCCGCCAACGGCCATGGCGAAGAAGGCGGTGGCGCTGTCGACGCCGGACAGGCGCCGCAGCAGCATGGCGCCGCACGCCCCCAGCGCCAGCGCGAACAGCACGGCGCCGGCGATCCACGGCGTGAAGTCCAGCAGCACGGCCAGCACGGGCGCCGTGAAATACAGGCCCAGCGCCGTGCCGATGGCCCACTGGCCCGCTTCGCGCACGCGCACGGGGCAGGCCAGTTCCCGCCCGGCCAGACGCAACGCGGCCGTGGCGAACAGAGGGCCGATCATCCACGGCAGCGGCGTATGCAGCCACAGACAGATGGCGGCGCCCGCCAGGCCGGTGGCCAGTGCCGCCCCGAAAGCGCGCCAGCGCGGCCACCACAGCACCGTTAAAACACCCAGAGCTTGTCGACTGGCATATGCAGCCAGTACTTGCCCGCCTCGAGCTTGTGGCGCGAGTAGGCGCGCAGGCTGATGTTATCGGCGCCGCCGCGCTCGAACAGGCATTCCCAGCGGTCGCCCAGGTACATGCAGGTCAGCAGCGGCAATTCGATGGCGTTGTCCACCTGCGTGGCGCTGATCTTCACTTCCTCGACGCGGATCATGGTCGTCACTTCCGTTCCCGCATTGGCGCCGCGCGCCACGCCCTGCATGCTGGCGCCATCGATCTGCAAGCGCACGGCGCTGCCCTCGCGCTGTACCACCTTGCCGGGCAGGCGGTTATTGCTGCCCATGAATTCCGCCGTGAACAGGGTGTCCGGCGTTTCATACATGCTTTGCGGCGTGCCCTGCTGCTCGATCTTGCCGTTATTGAGCAGCAAAATGCGGTCCGAGATCGCCATCGCCTCGCCCTGGTCGTGCGTCACCATCAGGGCCGACAGGCCCAGGCGTACGATCAGTTCGCGCAAAAAGGCGCGCGCCTCTTCCCGCAGTTTGGCGTCCAGGTTCGACAGCGGTTCGTCGAGCAGGATCACGGGCGGGTTGTACACCAGCGCGCGCGCAATCGCCACGCGCTGCTGCTGGCCGCCGGACAGTTGATGCGGATAGCGCTCGCCCAAATGCCCCAGGCCCAGTTGCGTCAGCACCTCCTTCACGCGCCCGGCGATATCGCTCGTGCCCATCTTGCGCAGTTTGAGGCCGTAGGCGACGTTGTCGAACACGGTCTTGTGCGGCCACAGCGCATACGACTGGAACACCAGGCCCAGGTTGCGCTGCTCGGCCGGCATCTCGAAGTGTTTCGCGCCATCGTAGACATTGCGCTCGCCAATCTCGATGGTGCCCGCCTTCGGGCTTTCCAGTCCGGCGACGGCGCGCAGCAAGGTGGTCTTGCCGCTGCCCGAAGGCCCCAGCAGGGCCACCACTTCGCCTTTTTTCAGGTGCATGGAGACACCCTTCAGGATCTGGTTGGCGGAAGCGCCGGTGCCGTAGTCCAGGTACAGTTCATTGACGGTCAATTCATTCATGATGTGGTCTCAGTCTTTGTATTTAGTTATGCAGCTTGACGCCAAAGCGCAGCGCGATGCCCAGGCCGATGGCCACCAGGGTGATATTGATGAAGGACAGCGCCGCCACCAGGTCGGTCGAGCCGCCGGCCCACAGCGATACCAGCATGGCGCCAATCACTTCCGTGCCCGGCGACAGCAGGTACACGCCCGTCGAGTATTCGCGCTCGAAAATCAGGAAGACCATCAGCCACGCACCCAGCAAGCCGTATTTGATCAGCGGCAGGGTGACGTCGCGCGTCACCTGGCCGCGGCTGGCGCCGACGGCGCGCGCCGCCTCTTCCAGCTCCGGCCCCACCTGCAGCAGCGCGGTGGAAATCAGACGCATGCCGTAAGCCATCCACACCACCGAATACGCGAGCCACAGGGCGAAGATGGTCGAGCGCAGTTCGCGCAGCACGGGGATCGCATGGCCGCTCAGCCACAGGGCCACGCCGTTGTCCATGCCTTTCAATATGCCGTCAAGCCAGGCCGGCACGAAGAGGAACACCCACAGGAACGACAGGCCGGCCAGCAGTCCCGGCACGGCGCGCGGCACCAGCACGCTGTAGTCGAGCAGGCGCGTGATGCCGTCCTGCTTGCGGTGCATGGCCAGCGCGATGAAGCTGTAGCAGCCCACGGCCAGCGCGCCGCCGACGACGCCGATCAGGATGGTGTTGACGATGCCGCGCACCAGCGACGGCTGGTCGAAGATGTCGCGGAAATGCTGCAGGGTCAGGACGTCGGCCAGGTGCACGCCCTCGCCCCAGTACTGCACGAAGGAGCGCAGCACGATACCCGTCAGCGGCAGGATGATGGTGAAGATCAGCCAGCCGGCCAGCAGCGCGAACGCCAGCCACTTCCAGCGCCCCAGCGGCATGGCCTTGCTGCGCGCGCCCTTGCCCTTGATCGACACATACTTGTTGGCGGACTTGAGCAGCCAGCGCTGTATCATCACCAGCGGCATGGTCACCATCACCAGGCAGACGGCGACGGCGGCCATCAGGTGGTAGGACGGCGTACCCAGTTTATTCGTCAGCTTGTACAGATAGGTCGGCAGCACCAGGTGGCCTTCCGGATCGCCCAGTACCAGCACCAGGCCGAACACCTCGAAGCCGAGGAAGAACACCAGCACGCCCGCATACGCCAGCGCCGGCATGATCATCGGCAGCGACACATTCATCATCACCTGGATCGGCGAGGCACCTGCCACGCGGGCCGCTTCTTCCACATCCGAGCCCAGGCTTTTCAGCGCCGACGATGCATACAGGTAGACGTGCGGCACGTGCGTCAGGCCGGCGATGATGACGATGCTGGTGAAAGAATAGATATTCCAGGGCACGAAGCCCAGCAATTCCTTGGCCCAGGTCGAGTAAAAGCCCACGGGCCCCATCGAGACGACGTAGCCAAAGCCCATCACCATCGGCGAGACGAAGATCGGCACCAGCAGCATGGGCGCCACCCAGCTGCGGCCGGGCAAATCGGTGCGCACCATCAAAAAGGCCAGCATGCCGCCCAGCGGCACGGCGATCACGGTCAGACCGCAGGCGAGCATCAGGCCGTTCTTGAAGGCCATCGAGAAATCGGGATCATCGAAGATGAAACGGTAGGAATCAAAGCCGAATTCGCGCACCGGCATGAAGAACGGCGCGTTCAGGAAGCTCTGGTAAAAAATCAGGAACAGCGGCAGGAAAATGGCGACCAGGGTGATCGCCACGACCACGCCGCGCGGCCAGTTCAGGCGCGACAGGGGAGAGCGCGACCGTGCAGGCAGCGGCAAGATGGCAGTTTGCATGATGAATCCAATGAATGTAGGGTGCGGCATCCGTCCGCAGGCACGCGCCTGCGGACGGCCAGGACGGCGTTACTTTTTGCCGGCTGTCTCTTTCCATTGCTTCAGGAACGCCATGCGCTTGGCCGGTCCCAGGAATTGCAGGATGATCGGATGCACGGGAATCGGCTTGACATTGGCCGCGCCGATTTCCTTGATCAGGTCGGCCGACGTCGTTTCGCCCGTGACGTCGGCGCGGATGGCAAACAGCTTGGCGCCGTTCGAGATGATGGTCTGGCCCCGGTGCGACAGGATGTAGTCGAGCCACAGCTTGCTGGCGTTGACGTTTTTCGCGTTCTTGTTGATGAACTGCACGCGCGACAGGATCAGGGTGTAATCCTTGGGCAGCACCACGCCGATCGACGGATCGGTCTTGGCGCGCACGAGGGCATAGGATCCCAGCACATTGTAGCCAATCAGGTTTTCACCCGACGAAATGCGCTCCATCATGGTGCCTGTCGACGACTGCACGCGCACCTTGGCCGTGCCAAAGGCGTTTTGCAGGGCCAGGAACTGCGGGTACTCCTTGGCATCCTGCGACATGAACATGAAGCCGACACCCGATTTCTCGATGTCATAGGTGGTGACCTTGTCCTTGAATTTCGGCGTCGTGATCAGCTTGGCGAAATCAGCGTGGTTCTTCGGCACTTCCTTGGGGTCGAGCAGGCGCTTGTTGTAGACGATGGCGGCCGGCTCGAACGTGGTGCCGTAGGCCTGGTCATCCCACATGGCCCAGCCGGGGATCTTCGCCGCTTCCACGGATTTGTATTTCAATGCATAACCGTCCGAGGCCAGGCGCATCTGCAAGTCCATGGCCGACGACCACATCACGTCGGCCGTGTTGCCGCCGGCGGCCACTTCGGAAATGAAGCGGTTATACACTTCGGTGGAATTCATGTCGTTGTATTCGACCGAAATGCCCGGATACAGGGCGCTGAAATCCTTGATCAAAGGCGCGGCGGCCTTGCTGTCGGTGGCGCTGTAAATCACCACCTTGCCTTCCTTTTTGGCCGCGTCGATGATCTTCTGGTAGTCGGCCGGATAGCCGGGCGGCACTTGCGCGAAGGCGGCGCCGGCCAGGCTGGCGAACGCGGTGGCAATGGCGGCTTGAAGCAGGGTCTTGGTTTGCATGGGGTTGTCTCCGTCTGTCAATGTTTTTAATAAGTTGTCGTTCAACGCATCAGGCCAAGTTCAGTCGCCTGCCTGGCATACTCGTCGACGGCCTTGCGCACATACGCCGTCAGCTTCGGCCCCGTCAGGGCGAATGGATACAGGCCGGCCTGCGCGCGCCATTCGGCGAATTGCGGCGTGGCCATGGCGCGCTCGAAAGTGGCGACCCAGCGCTGGTAGTCCGCCTCGGGCACCTGTGGCCCCATCCACACGCCGCGGATGATGGGCCAGACCACGTCGACGCCCTGCTCGCGCGCCGTCGGCACGCCGGCCAGCACGCCGGGCAGGCGTTTTTCCGACAGCACCGCCAGCACGCGCGCGTGGTTGGCGCTGGCGTTCAAGGTGGCTTCGGAGGTGTCGCCCGAGACCACCTGCACGTAGTCTGCCTGCATCGCCGTGAACACTTCGCCGCCGCCTTCGAGTGCCACGAAACGCAGCACTTTCGGGTCGATGCCGGCGTGGCGCGCCACCAGCGCCATCTTCAGCCAGTCCTGGCTGCCGATGGTGCCGGAGACGCCGATCAGCACCTTGTCCGGATGCTGGCGCAAGGCTGCGATCAGGTCGGCCAGGCTTTTGTAGGGCGAATCGCTGCGCACGGCGATCATGCCGTAGTCGGCGCCCACAGCCGCCACCCAGCGCACATCGCCGGCCTTGGCGTTGCCGAACTTGCCCTGCGCCAGATTGAGCAGCGAACCGCCCGAAAAGGCCACCAGGGTGTTCGCCTCGGCGCGGCGGCGCTGCGACGCCATCGAATGCCAGGCCACGGCGCCGATGCCGCCGGGCAGATAGCTGATGCGCATCGGCGCCGCGGCACCCGCCACGCCCTCCTGCGCCAGGCTTTTTTTCGCCAGCTTGCAGGTCAGGTCCATGGCGCCGCCCGGCTTGGACGGCACCACGCATTCGGCCGGCGCGGGCGCGGGGGCCTGTGCCGCCGCGATGGCGGGCAGCAGGCAGCACAGGGACAGGAACAGGGAGCGCAGCATGGCCATGGCTTAGAAGCGGTGCTGGATGCCGGCGATCAGGCCGCGCTGCGTGTCGCCGAAACCGGCGTCGTCACGCGACAGGCTGACCAGCTGATTGTGCTTGGCCTTGGCATAGGCGCCGGCCACATACAGGTCGGTGCGCTTGGACAGGGCATAGCGCACGCGCGCCACGTACATGATCGGATCGGCATCCAGGTTGGACGCCACGTTTTTCACGTCCTGGTAGTAGATCACGCCCGTCAGTGTGACGACCGGCGTGGTCTTGTAGCTGACGCCGCCCCAGTACAGGGTGCCGCGCACATCGGCCTTGCCGGCCGCTGCCGGGTCGAGCTTGTAGTCGCGCGCCGCCGCCTGCACCTTCCACGGGCCCTCGTCGTACATGGCGCCCAGGTGGTAGACCGTGGTCTTGTCGCGCGCGCCACCGGGAACGGTATTGCCGTTGACCTGCTCGTACGTGGCCAGCAGGCTGACAGGACCCGTTTTATAGGTGACGGCCGTGGACAGCTTGGCGCTGTCCGAGCTGCCCGTCGTCTGCTCGCCGAAGCCGTACGATGCGCCGTAGCTGAAGCCACCGGTCTTGCCCGAATACTTGACCATGTTGTCGAAGGCGGTCGTCATGCCGTACTTGCTGGGCCCCGTGGCGTTGGCCGAAGTGGCCCACGAATAGAAAGGCGCGTACGCCATCGGGTCGAAGGGCAGCACGAAGTCGTACACGGTGGTAAACGAGCGGCCCAGCACGACGCGGCCAAACGCGCCTTCCAGGCCTACGTTGGCCTGGCGCTTGAACAGCGCGCCGTCAGCCGCGCCCGTGTCGACCAGGATGCCGCCTTCCAGATTGAACACGGCTTTCAGGCCGCCGCCCAGGTCTTCGCTGCCCAGGATGCCCCAGCGCGAAGTGTTCATGCCGCCCGAGCTCACTTGCGTCATCGAGCTTTTGTTCGGACCGGCATTGCTGGTATTGCTGATGCCGGCGTCAAGACGGCCATACAGGGTGACGCTCGATTGGGCCTGGGCGCTGCCGGCGGCGACTACCGCCATGGCGGCCAGCGAGAATGCTGTTTTCTTCATGTAGAGTGTCTCCCTCAGATATAGTTATTGGTGATATGCCTGATCAACTTCGTGAATCAGGATCACACTATATGAGCGCGATCCTTTCAATTCGCTTTCAGACTGACAGGTGTCGCCGGCCAGCCACAAGCGGTACAAACATATTCATGCACGCCCCTGTCGGCAACGCCCCGGCAGGCTTACACTGCACCAATTCAAACGAATGGCGGAGACCATGCGCATATTATTAGTGGAAGACCATCTGGAGCTGTCGCACTGGCTGGCAAAGGCCCTGCGCGACGCGCACCTGACGGTGGAGACGGCCCACAACGGTGCCGATGCCGACGCCCTGCTGCACACGCAGGAATATTCGCTGGTGCTGCTCGACCTGACCTTGCCGAAAATGGATGGCCTCGACGTGCTGCGCCGCCTGCGCGCGCGCGGCGGCACGCGCGGCAAGACCCCCGTCATGATACTCACGGCGCGCGGCGGCCTGGATGAAAAAGTGCAGGGCCTGAACCTGGGCGCCGACGACTACATGGCCAAGCCGTTCGAGCTGGCCGAACTGGAAGCACGCGTCAAAGCCCTGCTGCGCCGCAGCCAGGGTAACGAAGCGCTGGTGCATACCTGCGGCGCGCTCAGTTTCGACACCGTCACGCGCATGTTCAGCTATAGCGGCGCGGCGCTGGCCCTGACGCCGCGCGAACATGCCGTGCTCGAAGCGCTGATCACGCGTTCCGGACGCGCCGTGTCGAAGGAAAAACTCTTCGACGAAGTCTTCGCGCTGGCCGACGACGCCAACCTGGATGCCATCGAACTGTACATCCACCGCGTGCGCAAGAAACTCGAGAACGGCGTGGAAAGCGGTTCGCCCGACGGCGCCGTCATCACCACCCTGCGCGGCATCGGCTACCTGCTGCAGCCGCGCAGGGCCATGGCGCCAGCCGCGCCAAAATGAACGTGCCCCGTCAGCCGCTGGCCGAGCGCCTGCGCCGCTACGCGCATGGCAGGCCACTGGGCAGCCTGCGCAGCCAGCTGCTGCGCTGGCTGCTCATCCCGCTGGTGATGCTGGTGCTGCTCGACGCCTTTTTCGTCTACCGCAATGCGCTCGACGCGGCCGACATGGCGTATGACCGCTCGCTGCTGGCGTCGACGCGCGCGCTGGCCGAGCGCGTCTCCATCGTCGGCGGCAAGGTGGTGGCCGAGGTGCCGTACGTGGCGCTCGACAGCTTCGAGACCGATACGCTGGGGCGCATCTACTACAAGGTCACGGGCATCAACGGCGAGCTGGTGTCGGGCTATGGCGACTTGCCGGCGGTGCCGAAAAACGTGCCCCGCTCGCAGAATTATCCGGCCCTGGTGCGCTTCTACCACGCCGATTACCACGGCAAGCCGATCCGCATCGCCGCCCTGCTGCAGCCCGTGTACGACGATTCGATGCGCGGCATCGCCCTGATCCAGGTAGGCGAAACGCTGGACGCGCGGCGCGGCCTGTCGAACCAGATCCTGTTCGATACCCTGAGCTGGCAGGCGGCGATGATACTGGTGATGGCGGCACTCGTCTGGTTTGCCGTGCGCCTGGTGCTGCAACCGCTGATGCGCTTGAAAACGGAAGTCGAGACGCGCGCCCTGTCCGACCTGTCCGACGTCGATCCCACGCTGGTGCACAAGGAAATGCGTCCGCTGGTGAGCGCCATGAACGGCTCCATGTCGCGCCTGCAGCAGCTGATCGCCAGCCAGCGCCGCTTCATCGCCGACGCCTCGCACCAGCTGCGCACGCCGCTGACGGTGCTGAAAACCCAGGCCGAACTGGCCTTGCGCGCGTGCGACCGGCAAGGCGCTGCGGCGCAGGACGTGGCCGCGCTGCGCGACATCGTGCGCTCGATCGCCGCCACCACCGATTCGACCGTGCTGCTGGCCAACCGCCTGCTGACGCTGGCGCGCATCGAGCATGGCGGCGAGAACCTGGCTATGGAAACGGTGCCCTTGCGTGAGGTGGCACAGCAGGTGGGGCTGGAAATGGCCATGGTGTCCGTCGGCAGGCATATCGACCTGTCGCTGGAAGCGCCCGATGACGCACCCGTGCATGGCCAGGCCCTGCTGCTGCATGAACTGGTCGCCAACCTGGTCGACAATGCCCTGCGCTACACGCCGCACGGCGGCAGCGTAATCCTGCGCGTGCGCGCCGCGCAGGCGGCGAGCGGACAAGAATACGGCGCCGTGCTGGAAGTGGAAGACAGCGGCAAGGGCATCGCGCCGGCCGAGCGTGAGCGCGTGTTGACACCGTTCTACCGGGTCGGCGCGGCGCTCGAGAGCAACCCCGGCGGCGCCGGCCTGGGCCTGGCCATCGTGCGCGACATCGCCGCCCTGCACGGTGCCCGGCTGGAACTGGCGACGGCGGCGAATGGGCATGGGCTGAAGGTCAGCGTGAAGTTCAGTGGAGCGGTATAAAGACCGGCGCCGATATTTATTCAATACTTTTTGTTGCTTAAAAACAACGCATAATTTATTTCTAATACTTTTTAGATAATTGCCTTACATAAACATATTCTGCCCTATACAATTCGGCTCCCATTAAGCGGCGAGACAGTCTCCCCGCATTAATTATCTAGGATGAATATGAAAAAGCAATTGTTTGCAGTAGTCGTTGGCGCCGCGCTGGCATTCCCTTTGTTCGCACAAGCTGAAAACATTTATGTTGGCGCGAATGTCGGCCGTTCGGAATTGAAATTGTCGGGCGACGACGTGTCGGGCAAAGAAAACAAAACCGGCTTTAAAGCTTACGCTGGCTACGACTTCACACCTAACTTCGGCGCAGAAGCTGGCTACGTCAATTTCGGCAAACTGAAAGAAAGCGAAGGCAAGGAATCGCTGAGCATGGAAACCAGCGCTTTCTACGTCGCTGCCACCGGCACGCTGCCACTGAACGAACAATTCTCGCTGTTTGCAAAAGCTGGCGTAACGCAAAACCACACCAAAGTTAAATTGAACCTGATCGGTTTCAACGCCAGCGAGTCGAAAAACAAAACCGCTGCCCTGTTCGGCATCGGCGCTGCTTACAACATCAATAAAAACCTGTCGGCCGTTGCTGAATATGAAAACTTCGGCAAAACGCTGAGCCAGGATGGCATGAAACTGAAAGCCGACCTGCTGTCGATCGGCCTGCGCTACAAGTTCTAATTTACGCTTGCGTGAATCAGAATCAAGCCGTTATTAACGGCGTATAAAAAACCGGCTGCAGTGAACTGACCCCAGATAGTTGGACGGTTTAGTTTGCTAGGTTGCCCAGGGCTGAGTTCTGTATTGCACGGGACTCAGCCCTTTTAGCTTAAGCTTGATACGATCGTGATTATAGTAGTGGATGTACTTTTTGATGCCGCGCTGTAGTTCCTCGATGCTGCTGAACTTGTTCAGATAGAAGAACTCTGTCTTGAGCACAGCGAAGAAGCTTTCCATGGCAGCGTTGTCAAGACAATT